>JACBXP010000005.1 GCA_015863185.1 Aerococcaceae bacterium DSM 111020
TAATTCATCCGTGGTAAGATGGGTGTAGGTCATTTATGATCTCTCCTATTCTTCGTGGTGGAAGTATAGTAAGAGTGTATCATAAATGACCTTTTTATTTGTCTAGCTTAATATTACAATCTAGGTAATGTTAAAGGGAAAATTTCTACCTTTAATGATTTTGATGATCAAACTCCAAGTGGACCATTAACTCAAAATATAATAAAAATAGTCCCTGGTTATATTACAAATGAAAATACTTTTTCAGAGGCAATTTATCCTGTTATGACAAACTTAGCTCATGTTTTTGGTTTTGAAAAATCTTGGTTATATTCAGAAAAAGGTGAAGCTATTAATGAAATGATTAAATAGGAAAACGAAAAGGACTTATGGAAGAAATAAATGAAATATCATTTCTTGTTGCCTTAATCTTTATTTGACTAATTAATGAAGCGATAATATATCTTAAAATACACAAATATAAAAAGTGAAACGATGAAAGATATTGTTACCTAATCGTTGAATTAGGTGTTTTGTAAATTAATTTGTTCTTAGTGTTTATGTCATTCTTAACAAGTATGAAGATTCTTGAATCTTGTGTATAATGATTGATAAAGACTATTTTCATAAAGGAGCTAGCTATGGCAGAACAAATAAAAATAACAGAATTATCTCAAGCACTATGGAATTGTGCGGATATTTTAAGGTCCAAGATGGACGCGAATGAATATAAAAACTATCTTTTAGGGTTAGTGTTTTATAAATATTTATCAGATAAAATGCTTTTTAAAGCAGCTGATTTACTAGAAGAACCGACTCAATCACTCACTGAAGCTCAAAAGATCTACGAAGAAAATTACCATGATGAAGACATTCAAGAAGATTTAATTGAAGAATTACAATATAGCATGTCTTTTTCAATCGAACCGGAAGTGACATTTACGGCATTAGTTGAACAGATTAATCGTAATTCATTCCAATTAGAAACATTGCAACAAGGATTTAGAGATTTAGAACAATCTGATTCGATGTTTGAGAATCTTTTTGATGATGTTGATCTCTATTCTCGAAGACTAGGAAGTACGCCACAAAAGCAAAACCAAACGATTTCTCAATTGATTTTAGAATTAGATAAAATAAATTTGGGGAATTATTCTGGTGATGCTTTGGGTGATGCTTATGAATTTCTTTTAGGAAAGTTCGCCTCAGAGTCAGGAAAAAAAGCAGGAGAGTTTTATACTCCACAACAAGTATCCGAATTAATGACGCGTATCGCAATTGACGGAAAAGAAAATCAACAAGGTTTCACAGCATATGACGCGGCTATGGGATCCGGATCTTTGCTTCTTAATGTAGGTAAATATTCTAATCATCCGAAAAAGATTGGTTATTATGGACAAGAATTAAATACTTCAACATATAATCTTGCCCGTATGAATATGATTATTCACGGTGTACCGAAAGAAAATCAACATTTACGTAATGCTGATACACTGGAAAATGATTGGCCAACAGAAGAACCGACCAATTATGATGCGGTATTGATGAATCCGCCTTATTCAGCAAAATGGTCTTCAGATGCTGGTTTCTTAGATGATCCACGCTTTGCGCCTTATGGAAGATTAGCACCTAAATCGAAAGCCGATTATGCCTTCTTACTACATGGCTTTTATCATTTGAAAGAAGATGGCGTTATGTGTATTGTCTTACCACATGGTGTTTTATTCCGTGGTGGTGCAGAAGGAACTATTCGTAAAGCATTGTTAGAACGCGGTGCAATCCATACAGTCATCGGATTACCATCGAATTTATTTTATAGTACATCAATCCCAACGACAATTATTGTCTTGAAGAAAGATAATATCCAACGAGATGTATTATTTATTGACGCATCGAATGAATTTGAAAAGATTAAAACACAAAATCAATTAACAGAAGAGAACATTCAAAAGATATTAGATACTTATCGTAATCGTGAAGGTGTTGAAAAATATGCGCATTTAGCTTCCTTTGAAGAAATTGTTGAAAATGATTATAACTTGAATATTCCTCGGTATGTCGATACCTACGAAGAACCAGAACCGATTGATATCGTCCAAGTTAGCAAAGATATTAAAGAAATCGATGCAGAAATTGAGAAAACAAAAGCCGAACTCCTCGATATGGTTGGTGACCTTCAAGTCAATGATGAATCCAAAGATATCATCCAAGCATTGAAAGAGGTGTTCAGCTAGTGGCAGAAGAAAGAAAAGTTCCAAAGTTAAGATTCAAAGGATTTACTGATGATTGGAAACAACGTAAAATAAATGATGTTTCAGAGTTTAAAACTGGTGGTGGGACTCCTACTACTAATAATTTAAGCTATTGGTCGGGTAATATCCCATGGATTCAAAGTTCAAGTATTGAAGAGAACAACTTGTTTACAGTTCATTTAGAAAAAGCAATTACTGAAGAAGCTATAGAAAAATCTTCAGCTAAAAAAATCCCTAAAAATTCTATAGCAGTTGTTACTAGAGTAGGTTTAGGTAAGCTATGTTTAATTGATAAAGAGTATGCCTCTAGTCAAGATTTTTTAAACTTTAGTAGCTTAAATGGAGACCCATATTTTCTAACTTTTGCTATGCATCGAGTATTAAATCAGATTAAGAATAGGTCGCAGGGAACATCGATTAAGGGAATAACAAAACAAGAATTATTACAAACTAAAATCAATCTACCTTATAATAGAGATGAACAATATATTATTGGTGGTTTTCTTTTAAAAATTGATAATCTAATCACTTTAGAGCAGGAAAAATGTAAAAATTTAATCCAAACTAAAGATTGGTTATTACACAAAATGTTCACTGATGAAAGATCTCCTGAAATTAGATTCTGTGATTTTTCAGAACCTTGGAAACAACGTATCCTTGGTGACATATCAGAGAAAGTAACCCAAAAGAATACCAATTTATCAGTTACAGAAACTTTTACAAATTCAGCTACGAAAGGTATTATAAGTCAATCTGATTACTTTGATAAAAACATTTCAAATGAAAAGAATATTGATAAATATTATATTGTCAGTAATGATGATTTTGTATATAATCCTAGAATCTCTAACTCCGCTCCTGTGGGCCCCATTAAAAGAAATAAGCTAAAACGAATAGGAATAATGTCCCCTTTATATTATGTTTTTAGAATTTCAAATCAAAATATTAACAATAGTTTTTTAGAACAATATTTTAATTCTTTTAAATGGCATCGTTTTATGTACTCAAATGGAAATACTGGAGCACGTTCAGATCGCTTTTCCATTTCAGATAAACAATTTGAAAAAATGCCTATAATGATACCTGACCAAAAAGAACAACAAAAAATAGCGCAAATGTTAGATGAGATTGAATATTTAATCGCTTTAGAGCATGGTTATATCAAAATGTTAAATAAAATTCGTTCTCAACTATTAAATTTAATGTTAGTTTAAATTAAATACCAGCCAACACATTCATCACCTTATTCATATCCTGGCTCTCTAGTTCTCTAATTATATGCAAGTATGTGTTTTGTGTTGTGGTCATATTAGCATGCCCAAGTCTTTTTGCTACACTTGCGATTGATACACCTGCATAAAGAAGTACTGATGCATGCGTATGTCTTAAACCATGAATAGTGATAATTGGAACATTAGCTTTTTCACAATAACGTTCCAGTAAATTATTGATGGTAGAGTTATAAATTCTACCATCTACGAAAATTGGCTGATCTTCAGGTAAGAATGCTGTTAACCTAGAAAATTGCATTAATAGTTTCCAATCTAAAGCGATTGTACGATTAGAATGAATATTCTTAGTTGGCTCAAAACCACCGGAAGAAGACTTGTAATTCCATGTTTTGTTGATTGTTAATGTTTGCTTTTCAAAGTCAAAGTCTTTAGGCGTAACACCTAAAGCTTCAGAAAAACGCAACCCAGTCTTAGCGATTAATAATATCAACCAGTCTAATGAAATTGTATCCTCTAAATTTAATATTTCAGTTAAAGCATGTAATTCATATTGACTAATATATTTAACTTTCTTTGGTGGAGGGGTTTTACCCTTAATAATTGTTTTTCTTGTTGGATTTGTCATTATAACCCCATCATCATAAGCATCTAATATACAGCTTTTAATTTGATGGTGAAAATCCATTGTAGTTTGCTTTTCATGTGTTCGAGCAAACTCATTAATTATAGATTGATATGTTTGCCTATTTAGCTCCCCCATTGTCAAGTGGGGAGCTATTTTTCTTAAATGACGGTAAGCTAAGTAATATTTATCCAATGTAACTTGTCTGATAGCTCCTACTTTATAAAGTTCGATCCACTCATAAAAATAGTCATAAAGATAAACTGTTGATTTGTTTTGTAACATAAAAATAACCTCCTAATTGATCGTAGGAGGTTATTATAATTAAAGAAGTAGATTTTTTAATAAAGTTTGTTTTACCATTTCAAAAAGATTAATACTATTATTTTGAAGTTCAATTAATCTATCTATTTTTTTAAAAAATATTCCTATTTTTTTCTGTTCATTTAGTTGTGGGAATAGTGAGATTAAATTCGAAAATTCAGATTTATTAATTATATCCATAGTACCAGCTGATGCTATTCTTTTCATTAATTCTGACCAGTGAAATGATTGGGTTAACAAAAAATATGAATCATAATTGTTATTTGGAGTAATGGCATTAATTTGTTGGTTGAAAGCACTATCTTCACTGATAAGAGCATTTTTTCCAATGCTAGCGATACAAGTAACTAATATAGAACCTTTTTTAGCTATTCTTGCTTTTTTTATACCTTTTTCTGATAATTGTTTTTGTGAGGTTTCTACAATTAATGAATTAATATCTGACGGAGTAATCCATAGCACACCAGCACTAGTATAATTATCAGAATCTTTAGTTGATGGTGTATTACCAGTGCTAATTTCACCTACATCTTTTAATTTTTTTGGTTGCCAATCTTCATTAAAAGATTTAAACCTTAAAACAGGTTTTTCTTTAAATGCGAATAAAATAGTTGATAAATATTGTTTTATTACTACTAAATTAGATAATTTTTCCTGCTCTAAAGTGATTAGATTATCAATTTTAAAAAGTAACTGGCTAATCTTTTGAGACTCTAGATTACTTGGTAAAAATATTTTAATTTTTTCTATCGATCTTTTTGAAAGACTCGGGACCCCGGTAGATTCATCATATTTTTTCCAATTAATCTTTTGAAAAACAAAAAATAAAAATTTTACTTCAAAATATTTGGGTGTAACATAAAATAAAGTGTCCACAGTCCAAAATGGAGCCTTTAATAGTTGAGGAACATCAATAGTTCCTTTTCTACCAATCCCTACTGCATCATTATCGGATAAACTTTCGTTCACACTAAGCATGTAACCGCCAGTACCGTAAACAGGAATATCGCCAGATTCTAAATGTTTATAATCTTTTCCAGAATGAATGACGGCAAACTCTGATACTTTATGCTGTTTCCAATTGTTGCAATTTGAGAGATGATGTGTAGACAAAATCGACGATAAACTGACTATCATTTCTGTTTAGTGAATCAGTACTGTTAGAATAGTGTTTGTTGAGTATAATTAGTTAAATTTCAAAAAAATAAGGTTTCAATGTTGAATCAATGCGAACCTTTTTCTGTTTCACAGCATTTGCTATTTCAAATTGCTGATATAGTAAAGCTTTGATACAATGGATGGAATAGGAAACGTTTACGGGGTGAGAAAATGCAGTTTGAATCAGAAGCTAGAATGGAACAAAAGATTATTGATCTTTTGACGAGGGAAGAATCAAAATGGAATTATTGTCCTGAATTAAATACAGAACAAAAATTATGGGACAATTTCTTTTATTATCTAGAATTACATAACATTCAAAGATTAAATGGGACATTTTTAACAGAACAAGAAAAACATCAAATTAAGAATCAACTGAATTTTACAACATTTTATGATGCGGCTGTTTGGCTACGGGGCGAAAATGGTGTTGCTAAGGTTGATGTCCAGCGTGAAGATGCATCGCTAGGAAAAGTTCGTTTAAATGTCATCAATTCACAAGAAATCGCTGGTGGTGATTCTGTTTATCAGATTATTAATCAATTTCAATCAGATAAGAAAAGTCCACAAGGTCAATCTCATCGTTTTGACTTAACCTTGATGATTAATGGTATCCCATTAATTCACTTTGAGTTAAAGAATCGAAGAGAGTCATTTATAAATGCATTTAATCAAGTTAAGCGGTATTTGGAAGCTGGAAAATTTACAGGAATATTTTCAGCGATTCAGATGTTCGTTGTATCAAATGGTACTGACACAAGGTACATAGCTGCCGCTTCAAAAGAGCGTTTAAAAGAAACATTCTTGACACGTTGGGTAGATCCAGAAAATGAACCTGTCAATAATTATTTGGAATTTTCAGCGAATGTCTTAACCATACCTGAGGCGCATCATATGGTCGCAAATTATTCTGTCTTGGATAAAGACAGAAAATCAATCATTTTACTGAGACCGTATCAAATTCATGCGATTGAATCGGTTAAGCAAGCAACCAAAACACAACAGTCTGGCTATGTTTGGCATACAACGGGTTCCGGAAAAACGTTAACCTCATATAAAGTTGCGAGAAACTTACTACAGATTCCATCAATTGATAAATCAATCTTCGTAGTGGACCGCAAAGATTTAAACTTACAAACGAGTGAAGCCTTTCTGTCTTATGCAGAAAATGATGTCATTGATGTCAATGATTCAGAAAATGTTTATGACTTGATGAAGAAATTAGTCTCAACAGATCGGACTTTAATCGTTACGACCATTCAGAAATTAAATATTTTAATTAAACGTCTTCAAGAAAGAGATGACTCAGATCCTCAAAAGAAAAAAATACAATCTTTAAGAGTTTCATTTGTGGTCGATGAATGTCACCGAGCAGTGACTCCTCAACAACAACAAATTGTCAATGAATTCTTTCAATATCCAATGTGGTATGGTTTTACAGGAACTCCTATCTTTAAAGAAAATGCCAGAGCTGCTATGGGGGATCTAGCACGTACTACTGAACAACAATATGGCGAATGTTTACATCAATACACCGTTAAAGAGGCGATAAATGATAAAGCGGTATTAGCTTTTCAGGTCGAATATAAATCCACAATTGATGAAGACCAATTAGATCATTTAATTTTAGAGCAGAATCCGGGTACAAATGTCAATCAAATGACATTGATTGAAAAAGAAGCAATGATTGACCCAGTCATATATGAAAATGATGAGCACCGGCTTCAAGTCATTGATTCCATCATCAATCGTTCACAAAGCAAATTGGGACTGAATAAAGGACCTGGGAATTCCTACTCAGCGATTTTTACGACAAATTCTATTAGAAATGCTCAAAGATATTATGAACTATTTCAAGAAGTCATCCGCGGAGAATCACCGATAACCATTCGAGAACAAGTAAAGAAATATATTAGTGATTTTCCAAAAATCGCGATAACCTATTCTGTAGGTACAAATGAAGACGGAGCAGATGTTAATCAAGAAAAGATGTGGCAGTCGATTCAGGATTATAATGAAATGTTTGGTATGAGTTTTTCCATGGAGAATATTGATAGCTATAATAAAGATGTCAATAACCGACTCGCAAGAAAGGCAGAAGTTTATCAAAATCGAAGCGAACAATTGGATCTTGTGATTGTTGTGGACCGATTATTGACAGGATTCGATGCGCCTTCGCTTTCGACTTTATTTATGGATAGACCTCCAATGAAGCCACAGCATTTGATTCAAGCATTTTCACGAACGAATCGTATTTATGATAAGGATAAACAATATGGACAAATTGTTACCTTTCAACTACCAGAAACCTACAAAGAAAGTGTTCGTGAAGCATTTGTTTTATATTCAAATGGAGGCGAAGACTTCATTCAAGCACCTTCTTGGGCTGAGTCATTGTATGAATTTGAAGAGGCGTGGCAAACATTGCAAGACATAGCACCTACCCCAGAAAGTGTCGATAGTTTAACCTCAGAAGCTGAAAAAAGAAAATTTGCGAAGGCATTTCAAGTGTTTGATAAAGCGTATGCTGTGATTCAAGTTTATAGCGATTATGACAAAGAACAATTTGAACATAAGTATCACTATAACAATGAAACACTTGAGGATTACAACGGGAAATATGTCAATATTATCGAAGAGTTGAGAAATGACACAGAAGTTGAGCAATTAGAATTAGACATCGAGTATCAAATTCAGTCTATTCACAATGAGAAAATTGATTATGATTATTTACTCAATTTAATGGAGATTAGTCGACGTAATGAAAAGGCTAAAGAAAGAGACTACCGCGATTCAGATGACGCTAAACAAATTGAAAAATACATTGCTGATTTATCGAAATCAAAGCCTGAATTAGCTAAAGTCGTCCAAAAAGTGTGGCAAGAATATCTTGAGGCACCAGAATTATATGAGGATAAGACATTCCCAACAGTTATCAATCAATATGTTGAAAATTACACGCAACAATCATTGCACCAATTTGCAGATGAGTGGAAAGTGGATTTGAATGACTTAGATTTTTTTGTCGATAATTATGATATTCATCGCGATCGTCAAATTGGAGAATCAGATTTGCTACAAAGAGCGGATTATGATGAATACAAATCTGTCAATCCGAATGGCGTAAAAAAACTTCGCTATAATAAGTCGATCCGTGAGGAATCTACTAAAATGGTGATTGAAGAAATTTTGCCATTTAAGACAGATTAAGTGATATCATTCAATTAATAATTTGAAAAATAGTGGAGAAGGAGTATTAATTTGAATAAAGGAATCATTTATGTCATGACAACGGTTGTAACAGGTTTGATTAAGATTGGAAAGACTGGCAGTCATAACTTCGAATCAAGAATGTATCATTTAGAAAGAAACGGCTATTCAAACATCACAGGTTTGAAACGGAAATTTGCGATTGAAGTAGAAGAATATGATGCGAAGGAACGATTATTAGGAGAAATTTTTAACAAAAGCCAAGTTCCAAACACGGAATTATTTGCTTTGGATATTGAATTGGTCATACAATTATTGTCTTCATTTGAAGGAACTCAGGTATATCCTAAAGAAAAAAGCAAAGATCAAGTTTTTGACGAGGCTCTTCATGAACAAGAAATAAATACAATTTTTGTTAATGTACCAGACGGATATTATTACCTTAATCGAAATGTTAAAGGATTTGGTCGTGTGACTGGCAAGGCAGTAATGGAAGACGGAGTATTTAAAGTCTTACGCGGAAGTATTTGTGCGCCCACACAAGAAGACGGTTATGTTCATAGAATACGAAGAGAAACAAAAATTATTAACAATATATTAGTGGAAGATATTGTGTGCAGTAGTCCTTCAGAAGCTGGTTGGGTTGTTATTGGCCGCTCGAATAATGGTCGTACTGAGTGGAAAGATAGCAACGGTCAGCCTTTACAGTTCTATTTAAATAGCAATTTATAAGATGTTTTAATAATTTTTCATTCTAATGATTAGTTTTAATTCCAATGGAGACTGACCTTTCAACTTCATGTAATACAATGTATACAAAAGGAGGGTTGGAAAATGACAGTTGTTTCAATTAGATTAAATAAAGAAGAGGAAATGCTTTTCAAAGACTATTCCGAACAAAAAGGAAAGACATTACCCGAACTGTTTAAATCCGCTCTTATTGAAGAAATTAAAGACAAATTGGATTACGAAATAGGCGTCAGAGCTTTAGAAAACATTCACAATGATCTTATTTCAACGCCTATCGCTGAATTTATTAAGACATTGGGAAAATGATAAATGAAAGGTAATTCGAGAAGATGAATGAAGCATTTGTTCAAATAAAACCTTTGACAGATCATGAAAATCGCATCATATTAGCACTTTCAGTCTGCCATCGAAAACAACTCTACAGAAGATAGCCCACCGGTTAGCTTTTTTGAAAGAATAGAATAATCGTTTCAAACTGCTTCTCACAGAAAAAGACTACTAAATTTAAGAGGATGTAAAATGAATAATATTGAAATAAAAGATAACTTAATACCTGATTTAAGTAGTGTTCTTAATTTATATAATGATGTTACTTGGACCGCTTATACTTCTAATCCTCAGCAGTTGGAAAATGCTTTGAACAATTCTTTGAAAGTTTGGACTGCTTGGGATAATGATTTGTTAGTAGGCCTTGCTCGAGTTGTTGGTGATGGACATACAATTATCTATATTCAAGACATTTTAATTTTAGAATCATATCAAGGGAATGGGCTAGGAAGCCAATTTATTCGAAGGATTTTTAATGACTATCAAGATGTTCGCCAAATTGTTTTACTTACGGACGATACTGAACAAAACATAAGGTTCTATGAAAAGAATGGATTTACACAAGTCAGTGAATATAATGCTGTGTGTTTTATGAAATAAGAAATTACATCAAGACTTATGTCTTTTATGATGTGGGGGTTGTGTTAATGAATGAGGAAAAATTTGAGCATTCTAAAAGGGCTTCAGCTTTCTCATATGGCGAGACATATCATGTTGGAATTCATGCGGATACCAACCAACATGGACATCTCTAAGATATATAGGATAATCCAGATCTCTTTAACCGACATCGAAGACTTCTCTACAAAAGCTAGCCCACCGGCTAGCTTTTTTAAATTGTGTACGGAACCAACCAACAACACTCAAGCTAGACTACTCAACACATCCTCCCCACAGAAATCTTCTCCCACCATAACGAGTCTTAATTTTTTAAATTCATCAAACCCCTTCCAACACCCTGATACCACGCATACGCACACCTTTATACCTATTTATTTTTAGGTAAACCAAACTTTTTCGTTATTTTAGGTTGACAAAAACTTTTGTTTAGGATAACCTAAATTCAGATGAAAAAATTAAGAAAGAGGTTTAATAAATGAAGAAGAATTGGAAAAAGTTATTTTTAGTTTGCTGTGCGTTAATTTTAACGATTTTTAGTGGTATGACGGGCATTCGGGCAGAAGATAAATTGAATGTCGTTACGACGACCACGCATTTAACGGACTTAGTCCAACAAATCGGTGGCGATAAGGTCACTGTGACCGGCCTGATGGGGGCAGGAGTGGACCCACACGGTTATAAACCAACGCCGTCAGATATTGATAAATTATCGGAAGCTGATTTAATCGGTCATAATGGACTTCACTTGGAAGCGATGTTTACCGATGTATTAGAATCAATGGAAAAAAATGGAAAAAACATTTTCTCACTTGAAGAAGCGGTTGCTGAAGAAGATGTCTTAGAGTATCCATATGAAGGAAAAGATTTGGACCGGGACCCACATATTTGGTTTGACGTTGAGATTTGGAAACAAGCCACTCAATTAGTGGGCGATAAATTATCTGAATTAGATCCAGATAATAATGAGTATTATCAAGAAAATGTTAAAGCATACCAAACGCAATTAGATGAATTAAACACTTATATCGAAGAACGTGTCGATGAAATACCGGAAGAGTCCCGTTACTTGATCACAGCGCATGATGCCTTTAACTATTTCGGAGAAAACTATGGTTTTGAAGTTGTCGGTATTCAAGGATTAAATTCACAAACAGAAGCAGGGACAGGTGATATTTCTGCAGTTGCTGATCTAGCGATTGAACACAATATCAATGCGACATTTATCGAGAGTTCAGTACCAGACCGCAATGTGCAAGCATTAGTCGAAGCAGTGGATGCACGCGGTGGCAATCTTGAAATCGGTGGCGTATTGTATTCTGACGCGCTAGGTACGGATGAAGAAAATGCGGGCAACTATATCGATGCATACAAAACAAACGTTGATACTATTGTCGATGCATTAAAATAATAGAGAAGGTGGAGTAGATGGATCGTTGGTCTTATATTCAAATG
The DNA here is from genome assembly GCA_015863185.1 of Aerococcaceae bacterium DSM 111020. Classification (GTDB taxonomy): domain Bacteria; phylum Bacillota; class Bacilli; order Lactobacillales; family Aerococcaceae; genus DSM-111022. Next base: position 11,928 of record JACBXP010000005.1, read on the forward strand.
AAAGATGTAACAGTGGCCTATGATGGGCATCCTGTCCTTTGGTTTGCGAATGCGTATTTCCAAGGCGGACGCATGACTGCCATTGTAGGCCCGAATGGGGCAGGGAAATCAACCTTGTTACAGGCGATGTTACATATGAAGCAACCCATCAAAGGTTCTGTCGAATATACTTTTGATGGCGAGGATTTCCCCTATAAACAAGTCAAGAATAGGATAGCTTATGTCCCGCAAAAGGCGAGCGTCGATTGGGATTTCCCAACGACGGTCTTTGATGTGGTGTTAATGGGCCGTTATGGTCATTTAGGTATTGGCAAGCGCCCAAGCAAAATGGACAAAGATATCGCTTATGAACAATTAGACAAAGTAGGGATGTCTCCTTATGCTAATCGTCAAATTTCGCAATTATCCGGTGGCCAACGCCAACGTGTCTTCTTAGCGAGGGCACTGTGTGAACAAGCGGACGCGATTATCTTAGATGAACCTTTGGCAGGCGTTGATAAAAAGACCGAACAGATTCTGATGCGTTTACTTAAAGAAGAAGCCGCTAACGGCAAGATTGTGATTGCGGTGCATCATGATTTGAATACCGTTAGCGATTACTTCGATGAAGTGGTGTTCTTAAACCGTGAAGTCATCACCCAAGGGCCTGTCGAAGAAGCCTTTACTCAGGATAATATTGATGCGACTTATCGCAATGATGCGAATGCGACAGCGACCCATCAGGGCAAGATACCGAATACGAATCCATCAGTGAATGAGGTGTATTCAAATGATTTCAACCATTGAGAACATGTTAACGGACCATACCTTTATGGTGGTCGCCTTAGGAACGGGCTTACTCGGCTTACTAAGTGGTGTCGTCGGCGTCTTTATGACCTTACGTAAACAGAGCTTACTAGGCGATGCTCTTGGGCATGCGGCCCTCCCCGGAATTGTGCTGATGTTTATCTTTATTCGTGAAAAGAATTTAGCTCTATTATTATTCGGTGCGATTATTTCCGGGATGATCGCCACAGCCATCATCAATGCGATGAATCGCTATACCTCAATCAAATTAGACAGTGCTTTGTCGCTGGTATTATCAACATTCTTTGGTTTGGGGACGGCGTTATTGACTTATATTCAACGCGATCCGTCGACTGCGCAAGCCGGATTGGAGAAATTTATCTTCGGCCAAGCGAGTGGGATGTTGATTAAAGATGTGCAGATGATTTCAGTTCTCGGTGTCGTCGTCTTAATATTGGTTGCGATTTTCTGGAAAGAATTTAAATTACTCTCCTTTGACCGACATTATGCACGGACACTGTCCGGACCTTATCATATTTTAGATTATGTGTTGTCCTTTTTAACCGTGTTAGTGATTGGACTGGGTCTCGAATCTGTCGGAGTGGTCTTAATTAGTGCGTTGTTGGTGGCACCAGCGATTGCGGCCCGGCAATGGTCCAATCGTCTTTGGGTAGTGGTGATGTTATCAGGAATCTTTGGCTTTATTTCAGGGGTTCTAGGAACATTTTTCAGCTCTCTTGGACGCCAAATTCCTACAGGACCCGTAATTGTGGTGATTGCGACCAGTATTGTGATCCTCAGTCTCTTATTTGCACCTAAACGCGGTCTTATCCAACAGAAATATCAACAGAAACAACGTCAATTGGCCTTAATTGATCAAATAGAAAGTGAGGAGATCCAATGAATTTGTTAATAGATATTATGCTTGTCGCCATTGCGGTCTCACTCTCCTGTTCGATTATTGGTGTTTTTCTCGTCTTAAAAGGAGCCACCATGGTATCCGATGCGATTACGCATACGGTGCTATTGGGGATAGTGCTCGGTTATTTCGTAACACAAGACATGAATTCGCCATTTCTAATGGTTGGCGCAACGCTGGTGGGTGTCTTAACGGTGTATTTGATTGAAACATTGCGCCATACCAATTTAGTCGACCAAGATGCGGCAACGGGGATTGTCTTCCCATTCCTATTCAGTATTGCGATTATCTTGATTACCCGCTTTGCCGGGGACGTCCATCTCGATACCGATGCGGTATTTGCGGGTGAGATTGGTTTTACGGTATTCGATCGCTTCACATTGAGTGGCATCGATATTGGACCGAAAGCATTCTGGCGTTCCATAGGTATTTTCTTCCTTAATTGTGGCTTTGTTTATTACTTTTATAAAGAGTTGCAGGTGGCGATTTTTGACCCGAATTATGCGAAATCTTTGGGAATCTCTGTGACAGCGATTCATTATTTATTGATGGCGCTCACAAGTTTAACAGCGGTCGGTTCATTCGAAGCTGTTGGGTCGATCCTTGTTGTGGGGCTGATTGTCGGTCCGGCATTGACTGGTTTTCTCTGGTCAGATAAATTAGAACATGTGATAGCGATTGCGTTAGTGACAGCGGTTTTCAATGCGGTTGCGGGTGTTTACATCGCTTACCAGATTGATTTATCCTATTCTGGTATTATCGCAACGGTTACGGGGTGTGTCGCCTTATTGAGCTTTATTTTCTCCCCTAAAAAAGGCGCCCTCAGACAATGGTTCAATCGCAACAAGCAACAAAAAGCATTAAAAGAAGCTCTCTAATATATCCTATTTAAATGTAGATAATTTCTTCCTCAATACTGTTGGTGAAACTCACCAGCAGTATTTTTATTTTATATTGCCCTCGTGATGTTGTTTATTATCTGTATTGCGAAGATTGTGTTTCATCGTTCTCTTCAAATTCATCATTAGATTTGAACATTGATTTTAATTCATGATTTAGCTCATAAATTTGTGCATTAAATGTTTGATGAATTAAAATGTTCACTAATTTGTATGAAGAAAGTTTCGTGAATATCATTATCGGATAAAGTATGGACTGACCACATTAAAATCTTTGTGCTTTAGCACTGAGAGTTTGAGTAGTCAGACAAGTCCTGGGACCTTGCCCAGGAAGTTGCTCGAAAATGATCTGAAGCGAAACTTTTGTAATACATAAAGAGGTGACTGTTATAAATATCGTATGGAGCGAAATTTTCGTAATATAGAGTAAGCAAACGTTCGCAATACAGAAAATCCCTAAGCGTCCCCACTATCATGCGAACAAAAGTTTGGTATAATGAGTGAGTGATAGATTTTCCAGATGTTAAGGAGGAAACAATGTGGCAGATAAACCATTCAAATTAGTATCGCCTTTTGAACCAAGTGGAGACCAACCTCAAGCCATTAAAGAGTTGGTGGAAGGATTAGAAGCAGGCAAGCGTGACCAGGTGCTGCTTGGCGCAACCGGTACAGGAAAGACCTTTACCATTGCGAATGTGATCCAAGAAGTGAACCGCCCGACCTTAGTCTTGGCCCATAATAAAACTTTAGCCGGGCAATTATATAGTGAATTATTAGAGTTTTTCCCGGAGAATGCGGTAGAATATTTTGTTTCATATTATGACTATTATCAACCGGAGGCCTATGTTCCATCTTCGGATTCTTATATAGAGAAAGAAGCGAGTATTAATGACGAGATTGATAAATTACGTCACTCTGCATCCTCGGCCTTGTTAGAACGACGCGATGTCATTGTGGTGGCTTCTGTTTCCTGTATTTATGGATTGGTAGACCCGGAGATGTATCGGGATCATGTCTTATCGCTACGTGCTGGACAAGAAATTTCCCGCAATGAAGTGATGACTCGCTTGATCGAGATGCAATTTGTTCGCAATGATATTGATTTCCAACGGGGAACGTTTCGGGTCAGAGGCGACGTGCTGGAGATTTTCCTCGCGTCTCGTGATAGTGCAGCGATTCGTGTTGAATTCTTTGGCGATGAGATTGACCGGATTCGTGAAGTGGACGTGATGACCGGTGAAATTAAAGCGGATGTCGACCATTTCCCGATTTATCCAGCCACTCACTTCGTGGCCAATGATGAACAAACACTACGTGCAGTTGGGACGATTCGGGAAGAATTAGAAGAACGTCTCAAAGAATTAGAGAGCGAACATAAATTATTAGAGGCACAGCGTCTTGAACAACGGACCAATTATGATATTGAGATGTTGTTGGAGATGGGCTATTGTAGTGGGATTGAGAACTATTCCCGACATATGGATGGCCGGCAACCTGGTGAAGCGCCGTTTACCTTATTGGATTTCTTCCCGGATGACTTCTTAATTGTGGCGGACGAATCGCATATTACCTTGCCACAAATTCGAGGGATGTATAATGGGGACAAAGCGCGGAAAGAACAACTGATCGAATATGGTTTCCGCTTGCCGAGTGCATTAGATAACCGTCCCTTGCGTTTGGAAGAATTTGAGGAACGCGTCAATCAGATGATTTATATCTCCGCAACGCCTGGGCCTTATGAGCTAGAGAAGACCAATGGCGAATATGCGGAGCAAATTATTCGACCAACCGGACTCTTGGATCCTGAAGTCGAGATTCGTCCGATTAAAGGGCAAATCGATGATATCGTCTCCGAAATTCATAAGCGTGTTGAACGCAATGAACGGGTCTTTATTACGACGCTGACCAAGAAAATGTCGGAGGATTTAACCGATTATCTTAAAGAAATCGACATCAAAGTCAAATATCTTCATAGTGATATTGTCACACTTGAGCGGACCGAGATTATTCGCGACTTGCGTTTAGGGATTTTTGATGTATTAGTTGGAATTAACCTTCTACGGGAAGGGTTGGACGTCCCGGAAGTATCATTGGTCATGATTCTCGATGCGGATAAGGAAGGATTCCTGAGAAGTGAGCGTTCCTTGGTCCAAACTATCGGACGGGCAGCTAGAAATGATCAAGGACATGTTATTATGTATGCCGATCATGTCACCGACTCGATGCAACGGGCGATTGATGAGACGTATCGCCGTCGTGAAATTCAAATCGCTTATAATGAAGAACACGGCATTGTTCCGACAACCATTAAGAAAGAAGTGCGCGACCTGATTCGTATTACGCATGATGTGGAAGCGGATGAACAAGAAGAGAATATCTTACAAAAATTCAAATCTCTCTCCCGAGTGCAACGTGAAGAAGAGTTGGAACGCTTAGAATTAGAAATGCGTCAATACGCCAAAGACTTAAACTTCGAAGCGGCTGCAGAGATGCGGGACATCGTGATGGAATTGAAGGCCCATTTCTTCAAACGATAATTTGATACACTGCCATGAGGCAATATCTTTTTATGAAGATTATTCGAATAAAATCGTCTGAAATGCTTGATTAATAAAGTTAAATAGTGTAAATTAGTCAAGTAGTCGTTCGTTGCTGTTTTTAACCGACGGGCGGCTGGCTTCTAGCCCTTTACTCAGTTATTCGACAACCCGACGAATAACTTGGTAAATGGCATAAACATAAGAAAGGGTGAAGGTAGATGGCATTAACAAAAGAACGTAAAGAAGAAATCGTTAAAGAGTATGCACAACACGAAGGAGACACTGGTTCTCCAGAAGTGCAAATTGCGTTATTAACAGCAGACATCAACTCTCTAAACGAACACATCAAATCACATAAGAAAGATTACCATTCTTACCGTGGTTTAATGAAAAAAATCGGTCATCGTCGTAACTTACTTGCTTACTTACGTGACAAGGATGTATCGCGTTACCGTGAATTAATTTCACGTTTAGAATTACGTCGTTAATTAATATCTTAAGGATGACCCTAGGTCATCCTTGTTTTTGTATAATTTAAATAAAAGGAACGGGTGTATTCACTGAAAACTACTAAACAATTATGAGTTGAAATGAAACCTTCAATTGATATTTGTCTAGTAGTGCCCGTCAAAGGAGTGGAAAGATGACAAAACAAGTATTTGAATTAGATTTTCGTGGCCGTAAACTTCAAGTTGATATCGGCCAAATGGCAAAACAAGCGAATGGTGCAGCGCTCATTCGTTATGGTGATACGGTAGTACTTGCTACCGCTGTCGCTTCCAAGAAACCATCCACGATGGATTTCTTCCCATTAACCGTGAATTATGAGGAGAAAATGTATTCCGTAGGGAAAGTACCTGGAGGGTTCTTGAAGCGTGAAGGACGTCCATCAGAAGATGCGACATTGACCGCACGTTTAATTGACCGTCCGATCCGCCCAATGTTTCCAGATGGGGTGCGTAATGAAATCCAAATCGTAGGGACCGTCTTATCCGTTGACCCAGACAATGCACCGGATATTACAGCTATGTTTGGTGCATCACTGGCTCTAGGAATCTCAGATATTCCATTTGATGGGCCGATTGCGGGTGTCCATGTAGGGCGTGTCAATGGCGAATTGATCATTAACCCAACGGTGGAACAAGCAGAACAGTCTGACATTGAATTAACCGTTGCTGGAACAGCAACAGCAATCAACATGGTTGAGTCTTCTGCCCAACAAGTCAATGAAGCGGATATGTTAGAGGCATTATTATTTGGCCATGAAGCAATCAAAGAATTGATTGCCTTCCAAAATGACATCATTGCAGAAGTCGGCAAAGAGAAATTCGAGTTGACGCTAGCTGAAACGATGCCGGATATTGAAGCACAAGTTCGTGCGAAATATCAAGAACCAATGATTACAGCCATTCAAACGCAAGAGAAGAAAGCGCGTGAAGCAGCGATTGCCGAAGTGATGCAAGAAGCCATGGCTGAATTCGAAGAGAATTATCAGGAAGATGCGAATTATCCTGAGATTATTAAGTCGGTCAATCGTGCCTTGCAAGATCTTGAAAAGGCTGAAGTGCGTCGTTTAATTACCAAAGAACGCATCCGTCCTGATGGCCGTCAAGTCGATGAAATCCGTCCATTGGAATCACAAGTTGGTTTACTGCCACGAACTCATGGATCGGGATTATTCACACGGGGTCAAACACAAGCCTTAACAGTAGCGACTTTGGCACCATTAAGTGAATTCCAAATTATCGATGGCTTAGGAACTGAAGAGAAGAAACGTTTTATCCATCATTATAATTTCCCACCTTATTCCGTAGGTGAAACGGGAAGAATGGGCAGTCCAGGCCGTCGTGAAGTCGGTCATGGTGCCTTGGGAGAGCGTGCGATTGCGCAAGTCATTCCGAGTGAAGAAGAATTCCCGTATATGATTCGTCTCGTATCAGAAGTATTAGAGTCGAACGGATCCTCTTCGCAAGCAAGTATTTGTGGCTCAACCCTCGCCCTAATGGATGCTGGTGTTCCTATCAAGGCACCTGTGGCAGGAATTGCGATGGGGCTAGTGATGGATGGGGAGGATTATACTATCTTAACTGATATTCAAGGTTTGGAAGATGCTCTTGGTGATATGGACTTCAAAGTTGCCGGAACAGCGGAAGGAATCACGGCGCTTCAAATGGATATCAAAATCCAAGGGATTACTGAAGAAATCTTAAAAGAAGCCCTAGCACAAGCCAAAGATGCACGTCTAGCTATTCTTGATAATTTAACAGCGACGATTGCTGAACCGCGTGAAGAGTTGAGCCCATATGCACCGAAGATTGAAATGATTCAAATCGATCCTGATGATATTAAAGTGGTCATCGGTAAAGGTGGCGACACAATCAATAAGATTATCGATGAAACAGGCGTGAAGATTGACATCGACGAAGATGGTAATGTCAGCGTGGCTTCTTCTGATCAAGCAATGATCGATCGAGCGATTGAAATCATTAAAGAATTAACCTTTAAAGTGCAACCAGGCATGATTTTCGACGGAAAAGTCACACGTGTTGAGAATTATGGTGCCTTTGTTGAAGTAGCACCCGGTCAATCTGGTTTACTTCATGTGTCACAAATCTCGAAAGAGCGCATTAAAAATGTGTCGGATGTATTGTCGATTGGCGATACCATCAAAGTAAAAGTGACCGGTATTGATGAGCGTGGTCGCATTGATTTATCACATAAAGTGCTCTTGAAAGATGAAGAAAATTAATCTGAAACATTGAACGACTATCTGCGGATAGTCGTTTTTTTAATGCTTTAAAATTAAAAGAGCTTAGCTCTGTGTATCACTGAAAGAAACGCTCACAAACCTTATATCGTCTGTTCCGATATTATTGTTCTAATGGCTTTCATATGAAACCAAATACTCCCAAGCTCACATTGAAGAATCTCATGTGTCATTGTAAACGTTTTTAAAGAGTCGTTCCAAGAATACAATTTAATAAAGCGTGAAGGGTGTGCTATAATGAATAATATGAACAAACAGTTAAATTATCTGAAAAAGATAAAATATTATGATGAGGTGAAGTATGAGTAAATCAATTAAAATCATTCCTCTTGGCGGTGTTCGCGAAGAAGGAAAAAATATGTACATTGTAGAGGTGAATGATGCCATTTTCATATTGGATTGTGGCCTTGTTTATCCGGAGGAAGAACTATTAGGAATCGATGCGGTGATTCCTGATTTTACTTATTTAGAAGAAAATAAAGAACGCATTGTAGGCGTCTTCTTAAGTCATGGGCATGATGATGCGATTGGCGCATTGCCTTATTTATTAGAAGTGATCTCTGTGCCTGTCTTTGGGACAGAGTTAACCATTGAATTAGCAAAATTGGCTTGCAATAAAAAGCAAAAAGAATCTAAATCTAAATTCGATGACTTTTATGTGATAGATGGCGACACCGAAATTGAATTCGATGAAGCAACCATCAGCTTCTTCAAGACGACGCATTCGATTCCAGATTCAGTGGGAATTGTCGTCCACACAGATGAAGGGGCCATTGTTTATACTGGTGACTTTAAATTCGACCCGAGTGCTCAGGATGGTTACAAGACAGACTACAAACGCTTAACAGAATTAGGCACCAATGGCGTTCTTGCATTGATGGCTGATTCAGCGAATGCTGAATATGCGATGCTGAACTTGACGGATACCAAGCTAGTGGAAGAGATGAAAGAAGTCTTCCTCAATGCCGAAGGTCGCGTGATTGTGGCCAGTATCGGTAGTAATATCGTGCGCATTCAACAAGTCTTAATGGCTGCGACTGAAACGGGACGTAAAGTCTTTATTTCAGGTGACCGTTTGTATGACATTGTTGATTTGGCGATTAAATTAAACAAAATCGAAATCAAGAGTCGCAAAGACATTGGAATTATGCGCGATATTGATAAGACACCGGATGAAGAGATTGTCGTTCTTGAAACGGGGGATGTAGGCGAACCGATTCAAGCCCTACAAACCATGGCTCAAAATCGCCACCGTGATATTCAATTGAAACAAGGCGATTTAGTATATCTTGCGACGACACCGTCAACAGCGATGGAAACAACCTTGGCAAAGACGAAAGATATGATTTATCGTGCGGGCGCTTCAGTCGCCTCGATCACCGATAATTACCGTGTTTCTGGACATGCTACACAAGGCGATCTTCAATTATTGATGGATTTATTGCGACCAAAATATATCATCCCGATTAATGGGGAATCCAGAATGTTATTTGCGCATGGTAAATTGGCCTTAGAATTAGGATATGCTGAGAGTCAGATTTTCTATCCTAAATTAGGAGACGTCATTGAATACAGCAAAAATAGAATGCAAATCACCAACTCCGTTCCATCAGGTGATGTATTAATTGATGGAATTGGGGTCGGGGATATCGGAAATGTTGTCTTAAGAGACCGCCGTATTCTGTCAGAAGATGGTATCTTCGTTGTTGTCGCAACGATTAGTCGTCGCTTGAAACGTGTCCTCGTTGGACCACAAATCACTTCTCGTGGCTTTGTCTATATGAAGACCAGTATTGATTTGATTCAAGAATGTTCAGATATGACCTTAGATATTTTAGAAAAACATTTAGCAGATGATAAATTCGATTGGGGCGATCTGAAGGGTGATTTACGTGAAAAACTCGGGAAATACCTCTTTAAAGAAACGAAACGCCGTCCAGTGATTTTGCCGATTATTATGGAGGCATCCAGTTATCAGCCAGAAAAAGACTAATGGAGGAATGTATTTGTGAATAAAAGAACCGCTAATTTATTAATGACCATGCTTATCGCAATGGTGCTTGCGATTGGTTTAGGAATGGTTCCCCTTCATATTCCAATGGGGCAGCAGACGATCTATTTATTGTTAACCTTACTTCCCATTATTTATTTAGCATTTCGTTATGGGCCAGCAACCAGTATTGTAGCAGGTGCCATAACGGGTCTCATCCTCGGCTTGATACAAAGATCACTGCAGGATTGGATGCAGATAGTGTTATTAGATATCCTTCCTTTATTGTCAGCAGGACTGGCGGGATTATTTGCCCGTAATACGCATAAGACATTAAACAATCACCGTTACAGTTCAACCTATTTGAATATTTGGACAGGAAGTTTACTGGCTTATTTAGTTTATGGTGTGGTGAAATTCTGGTTAATACCATTCGTTATGACCGTACCGACGAATCCATTAGCGATTAATCAATTATCTTTTTGGTTGAGTATTGTGGTCAGCTGGGTCATTACCGCTGCCATTATTTCACTATTAGCTAAGTGGAAGCCAAGTGCAATTATTCCACCGCGCAGCCGTTATCTTAGTCGTAAAGAGACCTCATCCTTATTAAATGATTAATAATAGATAAAATAAAGACCATCATCCGGGGAAAATGGATGATGGTCTTTTTGTTGTTTCATCAAGATTATTTGGCAGAATAAGCTTGAGGAATATTTGATTAACAAGAGGATACCGTCAGTATTTGATCGAGGGGGAGATAAATTGAATAATTTGTCTGTTCCGGTTGAAGCGCAATCGTTTGGTTCATCTGAACGGGTGATAAGACCTGCGCAATCAGTTCCCCTCGTTTGAGGACATCCTGATCATAGTATTCAAATGAAATACTGACTAAATCGGTGGAAACATAATGGTCATGTAGAATTTGTTCTACTTGTGACCGTGGCATTAAGTATTGATCATGATCCATCGTAAAATCAGGTAATGTAAAAGTGTCAATAAATTGATTGGATAATTGGTTGATTTTGTTAAGCGTACGCTGGAATGGTACGTGGTTGAATGGTATTTCCATGATATCTCCTCCGAACATTTGTTTGCATTTATAGTATACGAACTTTTGTTCCCCTCGTCAAGCAAAATATTAAAATAATAAAATTATTTTTAATGAAGATACTATGAGAGTTAAATTGATAGCGTTTGCATAAAATTTAGTTTCAAATTATATGTACAATATATCAATAGTTTTTCAAAAGAATCTCATCGAATCAATTTATTTCAAGCATTTGACTTTGATAAATATATAATTTTTGTTATAATAGTATAGAATTGAAATTAGGGGGTGTGTAGATGGCAAAGTCGACTTTACAAATGATCCAAGCAATTGAAGATCGTGCAGCGCAATTAGAAAAAGATTATCAAGCGCAAATTACGACACTCGAGGAGAAACAAGAAGAACAACTCAAACAAGAGACAGAACAAATGCAATTGGATTATCAAGAATCCTTGCAGGCATTCAAGCAACAGTTAGAAGAAGAGCTCACTTCAGCGCAGAATGATTTGAAAGAAGCGCAGACAGCTTACAATGCCAAGACGAATGATGCAATGACAGGTATGAGAGAAGAATTAATTGAGAATATTGTTAAAGAGGTGGTGAATAAATATGGCAATTAGCCCAATGAAACGAATTAGTTTATTAGCGGCAGAGGACTTGGTTGATGATGTCTTAACGATTATGCAAGGTTTGCAAGAAGTTGAGATTATTGACCTGCATGATGCAGCTCAGTGGGATAGTGTCGATGATAAAACGGAGTCGCTAATTGATGAGTATGCCAAAGATCATGAATTAACGAGTTCTGATATTATCGAAGATTATGAGACAAGAACACACCGAATCGAACGTGCCATCGAACAAATTCAAAAATTCGTCCCTCAAGCACCTTTCTTACAACGGATGCGTGCTGGGAAACGAGAAGTAACGTACCGTCAGATTGAAACACATGGTAGACAGTTCGATGAGGAACAAGTGGTCAACGATACATTGAACAAAATTAAACGTCTTCGCATTCTTGAAGATGATATCGAAGTGTATCGTGAAGAGATCGATAAATTATATAAATGGCGCAAATTAGAAGTCACGCCAAAGAGATTGCGTTCTTTTAAATATGTGACAGGTGTTATCGGAAGAGTTCCGACAACCAATGAAGACGAAATCATCAAGCACCTTAAAGAAGACGAAGACTTAAAATATGAAACAGTCTTTGTTGATGAGAATGATTATGGTGTCGTCGTTTTAAGTTACAACAAGAATCGTAGTGAAATATTAGAAGAATTGAAACAATATCAATTCATTCCATTTAATTACTATGATGAATTGCTTCCTTCGGAGAAGATTAAGCAATATGAAATATTAACCGAAAGTTCAAAAGAAGAACGTCAAAAATTAATTCAAGAATTAAAATCAAATAAAGCGGTCTTAGAAGATTTACAACTTCAATATGAATACGTTAATAACTTAACGGCTCGTGAAAAGGCCAAATATGCTTTTGCTAGGTCGAAGCATTTGATTGCGATTCAAGGATGGATTGAAGCAAACAATGTGGATCATTTCCTTGGTATCTTGAATCGTTATATTGATGAAGAAGTCTTAGTGAAGGTAGAAGACCCACAAGAAATTGATTACGGACATGTGCCAACGAAACTTAGAAATAACAAACTTGTGGCACCGTTCGAGATGATTACGAATATGTATGGGGTGCCGAATTATGATGAAATCGATCCGACACCATTAGTCATGCCATTCTATGCGTTGTTTTTCGGAATGATGTTGGCTGATTTGGGTTATGGTCTTATTTTATTACTGGGTTCAGCCATTCCATTACTGTTATTTAATTTAACGAAATCACAAAAACAAACCTTATCGTTAGTATTAACTTTGGCAGTGTCAACGATTGTCTGGGGTGTTATCTACGGGTCATTCTTTGGATTTACGATTGAATGGATGCAGATTGTTAACTTACAAGAGTCGGTCATGGAAGTGATGATCTTCTCCATGGGACTTGGACTCATCCATATGGGAATTGCTTTTGGTCTGAACACCTATTTGAAGTTTAAGAACAAAGAATATGCGACAGGATTTGCTGAAGGATTGCATTGGATATTAGTGATTGTATCCGTGGTCTTGATGATTATCGGTTCCGTGTATAGTCCTTTATCGATTCTATTTAATGTCGGAATTGGCTTAGTGATTCTAAGTTTTATTGGAATGTTCGTCTCTTATGTGGTTGATGCAGGAAGTATTGCTGGGATTGGACCGGGATTACTGGGCCTCATTAATGGGGTTAGTTATTTTGGTGACGTGATCAGTTATTCTCGTCTGATGGCATTAGGACTATCTGGTGTCAGTATCGGGGCGGCATTTAACTTGATTATTGCACAATTCCCACCTGTTGCCAGATTTACAATTGGGCTCTTGCTCTTTGCAGGACTGCATTTATTCAATATGTTCTTATCTGTCTTAACCGGTGGAGTACACAGTTTACGTCTAATCTTTGTAGAGTTCTTTGGTAAATTCTACACGGGTCAAGGTCGTGAATTTGATCCATTAGAAGTCGAAGAAAAATATGTCACTATAAAAAACAAAAAAATGGAGGATTAAGCGAATGGAATTTATTTATGAACATGGTGGAACGATTTTAGCAGGTATTGGAGTCTTCTTAGCTGTATCACTTTGTGGGATCTCGTCAGCACGTGGATTAGGACGTGTCGGTGTATCAGCAGCGGCTTTACTGAAAGAAGAACCAGAAAAATTCGCACAAGCATTGATTTTACAATTGATGCCAGCATCTCAAGGATTATATGGATTCGTTATCGGATTCTTAATTTGGTTACAAATGGATGGTGGCTTAACACTTGAACAAGGATTTGGTTTATTGATTGCTGCATTACCAATTGCTATTGTTGGTTATTACACAGCAGGCAACCAAGCAGACGTTGCGGTTGCTTCTATGGGAATCCTTGCTAAACGTCCAGAAGAGAACTCACGAGGTATTATTCTTTGTTCGATGGTTGAGATGTATGCGATCTTAGCATTTGCGATGTCTTTCCTATTAATTTAATAATGTATCGACCAACACAAATTAATAAGGAGGGAATGGAATGAGCGAATACACACAATTAGAAAGATCGGTCATTGAACAAGCCCACCAACGAGGCGAATCAGCAGTAGAGCGAGCAAGACAACGACTCGTCACTGAATATGAAGACCAATTACAGGAACATAAAGAACAATTAACGCAGAAATATCAGTCGAAACGTTCAACCTTACGTAATGAGTTAGAACAAGAAATTCAACAATTACAAAACAAACGAAGCGTCTTAGCGTTAGAAGCGAAACAAAATGTGTTGACTGAATTATATGAAGCAGCGGTGCAACGAATGAATCATTGGGACCGTGAAGAACAACTGACTTTTCTATATAAAGTTCTCGAAAAATATCGGGGAAATGATTTCTCCTTGAAATTCGGAGAATTCACACAGCAACACCTCACAGAAGGTGATATTCAAGCGTTAAAAGAACAGTTCCCAGAGATGACTTTGGTCAATGAAACATTTGCTCGTCAAGGTGGCTTCGTGGTTTCACTCGATCGAATTGATTACAATTACTTATATTCAAGATTGGTTGAATTGAGTAAAGAGGACATGAATCTAAAAATTGTACAACGAATTTTTGAGAAAGAATAGGTGAAGATATGTCTCAGAAAGATTATACAACGATTAATACGTTAATTGATGTTTATTCTGAATATTTGCTTACACCTACTGACTTTGAAGATTTATTGAATGCGAGCTCTAAGAGCGCTTTGATGGATGTTCTAGATGATACAGAATATCGCATTGAAGAAAATGATTTAGATGATGGAACAAAGATTGACCGGAAATTAATGGACTTGTTAATTCAAGTATATCGCTTTGCTTATGAGCGAAGTCCAGAAGCGCCGCTTGTTGATATCTTTGGCGCTCGCTATATGTATCACAATTTAAAAATATTATTAAAGGATGCTTTAATTGGAACGGAATTTGATTATTTAAGTATTCCGATTGGCCGCTTTAATTATGATCAACTGCAACATGTTGTCCAAACACGCGAATCGCGCAGCTTGCCACCAGAAATGATTCATTGGATTAATGAAGTTCATGAGCAAGCGGATGATTATCATTCAACAGAAGCGATTGATATTGGTTTGGATATGGCGTATTTTGATCATTTGAAGCGCATCAGCGAAGATTATGGCAATGAGGATACAGAGGCCATCGTGCAAGCGATGATTGAATTTTACAATATCACCACAATTATTCGTGCCCAAAGACAAGATCAAACACGCAGTTTTATGATTGAAGCTTATACTTCACAAGGTCTATTCACCTTAGATGAATACTTACAGATTGTTGAAACCAATGATTATACACGTTGGTTCAATGCCTTTAATGTATTGCCTTATCATAAGGGGCTGAGTGAACAAATTGACGCATTGAATGCGGGGGAATTGTCTATTGGTCAACTAGAAAAATTAAAAGATGATTATTTATATCTCTTTTTCCAAGAAAAAAGATTCCAATCAGAAGGTCCATTAAAGATTCTGGAATATATCTTTTATCGTGAACTGGAAGTAACCAATTTACGACTCGTCTTAGTAGGACGCGTAAATGGCTTATCTCAAGAACAAATAAAAGAAAGGATGCGTCCGATTAATGGCGAATAAATACAAAATAGCAGTGGTCGGATTATCGGATGCCATTCTGCCATTTAAAATGTTAGGATTTGAAACGCATAGTGTCGTCAACGGCCAAGAAGCCGGAGAGATGCTCGACTTATTAACGGAATCTGATGACTATGGCATTATTTATTTAACAGAAGATATGGCAGCTGAAATTCCTGAAACAATCCGACGCTATGATGCAGTGATGCGTCCCGCTGTAATTTTAATTCCAACACACAAAGAACAGTTAGGAATTGGCATGCAACGTATTCAAGAAAACGTAGAAAAAGCTGTGGGAGCAGACATTTTATAATAATAAACAAGAGAAGGAGGGGGACATTTGAATCAAGGACAAGTTATTAAAGTATCAGGACCATTAATTGAAGCATCAGGGATGTCCGATGCACATGTTAGAGATATGGTTAAGGTCGGCGATTTGCAATTGATTGGCGAAATTATTCAAATGCGCGATGATCGTGCATCCATTCAAGTTTATGAAGAAACATCAGGTATTGCGATTGGCGAACCCGTTATCTCAACTGGCGAACCACTATCAGTGGAATTGGGACCTGGTCTCATGTCACAAATGTTCGATGGAATTCAACGTCCATTAGCAAAGTATGAAGAAATTACTGGCACCGAATATTTAACACGAGGTGTCGAAGTACCTATCTTGGATGATTCAATCCAATGGCAATTTTATCCCCAAGTAGAAGTAGGGCAATCCGTTTCACAAGGGGATGTGATGGGATATGTTCCAGAAACACCCGTCGTTGATCACAAAATTATGGTGCCACATCGCATCGCAGGAGAAATTAGCTGGATCGCTGAAGAAGGCAAATATACAATTAATGATGTCATCTATAAAGTGGAACAAGAAGATGGCACCGTCTTCGAAGGAACTATGGTTCAGAAATGGCCAGTTCGTGAAGGACGGCCTTATCAGCGGAAATTAACACCAGAGAAACCATTAATTACGGGACAGCGTGTCATTGATACATTCTTCCCAGTAACAAAAGGTGGAGCGGCTGCTATTCCAGGACCATTTGGAGCCGGTAAAACAGTCATCCAGCATCAAATCGCAAAATATTCAGATGTGGATATTGTGGTTTATGTTGGTTGTGGTGAACGTGGAAATGAAATGACGGAAGTCTTGAATGAATTCCCACAATTAGAAGACCCGAATACGGGTGAATCATTGATGGCTCGAACCATTCTGATTGCGAATACATCCAATATGCCGGTGGCAGCGCGTGAAGCGTCGATTTATACGGGAATTTCGATTGCAGAATATTTCAGAGATATGGGTTATTCGGTTGCAATTATGGCAGACTCTACATCACGTTGGGCTGAAGCATTACGTGAAATGTCAGGACGACTGGAAGAAATGCCGGGTGACGAAGGATATCCTGCTTATCTAGGCAGCCGTCTGGCAGAATATTATGAGCGTTCAGGACTGGTACAGCCTTTAGGTGAAGGACTCGATGTCGGATCGGTTACTGCTATTTCAGCGGTATCACCACCGGGTGGAGATACGTCAGAACCTGTCACTCAAAACACCTTACGTGTGGTTAAAGTGTTCTGGGGATTAGACGCATCACTTTCACAACGTCGTCACTTCCCAGCAGTAAACTGGTTAGAGTCGTACTCCTTGTATCTTGATGATATCGAAGGCCAAATCAGTCAACAATTTGACATTGATTGGACGACACATGTCACCAAAGCGATGAATATTCTTCAAAAAGAAAGTGAATTAGAAGAGATTGTGCAGTTAGTAGGGATTGAATCCTTATCTGAAAGAGACCGTATCACGATGAGTACAGCAAGAATGTTACGGGAAGACTATCTGCAACAAAATGCTTATGATGAAGTGGATACTTATACTTCATTTAAGAAACAAATCGCATTACTGACAAATATTTTACACTTTGATGAACAAGCACGTGATACCTTCGAATTAGGAGCGACATTATCAGATATAATGTCTGGAACTACTGAGATTCGTGACCGTATTGCACGAAGCAAATTTATCGAAGAAGAAAATATTGGCGAAATTAATGCATTGAAACGTGAAATTGATTTAACGATGCGCAATATACTACAAAGTGGAGGGGAGGGATAAAATGACAGAAATTAAAGAGTATCGTACATCCACTCAAGTTGAAGGTCCTTTGATGCTCGTTGAAGGCGTAACTGAAGCGCATTACAATGAGCTCGTGGAAATTGAACTGAAGTCTGGTGAACGCCGCCGAGGCCAAGTGCTTGAACTTGAAGGAGACACAGCGGTCGTTCAGTTATTTGAAGGATCACAAGGTATTAATTTACGTGAGACGAAAGTTCGTTTTACGGGTAGACCACTCGCATTAGGTGTTTCCGAAGATATGATTGGTCGTGTCTTTGATGGCATGGGAAATGTGATTGATGAAGGCCCTGAATTGATTCCTGAAGATTATTTAGATATCGAAGGAGAAGCCTTGAATCCGGTATCGCGTGAATATCCGGACGAATTTATTCAAACTGGAATCTCAACAATTGACCATTTGAATACATTGGTTCGTGGACAGAAATTACCAATCTTCTCTGCTTCCGGACTCCCGCATCAAGAATTAGCGGCCCAAATTGCTCGCCAAGCGACTGTATTGAATTCAGATGAAAATTTCGCGGTGGTCTTTGCGGCAATGGGAGTAACATTCGAAGAATCTCAATTCTTTGTGAATGAGCTGAGAGAATCAGGTGCTTTAGATCGTTCTGTTCTCTATATGAACTTAGCGGACGATCCGTCTATTGAACGCTTAGCGACACCGAAGATTGCCTTAACCACTGCAGAATATCTAGCCTTTGAAAAAGGCATGCATGTCTTGGTTATCATGACCGATATCACCAACTATTGTGAGGCATTGCGTGAAGTGTCTGCTGCTCGACGTGAAGTACCAGGTCGTCGTGGTTATCCAGGTTACCTTTATACCAACTTAGCGACACTTTATGAAAGAGCTGGAAGATTAGCAGATAAAGAGGGTTCAGTGACACAATTACCTATTTTGACGATGCCTGAAGAAGATATTACCCATCCTATTCCCGACTTAACGGGATATATTACGGAAGGACAAATTATCCTTTCCAGAGATCTCTATAATAGTGGGTATCGTCCACCGATTAATGTCTTGCCTAGTTTATCCCGACTGAAAGATGATGGAATCGGTGAAGGTAAGACCAGAGAAGACCATGCACCAACGATGAATCAGGTGTTCGCAGCTTATGCGGAAGGGAAAGAAGCGGTCGAATTATCTGCCGTACTGGGTGAATCGGCATTGTCTGAAACGGACCGTAAATATGTAGAGTTCGCGAACCGATTCGAATCAGAATGTGTCGATCAAGGATTCCATACCAATCGCACGATTTATGAATCGCTTGATTTAGCTTGGGAGTTATTAGATATCTTACCACGAACCGAATTGAAACGGATTCGTGATAATATGATCGATAAATATCTTCCGAATAAGGAGTGATAGTTTTGGCAAAATTAAATGTCAAACCGACTCGTGGAGAATTAAGCAAATTACGTGACCGTCTTGCACTAGCAAGTCGCGGTCACAAATTATTAAAAGATAAGCAAGATGAATTGATGCGTCAATTTATTTTATTGATCCGTGAAAACAATGAATTGCGTCAAAGAGTCGAAGAAAAACTCGTCGCCTCGATGCAAGAATTCACTTTGGCGAAGACATTAGAAACAGATCAAATCGTTCAAGAAATGTTTTCCGTCCCGACCAAAGAAGTGAATTTGTATATCGATCAAGAAACGATTATGAGTGTACCGGTGCCGCGTTTCCATATTGATATTGAAGATCAACATCAAAAATCAGATATGGAATATTCTTATCTCGCTTCGAATAGTGGGATGGATGATGCGATTGAAGCAACGGAAGCGTCGTTAAATGATTTATTGAAATTGGCAGAAATTGAAAAGACCTGTCAATTAATGGCCGATGAAATCGAAAAAACAAGACGCCGGGTCAATGGCCTAGAATATCAAATCATTCCGAATCTCGAAGAGACCATTCATTTTATCGAAATGAAACTGGAAGAAAATGAGCGGGCTTCGATTACACGGATGATGAAAGTAAAAGACATGAATTAATGTATCAATCATTCACGCACTCCGAAAATAGGTATTCGTTGTTTAACGCCAAGCCTATTCTCGGGGTTTTTTTATGGTTTAAAATAACGACGCTATTTTCTAAGAATAAACAGAACAGAGAACACTTATTTGGGAGAGGAAAACGAACCAAAAGATGCCCACTTTCTGACTGCGGCGCACCCATAGAGGAAGACAATAACGCACAAACATTAAAATAAAATGATAATTCACTGATTTTAAAGAGAATGAAGAAGATTCCTATTCTTTAAATAAAATGTGTGCTATGATAGTGTTCATCAGATGATTGGGCAAACATGTCCGATATTTTATTAATGAATGGAGCTAGAGAATGACAAACCAAAGAGGATTATTGATTGTTTTATCTGGGCCTTCAGGCGTAGGAAAAGGGACTGTGCGCGCAGCCATATTTAACGAGAAAGATGTCGAATACGAATATTCGGTATCTGCGACAACACGTCAAATGCGCGAAGGTGAAGTCGATGGAAAAGATTATTATTTCGTGTCGCGTGAAGAGTTCGAAGCACTAATTGAACAAGATCAATTACTTGAGTATGCCGAATATGTCAATAATTATTATGGGACACCGATTAATAAAATCAATGAGACATTGGAAGCCGGCAAAGATGTCTTTTTAGAAATTGAAGTGCAAGGTGCCATGAAAGTGCGCGAAAGAATGCCGGAAGGGATTTTTATTTTTCTAGCACCGCCAAATCTAGACGAACTTGAGGAACGAATTGTCAATCGGGGGACCGACTCTCGCGGCGTCATTGTTGAACGGATGCAGAAAGCTGTGGAAGAGATCAAGATGATGCAACATTATGATTATGTTGTCGTCAATGATGAAATCCCGAATGCTGTCAAGAAAATTAATGCAATCATCCAGAGCGAACATTTGAAAGTTGATCGCGTTGTTGATAAAATACAGTCACAGATTTATAATTATTTTCAGGAAGGAATTAATCAGTTATGATGTTATATCCGTCTATTGATAAATTAATTGATGAAGTACCTTCGTCATATAGTCTTATCATATTGGCAAGTGAACGAGCGCATGAAATGAATGAATTCAAGAATTACCAATTGGAATCTTATGAGTCAGTGAAACCAGTAGGTAAAGCATTGGAAGAAATTATTTCAGGCGACTTAAAAATTAAAGAATAAACGATAAAACTACTATGATTAATAAACTCGTAGTAGTTTTTAATATTTATGCAAATTCATGAGAAAGGAGCACGTTGATGATAGCGCAAATCATTATTGATATTCCCGCTGCTCAAGTGAATCGAACCTTTGATTATATTGTTCCGGAACCGATGCAAGCGGTCATCGAATTAGGGATGCGTGTTGAAGTTCCTTTTGGCCGCCGGCAACTCTTAGGTTTTGTGGTGGGGTTTTCTGATGAGAGTGATTTTTCAGGGAAATTAAAGCCCATCACGCGCCTGTTAGATTATCATAGTTTTTTGAATGCGGAATTGATTGAATTGAGCGATTATTTTTCCCAGAAATTACATGTCTTTCGCATTACCATGTTACAGGCGATGCTGCCAAGTCTTTTGCGGGTCAAATATCGCTCTGTATTTAATATTTTAGATGCTGCGCGTTTTCAATCTGCGACGTCGCTCCCTGTTCAAGAGGGCGGTTATGACAAAGAAGCCTTGGAAGAATTGCTTTCTGTTGACCAAATTAAATCATTATTGAATCATGAGATTATTCATTTAGATTATACCGTTGAAGATCAAAAGACGGTCAAAAAAGTCACTTATATTTTTCCCATTCATTCGTTACAAGCCTATCAGGAGCTATCAACGACGATTCCTCAACGGAACAAGCGACAGCTCGCCATTATCGAAGGGCTAATCCAGATGCTAGAAGCGGGACAAAGTGAGATGCCTTTGACAGAATTTGCTGAGAAGACCGATTCCACCGTCGCCAGTGTCCGTCAATACCAAGATAAAGGCTGGTTTGAACTGCAAGAAAAAGAAAAGTACCGGGATCCATTAAAGGATACCCATACCACTAAAACAGAACCCAAGTCGCTTTATCCGGACCAACTAATAGCGTTTGATGCGGTGGCACAAGCGATGAATCAGCATGAGGACACTGTCTTTCTCCTAGAAGGGGTCACTGGCAGTGGCAAGACTGAAGTGTATTTGCAATTAATGGCACATGCCCAAACACAAGGGAAATCCGCTATTTTGTTGATACCTGAAATTGCCTTAACCCCCCAAATGGTAAGACAAGTTCAAGGACGCTTTCAAGAAGGGATTGCTGTCTTGCACTCTGGCCTCAGTGCAACCGAACGATATGATGAATGGCGCCGTATCTTAAAAGGAGAAGCGACAATCGTCGTCGGCGCCAGATCGAGTATCTTTGCACCGGTGAAAAATTTAGGACTGATTATTATCGATGAAGAACATGAAACGACTTATAAACAATCCGATAATCCCAGATATCATGCCAGAGATATTGCGAAATGGCGGAGCGAATACCATCAAGCGCCTTTGTTACTAGGGAGTGCGACTCCATCCTTAGAATCTCGCGCTCGAGCAGAAGTGGGTGCGTATCAACACTTGACCATGAGTGAACGGGCCAATCAGAGTGCACTTCCGCCCGTTGAGATCGTCGATATGACGACTCAGTTAGCACAGACGACAACCGATGAACTGTCTCCTCAATTGAAGGAAGCCATTCAAAAGCGCTTGGCTAAGAAAGAACAAGTGATTTTATTGTTGAATCGGCGCGGTTATGCGAATTATTTACTCTGCCGTGAATGTGGAAATGTGATACAATGCCCAAGATGTGATATTTCTTTAACTTATCACAAGCATGAACAACAGTTGAAGTGCCATTATTGTAATTATTTTACTGCCGTACCCCAGCAATGTCCTTCCTGTGGAAGTCCGCATCTGCGTCAACAAGGTCTAGGCACACAAAAATTAACAGAAACTGTTCAAGCATTATATCCAGAGGCAACGATTCTCAGAATGGATAATGATACCACCCGCAGAAAAGGACAACATGAGCAATTACTCAGCCGTTTTGCTTCAGGTGAGGCAGATATTCTTATTGGAACTCAAATGATTGCGAAAGGACTTGACTTTGAAAATGTGACCTTAGTCGGGGTGGTCAATGCAGATACAGCATTGAATATTCCGGATTTTAGAGCGAGTGAAAAGACCTTTCAATTATTAACCCAAGTGAGTGGTCGAGCCGGCCGGGGTGAATTACAAGGAGAAGTAATTATTCAAACGTATAATCCCGATCATTATGCGATTCATTTAGCTAAAAATCATGATTATGAACAGTTTTTCTATTATGAGATGAAACGCCGCCATTTGGCGAATTATCCGCCATACTTTTTTACGACCTTAATCAATGTTCACAGTGAAAAACGCGCACGTGCTTATCAAAAAGTCTATGAAATTAAGGCGGAATTTAATACAATAGAAGAGGATCAATCGGTTCTTGTATTGGGACCCAGTCAAGGGGGCATTGCGCGGATTAATAATGCTTACCATTTTCAACTATTAATTAAATATAAGAAACCAGAAATCATTCAAGATATCTTAGATAAAATATTAATCAAAGCACAAGAAGAAGCCAAAGATAAAGTGTATGTCTCGATTGACAATGAGCCACAGTATTTTATTTAAGTGCCATTTTGAGAGGAGATAAGATGAAGAGAATAATTTTTATGGGAACGCCTGAATTTGCAAAGACAGTGTTGGAAGGGCTGATAGAGGACACGCAGTATGAAATTGTTGCGGTGGTCACTCAACCTGATCGTCCAGTCGGCCGAAAACGTGTCTTAACTGCTTCTCCAGTAAAGGAATTAGCTTTACAACATGACATTCCTGTCCATCAACCTGAGAAATTATCCGGTTCAGAGACCGTTCAGACTTTAATAGATTTAGACGCGGACTTGATTGTCACGGCGGCTTACGGTCAATATGTGCCAACGAAATTAATCAATGCGCCTGAATTTAAAGCGATTAATGTGCATGCGTCTTTATTACCGAAGTATCGTGGGGGCGCGCCGATTCATTATGCGATTTGGAATAGCGATGATGAAACGGGTATTTCACTGATTTATATGACCAAAGAAATGGATGCCGGAGACATTATCGCTCAAGAGACGACGCCAATTTCAAGCACCGATGATGTCGGTGACTTATTTGAGCGTCTCGCGGTGATGGGTCGTGATTTATTGTTAGAACAATTGCCACATATTTTCGCCGAAACGATTCAACCCTGGTCACAGGATAAAGATCAAGTCACTTTCTCACCCACAATTTCCAGAGCCCAAGAACAGCTTCAATGGAATCAGACTGCTCAAGAAATTGACCAACATATCCGTGCCTTTAGACCATTTCCATCGACTTATACTTGGCTTGATGGTCAGCGGACCAAAATTATCCAAGGATATCCATTAGATCAAGCATCAACTATTGATCAATTACCTGGGACCATCATTGAAGTCACGGATGATGCACTCATTGTCCAAGCGGGTCATGATACTGTATATTGTATTAAGGAATGGCAACCTGCTGGTAAGAAGGCGATGCCTATCAAAGCCTATTTAAATGGTGTGGATGGAGAAGAATTAATCGGTCAACGCTTCGAAGTAAAGGAATCACATGAAAATAAAAGCTAGAAGTACCAAGCAATTAAAGCATAATTTACGCTTCCAAGCCCTAATAATATTAGATAAAATTGAACATCAAGAAGGCTATTCCAATGTTCTCTTGAATGAATTTTTAACACGGTCAACCCTCTCTCAAAAAGACAATCAATTAATCGTACAAATTGTTTATGGCGTGATTCAACAACGCTACCGTCTGAATTACTATCTGGAACCATTTATTGAAGGCAAGAAAATTGACCCTTGGATTATGACATTGTTAAGAATGTCCATCTATCAGATGACGGCCTTAGACCGCATTCCGAGTCATGCGATTATTAATGAAGCGGTCAAGATTGCTAAAGTCAATGGACATCAAGGATTGGGTAATTTTGTGAATGCGATATTACGTTCCATCCAGCGCAAAGGTATTCGCAGCACCGAAGAGATTAAGGACAAGCATCAATTTTTATCCATTCATTACAGCATTGAACCATGGATTGTTGATTATTTATTCCAGATGCTAGGTGAGGATAAAACAGAGCGCGTTCTAGCCAGTTTATTGGAGAAACCAACGGTGACCGCTAGAATTAATCCCCTGTTGACTGATCGTGAAGAAGCAATGAGTCAATTACAAGAGGAAGGTTTTGCTGTCACAAAAGGGCATTTATCACCTTATGCGATTCGCAGTCAAAGTAGTAACCCCATTCATTCAACATTGTTTGCCGAGGGGAAGTTGACCATCCAAGATGAAGCATCAATGTTAGTGGCACCTTTAGGTCAATTGCAAGGCCATGAACGTGTTCTCGATGCCTGCAGTGCTCCTGGAGGGAAAGCGACACATATTGCGTCCTATCTCAGAGAAGGCCGGTTAGATGCCTTAGATATATCAGCCGATAAATTAAAGAAAGTGGCTGAACATGCCGAAAGAATGCAATTAGATTCAATGATTCATATCCAACAAGCGGATGCCTCCACTTTCGAAGCAGAAGCTGGACAATATGATGTTATCTATGTGGATGCCCCTTGTTCTGGCTTAGGATTGATGCGTCGCAAACCAGAAATAAAATATACCAAGACACCAGAAGATTTAACGGCATTAAACCAGATACAATTAGCGATATTAGACAATCTCGCGCCGTATCTAAAAGAAAATGGTATCTTGATTTATAGCACGTGTACAATTACAATGGAAGAAAATGAAAATCTGTTGGATACTTTTATGACAGAACAAACAGATTTCCTAAATAAACCCATTCGAGCAGAAGAAATAAGTGAATCAAATATCCTAACAGATGATGGTTATATTCGTGTTTGGCCAGATGACTTTGGCACCGATGGATTCTTTATCGCTCGATTGGAGAAGAAAGTGAGATAATGAGGTGACTCAATGAAGATTACCGTAAACTCAAATATTGGAAAGAGAAGGTCTTCCAATCAAGACTATGCTGATGTATTTGAGAATCCATTTGGACAGCATTTACTTGTTCTATGTGACGGTGTCGGTGGAAATAAAGCAGGAGATATTGCCAGTAAAAAGACGGCACATTTTTTAGGTGACCGGTTCAAAGAAATGTCAGATTCATTGACGGAGCAAACAACCGAGGAATGGTTGCAGCAGATGATTGAATCCGTCAATGCTTTTATTTATGATGAATCGTTAAAGAAACCTGAATATAATGGAATGAGTACAACATTGGTGATGACGATTATTTTAGATAAGCAAGTTTGGATAGGCTATGTCGGTGATAGTCGTGCCTATCGTTACTATAATGAAGAGCTTGTCCAATTAACAGAAGATCACTCCCTCGTGAATGTCCTGATTCAATCAGGTGAAATTACGAAACAAGAAGGAGAGACGCATCCTCAAAGAAATGTCGTCACCCAATCGATTGGTGGAACACCCGATGTCTCACCTGATTTTGTGGTTTTAAATAAAGATCAAATAGAAGTGTTGATGCTCTGTTCAGATGGTTTGACAAATATGTTGTCAAAAAGCATCTTATTGGAGTATTTTAAGGATTATGATGATTTAGATAGATTAGCTGAACGATTGATTGATGCAGCCAATGAGGCCGGCGGATCAGATAATATTACGCTCATCTTAAGTGAACGATTACAACAAGAACAAGGGGGCGATTAGTAATGGTTGAGTTAGGAGAAAAATTATCAAGCCGTTACAAAATCATTCGCCCAATCGGACAAGGTGGCATGGCTAATGTCTTCTTGGCGGATGATTTGATCTTAGATCGTCAAGTAGCGGTTAAATTATTGCGTTTCGACTTCCAGGATGATCAAGATGCGATTCGTCGTTTCCAACGAGAAGCGATGTCCGCAAGTCAATTACTTCATCATAATATTGTAGAAGTATATGACGTGGATGAAGAAGATGGACAGCAATATATTGTCATGGAATATGTTGACGGGACCGATCTGAAGACATTTATTAGGGAAAAATCCCCGATTTCTTTGGAATTGACCGTTAATATTATGAGTCAGATTCTTTCAGCGATCGATTTAGCACATCGCAGTAATCTGATTCACCGTGACATCAAGCCACAAAACATTTTATTGACAAAGGATAATAAGGCAAAAATTACGGACTTTGGGATTGCGGTCGCACTCACAGATACGTCGATTACGCAAACCAATACATTGTTAGGTTCGGTGCATTATTTATCCCCAGAACAAGCACGTGGGAATAATGCGACAACCAAATCGGATATTTATGCGTTGGGGGTTGTCTTATATGAATTA
Source organism: Aerococcaceae bacterium DSM 111020 (assembly GCA_015863185.1). Lineage (GTDB taxonomy): Bacteria > Bacillota > Bacilli > Lactobacillales > Aerococcaceae > DSM-111022. The sequence continues at coordinate 39,122 of JACBXP010000005.1, forward strand.
ATTACCGGATCTGTTCCTTATGACGGAGAATCAGCCGTATCGGTCGCTTTGAAGCATTTTCAGGAACCGTTTCCGAAAATTCGTGAACAATTGGATTATGTTCCCCAAAGTCTTGAGAATGTTGTCCTGAAAGCAACCGCTAAAGAACCGAATGATCGCTATGAAACGGTTCAGGATATGTTGCAAGATTTGAGTACCTCTCTCAGTGCTTCGCGGATGAATGAACCGATTTTTGTTCCCTCGTCTGAAGCGGAAGAGACAATGGTCTTAAGACCCATTCAACCAACAAAGCAAGTACATAATCAGAAAATTGCGGAAGAACAACCCGGCAAACCGGAAGCATTAGATGATGAGATATATAATACTTATGACACCGTCTATCCGGTTAATAAAACAGAGAAATCACGCCGCTGGCTTAAAACTCTCCTTGCCTTTCTTGTTCTCTTCTTATTGGGAGCGGCTGCTGTCTTTGGCTACAATACATTTATTCGTTATACAACGATTCCAGATGTGAGTGGTATGACCCAAGACGAAGCGATTAATGCATTAAGAGAAGAGAATCTAGAGATTGGTGAGATTACACCCAACTGGGATGAATCCACGCCAGAAGGCAATGCGATTAATACCTCGCCTTCCACTGGCACACGCGTTGAGCGAGATTCGGCAGTTGATTTAATTGTCAGTCGCGGTAAACAACAAGTAGTGGTTGATGATTATACTGGAGAATCGTACGAACGAATTCGTCGTTTATTGACCGATGCAGATTTCATTGTCGAGCGTCGGGATATGTGGACCGATGATCCGTCCCTTGAAGGGGTTATTCTTGGCCAAAGTATTCCAGCAGGTACGGAATTAGTGCCAAGCCAATCAGCCATTACCTTGACTGTCGGTTCAAGCGCTAGTTCATCGAATATGCAAGACTTCTACAATCTATCACTCGATATGGTCTATAATTTTGCGGTAGGATTCGGACTCACAGTAGAAGAAACGTATGCTTACAATGATTATATTCCTGAAGGTCAAATTATTAGTCAAGACCCAGAACCCGGAACCCCATTAACGCCGGGGGACACGATCACAGTTGAAGTGTCACAAGGTCCAGAAGAAGCAGAAGTACAGTCGGTGACCGAAGAAGTGTATGTGGAATATGTTCCGACTTATGCGCCAAGTGATGTCAATGAAAACAATCCACTCCCAAATAATATTCAAGTGTTTATTTCAGATTCTCGAAACAATATCAATGAAGTAGCTGAAGAATTTGAGATCACGGAATCACAGACCGTTCGTATTCAATTATATATTCCTTCCAATGCGATTGGTCAGTATCGTGTGCTGAATAATGGCGAAGTGGTCGCTGAAAGTAACGAAGTGTATCCATAGTATGATATAGCTAGAGAAACCATCCATTTTACGGTATGATAAGAGTATCATTTCCAATAAAATGGGGTTATCAAAATAAGTCTTCTAACCCTAATAACTAAGTGGTTAGAAGACTTTTTTGTTTGATAGTTTTATTTAATAAATCATGACAATGGTAATAAATAGGAGGGTTTATGCAAGAAAAAGAAATAAAAAAAGGAATCATTTATCATGCACTCAGTGGCTTCTACTATGTATGGGCTGACGGCGAACATTATACAACCAAACCAAAGGGATTATTTCGTCATCAAGATGAAAAGCCCTTAGTGGGAGACTATGTGGATATTGAAATAGATCATGTGAATCAAGAAAGTGAGGATCGTTTAATTCATATTTATCCTCGAGAAAATGTCCTGGTCCGGCCTCCCATTGCTAATATTGACCATGTATTTATCGTGGTCTCACTCGTAGAACCTGCATTCTCATTCAATTTATTGGATACGTTTTTAGCAGTCTTTGAAGGTCAACAGATTGAACCGATCATCATTTTAACGAAATATGATTTGCTTGAAGAATCAATCGGGCAGGATGAAGCTCAACAAAAGGTCATGGAAATCAACAAGCTGTATCAGGATAATATCGGCTATCAAGTCTTAGTGATTGATGGAACACAGTCATCCTTCGATGCCGTCAAAGAAATGATGACCGACGGAGTCTATGTGGTCGCTGGTCAATCCGGTGTCGGCAAATCGACGTTGATTAATGGCATGCTTCCAGAACTCAATTTAGAAACAGCAGCCATTAGTTCGGCATTGAATAGAGGTCGTCATACGACACGTTCAGTGACATTGTATCCTTTTGGTGACGGATTGCTTGCCGATACGCCAGGATTCAGTTCTTTAGAAGTGATTGATATTGAGAAGGAAGATTTACAATATACTTTTCCGGAGATTGCGGAGGCGTCTCATCAATGCAAGTTTCGCTCTTGTGTCCATATTAATGAACCAAAATGTCATGTGAAAGACCTTGTTGCCTCAGGAGACATTGCTGAATCGCGTTATCAAAATTATTTAACAATGTACAAAAAAATTGAAAATCAAAAACCGATATATGAACGGAAATAGAAAAGGGGAAAAATGATGAAAATTGCACCATCAATTTTAAGTGCTGATTTTTCTAAATTAGGAGAAGAAGTGGTATCAATCGTGGAAGCAGGGGCAGATTATCTTCATATTGATATGATGGACGGCACCTTTGTTCCCAATATTTCGTTTGGACCGATGGTTATGGAATGGATTCGTCCTTTAACAGACGCAACCTTTGATGTCCATCTGATGATTGACCAACCGGAAAGATATGTCGCACAAGTGGCTGATGCCGGAGCAGATATTATTACGGTTCATGTTGAGGCGACCTCACATATTCACCGTGTGATTCAACAAATTAAGTCCATCGGCAAAAAAGCCGGCGTCGTCGTCAATCCAGGAACGCCCATTGAAGCGGTCCTACCGGTTATTGATATGGTCGATTTGGTCTTAGTGATGACAGTTAACCCAGGATTTGGTGGCCAAGCATTTATTGAATCAACCATGACCAAAGTGGAACAATTAGCCTTTTGGCGCAAAGAGAAGCATTATCAATATGAAATCGAAGTCGATGGTGGTGTCAATGCTGAAACCGCTCAAATTTGTTTAGATGCTGGTGCGGATGTATTGGTCGCAGGTTCTTATATCTTTGGAGCAACGGACCGAGGTCAAGCCATTCAATCATTAAGACCCCATTATGAGCTCTAATAATCAGTCTGCGATCATTATTTGTGCCGGAGCACCGCAACCTTATCTCGAGCATCTGCACGCATTATATCCCAATTATCAGCAGGTCACCTTTATTGGGGTGGACCGAGGTGCCTTAGCCTTAATAGAATCAGGCTACACATTGGATTATGCGATTGGGGATTTCGATTCGGTCACCGAAGAAGAGTATCAGAACATTCAGCAGCGGGTAGAAACGATTGAAAGGCACCCATCTGCTAAGGATGATACTGATTTGGAATTGGCATTGACGATGGTTCAAGAGCGCCATTTAGCAGGGGATATTTATATTTATGGTGGACTCGGTACAGAATTGTATGGCCGCATGGACCATTTAATCGCAAATATTTGGATGATCTATCAACCGCGCTTTTATTCATTGTTACCATCGCTTCATTTTATTGAGAAAAATCATCAGCTAGCGTTTTATCGCCCGGGCCATTATGGATTTGCCAAGCAACCATGGGCAGATTATTTCTCTGTTATTTCTTTAACGCCCGTTAAAAAATTAACGATTAAGGGTGCTGAATATGAGTTAGCGGCGACGGACTATGCCTATCCCCGAGCCTTAATTAGTAATCAATTTAAAGAGAATCAAGCCATTCAGATTTCCTTCGAAGCAGGAATGGTGATGGTGATGTATGTAAAGGAAGTGAAATAAAATGACTAAACCAATCATTGCTTTGTATCAAGATTTAAAGGACGAACATAAAGAAGCCATTCAATCATTAATGGTCGATTATCAGGTGAAAGATTTTTCACAAATAACCTCATCAGAAATCGCAGAGATTGAAGTGTTATTAGGCTGGAATCATGACTGGACAGAAGCAGACTTCGAACAAATGACCAGTTTGAAATGGTTACAAAATTCAAGTGCAGGAATGGACTCATTGCCAGATGAAGTAAAACAATCTTCACGCATTCTATTATCCAATATGTCAGGTATTCATGGGGATAGTATTGCGCAAAATGTTTTTGCTTATCTGTTGAGTACTTACCGGGGCATGTATCAAGCATTGAGTGATCAACAAGAACACTATTGGAATCAGTCTTATATGGATGATTTAATGCAGATTAATGATAAAACCATGCTGTTATTTGGTACGGGTTCTCTGAGTCAGAGAATAGCTGAAATTGCTCAAGTCTTTGGAATGAATGTTGTGGGAGTTAACACCGATGGGCGGTCCGTTAAGCACTATGATCAAACAGTCGCAACTGAAAAAGCGGGAGCAGTGATTGCCGAAGCAGATATGATTGTGAATACGATGCCGTCAACTACAACGACGCGTGGCTTATTCGATGGGGATTTCTTTGAGAAGATGAATCATGAAGCCCTATTTATCAATGTGGGGCGGGGCGATGCGGTAGTTGAAGAGGATTTAATCGACGCTCTAGAAAATGAAACGATCGCTGGGGCTTACTTGGATGTCTTCCAAGAAGAACCTTTACCAGCAGACCATCCACTCTGGACAGCCAAGCATTTAGTAATGACCCCGCATACTTCAGGTGTCGTTGAACACTTTAGAGACGCTGTTTTTAATGTATTCTATGAAAATTTAAAACAATATCAACAAGACGGCACATTGGCGAAGAATCAATTCAATGTGAAAAAAGATTATTAAATAAAAAAAGAACCTGACGTCAATCGTCAGGTTAATTTATTATGCGCGTTTTACAAGACCAGACTTTAATGCACGTGCAGAAACCCAAACTTTCTTAGGCTCGCCGTTTTCGTCGATGATGCGAACTTTTTGTAAGTTAGCACCGAATGTGCGTTTTGATGCGTTTAAAGCATGTGAACGTTGTTGTCCTGATCTCGCTTTACGGCCTGTATAATAACATTCTTTTGCCATCAATAGTTCCTCCTTCTCTTGCAGGAGCTTATGTCTCTGCTTAATCATACTTGACAAGTATACCAATTCAAGCAATGATTATCAACAGAAAAATCAAAAAAACAGTGGATTGCCAGATAATTAAAGGCAAGCCGCTGTTTTTAATTGGGTGATAATGAACCTAGAAGTTGCCAACTATGGAACTTTAATTGACGCTGATATCGCTCCATGCTAAACTTAAACAAATACGTTGAATATCAGCAAAGATCAAGTATTTATGATAAAATAGTTGATATAAATGATAAGGAGGCACAAGATGTCTATCAATATATCTACACCCAATGGTGATATTAAATTAAGTAAAGAATCAATTGCGACAGTTATCGGCGCGGCTGTAACAGATAATTATGGCGTCGTTGGTATGGTCAGTCGTAATCTTATTCGGGATAATATGATTGAACTATTAGGTAAAGAAAACTATGCTCGTGGCATTGTTTTAACTCAAGAAAATAATGAAATTGCGGTAGATGTTCACATTCTCGTGACATATGGAACAAAAATTTCTGTCATCTGCCAAAATATTCAAGAAACAGTAAAATATAATGTAGAGAATCTGTTAGGTTTTGAATTGAATTATGTGAATGTACATGTTCAAGGTGTCAAAATCAACGAATAGAGATTATAGGAGGGACACCTTGAAACTAGAAACATTACAATCATCTAAATTTAAAGAAATGATTTTAGCGGGCTCAGAAAAATTAGAATCCCGTGCCGATCATATTAATGCATTAAATGTTTTCCCAGTGCCTGATGGTGATACGGGAACAAATATGAAAATGACCTTCTCTTCTGGTGCCAATTATGTTCGTCAGTCGAACACGCACCATGTAGGAGAATTATCTGAAACCTTAGCCAAAGGCTTATTAATGGGTGCTCGCGGGAATTCTGGAGTTATTTTGTCACAAATTTTCCGAGGTTTTTCCAAAGCCATCGCTAAACATCAAGCGTTAAATGCCGAACAATTTGCGGCCGCTTTTGTTGGTGGGGTAGAGTCTGCTTATAAGGCAGTGATGAAGCCAGTTGAAGGAACGATTTTAACTGTGGCTAGAGAATCAGCTTTAGCTGGAGAACAAATGGCGAAGCAATCTACGGATATTATTGAAGTGATGGAAGCTATTGTGGCTGAAGGTGAAGCTTCATTGGAACGCACGCCTGATTTATTACCTGTTCTGAAGCAAGTCGGCGTTGTCGATAGTGGTGGAAAAGGATTATTGACGATTTATGAAGGATTTTTAGCGAGTCTAAAAGGTGAAACGGCCGTCACGACAGAAACACCGCTTTCTAGTGAAAGTCATGCAGCATTTGATGAAGAAAATGAACATCCGATTTCTATGGAAGATATAACGTTTGGATATTGTACTGAGATCATGGTTCGTATCGGTGAAAATCCCAGCACGAACCAAATTTTTGATTATGATGGTTTCAGAAACACATTGAATGAATTAGGAGACTCATTGCTCGTCGTCGCCGATGACGAAATCATCAAAGTCCATGTGCATACCGAAGATCCTGGACAAGTTATGCGTCTAGGTCAAGAATATGGTGAATTAATTAAGATTAAAGTGGACAATATGCGCGAACAAGTTCGGGAATTAGAAGCGGGCCATACGGATGCTTCAGATCAAACGACACAACCACCGGTCACTGAACACAAGAAGTATGGTTTGATTAGTGTGGCTGCGGGACCTGGTATGATTGATTTATTGAAAGACATGGGTGTTGACCAAGTACTTGAAGGGGGTCAAACAATGAATCCATCCACGCAAGATTTCGTTGATGCGATGGAAAAAATCAGCGCCGATCATCTTATTATTTTGCCAAACAATAAAAATATTGTCATGGCAGCCGAACAAGCAGCCTCTGTGAGTGATGTACCAACATTGGTCATCAAGACAACCACTCTACCTGAGGGGATTACTGCCATGTTAGGCTTCAATCCAGAAGAAACACTCGATTATAATGAAGAGTCCATGAATGAAATGATGGCGACAGTGACCACTGGACAGGTGACTTATGCGATTCGCGACACAGAAATTGATGGCGTTAATATCAAGAAAGACGATTATATGGGACTCATTGATGGCAAAATTGCCTTGAGTACGCCGAATATCGAAGAGACAGTGCGCCAGACATTGTCACAGATGATTGATAATGATATCGAAATCGTAACGATTTATGTCGGTGAAGACGGAGATCAATCATTTATTGAAACATTAGTTGAAGAAATGATGGATGAAAATGAGATGATTGATATCGAAGTTGTTCAAGGTGATCAACCGGTATATCATTATATTTTCTCAGCAGAATAAGAAGAAACAATAGTATCAGCATAAAACGAATATCAAAATGGCTTACCACTTTTGAAAGATATTTTCATAAGTTAGCAGATTATCCATTCCGACCAAGAAGGATAGGGTTATATGGTTAAGCTGTGAGATATTCGTTTTTTGATATCTCAGCTTTGGAGGTGAAATGGTGACCGAGAAAAAATGGACGGATCCGGTAACACAATTAAAAGGTGTCGGCCCTAAACAAAGCCAATTATTTGGGCAATTAGGTATCTTCTCTGTTCGAGATTTGATGCATCATTTTCCTTTTCGCTTTGAAGATATTGGTGTGCGGGATATACATACAATCATGGATAATGAAACAGTGACATTAAAAGGTAAGATTGTCACGCCACCCGTGGTCAATTACTTTGGCGGCAAGAAAAGTCGCTTGAGCTTTCGATTTGCATTAGATGAGACGACCATCATCCAAGTCACTTTTTTCAATCAACCTTATCTAGCCAAACAGTTAGAATTAGGACAAATCATCGGTGTCTACGGTAAATGGCAAGAAAACAGACAAGCCATTTTGGGCATGAAGCTCATTCGAACCCATCAAGATGCTCGGTTCAATCCTGTCTATCCAACAACTAAAGGATTGAGTCAGACACAAATTATTAAAGCCATTCGCCAGGCTTTCGAAGACTATCTTGAATGTATCGAAGATGCTTTACCGACGATGCTGAATGATTCTTATCAATTATTAGATTATCCTACTGCCCTTTATGCGATGCATTTTCCCCAGGACGCCCAGCAACATCAACAAGCTGAGCGTAAACTTATTTATCAGGAATTCTTCATGTATCAATGGCGTTTGGTAGTGAGTCGCCAATATGCGCAGGAAAAACAGGGCACACGTATTTTATATGATGTTGACGCATTAAGAGAAGTTATCGAAACAATTCCCTTTGAATTGACTCCAGGTCAAAAACAAGCCATCAATGAAATCTGTTATGACTTATTAGCACCTTATCCTATGCAACGCTTATTACAAGGTGATGTGGGATCTGGAAAGACATTGGTGGCTTTTATTACTATGATTGCGGCAGTTCAGTCGGGTTACCAGACAGCCTTACTGGCTCCCACAGAAATATTGGCGAAACAGCATGTACAATCTTTTAATCAATTTTTTGAACCGATAGGCTTGCGAGCGGAATTATTTATCAGTGCATTGCCAGCCAAAGAAAAGCAAGAAAAAATCGAAGGGCTGGAAAAGGGACGCATTCGCGTGGTGATTGGAACTCATGCATTAATTCAAGAAACCGTAAATTTTAATAACTTAGGTTATATTGTCATTGATGAACAACATCGTTTTGGCGTCAATCAAAGACAAGCCTTGCTGGATAAAGGTGAAGGAGTTAATTACCTTCAAATGACCGCCACACCGATCCCGCGTTCCTTAGCGCTCTCTATTTATGGCGAAATGATGGTATCGACGATTAAAGAAAGACCCCAAGGTCGTCTGCCCATTGAAACGATTTGGTTGGAAGCTGCCCAAAGTGAGCGTTTAGAAAGTCATATCAAAGAAACGTTAAGTCAAGGACATCAGATTTATTATGTGTTACCTCTCATTGATGAATCGGAGCATATGACCGAAATAGAAAATGTCTTAGCTGTTCAAGAAAGATTACAGGTCACTTATCCTAATTATCAGATAGGTATTTTACATGGTCAAATGAACAAAGACGAACAAGAAATAGCGATGCAAGCCTTTAAGTCCAATGACACACATATTTTGGTAGCAACAACGATGATTGAAGTGGGAGTGGATGTTCCGAATGCGACGATGATGGTTATTCAGTCCGCCGAAAGATTTGGACTCGCTCAACTCCATCAATTAAGGGGACGTGTCGGGCGTAATCAATTACAAGGCTACTGTTATCTCATCGCTCAACCAAAAACGGAACAAGGAATCCAAAGAATGGAAATCATGACTAGTACGAATGATGGCTTTGTTATTTCTGAAGAAGATATGAAGTTACGGGGGATTGGGGATGTCTTAGGATTAAATCAATCAGGTATTCCCCACTTTAATTATGCTAATATCATCGAGGATCAAACGATTTTACAAGTCGCCCAAGCCGATGTGCAACGAATTATCGAGCAACCCACCTTAATCGAATCAGCAGAATGGGACCGATTAACTGAACGGATTCAACAAACAGTCGTTCACATTTAATAATGAAAATGATGCTTATGGATGGAATATAAGAAACTTCACTGTGTACTGAATATGGGAGGAATAATATGATAAAAATAGCTTTAGATGCAATGAGTGGGGATTTCGCACCAGATGAACTCGTGAAGGGTGCGATGATGGCGGTGTCAGTGTATGACGATATCGAAATTCAATTATTCGGTGATGAAGATCGGATTCAATCTCTTTTAACCCAGCCCAATGACCGCATATCCATCGTTCATACGACAGAAGTCATTACCGGTGAAGATGAACCGACAAAGGCTGTTCGTCGTAAGAAAGATTCTTCGATGGTGAAAGCCGCTCGCTCTGTTAAAGAAGGGCATAATGATGCGATGGTCACTGCTGGTAATACGGGAGCTGCTTTGACTACTGCGATTGCGGTGATTGGCCGAATCAAACATGTCAAAAGACCCGGGCTAGCCCCCGCATTTCCCACATTAACCCCTGAGAAAAAACCTTTAATTTTGTTAGATGCCGGAGCGAATGTCGATTTGGATCCAGAACATTTGCATCAATTTGCGATTTTGGGTTCTGTTTATGCTGAAGGGGTCTTTGAAATTGACAATCCAAAAATTGGTTTGCTAAATAACGGGACCGAAGAATTAAAAGGAAATCGTCAGACGAAAGAAGCCTTTCAATTATTAAAAGAAGAAGAACGGATAAATTTTGTAGGGAATGTCGAACCCACTCATTTATTAACGGGCGAATGTGATGTCTTAGTCAGTGATGGCTTCACTGGCAATATTGCCGTGAAAACTTTAGAAGGTGCCGTAAAAAATGTCATGAAATACTTGAAAACGACCTTGAGTGAAGGGAATATTCAAACAAAATTAGGCGGTTTATTAATTAAAAATGCCCTCACAGAAGCTGTCGGTGACTTAGGCGAGCATAAAATTGGCGGCGCGGTCTTTCTGGGAATTGATGCGCCGATTATTAAAGCGCACGGTAATTCAAATGATGAAGCGATTTTAAATGCGATCCGACAAGCTCGGACAGCTGTGAAAAATGATTTTGTCCAAAAGACACGTGATTATTTTGAGCAATGATAATAACATAAAGGATTTGAAAATGACGGATAAATCAAAAATATATGAAATAGTCAAAACGATGTTAGCAGATCGCTTTGGAATGCAAGAAAGCTATGTAAAATCCGATCTAGCTTTTTCAACATTCGGGGCAGATTCTTTAGATGTGGTGGAATTAATTATGGAATTAGAAGATATTTTCAATATTAAAATTGAAGATGAAAAGATCGGTGAATTAACAACAATAGGGGACGTCGTCTCATATATCCATGAAAAAACATCGAAAGATAATTAAAAGTTATAGTGTAAAAGTTAAAAAAACTCCAAAAAAATAATGAAATTCTAATAATTTGTGTTATAGTATTAACACAAATCATTATTAAGGTCGTCATCTTGTAATGAGAGACGACTTTTTTGTTAGGAGGAAGAATATGCTTAAATATATTTTTAAGCGAATAGGCTATAGTATTTTGTCTTTATTTGTTATCGTATCGATAACTTTCTTTCTGATGCGGGTAGCACCAGGGAGTCCATTTGCGACGGAACAAAATAATATATCGCCACAAATCCAAGAACAACTGAATGAACAATATGGATTGAATGATCCATGGTATAAGCAATATGGTAATTATTTATTGGATGTTGCTCAGTTTGATTTTGGTCAATCAATGAAATATCGTGGTCGTTCTACCAATGATATGATCAGTGAAAGTTTTTCAGTATCTGCCTTACTTGGTGGTGCTTCATTACTTTTTGCGATTGGATTTGGAATATTATCGGGAGTCATTTCTGCGATGAATCATAATAAATGGCCAGATTATATAGCGACCGTGATATCGGTGTTAGGAATTTCCATTCCATCTTTCGTATTAGGTGGTTTAATGCAGTATTATCTCGGCTTAAAATTAGGCTGGTTCCCGATCTCTGGATGGAAAACAGCCGCACATGTGGTCTTGCCTTCCTTAGCCCTAGGATTAGGATACATGGGAAATATTGCTAAGATGACACGGTCGAGTCTTTTAGAACAAAATACTTCTGAATACGTTAAATTAGCCAAAGCTAAAGGAAGAACGAAATGGGGCATTGCTTTTCATCATTCATTAAAGAATGCGCTCTTACCTGTCGTGACTTATTTAGGTCCCTTAACAGCAGGTATCTTAACAGGTTCTTTCGTTATCGAAAATATATTCGCTATTCCTGGACTAGGGCGACATTTTGTTCAGAGTATCAATAATCGGGATTATACGGTTATTATGGGAATAACGGTCTTTTTCGCGATTGTCCTATTATTAGCGGTATTGATCGTGGATATTTTATATGTGGTACTTGATCCGCGTATTCAATTAGATGGAGAGGATTAATTATGGAAGTCAATCAATCAACACCATTAAATAGTCAAGCCTTCGAAATTGTTGGTGGCCGTGAAAAAGAAACGGATGTGCTCAGCAAGAAAAGTATATCGTTTTGGGGACAAGTTAGACAGGCATTTATTCGTAATAAATTAGCTGTTTTAGGGATGATTATTTTATTCATTGTTATTTTAATGGCAATTTTTGTTCCCATTTTTTCCCCTTATGATCATGCCGACCAAACAGGAGCCTATAATCAAGCACCGAGTGCACAGCATTGGTTTGGTACAGATAATTTGAGTCGGGATGTTTTTGTCCGCTCATGGGTTGGGGCAAGAATATCATTAATGATTGCCCTATCAGCAGCCGTGATTAATTTAATCATTGGTGTGACTTATGGCGCGATATCCGGTCTAGTCGGTGGACGCGTGGATAATATCATGATGCGTATTTGTGATATTTTAAGTTCTATTCCAGAATTACTGGTTATTATTTTATTATTAGTAGTTCTACCACAAGGTTTATTACCGATGATCGTTGCGTTATCCATCACAGGATGGATTCGGATGGCCCGTATTGTCAGAGCAGAGGTCATGACCTTGAAAAATCAAGAATATGTATTGGCTTCTCGCACGATGGGGGCTAGTTCTTGGCATTTAATCGCCAAGCACTTATTACCGAATGCGATGGGGTCCATTATTGTCACCATGACATTACAAATACCAGCAGCTATCTTTAATGAATCGTTCCTTTCATATGTCGGTCTCGGTATTGCACCGCCATTAGCTTCATGGGGAACGATGGCATCTGAAGGAAATGAAGCGATTTTAACAGCGCCATGGCGTTTAGTGTTTCCAGCATTACTCATCTCATTGACGATATTTGCGTTTAATGCTGTTGGGGACGGCTTACGAGATGCGCTAGATCCAAAATTAAGAGGGTAGGTGATAAAATGTCAGACAATTTATTAACAGTTAAAGATTTACATATTTCATTTAATACCTATGCCGGGAAAAATCATGCCGTACGCGGTCTGAACTTTGAGGTGAAACAAGGTGAAACACTCGCTATCGTGGGTGAATCAGGTTCAGGTAAATCTGTATCATGTAATGCGATAATGCGACTCATCCCAACGCCCCCAGGTATTTATGAAAAAGGTGAGATTCAATTTGATGGCAAGGATATTTTATCGCTTTCTGAAGAAGAAATGACCAAAATTCGTGGCAATGATATTGCGATGATCTTCCAAGATCCAATGACATCATTGAACCCCACAACTAAAATTGGTCACCAGATTACTGAAGTTTATAAAATTCATCAGCCTGAACTGTCTGCAATTGAGGCTAAGAAAAAAGCAATTGAATTACTAGAACTTGTCGGGATATCTTTTCCTGAGAGACGATTCAATGAATATCCGCACGAATTCTCAGGCGGAATGCGCCAAAGAGTGGTCATTGCGATCGCCTTGGCAGCGAATCCTAAATTATTGATCGCCGATGAACCGACGACTGCATTGGACGTGACCATTCAAGCACAAATTCTTGAATTAATGAAGAAAATTCAACATGAAATTAATGCTGCTATTATCTTTATTACACATGACTTAGGTGTTGTTGCGAATGTCGCAGATAAAGTGGCGGTCATGTATGCTGGACAAATTGTCGAATATGGTTCGGCTAATGAAATTTTTTATAATCCTAAACATCCATATACATGGGGATTATTAGGTTCGATGCCTGATTTGGATAGTTCAAATGATCAAGAACTGTATACCATTCCAGGTGCGCCTCCTAACCTAATTGATCCGCCTAAAGGGGACGCCTTTGCACCAAGAAATCGCTATGCCTTAGCGATTGATTATGAACAAGAACCGCCAGTGTTTGAAGTAAATGACCAACATTATGTCAAATCATGGTTAGCCCATCCGGATGCTCCAGATATCCCAATGCCTGAAATGGTGCAGAATCGAATCCAACGTTATTTAGCTACAGCAGAGGAGGAGCATCATGGTAAATAAACTACTCGAAGTTAAAAATTTAAAACAATATTTTGGCAAAAGTAATCAACCGATTAAAGCTGTGGATGGCATCTCTTTTGATATTTATGAAGGAGAAACACTTGGATTAGTGGGGGAATCTGGTTCGGGTAAATCTACCACTGGACGAGCAATCATTGGATTAAATCGGATTACCGATGGTGAAATCTATTATCGTGATCAATTGATATCAGACAAGCCTTCCGCTCAAGAGAAAAAACAATTGGCCCAAGAAATTCAAATGATTTTCCAAGACCCCTATGCTTCATTGAATCCTAGAATGACTGTTCGCGAAATTATTAGTGAACCCTTTAATATTCATGGATTATTAAAAGATGAACAAGAACGCACGGAACGTGTCGGTGATTTATTAGAGTCGGTGGGTCTCAATAGAGAACATATGCAACGCTATGCGCATGAGTTCTCTGGAGGACAGAGACAGAGAATCGGTATTGCTAGAGCTTTGGCTTTGCAACCAAAATTGATTATTGCTGATGAACCAATTTCAGCATTGGACGTTTCCATTCAAGCACAAGTTGTGAATTTATTGAAACAATTGCAAAGAGAACAAGGACTGACATATCTTTTTATTGCGCATGATTTATCCATGGTTAAATATATTTCTGACCGCATTGCTGTCATGTATCGCGGAAAAATCGTTGAATTAGGAACAGCTGATGAAATATACAATCATCCGATTCATCCCTATACGAAGTCATTATTATCAGCGATACCAAATCCAGATCCGATTTCTGAGTCTAAACGACAACGGATTCCTTATTCGCATGAAGAGACTTTTGAAGAAGTGGTTGAAACCTTTGAAATAAGCCCGGATCACTTGGTTTTTGCAACGAAAACACAATTGGATAAATGGCATCGAGTTTAATGAAATTTTAATAAAGTGTTGAAAAGGAAAAAATATTAGGTTATATTTAGATTAGAAATATTAGAGGAGGAAGAGAAATGAAGAAGGTGCTTAAGAGCTTATCATGTCTCATATTAGTGGTATCACTCGTTTTAAATGGTTTATCTTTAGCTGTATCTGCTCAAGATAATACCTCGTTAGCTTTATCGATTGGTGCAGAACCACCAACATTAGATCCAGGTTTAGCGACAGATTCAACATCTGGGTCTATCATTCGAAATGTCTTTGAAGGGTTAACACATAATGTAAATGGTGAAATTCAACCTGGCGTGGCTGAGTCTTGGGAGCAATCAGAAGACGAATTAACTTGGACGTTTAAATTACGTGAAGATTCAACCTGGTCAAATGGTGATCCTGTTACAGCCAAAGATTTTGAATATGCATGGAAACGTGCATTAGATCCAGAAACCGCGTCACAATATTCTTCGATTTTATATCCAATTGAAGGAGCAGAAGAATTCAATAGTGGCGAGGGTGAAGCAGATGACGTGGGTGTTACCGCCGTTGATGACTATACTTTAGAAGTTAAACTCGTCAATCCGACACCATACTTCTTAGAATTAACATCATTCTATACTTATTTACCTGTTCACCAAGGAACCATTGAAGAAAATGGTGAAGCGTGGGCCGCAGAAGCAGGAGACAACTATGTTACCAATGGTCCCTTCAACCTTGCTGAATGGAATCATAATGCGAATGTTGTCTTAGAGAAAAATGCTGACTATTGGGACGCTGAAAATGTTGCTTTAGAAACAGTAGATATTCAAATTATCGAATCTGAAGCCACAGCAAATGCTGAATTCCAAGCAGGTAATTTAGATTATCTAGGTACACCTTATGGAACCGTATCATTGGATGCTATCGATATGTATCGCGCCAATGATGAATTAAAAACTGTTCCATATGCAGCAATTTATTGGTATAAATTAAATACAACCAATGAGCAATTACAAAATCCAAATTTACGTAAAGCATTGGCACTAGCGATTGATCGTCAAGGACTCGTGGATAATATCCTAAAAGGCGGACAAATTCCTGCTTTAGGATTAGTGCCACCAACAATGACTGGATTTGAAGAAGATCGTGGATATATCCAAGACGGAGACTTCGAGCAAGCGCAACAATATTTAGAGACAGCGATGGAAGAATTAGGAGTCAATGATCCTTCTGAAATCAATGTAACTATTTCAATCAATGTATCTGAAGCACACTCGGCTATCGCACAATATATCCAACAAGGATGGGCAGAGAATTTAGGTATTCAAGCTGACATCCAATCTACTGAATGGCAAGTTTATCTAGAAGATTTACAAGCACTAAATTATGAAGTGGGACGTATGGGCTGGATTGCCGACTACAATGACCCATCAACCTTCTTAAATATGTATCGTACAGCTGATGAAGGAAATAATGATACAGGATGGGAAAATGAAGAATTCAAGGCATTGATCGATGAATCATCGAAAGAAACGGATGAAGCAGCGAGAACGCAAATGTTATTAGATGCTGAAGCAGTGATGATGGATGAAATGCCAGTTATCCCAATTTACTACTACACTTCTAATTATGTTGTCCGTGATGGTATCGAAGGTTTAGAACCAGATGCATTAGGAAATGTTACATTGAAAAATGTCACCATCTCTGCAGAATAATTGTCAATTTTTTAAATCATTTATCTAACCTAATATCATAACCATTCTTATTAAAGATGAACTTTAGTAAGAATGGTTTTTTTATGCAATGGTTATTTTTATCCACATTCATTAGAAGATGCAATTATACAAGCAGAATAAAGATAGTTGAATTAAGTGATATATAAAAGTTTGCTATGTCATATTTTATATCAAATAAAACTGAGTAATCCTATATTTCTCATGAATATTAAGCTATCCATTTAAAAAGAGGTATGGTAAAATTAAAATATTCTGGCGAACGGCAGGTATTTGTTGTGTTGTAAGAAAATGTATCAGAAAAATAGATGCATTGAAGCGATTTTTATTAAAAAATATTTATCTTTTATGATTTATATTTTTGATAAATTATGTTATAAATAGTAGCAATATGGATTTCTTAATTGAAATAATAATATAAATTGCCTATACTAAGAATATTATATTTTACTCACTTGAATGTGAGCATTGGAGGAAGCTTTATGAATCAAACGGATGTATTATTAGAAGTTAATAATCTGCATACCGGCTTTAAAATAAATGATGCATATTATGATGCAGTGGACGATGTTTCGTTTCAATTGCACCGTAATGAAAAATTAGCCATCGTAGGAGAGTCAGGGTGTGGAAAGAGTACATTGGCCACATCAATTATTGGCCTACATGATCGAAATCGTACAAAACAAACAGGAGAAATCCTCTATAAAGGGCAGAACTTATTAGATTACTCTGAACAAGAATATTTAGAGATTCGTGGTAAAGAGATGTCTATGATTTTCCAAGATCCCTTATCTTCTCTTAACCCATTAATGACCATCGAGGATCAAATCGGTGAAGCATTGTATTATCATACTGACTTGAATAAAAATCAACGCCATGATCGGGTATTAGAATTATTGGACCAAGTAGGGATTCAAAATCCTAAACTCATGGCCAAACAATATCCGCATGAATTATCAGGAGGAATGCGCCAACGTGTGATTATTGCGATTGCACTCGCAGCAAAGCCTGAAATTGTCATTGCTGATGAGCCAACCACTGCTTTAGATGTGACGATTCAAGCACAAATTTTAGACTTATTAAATGAAATCCAAGAAGAGTCTGAAGCAGGAATTATTTTGATTACGCATGACTTGGGTGTGGTTGCTGAGACAGCGGACAGAGTGGCGGTAATGTATGCTGGTGAATTCGTTGAGATTGCAGATGTTTACAGTCTTTTCAATAATCCGAGACATCCTTACACACAGTCATTATTAAAGTCCATCCCACAATCCAATGAGATGGTTAATGAAGCAACGGGTGAACTACATGTCATTCAAGGAACCGTTCCTAATATCGTTAATTTACCGAGAACAGGATGTCGTTTTGCACATCGTATTCCATGGATTCCAGCCGTTGCTCATGAAGAACATCCAACGCTTCATGAAGTCGAACCAGGACATTGGGTGCGTTGTACTTGTCACGAACATTTTTATTTCCCAGATGAGGAGGATAAGTAATGCCAAATTTAATAGAAGTTAAAGATTTAAAAGTACATTATCCGATTCGTTCAGGATTTTTTAATCGAGTGACAGATCATGTTCGAGCCGTCGATGGTGTGAATCTTGAATTTGAACAAGGAAAAACCTATGGACTTGTTGGGGAATCCGGATCGGGGAAATCAACCATCGGAAAAGCAATCATCGGACTCGAATCGATTACCGAAGGTTCCATATTCTATAATGGTGATGAAGTGTCAAAACAAGCTCAGAAGCGTCGTTCGAATTATCGTGAGAATGTGCAAATGATTTTCCAAGATGCGATGTCAAGTTTTAATCCGAAACGTCGTATCTTAGATATTATGAGTGAGCCTTTACGGAATTTCACGAATATGACACCGGAAGAAGAAAAAAGAAGAGCGATTGAATTATTGGAAATCGTCGGATTGTCTGAAGAATCCCTTTACAAATATCCGCATCAATTCTCTGGAGGACAACGTCAACGGATTGGCGTAGCCAGAGCGGTTGCGCTGAATCCAAAATTAGTCATCGCGGATGAGCCAGTTTCTGCGCTTGATTTATCCGTTCAAGCTCAAGTGTTGAATTTCATGAAACAAATTCAAGACGAGTACAATGTTTCTTATCTATTTATCTCGCATGACTTAGGTGTAGTTAAACATATGTGTGATGAAATTGCGATTATGTATCGCGGACGTTTTGCGGAGTATGGTAATCGTCAAGATATTTATGAGAATCCGCAACATATTTATACGAAACGCTTATTATCTGCCATTCCCGAAGTTAATCCAAATAATCGGGAAGCAAATAAACGGCGTCGTCAAGAGATAGCGGCTCATTATGATGAATCATCACAACATTATTTTGATACGAATGGTCGTGTGTATGATTTGAAACCATTGTCTCCAACACATTCTGTAGCAGTAGCTGATTTGGATAAATTTAGACAGGAGGGCGATTTCTAATGTGGAAAGTCATATTAAGACGAATCCTCTTAATGATTCCTCAAATCTTAATCTTAAGTTTTATAGTTTTTCTATTAGGGTCATTAATGCCTGGGGATGCGTTAACAGGGCTCATTGATCCGACAATTGGACCGGAACAATTAGCCAATATGCGTGAGCAATTAGGTTTGAATCAACCATGGTATGTTCGTTATGTTGATTGGATGTCACGCGCTATTCGTGGCGATTTCGGGAGAAGTTTTGCTCATAAGATGCCCGTGATTGAAATTATTGGTCAGCGGATTGGGAATACCTTATGGTTATCAATTTTTACCGTTCTTATAACTTATGCGATTGGTTTACCCCTAGGTCTTTTAGCAGGACGTTATAACAATTCAACATTCGATCGTTTTGTGAACTTCTTTAACTTTTTAACTTATGCGATTCCAACATTCGTAGCCAGTTTACTGATGTTATGGATTTTTGGTTATACTTTAGGTTGGTTCCCAACTCGTGGATCGGTTGGTGCAGGTATTCCAACGGGAACATTTGAATATTTTGTATCGCGGTTAAGACATATGGCATTGCCGGCGATTACGATTGGTGTCTTAAGTACTACGTCGATTGTTCAATATTTAAGAGCTGGAGTGGTTGACGCCAAGTCGCAAGATTATGTACGAACTGCACGAGCAAAAGGTGTGCCTGAAAGTAAAATTTATTCTCGTCATATCTTTAGAAATTCTATGTTGCCAATTGCGCAAGGAATGGGCTATACCTTAACCGGTTTGATTTCTGGTTCTGTTATTACTGAACAAATCTTTACATATAATGGAATGGGACAGCTATTTATTAGTTCAATTGTAGGTCGCGATTATACAGTCATGACTACATTGGTCCTCTTGTTTGGTTTGATGACATTATTTGGAACACTGATATCGGATATCATTATGATATTTGTGGATCCACGTATTAGAATTGATTAGGAGGAGTTAAGATGCCAGATTTAAATGAACCAAATATGATTGCTGCCCAAGAAGAAGAGGCTAAGCAAGAAATTCAAACAGAACAACATTTGCCTCCCATGGGATTTGATGTCATTAAACGCGAATTTAAACAAAATAAACTTGCAACATTTTCTTTAACCATTTTTATTGTGATACTTTTAATCGCTTTTATTGCACCCATGTTTATGGATTTAGCAGAAATTAGTCGCGTCAACATTTTTGCACGCTTTACACCACCTGGTGAAGATGGCTTCATCTTAGGTTCCAATGAAGGGGGACAAGATATTTTAAGTCTCTTAGTCATCGGAACACGTAATTCTCTGATTATAGCGATTGCGGTGACGATTATCACTTCTCTCATCGGTATTGGATTAGGGATTATGGCTGGATATTATGGTGGCCGTGTCGATGATGGGATGATGCGTATTATTGATTTCTTAATGATTTTGCCACAATTAATGATTATTATTGTTATTACGACCATTATTCAACGCAATGATATCCCAACATTGATCACTGTCATCTCATTAATGGGATGGATGGGTATTACGCGTCTATTCCGTACGGCGACACTGAGTGAAGCGTCTAAAGATTATGTTGCTGCTTCTAAAACAATGGGAACACCAGACTGGAAGATTATGTTTGGTGAAGTGATGCCCAACTTAAGTACGTTAATCTTTACTTACTTAACCTTAGCTTTTGCGGGAAATATCGGTCTAGAAACCGGCTTATCATTCTTAGGATTTGGATTACCTATTGGAACCCCTTCATTAGGAACATTGATAAGTTCAGCAAACAATCCGGATGTCATCCAAAATAAAACTTGGATTTGGTTACCTGCAGTTATTCTTGTATTAGTATTGATGTTAAGTATCAACTACATCGGTCAAGCATTACAAAAAGCATCGGATACACGCCAACGCTAAATTAAAAGAAAATGATAATATAATTGCTTTTTTATAATTAATTTGCGATTATGAAAGTGTTTTCGTATAATGGTATTAGCTATATAATTTAAAGGAGAGTAATACATGAACAAAATGTTGAAACAAATGGTTGTCACTTCATCAGCTATGGCTATCTTTGCCGGAACTGCTAGCCCATTATTTGTCCAAGCTCAAGAGACAGATGAAGATGGGATTGTGCAATTTGAGTCACAAGTAACACATGACGGGGAAGCGGTTGAAGGCGGAACATTACGTTATGCACTTAATTCAGATAGTAATTTCGAAGGTGTATTAAATAATATGTTCTACTCATCGAGTCCAGATGCTGAAGTTATTGGTATGTTCGCTGAATCGCTCTATGGTTATGATGAGAACTTCTTAATTGATAATTCAGGATTTGCGGATATTGAATTTAATCAAGAAGACAAAACCGTCACAATTACAATTCCTGAAGGCGTGAAATGGCATGATGGTGAAGATGTAACCATTGATGATGCGATTTTCCCTTATTATGTGGTGGGTCATCCAGAGTATACAGGTGTTCGTTATAGTGAAGACTTCATGAATGTTGTGGGTATGGAAGAATATCATGCTGGAGAAACAGAAGAAATCTCTGGTTTAGAGCGTGTTGACGACTATACATTGAAAGTTAGCTACAAAAACTTCCCGAACTCAATGCTTCAAGCGGGTGGAGGAATCAGCTCTTATATTGAACCAGAACATGTCTTTGAAGGCATTGAAGTCAAAGATATGGAAAATAGTGATCCAGTTCGTAAGAACCCAATCGGATTTGGTGCGTTTAAAGTCGACCAAATTACACCGGGTGAAGCTGTCAGCTACTCTCGTTTCGATGATTATTATAAAGGACAGCCAAAAATTGAAAATATTCAATTAGAAGTGGTTAGCCCATCAACCATCGTAACGGAAATGAACAATGGCAATTACGATATTGCTTCACTACCTGCGGACCAATTTGATACTTTTGCGGATGCATCAAACTACACTGTTTTAGGTGTACCAGCAAATCAGTACACATATGTTGGTTTCAAGATGGGTACATGGAATGACGAAGAAGGTAAAGTTAATTACGACTCAGAGCGCGTCGTATCTAATAAAGCATTACGTCAAGCAATGGCTTATGCTGTAGATAATAATGCAGTTGCCGTGGAATTTTATGATGGAACACGTTCGGCAGCCAATTCACTCATTCCTGAAATGTTCACAGAATATCACAATGCAGATCAAGAAGGGTATACTTATGACCCAGAGAAAGCTAAACAAATCTTAGCGGATGCTGGTTTTCAAGATACAGATAATGATGGCTTCGTTGAAGATCCAAACGGCGAGAAATTCCAATTGAATTTCGCTTCAATGGCCGGTGGAGAAACAGCAGAACCATTAGCATTGTACTATATGCAAATGTGGAATGAAGTAGGGATTGACGTTAAACTGGTTGATGATCAATTGTTAGAATTTAACTCATTCTACGAGCGTATTCAAACAGACGATCCAGCTATTGATGTTTATCAAGCAGCTTGGGGTACAGGTGGGGACCCGAATCCAACCGGATTATACGGCCCTCGTTCAAACTTCAACTATACACGCTGGGAAACAGATGAGCATAATGCTATCTTAGAAAAATTAAATTCTGATGAAGCCTTTGACCCTGACTTCAAAGATGAAGCATTCAAAGAATGGCAAGCTTATATGCATGAAGAAGCGCCAGTCTTCCCAACATTATTCCGTCATGAATTAACCGGTGTAAACCAACGTGTTAAAAACTATGACATTCAAATTGGTACAGACTTAAGTCTTCACGAATTAGAATTGACAGCAGAAGAACCAATTCAATAATCTATTTATTAAGGACACCCGAGAGGGTGTTCTTTTTTTTAATGGAACATTAATGAATAATCATTCGCTTTGTACACGAGATTTGAAAGCTTTCACTAATCGACTTATCATGAAAGACCAAATATGATAAATTAAAAACAGATGATAAAAAATAATTTTTATAATTAGCTTGCAATAATTAGAATACTAAAGTATAATATAATTAAATTTTAATAAAAGGGGAGTGTCTTATGAATAAAAGGTTGAAAAAGATGTTTATCACGTCATCAGCATTGGCTATCTTCGCTGCGACAGCAAATCCACTATTTGTGCAAGCACAAGAAACAAATGAAGATGGGATTGTGGAATTTGAGTCTCAAGTAACCCATGATGGGGAAGCGATTGAAGGTGGAACATTACGCTATGCGCTCAATTCGGATAGTAATTTCGAAGGGTTATTGAACAATATGTTCTATTCATCAGCCTATGATGCAAGTGTGATTGGCTTATTTGCCGAATCACTTTATGGTTATGATGAGAACTATGTGATTGATAATTCTGGTTTCGCAGATGTAGAATTTGATCAAGAAGGAAAATCTGTGACCATTACGATTCCTGAAGGTGTGAAGTGGCATGATGGCGAAGATGTAACGATTGACGATGCAATCTTTCCTTATTATGTGATTGGGCACCCAGACTATACGGGTGTTCGTTATAGTGAAGATTTTATGAATGTCGTTGGGATGGAAGAATACCATGCTGGTGAAGCAGAAGAGATTTCTGGTTTAGATCGCATCGACGACTATACATTGAAAATTAATTATAAGAACTTCCCGAACTCAATGCTTCAAGCCGGTGGGGGCGTAGGTTCTTACATTGAACCAGAACATGTCTTTGAAGGAATTGAAGTCAAGGATATGGAGAACAGTGACCCTGTTCGTAAGAATCCAATCGGTTTCGGTGCATTCAAAGTTGAACAAATTACACCGGGTGAAGCCGTAACTTATACGCGTTTCGATGACTATTACAAAGGTCAACCGAAAATTGAGAAAATTGAATTAGAAGTTGTTAATCCATCGACCATTGTTACCGAGATGAATAATGGAAATTATGATATTGCTAGCTTACCGGCAGATCAGTTTGATACCTTTGCGGATGCATCAAATTATACGGTCTTAGGTGTGCCTGATAATGCTTATACTTATATTGGCTTCAAGATGGGAACTTGGAATGACGAAGAAGGAAAAGTAAATTACGACCCAGAACGTGTGGTTTCCAATAAAGCCTTACGTCAAGCGATGGCTTATGCGGTTGATAACAATGCAGTAGCGGTAGAATTCTACGACGGAACACGTTCAGCAGCGAATTCACTGATTCCTGAAATGTTCACAGAATACCATAATGCTGATCAAGAAGGTTTCACTTATGATCCTGAACGAGCAAAACAAATTCTAGCTGATGCTGGGTTCGAAGATACCGACAATGATGGTTTCGTAGAAGATCCAAATGGCGAGAAATTACAATTAAACTTTGCTTCGATGGCAGGTGGCGAGACAGCTGAACCACTCGCATTGTACTATATCCAAATGTGGAATGAAGTGGGTCTTGATGTCAAATTAGTTGACGACCAATTGTTAGAATTCAACTCATTCTATGAGCGTATTCAAACCGATGACCCAGCGATCGATGTCTATCAAGCAGCTTGGGTAACGGGTGGAGATCCAAATCCAACGGGATTATATGGTCCGAAATCAAACTTTAACTATACACGTTGGGAAACAGAAGATCATAATGCAATCTTAGAGAAATTAAACTCGGATGATGCTTTTGATCCTGATTTCAAAGATGAAGCATTCAAAGAGTGGCAAGCATATATGCATGAAGAAGCCCCTGTATTCCCTACATTATTCCGTAATGCGTTAACCGGTGTCAATCAACGTGTTAAAACTTATGATATCCAACATGGTAATGATTTAGGATTACATGAATTAGAATTGACAGCTGACGCACCGATTAAATAATTGAATCTGTTAGAGCACCCTGCGGGGTGTTCTTTTTATTTCCCTTAATGTGGTTGTTTGTTCATCATGTGAATACATGGTAAAATATGAGAGCATTGATTATTATTTCGGCATCATTTATGATGCTTATCTGGATGAAGGAGGTAAGAATGACCATTATTAAAGCAATTGAAAAACAATTAAATATACAAATCCATGAGCCACAACTCATACATACGGCTTTCAGTCATTCTTCTTTTGTAAATGAACAAAAAAGACAACAAATTGAAAACAATGAACGGCTGGAATTTCTTGGCGACGCGGTATTAGAAATGATAACGAGTCATTATCTCTATCATTATTATCGCGAACAACCGGAAGGTTTTCTTTCGCGAATGCGTGCAACACTCGTTCGTGAGGAAAGCTTGGCTTTTTTAGCCCGTCAAAATCATTTTGATCAATATATTAAACTAGGACATGGTGAAGAAGCCAATGGGGGACGTCTGCGTAATTCTATTCTTGCAGACTGTTTCGAAGCTTTTTTAGGAGCATTATATTTAGATCAAGGTTATGAAGTAGTAGAAAAATTTTTGATGGATCAATTATTGAATAATCATAAGACGTTAGTCACCGATGATAAACATGATTATAAGACAGAATTACAAGAAAGACTGCAACAGCAAGGAACCATCAAAATACAATATCGTCTCGTCAGTCAGGAAGGTCCGGCGCATAATCAAATGTTTGAATCAGGTCTTTATGTCAAAGATCAGCTCATCACCACAGGACGGGGTAAAACGAAGAAATTATCAGAACAGCAAGCCGCCAAAAAAGCATTTGCGTTCGTCGATGAGAAAGGTAATTTGCATGTATCTAAGTAGAATCGAAATGACCGGTTTCAAATCTTTTGCTGATAAAACCGTGATTGAATTTGACCAAGGAATGACAGCGGTCGTTGGACCGAATGGCAGTGGGAAGAGTAATCTGTCCGAAGCCATCCGCTGGGTTTTAGGTGAACAATCAGCGAAGAGCCTGCGTGGCAATAGAATGGAAGACGTTATTTTTAATGGGACGCAAGAAAGAAAACCTGTCAATATTGCCAAAGTGACCTTGGTCTTAAATAATGAGGATCGTTATTTGGATTATGATTTTAGTGAGATCAGTATTTCCCGTAGTTATAATCGAAATGGTGATAGTGATTATTTAATCAATAATGAATCCGTCCGTCTGAAAGATATTGTTGATTTACTATTGGATTCCGGTTTGGGTAAGAATTCATTCTCGATTATCTCACAAGGTCAAGTGGAACAAATTTTTCTGAATAAACCAGAAGAAAGACGGGCCATCTTTGAAGAAGCGGCGGGTGTTCAAAAATACCAATACCGTAAAAATGAAGCAGCTAGAAAGTTGGAACGCTCTACCGATAATTTAAATCGTGTCAAAGATATTATTTATGAAATTGAACAACAATTAACTCCTTTGACGAAGCAAAGAGAAGCGGCGCTTATTTATCAAGAAAAAAAGCATCAATTAAAAGAGCTAGAAATATCACTCTATACTAAGCAAATCAAAGATTATCATGCAGATTTTAAGAAAAATAATCAGGCACTGACAGAAATTGAACAAGAACTTCAAGTTAAAGAAGAGAATCTGAATCAAATTGAACAGCAGATTCAACAATTTAAAACACGTCAGCAAACATTGAATCAAGAGCTCGACCAAGCGACAGATGCTTATCAATCATCTATTCAAAGAGTTGAACAATTAAAGTCTGACGAACAAATCAAGCAACAAGAAATGCGCTTCAATCAGTCACAATTAGATGAAACGCAATCAACATTAGCTGACCTCGAGCAAGAACAAGTTCAAGTAAAGGAAGCATTGGCTTTAGCTGAGACGCAACAACAAACCTTACAACAAAAACAGCATCAATTAAAACAAGAAATTCAAAGTCGAAAAACGCTCAAGCTACAATTAACAGCGAGTCAAGACACGAGTCAGGAAGAATGGCAGTCACGATTAATTGACGGGTATCAGCGTCAAACACAGTTGTCCAATGAAATTACCCATTTAAATAAGGAACAAGCATTAACAACCCAAAGACAGACGAATATTCAACAAGAAACTGAACACACCGCTCAACAATTAGAAGCTTCCCGATTAGAGTATAAGAATCAAGAAGACCAATTGCGTCAATTAGAAGAAGCGTATAATACAAAATACCAGGAAATTCAGCAACTAGAAGAACAGTATAATGAAGCGACACAACAAAATGAGAGCCGGAAACACGCATTATTTAATGCAGAACGTCAATTACAACAATTAGCCAATAAATATCACTATTTAAAACAAGCACAAGATAATTATGAAGGGTATTATGGTGGTGTGCGGGCTATTATGAAACAAGCCCAGCAGATGAAAGGAATCATAGGACCGGTGGCTGATGTGATTCAGGTCCCTCAGAATTATCAAGTAGCTATTGATATTGCCTTAGGGGGATCTGCTCAACACATTATTGTTGAAGATGACACAACGGCTAAACAAGCCATTCAGTATTTACGAAAACACCGAGCAGGACGAGCAACGTTTCTACCGAAAACCAATATTAAACCTCGTACTTTGAATCATCAGTTATACCAAACGGTTTCGACTGCAGCAGGATTTATTGATACGGCCAATCAGCTCGTTGAAGTCACCCAAGATAATCAACCAATCATCGATCATTTACTGGGGATCACAGTGATTGTGGATACTATTGAAAATG
Organism: Aerococcaceae bacterium DSM 111020; assembly: GCA_015863185.1. Classification (GTDB taxonomy): domain Bacteria; phylum Bacillota; class Bacilli; order Lactobacillales; family Aerococcaceae; genus DSM-111022. The sequence continues at coordinate 66,703 of JACBXP010000005.1, forward strand.
CCCAACAACTAGCTCGAAAAACAGGCCATCGTGTTCGTATTGTAACCCTTGCGGGGGATTTGTTGATGCCAGGGGGAGCGATTACCGGAGGTCAACAGAAGAATCAACAACAGACACTCTTAAAGCGTCAACAAGAATTGGACGCACTGGAATTGCAATTGGCAGATGCGAGGGCACACTTAAATGACCTTGAGGCGCAATGGTCGAGACATTCTGACCAATATCAGGCTTATCAAGATCAACTGAGTCATAAGCAACAGGAGCTAAAGACGCTAGACAATGAACGAGCATCTCAGAAAATCGAACAACAAAATGCTTATCACCATTGGCAAAGTCTTGAAAAGCAAGCAAAAATTAACCAAGCGGATTTACAAGAGTTAGAACAAGAAAAAAAGGTCCAACAAAAACGCTTAGAGAAAGTTCAACAGGAGTTGCAAGAAGCGGACTTAACCATTCATGAACTTAAAGAAGCGATGACATTAGCTCAATCGAGTGAACAAGAACAAGAAAGTGCGCTGTTGGAAGTAAATGAGCATTTGAATGACCTTGAAAAACAAGTAGCCGTCGGTGAAGCGGAATTAAAGCAAAGCCATCAAGAAGTTCAACGTCAACGCCAAGCACTTGGTCATGTAGACAGCCAAAGACAACAAGCGAGTCAAAAACAAAAGACATTAGAAGAGACCTTGACGTCACTCCAATCAGAAATTCAATCGATTAACGAAGCATTGGATACCATTACCTCTTCCGCTGAATATACACCGGAAAGAGTCGAGACCTTACGTGCTGAGAGAGAAACATTGAATCTCAAAATCAGTGAATTAGAAGAAAAAAATAATTCGCTCTCGAAATTAGTCCAAGAAAAGTATCGTCAACAAGCGACCTATCAAGCACAAAATGAAAAGATTCAAGCCTTTATTGATACGCAATTAGATTATTTGAATCAAGAATATCAGTTAAGCTATGAGGCTGCGGTTGAAGAAGCACACGATTTGGATAATATTAAAGAAACACAAAAAACAGTCAAAACCCTGCGACGACAGATTGAACAATTAGGCCCCGTTAATTTACAGTCCATAGAAGATTATGAAGTACTAAATGAACGGTACCAAACTTTATTAACCCAGCAAGAAGACTTATTAACCGCCATGGCGCAATTGGAAGAAACGATGGCTCAAATGGATAAAGAAGTGGAGTCACGCTTTGAAACATCCTTTAATCAAATCAATGAACAATTCAAAAAAACATTTACGCATTTATTTATGGGAGGCTCAGCGTCCCTTGAATTAACCGCTCCAGATGACTTATTAACGACCGGTGTAGATATTATTGCTCAACCTCCAGGCAAAAAGAAACAAAATTTGGCTTTGTTATCGGGAGGAGAAAGAGCACTCACAGCGATCGCTTTATTGTTTGCATTATTAGAAGTAAAGCCTGTTCCTTTTGTTATATTAGATGAAGTGGAAGCGGCTTTAGATGATGCGAATGTGTATCGCTACGGCGAATATATCCAGAATTTCACTTATGATACTCAATTTATTGTGATTACACATCGAAAAGGAACAATGGAAAATGCGGATGTCTTATATGGTGTCACCATGGAAAAATCTGGTGTTTCCCGATTAGCGAGCGTAAAATTGAGTGAAGCTGTGGATGTGGTGAATGAAGATTAATTAAAAATAGCAATGATTCAAAAATGAAAGGAGATCAATATGATTAAAATGATAGCCATCGATTTAGATGGGACATTACTTAATGATGACAAAAAAATTATCCCTGAGAATTTGGAGGCACTCCATTACGCGCATTCAAAAGGAGTAAAAATTGTCATATGTACAGGACGGCCTTATTTGGCAATGAAATATTTAGTGGATGAAATTGGTCTGAATACAGAAGAAGACTATGTCATCGTCTTTAATGGCGCACAAGTAAGAAGAGCCAGTGATGGTAAAGTATTATTATCAAATACACTTTCTCCTCAAGACTTTGAATTATGGTATGCAGAAACAGCAAGATTAGATTTACCAATCAATCCGATTGATGATGAATGGGTCTATGAACCTCTTGCTTATCCTGAAGGATATCCGTCATTCTATACCACTAAATTATCCAATGCACCCGCAACAGTGAAAGATTATGCTACATTTTCTGAAGATCATCGCTTCAATAAATTTGTTATTACGGTTGATGAAGAGCACTTGACGAGACAACGTCCTAAAATCAACCAACAATTGATGGAAGATTACAGCGTCTCATTGTCTCACCCTTTCCAATTAGAAGTGATGTCAAAAGGAACGGATAAAGGCAGTGCGATTGTTGGCTTTGCGAAGAAATTAGGATTGGATTTGTCTGAGATTGTAGCGATTGGTGATCAAGAAAATGACCGACAAATGTTAAGTTTGCCATTAAATAGTGTGGCGATGGGCAATGCATCGGACTCGCTGAAAGAATTGGCAGATTATGTCACGGGAACGAATAATGATAGTGGTGTAGCACAAGCTATTTATCACTATTTAGAGAAGGAGTGATTGTAGATGGGATTATTTGATCGTATACGTCGTGCTTTTACAGGTGAAGATGAAGCAGTAAAGGAAGAAATTCAACAAGAATCTTCCCCCATAGTCTTTGATAAATATGACAAGGGGATGGAAAAGACACGAAAAAATTTCTCTGAACGTATTTCCGACTTATTTTCCGGCTTTAGAGAAATAGATGAAGACTTCTATGAAGACTTAGAAGAAGCGTTCATAAGTGCAGATGTTGGTTTCAATATGACGATTGCCTTAACTGATGCGATACGGGATAATATTGAAGCTCAAAATGTCCACCGGATGGATGATGTTAAACGTGTCGTGATTGAAACGATGGTTAATATTTATGAACAAAATGAAACTGAAAATAATGCCCTAACCATTAATCCTGATGGCCCAACAGTCATATTATTTGTTGGGGTCAATGGAGTAGGTAAGACGACTTCTGTTGGCAAGATTGGGTATCAATTAAAACAAGAAGGTCATAAAGTATTAATGGCTGCAGCCGATACTTTCAGAGCAGGTGCTGTGGAGCAATTAAATGTCTGGGGCGAAAGATTAGATATTCCAGTCGTCACAGGACCAGAACAAGGCGACCCAGCATCCGTTGTCTATGATGCATTACATCAAGCACAAAATGAAAATTATGATTTTGTCCTGGTTGATACCGCTGGTCGATTGCAAACAAAATCGCATTTGATGAAAGAATTGGAAAAGATTAAACGGATTATTGAACGGGAGAATCCTAATGGCGTTCAAGAGGTATTATTAGTTCTCGACGCAACGACTGGACAAAATGCGCTCATTCAAGCGAAACAGTTCAATGAAGCGACGGAAATCACTGGCTTAGTGTTAACCAAATTAGATGGTACGGCTAAAGGTGGCGTCGTGTTAGGTATTCGTTATGACTTAGATATTCCTGTCAAATATATAGGTCTAGGGGAGCAAGCGACTGACCTGCAGCAATTTGATGCAGAAAATTACATGTACAATTTAATTAAAGATGTCATTGAAAAAGAGAGTGCATAATATATAACGGATCGTTTTATCATGCTAAAGTTGGATGAAGAACAGGGATAGCAATGATAAAGTACAATTGAGTTAGTAAGATTCTTCCATAATAACTAGCTATATTGTGCGTCATCGAATCAATCATAAGCACTGCATCGTATTGTGGAAAGAAAAGTAGCATGACTTTTATCCGCAATATGATGCAGTTTTTTTAATGTGATCATGTCATGTATCTTGTATAACAACTTAAATCACTACATTTTGTCATTTTAATTAAAATAATATTGTAAGAGAAATATTTTGACAGAAAATAAAAAAACATCTGATATTTAATAAGCGTATTGTTGATACTAGCAATTTAAAAGTTTGCCTTAATGTTTGATTTACTTTGATTTAACTAGCATAAAAAATTAAAGAATTCTCAAAAATTAAAGTATTTTATCTAAATAATTGGTATAATATTCTTAATGACGAGATTGGAGGGTGCTATGTTATCTGATTATAGAAAATATAAGGAAGCATTTATGTTGTATTATATAGAAAATAATGATGCTTTCGATGATTATAAAAAAGCAATCAAACAATTTAATCAAGAATATAATTGGGCTGATATGTCACCGAATCGTCCATGTCAGTTTGAATGTTTTTTAATTTTTGAAGAAGAAGAAATATCTCCTGTAGAACTATCGAATGTGATGAAATCCATTGAATTGGCGGAAGAAGCAAAGTCCACCACAGATTCTGAGCATCGTCAACGACTGATTCTAAAAGCGTTGGAATATTGGCCAGATAATTTTGAAGCGATGCGTTATGTTCAAAAGGATAATGTTTATGAGAAAATTATTTATATTCGCAGTGAATTGGAAAGAGTGGAAGCATCATTAGCTGAAGACCCTGCGGTTAAGTTTTTTAAATTTTCTGTTTATTCTTTTAATGATTTGAATATTTACTTGGCAGAATTGTATATGAAAAATTGTTTGTATCCTAAAGCCAAAGAAATTTTGTTGAGTTTGGAATCGGTCTCATCCCACGAAGCGGAATATATTGGTGCTTTATTGATGATTTGTAATGTTTATACTGGTGATTATGAAGACGTTATTGCTTCTTACCATACAACAACCAATCAGCAGACCAACTCATGGTATCTACTACCGACATTTATTGCAGCGGTCTTAGTTCAGGATGAAGAGTTAAGTTTTGAAATATTTCAACAATTGATGCGTATTTACCCCAAAGAAATGGAGACCCTTTTCATTTCAGGAAGTGTCTCTACGAAAAGAATTAAAAAGTTGATTCATCATGATCATGATAATACTTTTTATGAATCCCTTTTATATCTATACCCCCTGATTAGTGGCTCTGAAGTGATTCATTTCTACTTTGACTCGACTTATTTATTCTTGAAATCAGAAACCAATAAACCGCAAGCAAGTGGCCAGTCAGTCAATTTAAATCAACGTAATATTATTCAATTCCCAGGTGATGATGATAAACTACGTCACAAAGGAAGAAACACTAATCTTTAATTTCATAATATTAAATAAACAAGTTCTCGTAACAGAAACTTGTTTTTTTCTATTTGAATTTAATGGTATTTGTTCATTCTTATAAAACATGATAAAATGTAGATTATGACTGATGCAAGGAGGAAATCAAGTGTCGCAAAGTCAAGAAGATTATATTAAATTTATTTATGAAAACAATGACGGTGATTTTGTGGATAACAAACGGATTTCACAGGGACTGAACCTGGCTCCTCCATCAGTGAGTGAGATGATGCACCGCTTGCAGACACAAGAATTAGTCGATTATGTTCCGTATCGCGGTGTTAAATTAACAGCAAAAGGAACGAACTTGGCTGAAGAATTGATTCGGAAGCATTTGATTTGGGAATATTTCTTATCACAAAAATTAGAATACTCAGATGAAGAAGTACATGTTTTGGCAGAAGTGTTAGAGCATGTTACGCCGATTGATTTAGCTAATCGCTTAGCTAAATACATCGATTTTCCAGAATCGAGGTAATCATGTCTCTTGAAAAAACACTATTAATGAATGAATTATTTGCTTGCTATCAAGATTTATTGACAACGAAGCAACAAGAAATGTTGGCTTTGTACTATGAGGAAGATTTTACACTGGCTGAAATAGCAGAACATTACAATATTAGTAGACAAGGTGTTCATGATACAGTGAAGCGTGGCGAAGAAGCGCTTGAACATTATGAAGCAACGATTCATTTGAATGAGAATCGGAAGTTAAAACAACAATATATCAATGAATTAAAAAAGACACAATTAAGTGCAGAACAAAGTAAACTTGTTCAAAAAATGGAAGAATTATAGGGGTGTATTTATGGCATTTGAAGGACTATCAGAACGCCTCCAAGGCGCAATTAGTAATGCAAGTAAGGGTGGCAAGATAACGGAAGCTGATTTACGTCAGATGATGCGTGAAATTCGTCTGGCATTATTAGAAGCGGACGTTAATTTCCAAGTTGTGAAGAAATTTGTCAAAAGGGTCAATGAACGAGCACTAGGATCCGATGTTCTTGAATCACTGTCACCGGCACAACAGGTCGTTAAGATTGTAGATGAAGAATTAACCCAATTAATGGGCGGGGAACAAGTTGATTTAAATATTAGCCAACAGCCCCCGACCATTATTATGATGGTTGGATTGCAGGGTGCTGGTAAAACAACAACTGTCGGTAAATTAGCGAATTATGTTACCAAAGAATTAGGGAAGAAACGCCCATTACTGGTTGCGGGTGATATCTATCGTCCTGCGGCTATTGATCAATTAAAAACCATTGGTAAACAATTAAATTTTGATGTTTATGAAGAAGGAACAGGTAAAAGCCCGGTTGAAATATCAAAACGTGCCCTACAACAAGCACAAATCAATGGCAATGAAGTCGTTATTATTGATACGGCCGGGCGACTCCATGTCAATGAAGAGTTAATGTCGGAGTTACGCCAAATCAAGGCCGCTGTCAATCCCCATGAAATCTTACTGACGGTTGATGCGATGACGGGACAAGATGCGGTCAATGTTGCTGAAGCATTCAATGAATCTTTAGATGTGACCGGGGTCGTCATCACAAAATTAGATGGTGACACACGCGGTGGTGCAGCACTATCAATCCGTTCGGTTATCGATACCCCCATTAAATTTACAGGGCAAGGTGAAAAATTAGATGCCTTAGAAGTCTTCTACCCAGACCGGATGTCTAGTCGTATCCTTGGTATGGGGGATATGATGACATTAATCGAAAAAGCCCAACGCGACTTTGACGAAAAAGAAGCGGAAGAAATGGCAGCGAAGATTAAAGATGCCAGTTTCGATTTCAATGATTTTATTAGTCAAATGGATCAAGTGAATAAAATGGGATCCATTAAAGACATTTTAAAATTAGTTCCTGGGATGAATAAAATACCAGGTCTCGATGAATTAGAAGTCGATGAAAAAGATATGGCTCGCGTACGGGCAATCGTTTCTTCGATGACCCCTTATGAACGTGAGAATCCAAACGTCATTTCGCAAAGTCGTCGCCGTCGGATAGCGGCAGGTTCAGGGACGGACTTACAAATGGTGAATCAATTAATTAAACAATTTAATCAAACGAGAGAAATGATGAGCCAAATGTCTAATGGTCGTATGGGAAATATGAACAAAATGATGAATAAAATGCAACAAATGCAAGGTGGCATGCCAGGGATGCCAAGTGGACCTGGGATGAAGAAAATGAAATCACCTGATCAAATAAAAAAAGAACAACAAGATAAAGAATTGCGTCGTCGTCTTAAAAAAATGCGCCGTCGTTAAATCGTTTAATCGCGACCCACAGCTTATGATGACATAAGCTGTGGATTTTTAATGGAGAGATTAAAAAATGATTAAAAATAACTTTGTAAAGGGAATTCCCTTTACAAAGTTTTGAACGCATGATAATATAACAACAGTCAAAATTTTATGGAGGTGACTTTAATGGCAGTAAAATTACGCATGAAACGTATGGGATCAAAACGTAACCCATTCTACCGTATCGTGGCAGCAGATTCACGTGCGCCTCGTGATGGACGTATTATCGAACAAATTGGAACATATAATCCAGTTTCTGAACCAAAAGAACTTGAAATTGATGAAGAATTAGCACTGAAATGGTTATCTAATGGTGCTCAACCATCAGATACTGTACGTAACTTATTATCATCACAAGGTATTATGCAAAAACATCACGAAGCGAAACATACAAAATAATTTTGTTTCATAAGATTATAAAAGAGGTTAGATAAATGCCTAATATTGAAACTTTATTGACAACAATTGTTCAGCCATTGATTAAGTTCCCAGATCAACTGGAGATCCAAATTGAAGAGACAGATGATTTCATTGAATATCATCTCCATTTAAATCCAGAAGATATTGGTCGTGTCATTGGACGTAAAGGTCGAGTGATTCGCTCGATTCGAACAATTATTTATAGTATTCGTAACGCAAGTGACAAGCGAACTAAAATTATCGTTAATGATGACAAAGAATAAGTATAAGGGAACGATTCAGTTGATAAGGCTGAATGGGTTCCCTTTTTATGTACAAATTAAAGATGGGTAAATGAGGTGTATAATGTATATACGTATCGCAAGAATTGTGAATACTTTTGGGATTCAAGGAGATATCAAAGTTATTGCTGAGACAGATTTTCCTGAAGAACGTTTCGAACCGGGATCAGAATTATCAATCATTCGTAATGGTGTTGAAGAAGCAAAGGTCACGATTAAACAGGCCAGACAACAAAAAGGAACTTATATCATCAGTCTGGAAGAATTCAATAATATTAATCAGGTCGAAGGATTTAAAGGTGCTTGGCTTGCTATCTTAGAAGAAGAACAACAAGATTTACCGGAAGGTGAATTTTATCATCATCAAATCATCGGCCTGGAAGTTCACACGACAGAAGGTAAATATTTAGGAAAAATTAAAGAGATATTACCATTGGGACCCAATGATGTCTGGGTTATTAAGCGCCATGAACCTCATTTAAAGGATGCACTTATCCCTTATATAGATGATGTTGTGAAAGAAGTTGACTTAGCCAACCAATCTGTTCAGATTCAACTGATGGAAGGATTGATTGATGATGCAGATTGATGTTTTGACATTGTTTCCTGAAATGTTTGCTCCTCTAGAATATTCAATTATGAAAAATGCGCAAGACCAGGGACATTTAGCGTTTCACACCCATAATTTTAGAGAATATGCTGTCAATAAACATGGACATGTGGATGATTATCCTTATGGGGGAGGGGCCGGTATGTTGTTACGTGTTGAGCCCATCGTTGAGCAACTAGAAGCATTACAAAAATCTTCCCATGCCCGTACGATTTTGGTCGATCCAACAGGTGTCCCTTTTACGCAAGAATTGGCAATGGAATGGTCTAATGAAGAGCAGTTAATATTTATCTGTGGTCATTATGAAGGATTCGATCAACGGATTCGTGAATTCGTGACGGATGAAGTGTCAATAGGGGATTATGTTTTAACCAATGGTGAATTGCCTGCGATGGTGATGATTGATGCAACGGTTCGTTTGATTCCTGAAGTGGTTGGTAATGATGCGTCCATTGTTCAAGAATCGTATTCCGATTCATTGCTTGAATATCCACAATATACCAGACCGCAAGTGTTTCGTGATTTAGAAGTGCCTGAGGTCCTCTTAAGTGGGAATCATGCAAAGATTGAACAATGGCGTAGAGAACAAGCTTTATTAAACACGTTACATAGAAGACCCGATTTACTAGAAACGGCTCAATTGTCTGAAGCAGAAAAACAATGGTTGAGCCAACAAAATTAATATTTTTGTGAAGAAGACTTTACAAATAAGTAAGTTACAGTATAATAGATAAGTGGTCATGTGACCCAGATTACGATATTCCGCTGATTACTGTGGTAGTTAAGAATATTAGTGAAAAAGGAGAGTTATTAATGAGTATTAATCCATTAATCGAGAAAGTTACTAATAGTCAATTACGCGATGACATTCCAGAATTCCGTCCTGGAGATACTGTTCGTGTTCATGCTTTAATCGTCGAAGGTGAACGTGAGCGTGTTCAGTTATTCGAAGGTTTAGTCATTAAACGTCGTGGACAAGGAATCAGTGAGACATATACTGTCCGTAAAATGTCCAGTGGTGTAGGTGTAGAGCGTACATTCCCAGTACATTCTCCACGTGTAGCCAAATTAGAAGTTATCCGTAAAGGTAAAGTACGTCGTGCGAAACTTTACTATATTCGCAATCTTTCAGGGAAAGCAGCGCGTATCAAAGAACGCGGACGTTAATCCGAATGTCAGAACAGTTCATTGGAACTGTTCTTTTTTATTTATTAATTTTTTGTAAATCATGATATTTATGAATGATTTCATACACTTTATGTTATACTTAACGAGTATTGACTAGATAAATAGGAGTGTGGCATATGTCTAAAATTGTTGAAAATTTTGAAGCGTTAATTAAAGAAAAGAATATTCCATTTTCAAAGAAAGAGATTGAAGATGGCCATCATTTGTATCGTGTGCATTTTAAAGTGTCAGAAGAGCAGTCTTTAATCGTTGAATTAATTATTCAAGGATCTGAAGATGATTATGTGGATGCTCAAATTATCTATCGAAAATTGCATATGTTAAATGATCGTGCGAAAGAAGACTTAGCACTTAAAATAATGAATCAAATGAATGAAATTCGTACCGGATATTATAATATTTATTTAGCTGGAGACGGCGAAATTTTCTTGAGAAATTTAATGCGTGTCGGAGAAGATGTTCAACCGCTTTATCAAACTTTAATTGTTGGTTCATCAATTGCCAAGAGCCTCATTGGAGACTTACAAGCAAAATTAAAATAATTTGGTAGGAGATCCCAAATATGATAAATGTTTTTCTTAATCGACCAGGTGTCAAAGTAACATTACAGGCGCTGGTGATCATTTTTGCTGGCTTTGGGTTTGCGGTAGGATTAAATATCTTTCAAATCCCTGGAGATATTTATGCCGGAGGGATTACGGGATTTGCGCAATTAATAACGTATAGTTTGCGAGAATTTAGTCATTTGGATAATGTCATTGCTACTGGTAATTTATATTTTCTATTAAATGTACCAATTTTAATCTTGAGTATTTTCAAACTAGGCAGAAAATTCACGATTTTAACCATTCTTGTTGTTATTTCAACAACTCTTTGGACGAACATCATTCCAGTACAAGGTGTATCCAAAGAACCTTTATTGAATGCGATTATTGGAGGAACGATTTCCGGCATTTCTGGGGGATTGTGTGTGAAATATGGGATGTCTTCTGGCGGGATTGATATTATTTCAATGGTCATTTACCGTGCAACGGGCATCAATGTGGGTTCCATGAATTTAGTTATTAATTCACTGATTGTTATGGCGGCTGGAATGTTGTATTCTTGGGAATTTGCACTTTTTACCATTATTTCAATGTATGCAAATGCTCGAATGGTTGATGTTCTTCATACCAATGATCATCGCATGACTGTTTTTATCGTTACTGAACAAGTGGATGAAGTGGTAGAGGCCATTTTGAAGCGCATTCGACGGGGGATAACCATAATGGACGGTAAGGGTGGTTATAGTAAGACGCCTCGCTCTGTACTAATGATTGTCGTCAATCAATATGAATTGCATGAGTTACAATTTGCGGTATTGGAAACAGACCCGAAAGCATTTATTGACGTGATTCAGTCATCGCAAGTGACTGGGAATTATTTATCTAAAGAACAACAAGATTCCTACAAGAATCAGGTCAAAAAAGTCTCATAAAAAAGAAGCATATTCCTCCTCAATGAGTTATTTCACTGAGAGGAATATGCTTTCTTCATTTTTCTAAATAGGCAATTGGAAATAATCAATCAAATAATTGGCAAGACCATCTTCATTGTTTGAATCGTTTGTTTCATCATTCGCGATTGCTTTTAATTCAGGAATTGCATTGTTCATGGCCACTCCTAATCCCGCATATTCAATCATTTCTAAATCATTATCTTCATCGCCAAAGGCTAAGATATTTTCTTTTGGAATATGATAAAAATCAGCAATGCGTTTGACTCCAACCGCTTTATTAATGCCACTGCGAACAATTTCTAAGACAGGTAGAAATCCTCCCCACGTTCGTACTGAAATCACATCACCATAATGATTTTCAAGACGTTGAGCGATTTTTTGTTGGTCTTCAATCGGACAGAAAATCGTTAATGCAGTCGGATTATAAGTGAGTTCTTCTCGTGATAATAGTGCGATTTTGGCTTTATCTTTGGGATAAAAAGGACTGTCAGGCAAATTCATCGATGTCGTAAATAATTGATCGCGGCCCTCTGCCATCAAGACATCAATGCCTAGTAAATCCTGATTAGCAAAGATTTCAAACGCGATTTCCTTATCTAGCTCTTCATGATAACTTGGGATCCATTCGTTATGCTTTGGATGATGACATAATGCCCCATTAAAATTGACCAATCCCGTATCAATTCCTAATTGAGCATAAATATCTTTAGCTGTACGATAAGGGCGTCCGGTGACAATCGTCACTAAATGACCCATTTGATCGAGTAAACGTAATGTTTGAATAGTTTTGTGTGTTAATTGAGATTGGTTATTTAATGTGGTACCATCTAAATCAATGGCAATCATATGTTGATTCAAAGTTATCAGCTCCTCTTCTTCTCGCTCATTATAGCGAATTTTTCCAGGAGGAACAATGATAAGCAGCCTGTTTCAAAAAAATAAGAAGGAAATGAGCGAATATGGTTAAGCATTTTGATGATTTAAACAGAGAAGATCAAGTATTGGTTATGTTAGAACAAGTGATTGATCCGGAGATAGGCATTGATATTGTGAATTTAGGCTTAATTTATGAAATTAAAGTGACAGACAATCACTGTGATTTATTAATGACATTAACAACGCCTAATTGTCCTTTATTGGATGTCATTGAAGCCGATATTCATCATAAAGTCACTGCTATTGACAGTATTGATGACGTGAAGATCGAATACACATTTGATCCACCATGGACCCCGGATAGTATGTCCCGTTATGCTCGTATCGCATTAGGAATATAATGTTAGTTAGATGATCATATTAAAAAAACACTGCGAACAAGAAAGTTTCATCTTGTCATGCAGTGTTTTCTTATGATTGGTTTTGTTGATAATGTTGAATCGCTTCAGTAAAGGGCTCTGCATATTTTTCTGCTTTAACTTGACCGATGCCATCGACCTTTAAAAATTGGACAAAATCAGTAGGTTGTGTGTTGGTCATGTCGACTAATGTTTTGTTATTGCAGATAATATAAGCAGGAACATGTTCTTTTTGTGCTAATTTTGAGCGAACTTCTCTTAGTATCGAGTATAATTCAGGATCATTTGCTGTTGTCGTTCCCGAAGATTTAGTTTTCGTCTGACGCGAATAATGTTTGTATTTCATCGTTAGTTTTTCTTGATTAAATAGGATATCTTTGGCATGTACGGTGAGAACTAATCCATTGAATTCATTGAGGGTTAAATAATTTTCAGCGAGTAAACGAGAAATGATATCTTTGATATAGGATTCACTGTGATTCTTCAATAATCCGAAAGTTGATAATTTATCAAAGCCATTCCGGAGGACTCTTTGATCTTTAACACCCCTTAGAACATGACTGACCATCGTCATTCCGAAACTGTGTTTCATTCTAACGATGTTTGATAAAATCATTTGAGCTTCTTTAGTGACATCGATCACTTCGAATTCATGGAGACAGCTTGAGCAATAATCACAAGGGGCATCATATGCCTCGCTAAAGTAATTCAAAATAAATTTCCGCAAACAAGTGGTCGTATTAGCATACCCAATCATGGCATCTAAGCGACGGTGTACATAAGGGTCTTGACTGGTTTCTAAGAGTCTTTTGCTACTGACAATATCTTGTGCAGAGAAAAGTAAAATAGCCTCCGCATCTAATCCATCTCTACCCGCACGTCCAGCTTCTTGATAATAACTTTCTAAATCAGTCGGCATATTATAGTGTATTACCCGGCGGACATCTGTCTTGTCAATCCCCATTCCAAATGCATTGGTTGCGACAATAATATTACACTGATCATAAATAAATTGATTTTGGGCATGATCGCGTTGTGTTTGGGATAAACCGGCATGATAACGACAGACATTATAATCGCTTTTTAGTAATCGTTCATATATTTGGTCAACATTTTTACGCGTATTAGCATATATAATCATGGCGTCTTCATGATTTAACAAGGAATTTAAATGTTTCGCTTTTGAATCGGGTTCAATGACAGTGAAACGAATATTGGGACGATCAAATGAATTGATGATCGTTTCCGGAAATTGTAACCCTAATTGGTCAACAATATCATGTTGAACTAAAGGAGTTGCTGTCGCGGTGAAGGCAGCAATGATAGGGCGTTGATTGAAATAATCAATAAATTCAGTGATTTGCCGATAACTCGGACGAAAATCATGGCCCCATTGCGATACACAATGCGCTTCGTCAATCGCAATCATCGAAATTTTATTGGGAAGTTGGTTGAGAAAAGTAGGATGTTGCAATCTTTCTGGAGCAACATAGAGTAATTTTATAGCACCACGATCAATATCATCATTGATTTTATTCATTTCTTCGATATCCATTCCTGAATGAATATAAGCCGCAGGAATGCCATAATCATTTAACGCATCGACTTGATCTTTCATTAGCGAAATGAGTGGTGTAATCACCACTGTTAGATAAGGTAATAGAACGGCAGGTAATTGATAACAAATCGATTTACCACCGCCCGTTGGTAAAATACCTAGGACGTCTTTTCCTGCTAAGATTGCTCGAATCAAAGACTCTTGTCCTTCTCTAAAGTTTTGATAACCGAAATGCTTTACTAATTCTTGAGTAAGTGACACAAGCGTCCTCCTTCTTTCCATTTTTTCATTATGTTATATTTATTTCTATGAAAACAAATAATATTAAAATTATATCAAAGTTTAGTATACCAAAGAAAGGAAATGTATGAAGAACGAAGATTTTCAAATGATATCACATGAAGTTGAATTAACTGATGAACGTAATCCAATGATTGGTGAATTTAAAATTCACTTTTTATTGCGTGTTCCTCGTAGTCATATCGCAACAGATATTCGCACAGGATTTCCTTATTTGATGCGTGAAGACCGCGAACAATTAGAAGAGATGATTGACCAACATTTTATTTACTATATCAATGAGGTTGTTCAAGGAGAAGCGATCCGGCCACTGACTTTTATTGATGGATTTTTAGAATCCTTGGAAATTAAAATATTAGAGTTATTCGCCACTGATTTAAAAAATCTCTATCTTGAAAGTACCTCCGTCAGCATTTTCACAGATATTCTTTCTCATAAAATCTCTGAAAAATATTATCAATAAATGTCAAAATAAGTCAAACAAATGTTTGACTTATCCTGACTAATGATGTATACTATAAATAGTCAAGCAAGAAAGAGATTATTCTCTCTCTTTTTTTAAAGACAAAACATTGACTAATTTTGACTAATAGAATCGGAGGTATTTCGATGATTGAGAAAATGACAACAACGATGCAACAAGCACTTGCTGAAGCACAACAAGTTGCAATCACTCGTAAACATCAACAAATAGATATAGCACATCTTTGGTTAATTTTTATTCAACCAGATCATTTCGCTTATAAACTTTATCAGGATATCGGAACACCGCTGGAATCCTTTAAACAAATTATAGAAGATGAAATTGACAAATTAAGTGTGGTTGAAGGTAATGTTCAATATGGGCAACAAATATCGCAACGCTTAAATCAGTTGCTGACAAATGCCAATCAGATTGCACAAGAATTTGGCGATGAATATTTAGCGACGGAAGTATTACTGCTCGCACTGTACAAACAAGCAAATAATCCTTTGACGATTTTCTTAAATGAAAATAACGTAACAGAACAACAATTAAAAGAACGCATCGAAGAATTAAGAGGAGGGGAACGTGTGACACAACAAAATCAAGAAGAAACTTATGAAGCATTAGAAAAATATGCGACGAATTTAAATGATGCGGTAAAACAGAATAAACTCGATCCCGTCATTGGACGAGATGAAGAAATCCGTGATGTTATCCGTATCTTATCAAGAAAAACAAAAAATAATCCCGTATTAATCGGAGATCCCGGCGTTGGTAAAACAGCAATAGTTGAAGGATTAGCTCAACGAATTGTTCGCCGTGATGTCCCAGAGAATCTTAAGGATAAAGAAATTTGGAGTCTCGATATGGGAGCATTAATTGCTGGCGCAAAATATCGCGGTGAATTTGAAGAGCGACTGAAAGCCGTTCTAAAAGAAGTTAAAAATTCTGAAGGACAAATCTTATTATTCATTGATGAAATCCATAACATTGTAGGTGCCGGTAAGACTGAAGGGTCGATGGATGCAGGAAACCTCTTGAAACCAATGTTAGCAAGAGGAGAATTGCATACGATTGGTGCTACGACCTTGGATGAATACCGTGAACATTTTGAAAAAGATAAAGCATTGGAGCGTCGTTTCCAACGTGTCATGGTATTAGAACCAACCGTCGAAGATACCATAACAATTCTTAGAGGACTAAAAGAACGTTATGAAATTCACCATGGTGTTAATATTCATGATAATGCGATCGTTGCTGCTGCTACGATGTCAAATCGTTATATCACTGATCGTTATTTACCAGACAAAGCGATTGACTTAATCGATGAAGCTTCTGCTACCATTAATATGGAATTGAACTCTGTTCCAATTGAAATGGATACTGTCAATCGTCGTTTAATGACGCTTGAAATTGAAGAAGCAGCATTGAAAAAAGAAACAGATGACGCTTCTAAGAAACGCTTAGAAATTCTTCAAGAAGAGTTAGCAGATTTACGAGAACAAGCGAATGTTCTCAAAATGCAATGGGAAGAAGAAAAAGCATCGACGAATCTCATTCGCGAAAAACGTGAAGAATTAGATCAAGCGCGCCATGATTTAGAAGACGCACAAAGCAATTATGAATTGGAAAGAGCGGCTGAATTACAGCATGGCATTATCCCTAAATTAGAAGAAGAGGTCCGTGAATTAGAAGCTGAACACGAAGCTTCTCTGGATGAGGATTCTGTTCGCTTGACTCAAGAAGCAGTCACAGAAGAAGAGATTGCTAAAGTAGTCGAACGATTAACGGGCATTCCAGTGGCTAAATTAGTTGCTGGAGAAAGAGATAAATTATTGGCACTCGACGAAACACTTTCAACGCGTGTCATCGGCCAAACAGAAGCGATTGATCGTGTGACCGAAGCAGTCTTACGTTCACGTGCAGGAATTCAAGATCCTTCTAAACCTATCGGTTCCTTCCTATTCTTAGGACCAACAGGGGTAGGGAAAACGGAATTAGCTAAAGCACTTGCTGAACAATTATTTGATTCTGAAGACCATATGATACGCATTGATATGTCTGAGTATATGGAGAAACACACTGTGTCTCGGTTAGTTGGAGCACCTCCTGGTTATATTGGCCATGAAGATGGGGGACAATTAACGGAAGCGGTTCGTCGCAATCCTTATACAATTGTTTTACTTGATGAAATCGAAAAAGCGCATCCTGATGTCTTTAATATCTTATTACAAGTATTAGATGACGGACGGTTAACCGATTCTAAGGGCCGTGTTGTTGACTTCAAGAATACCGTTGTTATTATGACTTCAAATGCTGGATCACAATACCTGTTAGATGGGGTAGATGACAAAGGTAATATTACGGATGAAGCAAGAGATCAAGTCGAATCGACCTTGAAAGCGACATTTAAACCAGAATTCTTGAATCGTATCGATGATATCGTCATGTTCTCACCATTATCAATGAATAATATGACGAAGATTGTTTACAAAATGATTCAACAACTCTCTTCACGATTGGAAGAACAAGAGATTGATCTTCGAATTACAGAAGAAGCTGCCAATTGGTTGGCTGAACAAGGTTATGATCCAATTTATGGTGCAAGACCACTTCAACGGTTTATTACGAAACAACTGGAAACACCATTGGCTCGTGCGATTATTGGTGGTCAAGTGATGCCTCAATCCATTGTGACGGTGGAATTAAAAGATGATGCATTAGTTTTTGATAGCCAATTAAAAGAAGAATAATCATATTTACATCTAGTCGGAACCTTAACGTGTTCCGACTATTTTTGTCTCATTGATATCTGTTAATAACAAACAATCATCCGATAAAAGTTTAAAGTAAAAGTTTCATCTAACAAAGATGACAGAATTTCTTCAAGAGGATTTCTAGAATCATCGATTACTCATGCTTGGCATGTTTGATAAATGATTATGGTCTGATGTGATCACTATCGATCACAATATGACTGACCGAGAAATGTTGAAAGATGATGCGATTTAGTATTTCATTCAATCTATGCCTTCTGATGTTTTCATTGGGTAAACAGAAATTGTCTCCCCTAAATGCGCATTGAAATTCAGCCCAAAATCGTCTAAAATCATTTGGAAACATTTTCTTGTTTGATTCAAGATATTTTCTTTGGTGTAGAAAAAAATTGTGGTAAGATGTTTGATTAGAAAGGTGTGATTGATTGGATAAATACAAAAAAGTCGACAAATTAATAATGAAATATTTATTGATGCTCATTGCCGTAGTTTTTGTTATTTTAAATCATAAAATGATCTTTAGTTGGTTGGGCAATCTTTTCACTGTGTTATCCCCCATCTTCTTTGGCGCTGTATTAGCTTATATTTTAAATATTTTAATGGAATTTTTTGAAAGACATTATTTTCCAAATCGCGAGGAAAAATGGGTGAATAATACTAGAAGGCCCATCAGTATTTTGCTTTCCATTGTGGTCATTATTCTCGTTCTGTTTTTCGTCATGCGCTTAGTTATTCCGCAATTACTATCCGTATTTGAACAAACATTAACCATTTTACCGACCTTAGCTGAAAATTTTCGTCTATGGGTGATTAGAAATGAAGAATTATTTCCACCGATTTCAGATTTTGTAAGCCAATGGAATTTTGATTGGCAAAATATCGTACAAAGAACCTTAAACTTTGTCAATGATGTGACCGGATCATTTATTAATACGGCATTTTCTACGGTTACCTCTGCCTTTAGTATTATTGTGAATCTGTTTCTATCCTTGATGATTGCTGTTTATATTCTGTTTTCAAAAGAAAAGTTAAGCAAAAATTTCAATCAAGTATTTGAAACGTATCTTTCATCGAAGAATAATCGACGTTTACATTATGTGTTAAGTGTCTTTGATGAATCATTCCGCAATTTTATTACCGGAGAAGTGATTGAAGCAGCCATACTTGGGATGATGATGACAGTTGGAATGCTAATATTCCAATTCCCATATGCAACAATGATTGGTGCCTTGACCGGGGTCACAGCGATTATTCCGATACTTGGAGCCTATTTATCGGGAGCTGTTGGATTTCTCTTGATTTTGATGAATTCACCGATCCAAGCATTGTTCTTCATCATCTTTATCGTTGTGGTACAACAAATAGAAGGGAATTTAATTTATCCACGTGTTGTAGGTAGTTCGATTGGGTTACCTGGTCTATGGGTGTTAATCGCTGTAACTATCGGAGGTGGCGTTGGCGGTATTGGCGGGATGCTCGTTGCAGTGCCATTAGCATCAGCTTTATATCGTATGTTGAAAGATGATGTAAAAAAACGTCATGATATTCAAAACACCCGACATCAAACAACAGAAGAATATCAAAAAATCATTCATTAAAGCTTTTCAATAGTCAATGAAAGCTAAGATAAACGACCAAATTTATTATATTTGGTCGTTTTGTTGTTTTTATATGCGATAATTTCACCTTAAACAAGAGAAGCCAGAGGATTCACCAAGAGAATCAATCAAATCAGCATTTTATGCTTGTCAAAGCATCGCGATTCATATATAATACTTGATGGTTGTAAGACCAATAAAACGCACAATAGTGGATAATTATCAGGGTGCTTTCTCACGGGAGTCTGTTAATCAGCGAAACTATTGGTGGAAAAAACCAAAGGAGAATGAAAAATGGCAGTTATTTCTATGAAACAATTATTGGAAGCCGGAGTACACTTCGGTCACCAAACTCGTCGTTGGAACCCAAAAATGAAAAAGTATATCTTTACAGAGCGTAATGGTATCTATATCATTGACTTACAAAAAACCGTCAAATTAGTTGACGAAGCATATAATGCAATGCGTGATTACTCAGCAAATGGTGGCGTTGTATTGTTTGTTGGTACTAAAAAACAAGCACAACAATCGATCCAAGAACAAGCTGAACGTGCAGGACAATACTATGTAAATCACCGTTGGTTAGGTGGCTTATTAACGAACTGGGAAACAATCCAACAATCAATTAAACGTTTGAAATCAATTGAAACCATGCAAGAAGATGGGACATTTGATTTATTACCTAAAAAAGAAGTTGGGGAATTATTAAAAGAATTAGACCGTCTTGAATCAAACTTAGGCGGAATTAAAGATATGCCTCACTTACCAGATGTTATTTATATCGTTGATCCACGTAAAGAACACATTGCTGTTCAAGAAGCGAATAAATTAAATGTTCCAATCATCGCTATGGTTGATACAAACTGTGATCCAGATGAAGTGGATGTTGTTATCCCTTCAAATGACGATGCGATTCGTGCGATTAAATTAATTACAACAGCGATGGCTGATGCTGTGATCGAAGCAAACCAAGGAGAAGCTAACGATAGCTCTGATGAGCAATCAGACAGCGAATTCTTTGATAATTTATTCGATAATGACGAAGAAGAAAATTCAGAAGAAACAGCTGAATAACAGAGGAAATTTACCGTTCTTACCAGACAATGTTAGGTGATAGGCCTTATTATTGGTAGGGGCGGTTTTTTTAAAGGGATGACTTGCGACGAATTATTCGTGCAACACATTCATTAAAATGATATACTATAATAGAAATTAGTTATTGGGAGGAATTTATTAATGGCAAATATTACTGCAAAACTTGTTAAAGAATTACGTGACCGTACGGGCGTTGGAATGATGGATGCAAAAAAAGCACTCGTTGAAGTTGACGGTGATATGGATGCAGCAATCGACTTCCTACGTACAAAAGGGTTAGCCACAGCTGCAAAAAAAGCAGATCGTATTGCAGCCGAAGGATTAGCAACAGCTTATGTTTCAGGTAATACTGCAGCAGTTGTTGAAGTGAACTCTGAAACGGATTTCGTAGCAAAAAATGAACAATTCCAAACATTAGTTCAAGATGTTGTTCGTGCAGTAGCAGAAAACAAACCAGCAAATATGGAAGAAGCTTTAGCAATTGAAGTTGATGGGACAACACTTCAAGATGCAATGACAGAAGCAACAACAAAAATCGGCGAAAAAATTGATTTCCGTCGCTTTGAAATTTTAGAAAAAGAAGATTCTGATGTTTTCGGAACTTATGTTCATGCAGGTGGATCAATTGTTGCTGTTGTTAAAATAACAGATTCTGATGATGAAGAAGCAGCACGCGATGTCGCAATGCATGTTGCAGCCATCAATCCTCAATTTACTAATCGCGAAGATGTCTCAGAAGAGGTTTATAATCGCGAAAAAGAAGTACAAGTGGAAAAAACACTCGCTGAAGGGAAACCAGAACATATTGTAGAGAAAATTGTCGAAGGACGTATGGGCAAATTCTACTCTGAAATTGTTCTTGTTGAACAAGATTTCGTTAAAGACAGCGATATGACCGTTGGTCAATATATTGAATCTAAAGGTGGCAAAGTTGATTCATTTGTACGCTTCGAAGTTGGAGAAGGAATCGAGAAACGTCAAGACAATTTCGCTGAAGAAGTTGCAGCACAAATGAACCAATAAAATTTTAGCCCCATTTGGGGCTATTTTTATGGTTCTATCGACATATCAGCAATTCAAGGAGGAAATCAATGAGCCAGAATCAAGTGAAATATAAAAGAGTGGTATTGAAATTAAGTGGTGAAGCAATGGCAGGAGAACAGGGCTTCGGCATCAATCCCAATACGATTAAAGAAATGGTCAAAGAAATTAAAGAAGTTCATGAATTAGGTGTTGAAATAGCCATCGTTGTGGGTGGTGGAAACATTTGGCGTGGAACCATCGGTGAAGAAATGGGTATGGAACGTGCCCAAGCAGATTACATGGGAATGCTTGCGACGGTTATGAATGCATTAGCATTACAAGATGTACTCGAAGCAAATGATGTCGCTTCCCGTGTTCAGACAGCGGTTGATATGAGACAAATTGCTGAACCATATATTCGTCGTCGTGCGATTCGTCATCTAGAAAAAGGGCGCGTGGTGATTTTTGCAGCAGGCACCGGAAATCCTTATTTCACAACAGATACAACGGCAGCATTGCGTGCAGCTGAAATTGAAGCAGATGTCATTTTAATGGCAAAAAATAATGTTGACGGCGTGTATGATGCCGATCCACGAGAAAATAAAGATGCGGCAAAATTTGATCGCTTGACTCATTTAGATGTCATTAATAAAGGGCTAAAAGTAATGGATTCTACCGCAAGTTCCTTAAGTATGGATAATGATATTCCATTAGTTGTCTTTAATTTAAATGCTCCGGGTAATATTAAGCGGGTCGTTTTAGGTGAAGACATTGGGACAACCGTCGAAGTGACGGAATAATTCCTTTCCTAATCACTGCAATGAAAATACATTGACGCTCAATCAGGGATGCACATTCGTTGATTGAGTGTTTTTTTATTTAAAACAAACCTCATATTATCTCAATCCATCGCTGGCACGTTTTCTTCTTCACTATAATTTTTTCTCCATCTATGCTATAATAATGTTATCAGACTACTGTAGGAGGATTATTATGGCGGATACCATTATTAAAACAACGAAAGAACGGATGCAAAAGTCGATTGAATCATTTCAGAGAGAACTAGGATCGATTCGAGCGGGAGTAGCCAATGCGAGTATTTTAGACCGCGTGCAAGTATTATATTACGGTGTACCCACACCATTGAATCAATTAGCAGGAATTACCGTTCCTGAAGCGAGAATGCTTTTGATAACCCCTTATGATAAAGGAAGTATCGGTGATATTGAAAAAGCCATTTTACAAAGTGATATTGGTATTACACCGAATAATGATGGGGATGTTATTCGACTAACTATTCCACCGCTAACTAAAGAACGTCGCCAAGAACTAGTCAAAGTTGTTGGAAAAGAAGCGGAAAATGCCAAAATAAGCATTCGTAATATTCGTCGTAGTCAAATTGATGAAGCTAAGAAGTTAGAAAAGGCAAACGAATTGACAGAAGATGATGTTAAGAATTATGAAAATCAAATTCAAGATGTCACAGATAAAGCGACTAAAGAAATCGATAATTTAGCCAAAGCTAAAGAAGATGAAATATTAAATAATTAGTCCGCAATACCTCTCCAAGTATGTTAGTATTTGGAGAGGTTTTGTTATTCTTTTATTATTTTAAATGGTATCAAGGATAAGGAAAATAGTGTCTATAAGTTCAAGGCAAATTAATGTATAATGGACTGCATAAGTAATAAGAAGAGGTGTCTGAATGAAACTGAATCCCGAAACACTTCCTAATCACATCGCAATTATAATGGATGGAAATGGTCGTTGGGCTAAGAAAAGATATTTACCCCGTGTAGCTGGTCATAAAAAAGGGGTAGAAACAATCAAAGAAATCGTTATCCGCTGCAATGAATTAAAGATTAAGGTACTGACGATTTATGCTTTTTCTACAGAAAATTGGGGTAGACCCAAAGAAGAAGTACGCTATCTCATGAATTTGCCAAAGTATTTCTTTGATGATTATTTACCAAAATTAATGGAAAATAACATTAAAGTACAAACGATTGGAAATGTTGAGCAACTTCCAGATCATACCAAAAATATGATGCGCGAAGCGATTCAAAAAACGAAAAATAATACTGGATTAATATTAAATATCTCCTTAAATTATGGCAGTCATCAAGAAATCACTCAGGCTGTTAAACAGATTGCTCAAAAGGTTAAGGATAATCAATTGGAGATTGATTCGATTGATGAAACACTGATTTCTCAGCACCTTGAAACAGCAAATCTAGGTGAATATGCCAATCCCGATCTGATGATCCGAACAAGTGGCGAGCAACGATTAAGTAACTTTCTCTTGTGGCAACTCGCTTATAGTGAATTTTGTTTTTGTGACAAATACTGGCCTGACTTCACGCCAGATGATTTAGATCTCGCATTGGAAGAATATGCCAATCGACATCGTCGTTATGGAAAATTATAAGAGAGAAGGTTTTTAAATGAAAGATCGTTTAATATATGGTGGATTAGCCTTTCTCGTCTTCCTTCCCTTTGCATTGGTAGGAAAGATATATTTTGCATATTTCTTATTAGTGTTAGGGATTTTAGGATTGTTTGAATTGATGAGAATGGCCAATATCACATCAAAATTTCCTTTTGTGATTGGATCGTTTGCTTTGTATGCTCAATTAATGCCGACGCATTATATGCCATCATTATTACAAAATCTCGACATGGCTAGTTTGTATTTTTTATGTGCGATTATTTTACTTATGTATACTGTATTTAAACCACATAAATTCAATTTCACACATGCTGCGATTATTATGTTAGGGGCCATTTATATTGGTCGAGGTTTTTATATGGTGGTTGATATCCGAGATATTGGCGTAGCGACATTGGCATATTTTCTAATTACTGTCTGGATGACAGATATTTTTGCTCTATTAGTTGGCCGTAAAATAGGAAAAAATAAATTAGCACCACAAATCTCTCCAAGTAAAACGGTTGAAGGAATGATTGGAGGCACAGTTGGTGCGGTCATTATTGCTGCTTTATATATATCGATTTTTAATACGCAATTAGGGAGTTTTCATCATTTAATTTTGTTAACTATTATTATTTCATTGACTGGACAATTTGGTGATTTAGTTGAATCAGCTTATAAGCGTCATTTTAATGTCAAGGATTCAGGTAAATTAATTCCTGGTCATGGAGGCGTATTAGACCGCTTTGATAGTATGTTATTTGCTAGTTTAGCTTTTGGCATCTGGTTTAATTTGATTAATTAGGAGGTATAAATGAAGACTATTTTAGTTTTTTTATTAATTTTTTCAGTCATTGTCGTTATTCATGAATTTGGTCATTTTTACTTCGCTAAGAAAGCCGGAATCAAGGTGCGTGAATTCGCTATTGGTATGGGGCCGAAATTATTTAGTCACCAAGGAGCAGATGGCACGACTTATACTCTACGGATCTTACCCATGGGAGGATATGTTCGGTTAGCAGGATTGAATGAAGAAGATGATATTGAACCAGGCATGGAAATAGGTCTCACATTGAATCAATCCGATGAAGTGCAACAAATTAATGTGTCCGATGCATTATCGCAAGATGAATTACCCGTTCGTGTCAATCAGGTGGACCTCATCAATGACATGACAATTGAAGCATTGCCATCTGGAGGAGCAGAGTATATTACTTATCCTGTCAATCGACAGGCCACCATTATTGAAGCAGATCAAACAAACGTTGAAGTGGCTCCTTATGAGAGTCGATATGAAGCAGCGAGTCCTTGGTCAAAGTTCAAAACCAATATTGCAGGTCCTATTAATAATTTTATCTTGTCGATTATTGTTTTTACAATCATTGGATTCTTACTTCCAGGTATTCCAATGAACTCACCAGAACCAATTATTGGAACAGTCACTGAAGGCTCAGCAGCTGAAGAAGCTGGATTAGAAGCGAATGATGTGATAACAGCAGTGAATCAAGAACCAGTGACAGATTGGAATCAAATGGTGTCGTATATTCAACCCAATCCAGGAGAACAGGTCCAAGTGACCTATGAACGTGATGGTCATGAATATACGACCGAATTAACAATCGATCAGACCGTTGATTCCGAAACCGGAGAGGAATATGGCATTATCGGAGTTATTAAGGGAGATCGGTATGATACACGATTTATCAGTCGACTGACTTATGGAGTTACCGCAACATTTAATGTTATTATGAGGGTCCTGGCAGCGCTCAAAGAAATGTTTGTATCTGGCTTTAGTATTGATAACTTTGGTGGTCCAGTGGCTATGGCTCAGATGACGAGTCAAGTCGTTGAATTCGGATTTATTCCAGTCTTAAATTTTATGGCTTGGTTGAGTGCTAATTTAGGAATCATTAATTTACTCCCAATACCAGCACTAGATGGTGGTAAAATTGTTTTAAATATTATTGAAGGTGTTCGTGGAAAGCCTGTCAGTCAATCCACAGAAGGTATCATCACTTTGATTGGTGTGGGATTGTTATTTATATTAATGATTCTGGTTACTTGGAATGATATTCAAAGAGCTTTCTTCTAGACATTAGAACAACTTAACCGTTAATCTAAGTATTTATCTTGTCTAATGATAAATATTTAGATTTTTTCATTCAAAGAAGTCATAATATACAGGAAAGGAGAGCATCATGAAAGATGAACGTAAATTATTTGATGTCTTGTTACAACAATTAGATTTTAACAATCCATCTTTAGAAGAAGCATTAAAAGAGGTGGAGATTGATCAAGTGAATATCATTGTTGAAGAACATCAATGGGAGTTCTACTTGAAGCATTCCCATCCATTGCATCCTGAAGTTTATCAATTATTCCAATTGAAAATGAAAGAGACTTTTGGTGACATTGCGGATATTCAGATTTGGTGGGATTTTGATGAACCAATCACACAAGATGAACAGATTGAAGCGTATTGGTTTGCTGTTTATTCTGCTTTAGCGAATGAAAAACCTTTTATTAGATCAGCGATGCAACACGCAAATTATGAATATACTGAAGGTGAACTGACGATTTTATTATCTTCAGAACAAGTACGTGATACCATTCAGTCAAAATACCATCCTTTATTTTTATTAAGACTCAAACAAGTCGGTCTGAATCACGTCAAGATCCAATATCGTGTTGATGAAACCCTTCGTGAACAAGAAATGGATGCCCATTTGGTTAGACAACATGATGAAGATGAACGCTCCTTGATGGAGGCGATGGAAGCTTTAGAAGCACAAGAAAAACGTCAACAACAAACGGTGATTGAAGACAGCGACATTAAACCCATCGGGAAAGATATTCCCGAAAATGCGATGATTATACCGATGTCAGAATTGACAGATAGTCAATTTCGAATTGTGACTGAAGGATTTATTTTCGATAAAGATGTGAAGGATTTGCGCAATGGGGGACAATTATCCATAATGCATGTTACTGATTACACCAGTTCAGTGCAAGTGAAAATTATGACTGGACGAGGAATAAAATCAGAGCAACTGGCCCTTTATAATAAAGGGGATTGGATTCGCATGGAGGGGGACTTAATTCCAGATAATTATTCATCTGAATTATATATTCGTCCCCGTTCTGTTCGGAAGATAAAAGAAAAATTTGTGCGAACAGATAATGCGCCAGAAGATCAAAAACGTGTCGAACTTCATGCTCATACACAAATGAGTCCAATGGATGCGACTAATTCTGCCGAACAATTGATTGCTCAAGCAGCAAAATGGGGGCATCAGGCGATTGCGATTACGGATCATGGTGGTGTTCAGGCCTTTCCAAAAGCTTACCATGCAGGAAAGAAACATGGCATCAAAGTATTGTTCGGGATGGAAGCATATGTGGTCAATGACGGAGAACCTGTTGCTTACAATCCACAACCTGTCGCATTAAAAGACGCAACCTATGTTGTATTTGACGTGGAGACGACAGGACTGTCCTCTGTCTATGATAAAATGATTGAACTCGCGGCAGTTAAAATGCGAGGCGGCGAAGTGATTGATACATTCGAATCATTCATTAACCCGAATCAAACATTATCTAGCTTTACAACAGAGTTGACCTCCATCACGAATGCCATGGTACAATCTGCTCCTCAAGAAGCACCGGTGATGGAAGAGTTTTATGAATTTTCCAAAGATTCTATCTTAGTGGCGCATAATGCCAGCTTCGATATCGGTTTTATTAATAAAGCTTATGAGAGAATTGACCGTGGCCCCACTAATTTACCGGTGATCGATACTTTGGAATTATCACGAACGGTCAATCCGGACTTGAAGTCACATCGTTTGAATACATTAGCGAAGCGTTATGGATTATCTTTAGAGCAGCATCACCGAGCAGTTTATGACTCCGAAACGACAGGTTATTTACTTCTTAAACTACTCGATCAAGCGGAAGAGCAATTTGGCATGACGCATCACAATCAACTCAATGATCATTTAGGTAAGGGGAATGCTTATCAACAAGCGAGACCTTTCCATGCCACTTTAATTGCTAAGAATCAAAAGGGATTAAAAGATTTATTTAAACTCGTTTCAACCTCAAATACAGCGTATTTTTATCGAGGCATTCCGCGTGTTCCCTTAAGTTTATTAAATCAGTATCGAACGGATTTACTAATGGGAACGGCTTGTTCTCAAGGTGAAGTATTTACTGCCATGATGCAAAAAGGATATGATGAAGCATTAAAATTAGTCGCAGACTATGATTATATTGAGTTAATGCCTAAAAGCTATTATTATCCGTTAGTGGAAGATGAGACAATTACTTCTGAAAAAGACCTTGAAGATATTATGAAAAATATTGTTCAGCTAGGAACAGACACTGGAAAGTTAGTGGTCGCTACCGGAAATGTCCATTATATCGATGAAAAAGACAGTATCTATACAGAAGTATTACATCGTTCTATGAAACAAAATCAAAATCGTCAACTGTATTTTTCTGACGCGCATTTTAGAACAACGGATGAAATGTTAGCTGAATATCGCTTTTTAGGTGAGGATATTGCGCATGAAATTGTGATTCGTAATCCCCAAAAGATTGTCGAGATGGTTGATGAATTAGAAGTCATAAAATCCGATTTATATACACCGAAGATTGATGGTGCAGAAGAAGAAATCACGAAGATGTCCTATGATAAAGCGCATGAATTATATGGACCTGATCTTCCAGAAATTGTGAATGCACGACTTGAAAAAGAATTACAAAGTATTATTAGTAATGGCTTTGCGGTTATCTATCTGATTTCTCAGAAGCTCGTTCAAAAGAGTAATGATGATGGATATCTGGTTGGTTCTAGGGGGTCTGTCGGTTCAAGTTTGGTCGCAACCATGACAGGAATCACTGAAGTTAATCCACTAGCACCCCATTATTATTGTACATCTTGTTATATTAATGAATTTTATACAAATGGTGAAATAGGTTCTGGTTTTGACCTGCCGGATAAAGCTTGCCCAAATTGTGGGGCTAATTTGAAAAAAGATGGGCATGATATTCCTTTCGAAACATTCTTAGGATTTTATGGGGATAAAGTACCAGATATCGATTTGAATTTCTCAGGAGAATATCAAGCCCGTGCACATGCTTATACAAAAGAATTATTTGGGGAGGATCATGTCTTCCGTGCAGGGACCACCTCAACGGTTGCCACAAAAACAGCGCTAGGATATGTTAGAGGATATGTAGAAGCGACAGGTAAAATGTTACCTCAAGCAGAACGTTTACGATTAGCTGAGGGAATTGAAGGCGTTAAGAGAACCACCGGTCAGCATCCAGGCGGAATCATCGTTATTCCTGGAGACATGGACGTTTATGATTTTACGCCGATTCAATATCCCGCTGACGATTTAAGTGCGGAATGGCGGACGACGCACTTCGACTTTCATTCCATTGATGAAAATGTCCTGAAGTTAGATATACTCGGTCATGATGACCCAACCATGATTCGAATGTTGCAAGATTTAAGCGGGATTGATCCTGATACGATTCCTTTTGACGATCCAGAAGTCATGAAAATTTTCAGTGGAACCGAAGTATTGGGCGTGACACCTGAGCAAATTTACTCGGAGACGGGAACTTTAGGTGTTCCGGAATTTGGGACAGGATTTGTAAGAAGTATGTTATCGGAAACCAAGCCCACTACTTTTTCAGAATTACTCCAAATATCTGGGCTATCACATGGGACCGATGTTTGGTTAGGAAATGCCCAAGAGTTGATTCGCAATAAAGTCGTTCCATTATCAGAAGTGATAGGCTGTCGGGATGATATTATGGTCACCTTGATTCAATATGGTCTCGATGATGGTCTAGCGTTTAAGATTATGGAACATGTTAGAAAAGGTCATGGCATCCCAGATGAATGGCAAGATGAGATGCGGGCTAAGGGTGTCCCGGAATGGTATATTGACTCTTGTCTGAAGATTAAATACATGTTCCCGAAAGCCCACGCGGCAGCATATATTATGATGGCATTGCGCGTTGCTTATTTTAAAGTGCATCATCCGCTTATTTATTATGCGACTTATTTTTCAGTAAGAGCTAAAGATTTTGATATCGTCGCGATGGCCCAAGGCAAAGAAATGGTTAAACGTCGCATCTCGGATATCAATAATAAAGGCTTCGATGCATCCAATACTGAAAAGACATTAGTGGTTGAATTAGAAATTGCGAATGAGATGTTAGAAAGAGGGTATACCTTCCAGATGGTAGATATTAATAAATCAGATGCACGCCATTTTATAATGGAAGGTGATTCGTTAATCCCTCCTTTCCGTGCGATACCAGGATTGGGCGCGAGTGTTGCAGATCAAATAGTTAAAGCAAGAGAAGATGCCCCATTTCTTTCTAAGGAAGATTTACAAAAAAGAGGAAAAGTATCTAAAACAATCATCAGTTATATGACTGAAAATGGTGTCTTAGAAGGCATGCCAGATGAAGACCAATTGAGTTTATTTTAAAAATAATTCTGGTAATGGATAAATCATCGTGGTAAAATGATACGAAATTAAGAAAGAAGGAATAAAATGAAAAGAATTTTCTCATTTTTAGTTTTGTGTTACGCGATTGTGTCGTCGTTGTCTGGAGGAGTCGTTCAAGCGGCCGAGAAACCTTTTGAAGGCGAACATGTCAAGATGGGAGTTGTGGGTGATGAATATGCCGAAATCTGGGAATATGTAGCGGATAAAGCGCTCGAAGAAGAAGGGATCGAATTAGAAGTTGTGCTGATGACGGATTATGTTCTTCCCAATCAAGCCTTAATGGACGGCTCGATTGATATGAATGCTTTCCAACATGATGTCTTTATGAATAATTGGAACAAAGAAAATGATGGCGATATTGTTGCGATAGCTTATACAGTTGCGGTCCCAACGAGAATTTATTCAGAAAAATATCAATCATTGGATGAACTTCCTCAAGGCGCTAAAATTGCGATGAATAATGTTCCGGCTTCACTTAGCAATTCTTTAATCACGCTGTCAGAAGAAGGCTTATTTACTTTACCTGATGAAGAAGACCATTTATTTACACCGAAAGATATTGTCGATAATCCTAAAAACATCGAGATTGTTGAATTGGATCCTTCTTATATTCCATCTGCCGTTTCGGATGTAGATGCTGCTTTCATTGATGATAGTTTTTTAGCTTCAACGAATTTTGAACCAAAGGATGCGATTTATGTTTATGGAGATACACCAGAGACATTGCGTATGCCTTATGTTAATAATATCGCGGTAAAAGAAGAAGATAAAGATACCCCCCTTTATCAGAAAATTGTTGAACTTTATCAAACAGATGATGTTGCGGCTAAAATAGAAGAAGTGACTAAGGGCGGTAGTATCCCGGCTTGGGAACTTGTAGCCGAGTCAAAAGAATTGAATCCATAAGAATCAGTTGTTATTTTCTAATAATTATTTAGATAATGGAAGAACCTGTTTTTGCAGGTTCTTCTTTCTTTTTATAAAAAAGTAAGCAGACCCCTTGCAATTATTTCGAATTAGAAGTATTATATAAGTATAGAATTTGAAAGGAATGATTTATTTAATGACAAAAGTAGGAATTATCGTAGGATCAACACGCAAAAATTCATTTTCAGGTATGTGGGCGAAAGCAATGGCAGAATTATATCCAGCAGGAACGGATGTAACTTTCATTGATATTGCGAATTTACCATTATACAATCAAGATTATGATGAAAATAGCCCTCAAGAATACACAGACTTCCGTGAACAAGTAGCGGCTCAAGATGGTATTTTATTTGTTACACCAGAACATAACCGTTCAGTACCTGCTGCATTGAAAAATGCTTTAGATGTTGCATCACGTCCATGGGGTGAATCTGTATGGGGTGGAAAACCAGCATTAGTTGCTTCTCACTCTATTTCTGGCTTATCTGGATTTGGAGCGAACCATCACTTACGTCAATCATTAGCATTCTTAGATATGCCAACTGTTCAACAACCTGAATTGTATCTTGCGAATTCACAAGATTATTTTGATGAAAATGGTACGTTGAATAATGAAGATACAAAAACATTTTTACAAGGTGCTGTTGACGCACATGTAAACTTAATCGAAAAATTAACAAAATAAAAGCATATTCTAAATATAAAAAGCTTTGTCTGGGACTGATAAACAGTTCCAGACTTTTTTATTGAAAATTAGTGATACTTAAGAGTGCCAGGAAAGAAATGAGACCAGGAAAATTTATTATATATGAGATAAATTTTTCACTACATAATTTAAACGTTTATTCATCATTTTATGGGTTTTGAAAAACAATTTTTTGAAATCATCTGATTTTACAGACAACTGGGTTTGTGTTATATTAAATCATGTTAATTCGTTTCAGAAACTCGTACAAGGAGGAATTTTAATTATGAAAATTGGTGTCCCAAAAGAAATTAAACCTTTTGAAGGTCGTGTCGGTCTAACCCCTGCAAATGTTCGCTCGATAGCTGATGCTGGACATACTATTGTTATTGAAAAAGGTGCAGGATTAGGTTCAAGCTTTGATGACCAGATGTATATCGAAGCAGGCGCAACGATTGTAGATACTGCAAGCGAAGCGTGGGACAGTGAAATGGTAATTAAAGTCAAGGAGCCTCTAGAAGAAGAGTTTGACTACTTCAAAGAAAATCAAATTTTATTTGCTTATTTACACCTTGCCCCAGAAGATGCGTTAACTAAAGCATTATTAGATAAAAATGTAACGGCAGTAGCTTATGAAACAATGGTATTAGACGGAAAATTACCACTCTTACAACCAATGAGTCATATTGCAGGACGTATGTCTATTCAAGTGGCTGCTCACTTATTAGAAAAACAAAATGGCGGCCGTGGTATTCTATTAGGTGGTATTCCGGGTGTTGCCAATGGTGAAGTTGTTATTATTGGTGGTGGAGCCGTTGGATATCATGCTGCACAAATGGCGATGGGACTTGGTGCTCATGTCACGATTCTAGACTTGAATCCAAATCGTTTACAAGAATTAAGTGACTTATTAGGTGAACAAGCAGTGACACTTATGTCTAACGCGGATAATATTGCTTATTCTGTAAGTAAAGCGGATGTTGTCGTTGGTTCTGTTCTTATACCAGGTGCCAAAGCCCCAGTATTGGTAACAGAAGAAATGATTGAAAATATGCCAGAAGGTTCTGTTATTATAGATATCGCGGTTGACCAAGGCGGTAACTTTGAAACATCACATCCAACAACTCACGATGATCCAACTTTCATCAAACATGGTGTGGTTCACTATTGTGTTGCGAATATGCCTGGTGCTGTACCACAAACAGCAACGGTTGGACTAACCAATGTGACATCTCATTATGCACAACAAATTGCTGATAAAGGCATTGTTGAAGCAGCACAAAATAATGAAACAATTTTTACAGGAATTAATACTTATCAAGGTAAATTGACAGAAGAACATGTTGCAGAAGCGCAAGGTTTAGAATATACAGATCTGCACGAAATCTTAGGATAATTTATCATTTCCTAAATGTAACATTGACTGTCACAAATAAGTGAATATTAATCGAACAATTCGAACATTTCTTTGGATGAATCATGAAAATTATATTTTATGATTCAATCGCTAAGGAATGTTCGTTTTTTATCATCCATTCAACGGCACTGAAGGAAGTCGAGGCGACATAGCATGGTATTTTTGTTATAATTAAGCTATATACCCTCATGTTAAATGATGAAAGGAGTTGAGAATATGGCTAAAACAGAATTATCATTATTAAATCTCATGCCGCGATTTAAAGGAGAGTCAGAAATGACCGCAATCGAACGTGCCTGCGAATTGGCTACTTTTGTTGAAGAATTAGGTTATCAGAGATATTGGGTGGCAGAACATCATAATTTTCGTGGATCAGTGAGTGCTGCGAGTGATGTCATTATCCAAAAAATATTACAAGAAACTGAAACCATTCGTATTGGGGCTGGTGGTGTGATGATGCCTAATCACAATCCATTGCAAGTTGCTGAAAGATATGGGACATTGGATGTATTGTATCCTAAGCGAGTGGATTTGGGTCTGGGACGTGCACCGGGAACCGACCAACAAACGGCTGAATTATTACAACAAATAACACCGACGACTCAAAATTTCGAGTCGATGATTGAACAATTACAGCGCTACTTTTCGAAAGAGTCCCAACATGATGATATTATTGCGCACCCTGGTATTGACAGAGAGGTTCCTTTGTATATCTTAGGAAGTTCGCTGGCATCAGCGCATACGGCCGCTAAATTTGGATTGCCGTATGCTTTTGCGGGGCATATCGCGCCTTATTATTTAGAAGAAGCATTGGATATTTATCGCAATCATTTTATTCCTTCGCACCAATTAAAAAAACCTTATGTCATTTTGTCAATGACGGGTTCAGTTTATGAATCTCAAGATGAAGATCAATCCTCAAATGAAAAGAAGGCCGCCCCCATTTCACATTACGATGGCAATTATTATCGGTCTCTGACATCATTTGAAAAGTTAGAGATTGAATCTCAAAATGGCCTCAAATTAGAAGGGAGTAAGTCAGTGGCCAAGGAAAAATGGCAACAATTAAAAGCGGCTTATCAACCAGATGAGTTGATGATTGTCAGTTATTTAGACACTTTAGAATTCTTAAAAGATAACTATCGTTTAATTGCAGAAATTATTCAAGATTAAATAGAAAGAGTAAGGATATGAAATTTATCGTCATCGGTGATATTGTAGGAAATGCTGGAAAGAAAGCCGTTGAAATGTTATTAAATTCGTTAAAAGAAAAATACAAGCCACAATTAACGATAGCAAATGGAGAGAATATAGCCAGAGGTCGAGGAATTACCCATTCAGACTATAAATGGTTATTAAATCAAGGAATAGACGTGATCACATTAGGAAATCATGCCTTTGATCATCGAGATATTTACTCCTTTATCGATCAAGCAAAAGTAATGGTTCGTCCTTTAAATCTATCTGAAGATACACCCGGAAAAGGGATTCATTTTATCAAGGTCAACCAACATGAGATTGCCGTGATTAATATTCTTGGCCAAGCTTTTATGAAAAATGATATCAGCCCTTTCAAAATATTAGAAGAACAATTATTAGCCATAAAAAAACGGACCTCTAATATTATTATCGATTTTCACGCTGAATCCACGAGCGAGAAGCAAGCCATGGCACATTGGTTAGATGGCCAAGTATCTTTTGTATATGGAACGCATACACATGTACAGACGAATGATTTAAGAATATTAACCAATGGAACAGGCTATATTAGTGATATTGGGATGACCGGAGCAGTGGACAGTATTATCGGTTTCAATAAAGAAGATGTCATTCAGCGTTTCACCACAAAACCAAAACAGAGATTATCCGTTGAAGAGAATGGCCAAGTCATGTTAAATGGTATTTTCTTTGAAATTAATCCAATGACGAATCAGACCATATCTGCTCAAACAATCCATCTAACTTATTAGAAAGGAGTGCATGCATGTCAAAAAAACAAACACCAATGATGGAACAATATAATGAAATTAAAGAAAAGTATGAGGATGCTTTTCTTTTCTTTCGTTTAGGTGATTTTTATGAATTATTTAATGAAGATGCGATTCAGGCATCGCGAATATTGGAAATAACATTAACCACTCGAAATAAAAATGCAGAAAACCCAATCCCCATGTGTGGTGTTCCTTATCATTCAGCCACTGAGTATATCAAAAAACTCATCCAAGAGGGGCATAAAGTAGCCATTTGTGAACAAGTTGAAGACCCTAAATTAACAAAGGGGATGGTAAAAAGAGAAGTGGTTCGCGTTGTCACACCAGGGACCATATTAGAAGAAGATGCTATTGCGAGTAAAGAGAACAATTATCTTGCCTTTTTACATCGAGGACAAGCGTTCTTTGTATTAGTTTATGGGGATTTGTCTACCGGGGAAATTCATTTAACCACTTCTCACAAAGAAAAACCAATTTTGAATGAATTACAAGCGATCCGTCCCAGTGAAATTTTGTTAGATAATAGCTTAACAGAGGAACAACAAAATCTATTAAAAGAAACAATTCCTGTTTATTACTCAGATATTGCACATTTAGATGAAAAAGCGAACACTTCTTGGGAATTAGAAGAACCTACTATTGATGAAGCAAAGGCTCTTTCATTATTTGTTCAATATATCGAAAGTGTGCAATTTCAAGCCGTTCATCATTTACAACCAGTGAAACGCTATAAGATTCAAGATTACTTGCAGATGAATCATTATGCTAAAGCCCAGTTAGAACTCACAAAATCCCTAAGAACACAAAAGAAAAAAGGGAGTTTATTATGGTTATTAGATCAAACTAAGACAGCTATGGGTGGTAGATTACTCCAACAATGGTTAGAAAAACCTTTGATGGATGTAACCGAGTTAAAACAACGTCATGAGCGAGTGGCTTTATTAACAGGTGCTTATTTTGAACGGATTGATTTATTAGCGTGCATGAATAATATTTATGATTTGGAACGATTAGTGACTAAAATCAGTTTAAACTCAGCCAATGCACGTGACGTCCAACAACTCCGACAATCACTAGAACAAATACCAGTGATTAATGATATCTTAGAACTAATAGAGCCTGAAAAATCAGAAGACATGAGATATTTTGTAAAACTGGATCCCTTGAATTCTTTAAGGGAATTAATTACCACTGCTGTGGTTGAAGAACCTCCAATATCTATTACTGAAGGAGATATTATCCGTGATGGCTTTAATGACACCTTGGATACTTATCGAGATGCGCTCAAAAATGGTCAACAATGGTTAGCTGACCTGCAACTAAGAGAGCGAGAAAGAACCGGTTTAAAAACATTAAAAGTAGGGTTTAATAAAGTATTCGGTTATTATATTGAAATTAGTCGAATTCAAGCGGCTGACTTTGATGATCCGCGTTATGAACGAAAACAAACATTAGCCAATGCCGAACGCTATATTACAGAAGAGTTAAAAGAAATCGAAACGACCATTCTGGAAGCACAAGAAAAAGCCGCGAATTTAGAATATGAACTCTTTGTAAATATTAGAGAACAAGTAAATGCGTATGATCAAGCATTGCAAAAATTGGCAAAAGATGTCGCAACATTAGATGTTTTATGTAACTTCGCAGTGATTAGTGAACAAGAAAATTATGTTCAAGCGTCGATTACTGAAGAAAAGCACCAACTAAAATTAGTAAACAGTCGCCATCCAGTGGTAGAGAAATTGATTGGACAAAGTGAATTCGTTCCCAATGACTTAATAATCTCACCCGACCAATATTTACTTATCTTAACGGGTCCTAATATGTCAGGAAAGAGTACTTTTATGCGACAAGTCGCTTATGCTATCATTTTGAATCAAATAGGATGTTTTGTTCCTGCTGAAGAAGCAGTGCTGCCGATTGTCGATCGGATTTTTACTAGAATTGGTAGTTCAGATGATATATCCATAGGCCAGAGTACATTTATGGTTGAGATGATGGAGACAAATTATGCATTACAAGAAGCGACCAGTCATAGTTTGTTACTCTTTGATGAGATTGGCCGTGGTACCGCCACTTATGATGGGATGGCTTTAGCGCAAGGTATTATTGAGTATACAGCAAAAAATGTTCAAGCAATTACTATTTTTTCAACGCATTACCATGAATTGACAGATTTAGCGAATCAAATTCCCATCATCAAAAATATTCATGTGGGTGCCACAGAACAAGATGGTGAATTAATTTTCCTTCATCGCATACTCGAAGGGGCAGCGGATAAAAGTTATGGGATTCATGTGGCTAAATTAGCTGGGCTACCTGCAGAATTGATTGTGAATAGTCAACAAATCTTAAGTGAGCTAGAAAACAAGAATCAAGAACCCATCCAAGAAAAACAATTATCACTTTTTGAAATGGAAAATGATGAGGAACAAGCATCGTATAAAGATAAAATAATCGAAAAATTAACATCAATGAATATCAATCAACTAACGCCGATTGATGCATTGAATTATTTAAATGAATTAGTTCAACTGTTAGATGAATGATTTTAATTGCATAGTGGAGGTGAATAATGGTTAAAATAAAACAAATGGACAGTGCATTAGCCAATCAGATTGCGGCTGGGGAAGTAGTTGAACGGCCAGCATCCGTCGTCAAAGAATTAGTGGAAAATTCCATCGATGCTCAAGCAACGACCGTGACTATAGAATTATTGGAAGCCGGTATTCAATCCATAAAAGTCATTGATAATGGGATTGGCATGGAACCTGAAGACTTAACAACAGCAATATTACCCCATGCCACGAGTAAAATTTATACCGTTCATGATTTATTTAGAATCCAGTCTTTGGGATTTCGTGGGGAAGCATTAGCAAGTATTGGCTCTGTTTCTAAACTGACACTGGAATCGACCCCTGAAAATGCCGAGGAAGGTTATCAAATTAAGGTACAAGATTCGGCAATTATTGAAGAAACCATTTCAAAGCCACGCCAAGGAACGACAATTATCGTAGAGGATTTGTTTTACAATACACCCGCGAGATTAAAACATTTAAAAACGCTCCAAACAGAATTGAAACATACGGTCACTTTTGTTCAAAATATTGCACTAGCATATCCTAATATTCGTTTCACGTTAATTCATAATCATCAACGAATTTTTAATTCGACAGGTAATAATGATTTGCGGCAAACGATTGCCAATGTATATTCAGCATCGATTGCTAGACAATTAATACCAATCTCTGGTGAATCGATGGACTTTACATTATCCGGTTATATCTCTCCGCCACAATTAACGCGGACAAATAAACAATATATTCATTGGATGATTAATCAACGTCCTATTCGCAGTATGATGTTGGATAAAGTATTGTTAAAGGCTTATGGCAGACAATTAATGATTGGTCGTTATCCTTTGACTGTGATCAATATAGACATCGATCCTTATTTAGTGGATGTGAATGTTCATCCAACCAAACAAACGGTTCGCTTAAGTAAAGAAGAAGAATTAAGTCAATTATTGACCGATACTTTATTGGAGGAATTATCACACATTAATCCCGTTCCTGAGGTCTCCGAATCCGATATTCAAACAGAAAAGGCACCAATTAAAAAGGTGACAAACATTCCCTTTGAATTTAATTATCAGACGAAAGCTCCAACAGAGAATTCGATGTTTAATCAGGATGCATTACGCGATGCTTTAAATAGTGAGGATAAAAAACCTCCTAAGTCCATATCTAATGATTCACAGTTAACGATCGAGGCAGATATTTCGGAGGTGACGGATCATTATGGTCAAATGACTCAAGATGAGACCAAAGCCAAAGAAACGATTGATTTTTTATCATTACGTTATATAGGACAAATTCATGGCACTTATTTAATTGCTGAATCGGAGAATGGCTTCTTTCTCATTGATCAACATGCTGCTCAGGAAAGAATTAGATATGAAGCATTACTTAATGAAGAAATAAATGTGACGGCACAACAACAATTGTTGATTCCTATTATTTTAGAATTTTCTACCTCAGAAATGATTGCCATCGAAACCATTCAAGAACCCTTACAGCGTGTTGGTATCTTTTTGACACAATTTTCTCCAACAAGTTATCAATTAGATCAATATCCCAATTGGATTGATTCGAATGATATCGAAAAGGTGGTCAGAGAATTAGTGGAACTAATGATTGAAGAACCGAATTTATCACTGACTGATTACTTAGAAGCTGGAATTATTATGCATAGTTGTCGAGGCGCGATCAAAGCGAATCATTATCTCGATAAGAAACAAGCCGAAGCCTTGATCCATGATATGGATGGCTTAGATGATCCTTACCATTGTCCTCACGGCCGTCCTGTTTTTGTTGAATTTGGCGAAAAAAGTATTGAAAAAATGTTTAAACGAATTCAAGATTCACATCAAACAACTTTCTATAATTAAAGGAGAATGAATTATGACAGATAAACAATATCAAGAAAAAATTAATCAATTAAATGCTGAACAATATCATGTGACTCAGGAAAATGGGACTGAAAGACCTTTCACTGGGGAATATGATGATTTTTATGAAAAAGGAATTTATGTTGATGTGGTCAGTGGAGAGCCATTGTTTTCTTCTGCTACCAAATATGATGCGGGATGTGGTTGGCCTTCATTCACCAAACCGATTCAACAGGAACAAATTATCGAAAAAGAAGATTTATCAATTGGAAGAGTCAGAACAGAAGTTCGTAGTCAACAAGCAGATTCACATTTAGGACATGTTTTTAATGATGGACCCGTTGCAGAAGGTGGATTACGCTATTGCATCAACTCAGCCGCCTTGGAATTTATCCCATATGATGAAATGGACGCGAAAGGTTATGGCGATTATAAAGGGCTTGTTGAATAAATGTTAGAGTATATTGAAGGAAAGTTAATAAATATTGAACCCACCTATATTGTCGTTGATCATCATGGATTAGGATATAAAATATTAACCCCCAATGCCTTTGAATGGAGTGCTTCATTAGGGCAAACGATTCGTATTTATGTTGAATTAGTTGTCCGTGAAGATGCGCATACTTTGTATGGATTTTTATCACAGCAAGAGAAGCAACTATTTAATAAATTAACCACCGTTAAGAGCATTGGACCGAGAACGGCATTATCGATTCTTGCACCAGGTGATCAAGAAGGATTAGTTCAAGCTATTCAACAAGAAAATATCAATTATTTGACAAATTTTCCAGGGGTCGGTAAAAAAACAGCACAACAAATGATTCTAGATTTACAAGGAAAATTAGATGATTTTGCGACGGAATCCTATTCAGCGGAACGACAATCTCCGCTAACATCTGAAATTCTCGAGCAAACGAAAGAAGCACTGTCAGGATTAGGGTATTCTGCACGGGAGATTACAAGTATAGAAAAACAATTGAAAGATATGACTTTTGAAAATACACAAGAGGCATTGAGCCACGCCTTAAAATTACTTGTCCA
The DNA here is from genome assembly GCA_015863185.1 of Aerococcaceae bacterium DSM 111020. Classification (GTDB taxonomy): domain Bacteria; phylum Bacillota; class Bacilli; order Lactobacillales; family Aerococcaceae; genus DSM-111022. The sequence goes on from JACBXP010000005.1 coordinate 107,693, forward strand.
ATAGTAAGGAGGGAGATAAATGGATAACGATCGCATCGTATCAAATCAAGAGTTTCCAGAAGATGCACAGATGGAATCGAATTATAGTTTAAGACCCCAATTACTGAATGAATATATTGGTCAAGAAAAAATTAAGCATAATTTAAACATATATATTCAAGCTGCCAAGGAAAGAGAAGAGGCGCTGGATCATGTTCTTTTATTTGGTCCTCCTGGTTTAGGAAAAACCACTTTAGCTATGGTTATCGCTAATGAGTTAGATGTTGGCATCCAGACAACGAGTGGTCCTGCGATTGAACGGTCAGGAGATTTGTTAGCCATTTTAAATGAGTTGAAAGCCGGAGATATCTTATTTATCGATGAGATTCATCGTTTACCTCGAGTGGTAGAAGAAGTTCTCTATTCTGCGATGGAAGATTACTATGTCGATATCATTATAGGGCAAGGTCAAACGAGCCAACCCATACATTTCGAATTACCTCCCTTTACTTTGATTGGTGCAACTACAAGAGCCGGTTTACTATCACAACCTCTGAGAGATCGATTCGGAATTATTTCTCACATGCAATATTATACGCATGATGAAATTCAATTGATTGTCCATCGAAGTGCAGAGATTTTTGATGTCGAAATTGATAGTGGCGCTTCACTGGAAATTGCTCGACGTAGTAGAGGGACGCCCCGTATTGCTAATCGTATTTTGCGACGGGTTAGAGATGTTGCTCAATATGAAGGCCAATCATTAATTACGAAGGATTTAGCAGACAAAGCCTTAACAATGATGGATATTGATCAATCTGGTTTAGATGAAACGGATAGACGTTTATTAACAACAATGATTGAATTATATCAAGGAGGCCCTGTAGGATTAAATACGATTGCTGCTAATATTAACGAAGATGTCACAACGGTAGAAGATATGTATGAACCTTTTTTACTTCAAAATGGTTTCCTAAAAAGAACATTACGAGGACGTATTGTGACACCTTTAGCTTACGAACATTTAGGATATCCATATCCTGAAGAAAATGGAAAGGATGCATGATATGCTCACTACAAAAGATTTTGATTTTAATTTACCTGAAGAACTGATTGCTCAGACTCCACTAAAAGATCGCAGTGCTTCTAAGTTACTCGTGATTGACCGAGAAAAGGATAGTATTCAAGACACAAATTTTAAACATGTTCTTGATTATTTACAACCAGGAGACGCATTGGTAGTCAATGAAACACGTGTCATTCCAGCAAGACTCTTTGGTGTGAAGGAAGAAACAGGCGCACATCTAGAAGTTTTATTATTAACGAATACCGAAAATGATACATGGGAAACTTTAGTCAAGCCAGCCAAAAGAGCCAAAGTTGGCACTGAGATAAGTTTTGGAGACGGTCAATTAAAGGCTAGAGTTACTGAAATTATGGATCATGGTGGAAGAAAGATGGAATTTATGTATGATGGCATCTTTTTAGAAGTGTTGGAATCATTAGGAGAAATGCCTCTGCCGCCCTATATTAAAGAATCATTGGACGATCCAGAAAGATATCAAACCGTGTATGCTAAGGAAAATGGATCTGCTGCGGCTCCGACTGCAGGATTACACTTTACTGATGCCTTGTTTGAACAAGCAAAGGAAAAAGGGATTGAAATCATTCCACTCGTTCTTCATGTAGGGTTGGGAACATTTCGTCCTGTTTCTGCTGAACATCTAGACGAACATGAGATGCATTCAGAATTTTATTCGTTGTCACAAACTAGTGCCGATAGAATTAATGAAGTGAAGCAAAGAGGAGGAAAAGTGACGGCAGTAGGGACAACGAGTGTTAGAACACTTGAGACGATTGCCAATCGTCATGAAGGAAAAATGGTCAGTGAATCTGGCTGGACCAATATTTTCATCAAACCAGGCTATGAATTTAAGCTAGTAGACCATTTAATTACCAATTTTCATTTACCTCAATCGACATTGGTGATGTTAGTGTCAGCCTTCTATAATCGTGAGAGTATTCTAGCTGCGTACCAACATGCCGTAGAGAATAACTATCGATTCTTTAGTTTTGGAGATGCCATGCTTATTTTGTGATTTTAAGTGTAATAACAATCAGGAAGGAGGATAAAGATGTTATTCAATGTTAAAAGTGCCTATTCGCTACTACACAGTACGGTAACCATTGATGAATATATTAATTCAGCCAAGCGGTATGGTTATCAGTCCATTGGATTGGCAGATGTTAACGTTCTTCACGGTGTTTATGAGTTTTATAAAAAGACACAACAAGCTGAGATGAAGCCATTAATAGGGATGACATTGCAATTACCCGGCATGTATCACACAGAAGCCATTCAACATTATCTTATTTATGCATTGAATTATGAAGGATATTTGGCTTTGATTGAATTGTCATATTTAACATCTAAAAAACCTCTTCCGATTGAAAAGATTTGGCAATCCATTCATTCTAATAATGAGTATTTGGTGATGATTATTGCTGATAGGCGACATGAATTTTTTCAAGCTATTTTTAGAGAGCAATATCAACAGGCGCATAAATTATTATCCTTTTATCAAAATCACCTGACACAAAACCCTTATATTGGTGTTTCTATCTATCCATTGAATAAGGTTGAGTTGTCTTATTTGAATGAATTTGCTAAAGAAAATGCACTGACTTTAGTTATAGGTCAGCCTGTTGAGATGCTGGAGTCGACCGATGCATTTAGTTTACAAGTTCTAAAAGCAATCGATGATCATGAAACGCATCTGGAACGCTCTCTCATGGATAGTAAGGGAGTCAATTATTTATATCGATTCGATGATTTAAAGTCCATGTATATTCAAGCAGGATTAGAAGACATTGTTAAAAATACACAATTATTGACAGAGAAAATACAAGTAACCTTTCCGGATACCGAATTATTATTTCCTAGTTATCAGACAGATTCAGGCCAATCGTCAGACGAAATGTTGGAAGAGCTGACGATGAATGCATTACACAAGAAAAGTTTAGCGCCAGAACCTGCTTATGTGGAACGGTTAAATCACGAATTATCCATTATTACAGAAATGGGGTTCAGTGATTATTTTTTAATTGTGTGGGATATCATTGCCTACTGTCGACAAAATCATATTCAATTAGGATCCGGTCGCGGTTCTGCACCAGGGTCATTAGTTGCCTATTTATTAGAAATAACATCGGTCGATCCGATTTATTATGATTTATTATTTGAACGATTTTTAAATCCTGAACGATATACGATGCCAGATATTGATATCGATATTCCGGATATCAAACGAGGTCAAGTACTGAATTACGTTAAAGAAAAATATGGCTATCATCAAGTTGCTCAAATCATCACATTTGGAACTTTCGGAGCCAAACAATCAATCCGGGATACCTTACGAGTCTTAGGTGCTGATTCAGAGGAGTTAAAATTATGGTCTAATAGTATTCCTACAGATCAAAATCAATTGATGACCTTAGAACGAGCGTATAATGAGTCAGATGAATTACGTCAAATAGTTCAATCAAATCCTGAGAACCAAGAGCTATTTAAAGTTGCACTAAAGATTGAAGGATTACCGAGACATACCTCAACCCATGCTGCGGCCGTCGTGATTTATGACCAACCTTTAAAAAATATTATTCCAATATTGGATAATCAGGACAATCTTTTACTCACGCAATTTACCATGTATGATGTTGAAGAGATCGGCTTATTGAAGATGGACTTTTTAGGGTTAAGGAATTTGACAATTCTGGATAATATACTAAAAAGACTTGATGATGATGGTATATCTCTTGATATTGAAAATATTCCTAAAGATGACCAGCAGACGATAAAAATATTTCAACAAGCTGAAACAAATGGAGTATTTCAATTTGAATCCCCTGGTATTAAACGGGTCTTAGTGCGTCTTAAACCAGAGCGTTTTGAAGATATTGTTGCTGTCAATGCGCTCTATCGTCCCGGTCCGATGCAACAAATTGATCATTTTATTAAAAGACGCCATGGCCAAGAAGCTATTGACTATATTGTTCCTGAATTGGAACCTATTTTGAGTAAAACTTATGGCATTATCGTTTATCAAGAGCAGGTCATGCAAATATTAGTTCAAATGGGTGGCTTCTCATTTGGTCAAGCCGATGTTTTGCGAAGAGCGATGAGCAAAAAACAAGCGCATATCATGGAAGAACAACGTGTCCGATTTATTGAAGGAGCCAAAGAGCGGGGCTTCGAAGAATCTGTGGCACATCAAGTTTATGATTATATCTATGCCTTCAGTAATTATGGATTTAACCGAGCGCATGCTGTGGCATATTCTACTTTGGCTTATCAATTAGCCTATCTAAAAGCTCATTATCCGCTGTATTTTTATCAAGCAATTATTAATAGTGGCAGTTCACAAAATACGTCTTACATCAGCATGATAAATGAAGCGAAACGTCGTTTAAGTAAAGATTTATTAGGTATTGATGTTAACGAGAGTGACGTTAATTTTACCATCGAGAACCAACAATTGCGCGTAGGACTATCAGCTATAAAAGGGATTCGGAAAGAATTAATGATGCATTTAATCGATGATCGTCAATTGATTGGACCTTACAAAGATTATTTCAATTTTTTACAGCGATTACCTAAGAAATTCCTCAACAAAGAGACGATTGTCCCAATCATTGCTGTGGGTGCACTAGATGGATTAGGCTATAGTCGTGCCACTTTGATGCATAATTTAGAAACCTTGATCCAAAGCGTGGAATATAGTGGTGCTAATATTAGTTTATTTAAAGAATTGGAACCACGAATTGAGCCAATCGAAGAATATGACTTAATGGAAAAAATTCAACTTGAAAGAGAATATCTAGGATTTGCTTTATCAGGCCATCCGATGGATCATTTTATCCCAATAATTCAGCAACACAATCAATTGATGTTGATTGAAGAGTTGTCTGAAGTAACTAATAATCGAACGATTGAAACCATTGGATTAATCGAAGCAATTAAGATTATTCAAACAAAAAAAGGGGACGATATGGCTTTCGTGACTTTGAGTGATGAATTTTATCAGATTGAAGGGGTCATATTCCCACAAGTTTTTAATCGGAGTCAATCTTTATTAAATCAATATCAAATTGTCCATGTTAAAGGTAAAAAATCCACCAATAAAAGAGGAAATCAGCAAATAATAATCAATCATATGTCAGATGCTAGAAACTTAATGCAACAAACAACATTAAATGCACCAGAATATTGTTATATTAAAGTAAATAATTTTCCCAAAGCCGTAAGAGCGATTGAAAAATTAAAAGAACTAGCTAAAATGCACCCGGGGCCGACGGTTATTATATTAGTGGATTCAAATTATCGAACCATTCAATTAAATGCTGAATATAATATCAGTTATTCTCAACATATTCAAAGTAAAGTTCGCGATATTTTTTCCAATTCTCAAGTGATTTTCCAATAAACTGAGATTGGTATCGTATTCATTCATAATATCATTAAAAAGATATGACTTAATCAAGGATAAGTGATAAAATAAACACGTGGTATACTGATACTTCTAGTATCAATTTATAATTAGAGGTGAGTTATATAGATGAAACGTATCGCAGTACTTACGAGCGGTGGCGATGCCCCAGGAATGAATGCCGCAATTCGTGCAGTGGTGGAACAAGGATTGCATCATGGTATTGAAGTTTATGGAGTCTATTATGGATTTAAAGGGCTTGTCGAAGGCAATATGCGTCTTCTAAGTGTGAATGATGTCTCTCATAATATTAAATTAGGAGGAACATTCTTATACTCTGCCCGTTATCCTGAGTTTAAAGATGTCGAAATTCAAAAAATAGCCATTGATCAAATGAAACGTCAAAAAATTGAAGGCTTAATCGTTATTGGTGGGGACGGATCTTTCCAAGGTGCATTATCTCTAACTAAGTTAGGATTCCCAGCCATAGGTATTCCTGGGACCATTGATAATGATATCCCAGCAACGGAATATACGATTGGATTTGATTCAGCGGTGAGTGTTGCATTAGATGCGATTGATAAAATTTCTGACACAGCGGCTTCACATAATCGAACATTTGTTGTGGAAGTAATGGGACGTCATGCCGGTGATATTGCTATTTGGGCTGGTGTTGCTTCTGGAGCTGATGCGATTTTGATTCCTGAATCAGAATATGATTTAAATGAAATCGTAGAAAGCGTCGAAAAAGGTCGCCGAAGTGGGAAAGATTATTCTATGATTATCCTAGCTGAGGGCGTTGATCAAGTAGAAGATTTTGTAGAGAAATATAAAGCTCTCGCACCAGAACAAGAAGTTCGGGGAATCTCGCTATCCCATATTCAACGCGGAGGATCACCTACAGCAAGGGATCGAGTTTTTGCCACATTAATGGGAGCTCGAGCGATAGATATGTTGTTAGATGGTAAAGAAGGTATTTATTTAGGAATTCGAAATGAACAATTAGCAATCTTTGATATTGTTCAAGCATTAGAATCAAAAGAACACACTGTTCGTGGAGATTTAATCCAATTGAACAGAAGTTTAACGCAAAGATAAGGAGTATACTTTTAATGAAAAAAACTAAAATTGTTTGTACATTGGGTCCAGCGACTGATTCACAAGAAACAATGGAAGCCATTATTAAAGCTGGTATGAATGTTGCACGTTTCAACTTCTCACACGGAGATCATGAAGAGCAATTGGAACGTTTCAACAAACTTAAAGCAGCTCGTGAGAATACTAGTCCTAATGTAGCAATGCTTTTAGATACAAAAGGGCCTGAGATTCGGACACATTTAATGAAAGACAATCTTGTAGAATTGATTCAAGGTACGACAGTTAAGATTACAATGGATGAGGTTGAAGGAACAAGTGAGAAATTCTCTGTTTCCTATGAAGGTCTTATTGATGATGTTGAACTGGGTGGTCATATCTTATTAGATGATGGACTTATTGATTTATTAATTACAGATATTGATTATGAAAACCGTGAAATTATTACTGAAGTTCAAAATAGCGGAATCATTAAATCACGTAAAGGTGTGAACGTTCCAAATGTTTCCTTGAACCTTCCAGCCATCACTGAAAAAGATGAGGCTGATATTCGTTTTGGTGTTCGCCAAGGGATTGACTTTATTGCAGCATCATTTGTTCGTCGTGCTAGTGATGTCTTAGCAATCCGCGAAGTGTTAGAAGAAGAAGGAGATACTTCTGTAAAAATCATTTCTAAGATTGAAAACCAAGAAGGTGTCGATAATATTGAAGACATTCTTGAAGTTTCTGACGGGATTATGGTCGCTCGTGGTGACTTAGGGGTTGAAATTCCAACAGCGGATGTACCTATCTACCAAAAAGAAATCATCCGTAAATGTAATGAAGCCGGTAAACCTGTTATCACAGCAACACAAATGCTGGATTCAATGCAATCAAATCCACGTCCAACACGTGCAGAAGCAGGTGATGTGGCGAATGCTATCTTTGATGGAACCGATGCAGTCATGTTATCTGGTGAAACTGCAGCCGGAGATTATCCTTTAGAAGCTGTGCAAACAATGGCAAGTATTTGTGTTCGTACTGAAGAAGCACTGATTGGACAAGATAAAGTAGCCTTGAAATCTTATGATAAAGGCGATCTTACTGAAGCGATTGGTCAAGCGGTAGGACATACGGCTCGAAACTTAGGTATTGAAACAATCGTTGCAGCGACAACTTCAGGACATACAGCGCAAATGATTTCTAAATATCGTCCTAAAGCGAATATCCTTGCAGCAACATTTGATGAGCGTGTTAATCGTCAACTCGCATTAACATGGGGAGTTCATGCTTATGTGATCGAGACACCTGATACAACAGATGAAATGTTAGATTTAGCAACAGAATTATCTATCAAAGAAGGCTTCGCACATGAAGGTGATCTTATTATCATCACTGCAGGAGTACCTGTACATGAAACTGGAACCACTAACTTAATGAAAGTACAACAAATCGGTACTAAATTATTGAATGGTGAAGGTGTTGGTAATGGTAACTTCATCGGTAAAGCAGTCTTGGCTGAAAGTGCGGATGATGCGAATACACGTACTTTACCAGGTTCTGTACTTGTTTTACGTACTTCTGACAAAGATTATATGCCAGCAATTGAAAAAGCTGGTGCATTAATTGTTGAACAGGGTGGTATTACATCTCACGCTGCAATTGTGGGTATCGAATTAGGAATTCCAGTAATTGTTGCGGCAGAAGGAGCCTTTGATACGATTGAAGATAATCAATTAATTACTGTTGACGCTCGTCGCGGTGTGGTGTATAAAGGTGCGACAGTCGCAATTTAATATACATCTTGATTTAATACCGAACTTTCATTAAGTTCGGTATTTTTTTATTGCTATTTATGAAAGATATTTCTTTATAGCTTAAAATATGAGAAAATAAGATGTATGGGTGAGAAAGTAGGGATATTATGTTACAAGGTGAGATAATCGAGGCTAAGATTTATGATGAAAATGAAGCAAATTATTTTGCCCAATATGAAGGGCGTACATTTGCTTTAGCAAAAGAAACACTTGAAGATGAGTTTGAGAATGGGCAATTAGTTGAAGGAATGTATTATCAAGATCAGGACCAAAATGATCGCATTCAACTAGATCTTCCCAATGCGCGATTAGATTATTTTGGATGGGGGACCGTTCAATTAAAACGAACAGATATTGGTGTCTTTGTTGATATTGGTTTATATAACAAAGATATTGCCGTTTCTTATGATGATTTACCAGAAGACACTGAATTATGGCCTCACAAAGGGGACCGCTTGATGATTCGTTTAGAGGTCGATAATAAAGGAAGACTTTGGGGTAAGCCGGTTCGAACAGAGAATCGACAACAAATGAAACGAAAAGCACCTGCTCGACTACTGAATCAAGATGTAGAATGCACGGTGTATCGACATTTGGATGTGGGAGTTCAAGCGAATACGAATGAAGATTATGATGCGTTTATTCATGAATCAGAATATTTTGGGACATTAAGATTAGGTCAAGTCGTGCAAGGGCGGGTCATTGATGTTCACGCTGATGGAAGAATCAATGTCTCCTTAAAACCTCGAGCACATGAAGTCATCGAAGATGATGCAAAAATGATTTTAACTCTATTAGAGAAAATCCCAAGTCATAAACTTCCGCTTCATGATAAGTCAAAGCCACAAGACATCAAAAACCAATTAGGAATTAGTAAAGGACAATTCAAAAGAGCCATCGGTACTTTATTAAAAAATGGCTATATTAAACAAACGATTGGTGAAGGTATTGAATTAATCAAAGATGTGACAAAGAATGACTGAATTGATCAATGATTTTTTGCGTTATTTACAGATTGATCAAGGTAGAAGTGAGAATACGATTCAAAGTTATCGCTTGGATCTCATAAAGTTTGCGGACTACCTGAATAATCATCATGCAGAACTTCCAATTACTGCTATCGATCAATCAATGATTCAAGAATATCTTGCATATATGCGTGAGCAAAATTATGCAGCCAGTACCACGCAACGAATGCTCTCGTCACTAAGACAATTCTTTAACTATTTATTACGTGAAAAAATTATTGAAAAAAGTCCGATGACACTGGTTGATAGTCCTAAAAAGCAAAAGCATCTTCCTGATACATTATCGATGAAACAGGTCGAACAGATTATAGAAGCAGTAGATATCAATACGAATCATGGCTTAAGAGATCGAGCTATTTTTGAGTTAATGTATGCGACAGGGCTTAGAGTTTCTGAATTGATTCATTTGAAGATGGATGAGATACATTTGAGTTTAGGATTTATTCAAACAGTTGGAAAAGGAAATAAGGAGCGGATTATTCCGTTAGGAGAAGAAGCTGCTTATTGGTTGGAAAGATATTTAAATGAAATACGGTATGTATTTGCTCAAAAGAGTTCTACGCCGTCAAACAGTGTTTTTTTAACGCATCGTGGCAAACCTTTTACTCGACAAGGAATATGGAAAAATTTGAAAAAATATGTCAAATTAGCAGGAATTTCAGTCAATGTCACACCTCATATGTTACGCCATTCTTTTGCAACTCATTTATTAGAAAATGGGGCAGATTTAAGAATGGTTCAAGAATTATTAGGACATTCAGATATATCAACAACCCAAATATATACGCATATATCTAAATATCGTTTACAAGAAGTTTACCGCCGTGCTCATCCACGTGCATAGAAAGGAAAATGATATGACATTTAATAGAATTCATTTAATTGTACTAGATTCAGTGGGGATTGGAGAAGCCCCAGATGCAGCAGAATTTAATGATATGGGGGCCCATACATTAGGACATATCGCAGAAACAGCCGGTTAAAGGAACAAGATATTGATATTAATGATATTCCCATGACAGAAATTACGGAACAATATCTCGCTTATATAAAACAAATGCAAGAATATGAGTTGAATATTATCGGTGATTATCTTGTGATGGCAGCGACATTATTAGAAATCAAATCTAAACTCTTATTGCCGATTGAACCTGCTGGTGAAATAGAAGAGGATTATGAAGAAGATCCTCGTTTTGAATTAGTACAACAACTGCTTTTATACCAACAATTTCAATCAGTGGCAGATGAACTAGAAGACATGTCTGATTCACGGCAAAAAAGTTACACTAGACCGATGGCGGATTTATCTTCTTATACTCAATTTGTTCCTTTGGAAGAGAATGAGATCACAATGACAGAATTAACAACTTATTTCGAACACGTTTTGTTAAAATTTCAACAAAGAAATCCCACACTTGATGAGATCCAAACAGAAGATATTTCGGTAGGGGATCAGATTCACTATTTGCAAGAATGTCTAAAGAAATCAAAAACGATTGCTTTTTCTCAAACACTTGAAAGCGGAACGAGACCAGAAATTATTTCAACTTTTTTAGCTATGCTAGAATTAGTTCGAAAAAATCAAGTACTCTTTAAACAAGAAGAACGAGCAGGAGAGATTTATATGATGAGGGTGGAGAAGTGACAGATAATTTATCAACAAGAATTCAAGCTATTTTATTTGTATCAGGAGATGAAGGAGTCACACTCTCAGCTATTGCAGATGCTTTAAAGGTAAAGAAAATAGAAGTAAAGAATCAACTGCATAATTTAAAGAACACAATAACTGAAAATGACATGTCGCCTGTGGAAATAATAGTCACAGGTGATCATTATCGCTTCATTACAAAGAGACAATATGCGGAAGATGTGGAACGATTTGCTCAAAATACTGTTCATCAGCCATTAACACGTGCTGCGATTGAAACCTTAGCCATTATTGCTTATCGTCAACCCATCACACGTGTTGGAATTGATGAAATTCGTGGCGTTTCATCTCAGAGCATGATTCAACGTTTGATTAGTAGGCAATTGGTCCGTGAGATGGGAAGAATCGAAGCACCGGGTAGGCCTTATTTATATGGTGTAACCCATTATTTTCTGGACTATTTTGGTTTGAGTGATCTATCCGAGCTTCCTCCAATCGAATCTTTGGCCTTGAATGTTGAACTATCTTCAGAAGAATTATTTAAAGATAAGCAATGGGTGATTGAGAGTGAGAACAATCAAAAAATCAATGAAGAGGATAATGAAACAACATTTCCTTTTGAATCAGAAAGTTAAATTTGAGGAGAGAATATGGAAAGACTTCAAAAAGTAATGGCACACGCTGGTATCGCGAGTCGTCGCAAATGCGAAGATATTATAGAACAAGGTCGTGTTAAAGTTAATGGTACCACGGTCACAGAGTTGGGCACCAAAGTGCAATCAACGGATTTAATTGAGGTAGATGATGTCCCGATTTATCGTGAAGAGCCACGATATTTTTTATTATATAAACCCAAAAACACCATTAGTGCTGTTTCAGATGATAAGGATAGACCTGTCGTCGTGGATTTAATTAAAGATGTGGATGAACGCATCTATCCGATAGGAAGACTAGATTTTGATACGACTGGACTTCTATTATTAACAAATGATGGAGATTTCGCGAATTTGCTGATGCATCCTAGTTATCAAGTTCCTAAAACCTATATTGCGAAAGTTTCGGATATCCCAACAGAAAAAGGAATGCAGCAATTACGTCGTGGTATTAAAATTGATGGTAAAAAAACAGCGCCAGCACAAGCGAAAGTTAAATCAATCAATCGAGAAAATCGAACGAGCATCATCGAATTAACAATTCATGAAGGCTGGAATCATCAAGTTAAAAAAATGTTAGAAGCCATCAATTGTCCTGTATCTAAGCTTAAAAGAGAAAGATTAGGCTTTCTTGACTTAGGAAATTTAAACCCAGGAGAGTATCGTGAATTAACAGCATTTGAAGTGGACAAATTGAGAAAAATGGCAGAAAAATAATATCATAAAGATTTACTTGCTTTATATTAAATCTTTGCTATAATAAAGGTAAATAAAATATACAACGTCTTCAGGGCAGGGTGTAATTCCCGACCGGTGGTAAAGTCCACGACCCTAACTTGAGTTAGGTTGAACTGGTGAAATTCCAGTACCGACAGTAAAGTCTGGTATAAAGAAGAGTAGAGGTATTTTTGTGTACCAGTAACGCTATCCCTGAATCGATTAGGGATAGCTTTTTTTGCTTTTCAGCGCTTTGACGTTAAAAGGAGAGAAAGAGATGAAACGTGTTACAACCAGAGAATTGGTGTTTTTGGGTATATTGTCTGCTTTTGGAGTGATTTTGAGATTATTAGATTTTCCAATTTTACCAGCTGCTCCATTTTTGAAAGTTGATTTAAGTGACTTAACCGGACTGATTGGCTTACTTACTAGTGGTCCTTTGGGATTAATGCTCGTTTCCTTAGTGCGTGATTTAATTAATTACATTATTGGCGGGGGACAATCAGGAATTCCCATTGGATCTATTATGAGTTTTGCAGGAACGATGGCATTATTCTTACCAACGCATTTTATTTTGAAACGATTTCCATCCATGAATCGGTGGGGACGTTTAATTTTAATGGGAGTGGCTTCCACTTTATCTTTAACGGTGACATTATCACTTATCAATTATTATGTAGCCTTACCAATTTTTGTCACAGTGATGAATTTTCCTATTGATGATTATTTTGGATATGTCATATCACTAGTGGTACCATTCAACTTAATCAAGGGTGTCATTGTTTCAATAGGTCAAGCAGTCGTCATAGAATCATTAGTTCCTTTGATGTATAAACGTCGTACGCTATTCGAACCCTACAATCAAACGCTATTTCCCATAAGAAAACATTCCTAAAATAAGTTTTTTAGTCGAAAAACTTCAAAAAATAGGTTATAATATTGCTCGATTGTTACAAAGTTTTATCATTATGATAAAATTCTTTTAAATTTTTCGTTAATAGCGTATAGTTAGTAATATACATTCTTTACGAAAATGAAGGATAAATCATTGTAGGAGGGGCAATATAATGTCTAGAGAACGTGATAATGAATATCAGAATAAAGAAATCGAAGAATTAAAGAAGAATCAGCAAGTTGATTCTGATGATGAAATTGTAGAAACAAAGATCGATGAATCATCCGCGAATGAACAGAAAAAAGAAAAAAAACCTTGGCATAAACGATTTGGTTCAGACGAAAATTTGCGCAATCGCCAATATTCCAGAACATCTAGAAACCAACCGAAACAAGAAGCAAGTACTTTATCTAAAGTCTTACTTGGTGCTTTTGTCGTGCTGTTAATCATTCCATTTGTTGTTTTGTTGATTGTGGAATCACAAAGAAGTAACGATGATATACCGGCTAGAACAAAAGAGCAAGTAATGATCTCAAGATCATCTATTAGTTCTGAAAGTGAATCCGAAAGCTCAAGCTCTGAATCTTCTGAATCAGTGAGTTCAAGTGGTAATATCAGTGTTGCTGAAAATGGGGATGAGTCTGTTGGTTCGCAAGAAATATCTCAACCAGCTCAGTCGACACCCGAAACGACACAACAACCACCAGCAGAAACAACTCCGGCTCCAGCACCAACCCCTGCACCAGAAACGCAACCTGCACAACCTTCAAGTACGACACATGCAGTGAATGCAGGAGAAACGTGGTATGGAATTGCTCGGACTTATGGGGTCAATGTTTATGATTTATTAGCCGCAAACGGAGCAGCTGAAGGAACCCCGCTTCATCCAGGAGATGTTGTTGTTGTACCATAATTATTTATTGAGCGCCTTATACTGTGTATAGGGCGCTTAAATTTTTGAGAGCAAAGGAGATAAAGATGACTTATCAAATCGCAATTGACGGACCTGCTTCTTCAGGTAAAAGTACGGTTGCTAAAATTGTTGCTGACAAATTAAATATTACTTATATTGATACAGGCGCAATGTATCGTGCAGTGACATATTTTATATTAGAAAATGAAATAAACATTGAAGATGCGGAATCACTTACGAAAGCCATGTCAGAAATAGATATTCAATTTGATCGTAACGACAAGCGTCAGCTTATTATTTTAAATAATCAAGATGTTTCGGATGACATTCGTTCTACCCACGTGACAAAACATGTGTCTGCTGTTTCAGCAAAAAAAATTGTCCGCGAAAAATTAGTGGCCATTCAGCAAGAAATTGCAACTAAACAATCAGTGGTAATGGATGGTCGTGATATAGGAACTGTCGTCCTGCCTCAAGCAGCATATAAATTTTATTTCACAGCAGATCCCGAAGTTAGAGCGAGAAGACGCTATGATGAAAATAAAGAAAAAGGAATCCTCGATCAAAGTCTCGAAGAATTGACAGAGGAAATCATTCGACGTGATCACTATGATATGAATCGAGAAATAAGTCCATTAAAAATCGCAGATGATGCCACTGTAATCGATGGGACCCATTTAACCTTAAATGAAATGGTTGAAGCGGTGTTGTCGGCTGTCAAACATTAAAATACATTTATTACACTAGACTTCATTTAGAAACTTTGTTACAATAAGATATATGAAGTTTATCACGGTTATTCGTTGATGAATGATATATATATTGAGGTAACGCTTAGGAGGAACTGGTACATGTCAGAGTTTGTAGAAGAAAATCAAAATGAAGAAACATTAGAATCAACTGAATCAGTAGAAACGACTGAAGAAACAGAAGTTGAAGAAACTGAAGCAGTAGAGTCAATGGAAACAATGGAAGATGCTTTAGATAGTGTTAAAGAAATTTCAGTAGGTGATAAAGTCATTGGTGACGTATTAGCCTTTGATGATAATCAAGTACGTGTTTCAATTCAAGAAAGTGGCGGACTTGAAGGGGTTGTTCCACGTAATGAATTATCTGCGACACATGTTGAAGATATGACTGAAGTTGTAAATATTGGTGATCAAATCGAATTAATTGTTGTAAAACCAATTAAAGACAAAGAAAATGGTAATTATTTATTATCTAAAAAACGTGTCGATGCAATGAAAGTTTGGGACGAATTAAAAGTTAAATTCGAAAATGAAGAAACAATTAAAGCCCCTGTTAAAAATAAAGTAAAAGGTGGTTTAGTTGTAGATGCTGGCGTTCGTGGATTCGTTCCTGCTTCTATGATTGAAGATTTCTTCGTGGAAGACTTTTCACCGTATGTTGGTGAAACATTAGAATTCAAAATCATTGAAATTGAGCCAACAGAAAATCGCTTAATCTTGTCTCATAAAGAAATTGCACGTAAAGAACGTGAAGAAAAACGTGCGGAAGCAATGGAACGCCTTGAAGAAGGAGCTGTTGTTGAAGGTACTGTTGCACGTTTAGTAAACTTTGGTGCCTTTATTGATCTTGGTGGTGTTGACGGTCTTGTTCATATTAGTCGTATTGCACATGAGCATGTCGATAAACCAAGTGATTATTTAACACCAGGAGAAACAATCGATGTAAAAGTATTATCGGTTGATCCAGAAGAAGGTCGTGTATCATTATCAATTAAAGATACTTTACCTGGACCATGGGAAGATATTGAAGAAAAAGCACCTGAAGGATCAGTACTAACTGGTACGGTTAAACGTTTAGTAAACTTTGGTGCCTTTGTTGAAGTATTCCCAGGTGTTGAAGGATTAGTTCATATTTCAGAAATTGCACATGAGCATATTTCAACTCCACAAGATAAACTTGAAGAAGGTCAAGAAATTCAAGTTAAGGTGTTAAGTGTAAATCCTGAAGAAAATCGTTTATCATTATCAATCAAAGCATTAGAAGAAGCACCAGCTCGTGAAGAGTCACAAGATAGTGATTCAAACGAACGTTCAGCAAGTCGTCCACGTCGTAATCGTTCAAATCGTCGCAACAATAATAATGCGTCTAGAAACACGAATACACGTTCAAACGATAATGATTTAGATACATCATTTACATTTGCTGATATGCTTGGAAGTCAATTAGAAGATCTAGATTTACCAGAAGATAACTAATTTTCTAGTTCATTTTGATTTATTCTTAGAGGCTGACGAAAGTCAGTCTCTATTTTATTGTGAGGAGGGGATAGGATGAAGGCATTACCTGTCGTTGCTTTGGTAGGAAGACCAAATGTAGGAAAATCTACAATCTTTAATCGTTTGATAGGTGAAAGAGTTTCAATAGTGGAAGACCATCCAGGAGTGACCAGAGATCGAATCTATGGATCAGGTAAATGGCTTGGCAAAGACTTCCGTTTGATTGATACAGGTGGCATTGAAATGTCAAATGAGCCAATGATGAAACAAATTCGGTATCAAGCTGAGATTGCAATTGATGAAGCAGATATTATTGTCATGATTGCCAATGTCAGAGAAGGATTAACCAATGAAGATGAAGAGATTGCACAATTGTTGCATCGATCAAATAAACCTGTAATTTTAGCAGTAAATAAAACGGATAATCCCGAGCAAAGACAAATGATTTATGATTTTTATTCATTAGGACTTGGGGAACCTATTGGTATTAGTGGTTCTCACGGAACCGGAATTGGTGATTTATTAGATGAAATTATTAATTTATTCCCTTCTGACCTTCCAGATGCTGAGGATGATAAGCGTATTCGCTTTAGTTTCATTGGTCGACCAAATGTTGGTAAATCAAGTCTTGTGAATGCGATGTTGGATGAAGAACGAGTGATTGTTTCGAATATCGAAGGAACAACTCGTGAAGCGGTTGATACATTATTTGTCAATGATTCTGGGCGAGAATTTACCATGATAGATACCGCCGGTATAAGAAAGCGTGGGAAAGTATATGAAAATACAGAAAAATATAGCGTTCTCAGATCATTGTCAGCCATCGATCGCAGTGATGTAGTCTGTGTTGTGTTAGATGCATCCACTGGTATTCGTGAACAAGATAAACATGTAGCAGGGTATGCATATGAAGCTGGAAAGGGTATCATCATTTTAATTAATAAGTGGGATGCCATTGAAAAAGATAATCACACTTATCAAAAATTTATCGAAGATGTGCGCATGGAATTTAAATATCTTTCATTCGCTCCGATTTTAGCTGTAAGTGCAAAATCAGGACAAAGGTTAAATAAATTAGCCGATCTCATCGAGAAAATCTATGATAATCGCAACAGGCGAATTCAATCTTCTACATTGAATGATATCTTAATGGATGCGATAGCGATGAATCCCACACCAACTGATAAAGGACGTCGCTTAAAAATATACTATATGACACAAGTAGCCGTTGGACCACCAACTTTCGTTGTCTTTGTTAATGATACCGAACTCATGCACTTTAGTTATGAACGATTTCTTGAAAATCAACTCAGAGACTCTTTCTATTTTGATGGAACTCCTATTCATTTGATTATTCGCGAAAGAAAGTAATGAAATCATGACATAAACGTTGTTTTAATAACTTTCTTATGCTATTCTTATAGATGAATTACTTGGTAATTTAGAAGTATATTCAAATATGTATGGTTTTATAAGGAGGAATTTACTAATGGCAAACAAAGCAGATTTAGTAGAAAAAGTAGCAGAGAAAACAAATTTAACAAAAAAAGATGTCACTGCTACAGTGGAAGCATTATTTGAAACAATTCAAGAAACTCTAGCTGAAGGCGAACGAGTTCAAGTAATTGGTTTCGGAACTTTTGAAGTACGTGATCGTGCGGCTCGTAAAGGTCGTAACCCACAAACTGGTGAAGAAATTCAAATTGCTGCAACAAAAGTTCCAGGTTTCAAAGCTGGTAAACAATTAAAAGAAGCAGTGAAATAATTGTTCAAGACCTCATTTGAGGTCTTTTTATTTGTTCTTGAATTAGCACTCTTCACCAAAGAGTGCTAAAAAATTTTAAAAAATAAGCAAAAAAGGTTGACAAACTGTGAGATACCACGTATACTATAAATATAGTTAGCACTCAGACATTAATAGTGCTAATTAGTGAGGTGAACAAATTGTTAACGTCCAGACAAGAAAAAGTATTGGCGCTTATTATAGAACAATTTAATGAAACAAATGAACCTGTTGGTTCCAAAAGTTTACTTCAACATAGTGATTTAAATGTGAGTTCTGCAACCATACGGAATGATATGGCCAATTTAGAAAAAGCTGGCTATTTAAGGAAAATCCATACATCAAGTGGCCGAGCGCCATCAATCACAGGTTATCGATATTATATCAATCAGTTGATCGAATTGAGTCAAGACAGAACTTCAAATAAATTTGAAGAAGATGTCTTTGATGATATGATTCATGATAATTCGCAACAACCTATGAAGAAAGCGCAGTTAGCCTCACAATTGATGTCATCTATGACTGGATTTACCACATTCGTTTTAGGACAGAATGATGTCACACACTATTTCGAAACCTTTCGTCTAGTAAAAGTTGACAGTAATCGCTTCATGGGTATATTAATAACCCAGGATGGAGATGTTGGGAATCAATTATTCACAATCACTGTTCCTTTAGAGTATGATGCATTACAAACGATTAACGAATTAATTAATCGTGAATTAGAAGGTCTAACATTAAGTGAATCTTATCAAAGAATGAAATTAACCATTCCATTGATCATTCAACGAGCAGTTGGATATCAATTAGACTTTTCAAAATTATTTGAGAAAATAATGATTCAATTAAAAGGCCATGATTATTTTGTTAGTGGTAAAGAACATATTTATCAGCTAATCAATCCATCAATGACACCAGCAGGCATGAGTACTTTGATGACTCTGATTGATGGATCGAGTAAAACATATCAGCTCATTTCTCAAACGAATGATGGGATTGATGTTTTATTTGGCTATGATTTATCACCGAACATATTAGATGGTGTGAATCTACTCACGGGTACTTATTATGATACCCATCATCGCATTACTTTAGGCGTTATTGGCCCGCTAACGATGGGCCATACTGATGTGATACTTTTACTTGACCAAGCAATTGACAAATTAACCGATAAATAATTAAGGAGGGTGTCTAATGACAGAAAACAATCATCAATCGATTGATGAAACAGACATCACGGAAGAAGAGAAAGAAACAGAAGCAATAGAACAAGAAAATGCGGATGTTGAAGAACAACCGACTGAAATCGAAAAATTAGAAAAAAAGAATGAAGAACTTGAAGACCGAGTTTTAAGATTACAAGCTGAAATTTCGAATATGCAAAGAAGAAATACCAAAGAACGTCAAGATGCAAGTAAATATCGTTCGCAGGCACTGGCAACTTCTTTACTTGATGCATTAGATAATTTGCATCGAGCATTAGAAACAGAAGTTGAAGGGGAAGAGGCAAAAACACTGCATAAAGGTGTTGAAATGGTATTAGAGCAGATTAATCGTGCGTTTGAAGAAGAAAAAATTACAGCGATTGATCCTTTAAATGAGCCATTTAATCCCGAATATCATCAAGCCGTAAGTATGGTGCCTGGTGAAGAAGGACAAGAAAGTCAATCTGTCATTCAAGTCCTTCAAAAAGGTTACATCTTAAATGATCGTGTTATTCGACCAGCGATGGTTATTGTCGTTGAATAATAAAATATTACATTTAAAAAGGAGAATATAAAATATGAGTAAAATTATAGGTATTGACTTAGGTACAACAAACTCTGCAGTTGCTGTTCTTGAAGGTGGCGAAGCGAAAATTATCCCTAACCCAGAAGGTAATCGTACAACACCTTCAGTCGTTGCTTCAAAAAATGGCGAAATTCAAGTAGGGGAAGTAGCTAAACGTCAAGCGGTTACGAATCCAGATACTGTTTCATCTATTAAACGTCACATGGGAACAGATCACAAAGTAACTATGGGAGATAAGGATTACACACCTCAAGAAATATCAGCAATGATCTTACAATATTTAAAATCATATGCGGAAGACTATTTGGGTGATACGGTCTCTAAAGCAGTTATTACAGTTCCAGCATATTTCAATGACTCACAACGTCAAGCGACGACTGATGCAGGAAAAATAGCTGGATTGGAAGTAGAACGTATTGTCAACGAACCAACAGCTGCTGCCTTGGCTTACGGTTTAGACAAAGTTGACCAAGATGAGAAAATCTTAGTATTTGACTTGGGTGGAGGTACATTTGACGTCTCTATTCTTGAATTAGGCGATGGCGTATTTGATGTACTAGCAACATCTGGTGATAATTCACTAGGTGGGGATGACTTTGATAATAAAATCATTGACTATTTAGTAGATGAATTTAAGAAAGAAAATGGAATTGACTTAAGCAAAGATAAAATGGCGATGCAACGTCTGAAAGATGCTTCAGAAAAAGCGAAAAAAGACCTTTCAGGTGTTAGCCAAACACAAATTAGCTTACCATTTATCACAGCTGGAGAAGCGGGTCCGCTTCACTTAGAAACTTCATTATCTCGTGCTAAATTTGATGAATTAACAGATGATTTAGTTGAGCGTACGAAAACACCAGTACGTCAAGCAATGAAAGATGCTGGCTTAACAGCTTCTGATCTTGACCAAGTTATCTTAGTAGGTGGATCAACACGTATTCCAGCAGTTGTTGAAGCGGTGAGAAAAGAAACAGGAAAAGAACCTAATAAATCGGTAAACCCTGACGAAGTAGTAGCAATGGGAGCTGCCATTCAAGGTGGTGTCATCTCAGGTGACGTTAAAGATATCGTTCTTTTAGACGTAACACCATTATCTCTAGGTATTGAAACAATGGGTGGCGTCTTCACAAAATTAATTGAACGTAATACAACCATACCTACTAGCAAGTCACAAGTGTTCTCAACCGCAGCAGATAATCAACCGGCGGTAGACGTTCATGTATTACAAGGTGAACGTGAGATGGCTGCAGATAATAAAACATTAGGACGTTTCCAATTAACAGATATTCCAGCAGCACCACGTGGTGTACCTCAAATTGAAGTAACATTTGACATTGACAAAAATGGTATTGTGAATGTTTCTGCTAAAGATTTAGGTACTGATAAAGAACAATCTATCACTATTAAATCATCATCTGGTCTATCTGATGAAGAGATTGAACGTATGGTTAAAGATGCTGAAGCAAATGCCGAAGAAGATAAAAAACGTCGTGAAGAAGCAGATCTTCGTAACGAAGTTGATCAATTAATCTTTACTACAGATAAAACATTGACAGAGTTGGAAGGTAAAGTTTCAGAAGATGAAGTTCAAAAAGCAAAAGATGCGCGTGATGAACTCCAAGCAGCTGTCGAAGCAAATGATATCGAGCAAATGAAAGAGAAACGCGATGCATTAAATGAAATTGTTCAAAATCTAAGTGTAAAACTTTATGAACAAGCAGCACAAGAAGCCCAAGCACAATCTGGTGAAGAATCATCCGATGATGATGGTGTTGTTGACGCAGATTTTGAAGAAGTAGAAGACGAAGAATAATAATTCGAAAAGAATAAATGATCTCATTTATTGAAGTGAACACGAAGTGTGTTTATAGGTGAGATGAAGAAGTTGATACAACGAATATTTCCGAAGAAGATATGAACTAGACTTATGTTTGAACGTATCAGATATTCTCTTATGATTTTGTTGGGGAGAACATCAACATACCAACAAAATCATATTTCTTCGGTGAATATTCGTTTTTTAAGTTTCAGATGATAGTTAGACTAAATTTTCAGATACCAATAAAATGAAAGAATAATTGGAGTAATGAGTCAATGATGAATGGAAAAGGAGGAATTTGATGGCTGATAAAAGGGATTATTATGACGTCCTCGGCATATCAAAAGATGCCTCAGAAGATGAAATAAAAAAAGCTTATCGTAAATTATCAAAAAAATATCATCCAGATATCAATAAAGAAGAAGATGCTGAAGAAAAATTTAAAGAAGTTTCTGAAGCGTATGAAGTATTAAGTGATCAACAAAAACGTGCGGCATATGATCAATATGGTCATGCATCGACGGACCCTAACTTTGGAGCCGGTGGTTTCGGTGGTGGCTTTGGTGGTTTCGGTGGCTTTGGAGGAAGCGGCGGAAGTTATTCTTCAGGCGGTTTCGGTGATTTTGAGGACATATTTAGTACGTTCTTCGGTGGCGGTGGTTCATCGAGAAATCCAAATGCACCTCGGCGTGGTTCAGATTTACAATACCGTGTGCATTTAACATTTGATGAAGCAATCAAAGGAAAAGAAACCACGATACGCTATAATCGTAATGCTGAGTGTGAGACATGTCATGGGTCTGGAGCCAAACCAGGGACTGAACCGGTTACTTGTTCTAAATGTTCGGGTCGCGGAACAGTTAATGTTGAACAGAATACACCATTTGGTCGTGTAATGACTCAAACTGTCTGTGATGTATGTCAAGGCACAGGTCAAGAAATCAAAGAAAAATGTCAAACATGTCATGGAGCGGGAATTACAGAAGAAACACACTCTGTTAAAATTACCATTCCTGCTGGCGTGGAAGATAATCAACAAATGCGATTATCTGGCCAAGGAGAAGCTGGTTCAAATGGTGGGCCTTACGGTGATTTATATGTCATTTTTGAAGTAGAAGAAAGTGACATCTTTGAACGAGATGGCTCTGAAATTTATTTTGAATTACCAATCTCGTTTGTTCAAGCCGCATTAGGTGACGAAGTGATGGTTCCAACCGTTACAGGAAAAGTAAAATTAAAAATTCCAGCGGGAACTCAAACTGGAACAACGTTTAGAATGCGCGAAAAAGGAGCACCTTCTGTCAATGGAAATCGTGTAGGGGATCAACATGTAACGGTAAAAGTGATCACACCGAAGAAACTTTCAGCTAGAGAAAAAGAATTATTTGAAGAATTAGCTAAAGAATCAGGTGCAAAGATCAAAGATCAACAAGACAAAGGTTTTTTCGGTAAAATGAAAGATATGTTTGATTAAAGATAAACCAGATATCGAAATAGCTTTTCTTATTTGTAGATTAAGAAAAGTTTCGAATCTGGTTTTTTTAATTAAAAATTTGATGGAGTGAATGGTGTCTATTGTCTTTCAGCTTAAAAATTTGATATGATAAACAGTGAGTAATTTTAATTCAGTGTTAGGAGAAGTGAACGAATTTGAATAAAGAACAAATGCGGGCGCGTCAAGAAAAGATTCGCAATTTTTCTATTATTGCACATATTGACCATGGGAAATCAACTTTGGCTGACAGAATTTTACAGAGTACCCATACTGTAGAGGAACGTCTTATGAAAGCTCAGTTGTTGGATTCAATGGATCTTGAACGTGAACGTGGAATTACGATAAAGTTAAATGCCGTCGAAGTGGAGTACCATGCTAAAGATGGTGAAACATATATTTTGCATTTAATCGATACACCGGGGCATGTGGACTTCACTTATGAAGTGTCGCGTTCCTTGGCAGCTTGTGAAGGTGCGATTCTTGTAGTTGATGCTGCACAAGGTATCGAGGCACAAACCTTAGCAAATGTATATTTAGCTTTGGATAATGATTTGGAAATTTTACCAGTGATTAATAAGATCGATTTACCTGCCGCCGATCCAGAAAAAGTACAGCAAGAAATAGAAGATATTATTGGTTTAGACGCTTCAGAAGCTGTGCATGCGTCCGCTAAAGCTGGAATTGGTATTGAGGAAATTTTAGAACAAATTGTCGAAAAAGTTCCAGCTCCTAGTGGGGATATTGACGCTCCATTACGCGCATTAATATTCGATTCGGCCTATGATAATTACCGTGGAGTTGTCCTAAATATTCGAGTAATGGATGGCACAATTAAACCAGGCGATGAAATTATGATGGCGAGTAATGGCGCAAAATATGAAGTGATTGAAGTAGGTGTCTTCTCTCCGCAAGCCATGCCAAGAGAAGAGCTGATGGTTGGTGATGTGGGTTACATTACTGCCGGTATTAAAAATATCCAAGATACACGCGTAGGGGATACAATAACGGATGCGAATAATCCAACTTCGGAACCATTGGAAGGTTATCGCCAACTCAATCCTATGGTCTTTGCTGGGTTATATCCTGTTGATTCAAGTGATTATAATGACTTACGTGAAGCATTGGAGAGATTACAACTAAATGATGCATCGCTTCAATTTGAACCTGAAACGTCACAAGCATTAGGATTTGGTTATCGAACAGGATTCTTAGGATTGTTACATATGGATGTCATCCAAGAACGCTTGGAGAGAGAAT
The DNA here is from genome assembly GCA_015863185.1 of Aerococcaceae bacterium DSM 111020. Classification (GTDB taxonomy): domain Bacteria; phylum Bacillota; class Bacilli; order Lactobacillales; family Aerococcaceae; genus DSM-111022. The sequence goes on from JACBXP010000005.1 coordinate 132,294, forward strand.
TTGGATTGGACTTGATAATGACGGCACCGTCTGTTATTTATGAAATCGAAAAAACAGATGGCGAAATGCTCCGCATTGATAATCCTTCTGAAATGCCAGATGCTACTGAAATTAATAAAGTACTAGAACCTTATGTTAAAGCTGAAATTATGGTGCCAAGCGAATTTGTCGGTGCTGTAATGGAATTGTGTGAGCGCAAACGAGGCGACTTCGTTACGATGGATTATTTAGATGAATACCGTGTGAATGTTATTTATGAATTACCAATGGCGGAAATTGTGTTTGATTTCTTTGATCGTCTAAAATCCAATACTAAAGGATATGCTTCCTTAGACTACTCATTGATTGGCTATAAAGAGTCGAATCTCGTTAAGTTAGATATCTTATTGAATAATGAAGTAATTGATGCTTTCTCTACAATTGTGCATCGTGATTTCGCTTATGAGCGTGGACGTGCATTGGCAAGTAAACTAAAAGAGATTATTCCTCGTCAAATGTTTGAAGTCCCTGTCCAAGCTGCTATTGGAAATAAAATTATAGCAAGGACCACCATTAAGGCTTATCGTAAAGATGTCACAGCGAAATTATATGGTGGAGATGTTTCTCGACGCAAAAAACTTTTAGAAAAGCAAAAACAAGGGAAGAAACGGATGAAATCAGTGGGAAATGTCGAAATACCTCAAGAAGCGTTTATGGCTGTCTTATCCATGGACGAAGAGGATTAAAGACAACAGGAATTATTGAGGAATGATTCAATATATGAGATAATAAGATTATCAATATGAAAGGGTGAAGAAGATGAAAGAATTAAAAAATCGAGGCAAATTAGTTACGATATTGGTTGCTGTTTTCTTCTTAGTGTCCAGTATCCCTACTGTTTATGCACAGGAGACAAACTGGGAAGAAGTCTTAACACAGATTACTGAAGCGAATAAAACATTGCCTTCCTTATCAGGTACTGGTGATGCCAATATTTCAGTTGTAGCCGAAGAAGAACCGCAATTTGCAGGAAATTATAATTTTGATTTCCGTTACAATGTAGAACCGCGCTTTAGTGCTGAATTATCGCTCAATGGCAATACAAGTTTCCCAGTCAATGAATATGATGAGGACTGGAATGTGGTTGATACATTTATGCAAGAAGAACCCACAAATTTCACTCTAACAGTTGTCGAAGGAATTTTATATGTTTTTGACGGTTCTAGTTGGACTGTTGAAGATATTTCGGAATTAGAAAAACAAGCATCGGATGAATATTATCAGACATTGGAAGAAGTCGAAAATTCAGGACAAAATGATATAACGCCTGAATTAGTATCTTTCTACGAGAAATATTTTAATTTATCTGAAACGGATACTGATTATGTATTCACGTTAAAAGAAAATGTAAATAGTGAAGAGTTCTGGAATGATCTAGAAGCAAGCTCTAATATAAATATTGAAGCGAAAAAACAAGAAGCGATTGAACAAGCAATTGCTCAAATTGAAGAACAAACTGAAGAACCGATGACTCCAGAAGAAAAATCGCAATTTGAAGAAACCTATAACAAATCTTTCGATCTAGCTTTGAAAATAGGACAAAATATCACCGTAAGTTATGATAAAGCGTCTTATATTATTTCAGGTATGACAATGGATTTACAAATCACTGAAGCAGATATCAAAGAATTGATTGGAGAAGAAATTCAAGATGAAGATTTAGGTGGTCTGTTAATTGAATTAGCAATCAACTTAACTTTCGATGAACAAGGTCAAACATTTGATATTCAGGTTCCAGCAGATGCTCCAACATTTAATGATGATTCATCGACAGAGTCAATCAGTTCTGATGACCAAAATGTATCATCTGAAGAATCAACTGAAAGCAATGTATCTGAAGATAATTCTATGGACTCGATAGAAGAGGACTCTTCAACAGAAGCATCATCTTCTTCAGCTGCATAAACTTGTTATTTATTAAAAGTCCAGTTTAATGCTGGGCTTTTTATTTTGTAGGTGATGACTATGGTGTATCTTATTTTCATGCTATAATATTCTCACAAAGGGGGAACTCATATTGGCTAATGCGTTAATTCAAGAATATCAACAAGAAATGGATAAAGAGAGTCAAGAAACGCTCATTGAGCAGTGGTTAAACGAAGCTCACTATAATGAGCAACGCTTTGAACAATTGAAAGAATTCGCCATTTATTATGAACAATTAGGCTATGTTGAATTAGCTTTAATGATATTTTTGCGACTCCAAACAATCGATCCACAAACCACTCTCATTACACTCATTGCAGAGGCTTATGCACATATTTATGAATATGAAAAAGCATTGCATTGGTTAAAACTAATTCCTGAACAAGATATGGACGAAAATATTCGCTATCAGCAGAGCCTTTGGTTAATTGAGATTGATAAAACAGAAGAAGCAAAGAATATTTTAATGCAATTGGTTAAAGAGTTTCCGACTTATGCTGATCCTTATTTTTTATTAGCAGATTATTATGAATCCCAAGGTGATTCAAAGCGAGCACTAACTTATGTTGAAGCTCTATATGAATACTTTTCAGATTTGACGATTCGTAATCAAGCTCGACAAAAAATCGTTACCATTAAGCTAAGTCAAGAGCAAATCCCATTGGCGGAATTAGAAGCTTTGATGACTGATAATGAATTACCTCTGATTTCTGCCCATGATTATTATTTATTAGCGTACATTTATCGTTTATCACAAAGAAATGATCTTGCTGAGCAATATGTTAAGCAGTCTTTGGCGATAGAACCAAATAATCCTAAAGCAATAGAGTTGCTAGTAGAGCTGGAAAAAAATACAGATGCTCACGATAAGAATCAAATCATTGATTGGTTTCAGGAAAATGTCCCCGAAAGTGAGATATCGCCATTAGAACTCGCATCTATCAGTTCTGAGCAGACACTACATAAAGACTTTATACAACGACTGATAGGTTATTTGGCATATAGTGTTGATTTAGAAGAGCAATATCAAATCATTCGTGTGGTCTTTGACCATTTTTTAAGCAACAATGATTTTGAAGGATTTAATGACTTTCTAAAAGTACATGCTTCTAATTATTTATCAACCGATGAATTGAGTTATTTCATTGGCAAAAAAGCATTTATGCAGAACAATTTCAATGATGCGATTGAATATTTACAAATTGCAAGGGATTATCTTATTCCAGAACAGGATTTAATTGAGTTACTAGTGAAAAGCTATGAAGGGATAAATGAAAGAGATACCGCTGAACAGTTGGCAAAGGAATATTATGATACAGAATATCAAACGATCTATTTAGGGCGAATGATAAGGAGAAGCATTGAATGACATCGAAAAATTGGCAAAAATATGAAATAATATCACTATTAATGCAACAGTATAAAAATTTTAATAGAGAAGTTTATTATTTACTGAAATGGATCATTGATGAGACGACGCTCGTTGAAAAGATAGAGTTTACAAAACATTCCAATTATACCCCAAGAGGATTAAAGCTTCAGTTTAATTCGCAAGTTGAGAAGCCCTTTACTTATTTTAAAAATAAATTAGTGTATTTTGATTTTGATCAAATTATTCATGATTTACGTGTTAATCAAAATGATGTCTTATATATCGAATTGGTGCTAGCGGATGATAATATTGAAAAATTAATTGACGAAATAAAAATTGACAATCCATTTGTGCCCGGTTATCGATCATTTGAAGAAAAAATGGATGGATATTTGAACCAAATTTCTCGTGAATCATATGTGGAGCACCTTGAAAAAAGCATTAATGATGCGTTAGAAGATGCAGATTATCAACAGTTAGAAGTATTAGCTAACCTATTAGCAATACAAAAAGAAGGAGTTCAACGATGATTGATTTGTCAGAACCTTTATTCCAACAAGCACTTCCTTTGTTAACAATTATTGAGTCTCATGGACATGAGGCTTATTTTGTTGGTGGTTCAGTACGAGATTTTTTATTAGGAAAAACCATTCATGACATAGATATTGCCACAAGTGCCACTCCTCAAGAAATAAAAGCTATTTTCCCTGCGACGATTGATGTTGGCATTGAACATGGAACGGTCATTGTGCGTTATAAAGGGGGAACTTATGAGGTCACAACATTTCGAGTGGAAGGAAAATATTCAGATTATCGCCGACCTGATCGAGTCGATTTTGTCCGCAACCTTGAACAGGACACTCTGAGAAGAGATTTTACGATTAATGCGTTAGCAATTGATTCAAAAGGTCATGTCTTCGATTATCATGGCGGATTAAAAGATTTAAAATGTCATTTGATTCGAGCAGTTGGTAATCCTCATGAACGTTTTCAAGAAGATGCGTTAAGAATGTTGAGGGCTTTGCGTTTTTCTACGCAATTAGGTTTTACTATCGATAAGAATACGATGTCAGCTATTCAGCAATTGGCATTTTTAATTGAAAATATTGCGATGGAACGTATCCAAATTGAATTTACGAAGTATTTACAGGGGCACTTTTTTTCTAAGAAGGGTTTTTCACTGATTCAGAGCGAATTGTATCACTATTTGCCTTTTCCGAATGATTTAAATATCGATCAACTCATTACTTCGCTAGAAAAAGATTTTGAACCTATTGAAACCATCAAGCTATCTAATCATGAGATTTTGGTTTGGGGATCGTTGCTTTATCATTTGGATATCCAAACGAGGGAACTTGAACAAAGCTATCTGCGTAAATGGAAACATAGCAATGCACTCATCAATAATGCCATTGCATTTAAAGAGTGTCGACGCTTAGATATTGATGAACTCGTCATGCCAGAGAATTTATATCGATTTGACAGGGATATTTTAACGTTAATTGAAACCTTTTATCTAAGACATGGCAGATTATCGAGCACGCGTATTACTGAGGCTTATCTTCGTCTTCAGATTAAAAATATTCAAGAATTAGCGATAAATGGCAAACAAATTATGGCTATTCTTGAATTGGAAAGAGGAGGACCGATTGTTGGAAAATTATTAGCTGATATTGAAAGAAAGGTAGTCACAGGCTCCTTAAATAATGAATATGATGAGATTGTTCAATATATCAATGAAAAAATGCATTAGGAGGGATCATTTGGATGTTCAAAAGATAAAATATGCTGTCATAGATATTGAAGCGACAGGACCTAATATAGCAAATGGCGATCGTATTATTCAAATCGCAGCGATTATTTATCAAAATAATGAGAAAATTAACGAATATAATATGCTCATTAATCCAGAAATTGCGATCCCGCCTCAAATTGCTAAACTAACAGGTATTGAACAAAAGGATGTCATCAATGCCCCCAAGTTAGATAGCGTTATTTCATTATGGTATGAACGGCTAAAAGACTGTATCTTTATTGGACATAATTTAGCCTTTGATTTAAGAATTATGACAGAAGTTTTTTCTGAATTTGGTTATTCTTTTGATCCTTTAGCGATTGATACCTTTTTATTAAGTAAAATTATTTTTCCTTTGTCTCATGGATATGGCCTATCGGATCTAGCAAATTATTTAAACATGGAATTATTGAACGCTCATAATGCACTGGTAGATGCGCGTTTCACTAGTGTGTTGGTGAATAAAATAGCGGAATCAATTAATGTCTTACCTGATCTATTGAAAAAGAAGTTATTTTATTTTGCTGAATATTTACCGAATGATGAACAATTAATTTTTGAGAATCCTAATCATTTTGTCAATAATGAACATTTACCTCTCATTGACAAGGAAACACCAGCTGAAAACTATTCGGATCATGATGATCTTTTAAGGGATTTTATTTTAGAACAATGGCAACAGCAAAGACACCTAGTTATTGAAAATCCTGATTTCCCGTTAAAACGAGAAATACTCTATTCGCTAGCGCAGAAAATGAGTGACCTTGTCTCTGTAGTCATTATTGTTAAAAATGATGAGCATATCTGGAAATGGCAGCAACACTTACAAACGATTACTACCACTACATTTAAAACATTAAAAAAGAAACATAATTATTTAAATGTTCAGCTTTTGGAGGACATTGAGAAAAAAATTGAGCCAGCTTTTTTAAATCAAACGGAACTCATTACTTGGATGGCCCTGATTCATTATTATGAGAAATATCAGTCCATTGATTTATCTGAAATTAATAATGAATTAAAAATGTTTGAATTGTTGTTCAAATTAGCAGAAGATTATCAAATTAGCATTCCACCAAATAAAGCATATTATCAACAGGTCCAAACAATCAAACAAGCCTCTATTACGATTATGTCGATTGGCACATTCCTTCAATTGTATCAAAGAGAGAATCTGTTGGCTGTATTACCGGAATCTGCCACTTTATTTTTCGAAGATGCGAAGGATTTGTTAGAGATAGGATTATATTTTCAACAGAAGCAAATTGATTTATCTCAGATGTTGAATTTATTACAGGAATTATTGGACATTTATCGTTTCAATGAATCTTCTTATGAATTAGTTGACCAGAAAGTTCTTATGATGATACAAGAGTTGACAACGAAAATTCATCAATTAATGCTTTATTTGGAACAAAAAGAAATGAATGAGTACCCAAGTAGTGGTAAGAGAACACGGTACATATCAAAAGATGATACTAATTTTATTGAGATGATTCAGCAAATTTTAGATTTAAATCACCATTTATTGACTTATCAAAGCTCGATTCCAATTAACAGTCAATTATTAAAGAACATGAAGAAATTATCGCTGACCCATCAATTAGTAACTCCAGATTCTAGCAATTATTACTGGTCATTCTCAGGGGAACGGTTACATCAGAAATTGTATCATGTACATATTGAATGGAATCAAATGAGTTGGCGCCATGATTTTTGGTTAAATATCTCAGAACATTTTGATTATCTCTTAGTTAGTCCTGGGAATTATAATTATAAAGAAGACTTCGGAATATATCATCGATTGGGTGAACCAAATGGTGATTATTTAAAGGTTAATGAGATTCCTAAAAAGAAAATTACTTTTCAGATTCCTGTAATGTTTCTTTCTGACCATTTATCCGAAAATAAAAAAGATATAGCTACTTCAAACATCCAAACATTTATTAAGGACCAAAACAGAAGAAAATATTTAATTATTGTTTCTAATCAAGAGGAGTTGCTTGATTATCATCGTGTATTCTCGAGTGATGAAGATTTATTACATCAGTATTTAATTCAAGTAAGAGGGGTACACGGAAGTGTACGGCGAATTATCAATCGCATTAAAAATGAAAATAGTTTTATCTTGATTATGACAATCAATGATTTACAATCTTCACAACTGGTCAAATTGCCAGATGAATTAATGATTTTAATGGAAAAGTTACCCTTTTTATCACCTGAAAAGCCAGAACTTCAAGCATTTAGCGATTTGATTCAGGATGAACGTTTAATCTTTGATGAAATGAATTTACCGATGATGGTTCAGCGAATGAAAAAAATAATGATGATCTTAGGTGAAAGCCATGATTACTATCTGTTTGATGATCGTGTTTTTACTCGAACATACTCTAATCAATTACAAGATATGTTATCGTCATTGATACAATTTGAATGGAAAATGGATTAACATCTTGAAAAATATTCAGTAATCATTGAAATTATGGTAAAATAAATGATATTGTCAAAAAAATTCCATCAGAAAGGAAATTATTATGCGTTTAAGTCGAAGAACGGTAAGTATTTTAACGATACTAATTGCCATCATATTATTATCATTATTAACTGTCTTCATGTTATCTCAATCTTCTGTTGAAAAAGCACGAAAGGAAACGGAACAATTAGTAAGCGTTGATTATCCGGTTGAAACGACAGATAATTTTTATTGGTTAACGACCCCTCAAGAAACATACTTTTCGTTGGAATTTGAAACAACGGATAATCAAAAAATGTATGCTATTATTGCACGTGACGGTGGCGAGAGTGTGTATTACAATTACGATGAGCTAATTACATTTGAAGATGCCAAATCAATTGCTATGAATGATTTAAATCCTCAAAAAGTAACACAGTCACGACTAGGATTAATGAATAATGAGCCCGTTTGGGAAGTAACATATCTCGATGAAAATTCTGACATGGGTTATTATTACCTAAGTGCCAAGGATGGATCTTGGATTCAGACAATCAGCAATCTCTAACGAACAAAATGAAGGAGGCGTTCAATTGAGTACGATGTATGATTGGTTTAAAGATGGTTCGACCAATGTTCCGAATATTATCTTTAATCGCTTTGGTCAATTGGATATCTCAAGTAATGAAATGATGTTGATTTTGTATATAATGTCACAATTGAATCAAGGCAAAACAGTTAATAATTTTAAAAAAATTGCGAATCAATTAGGTTGGTCAGTGAATGAAGTAATGGAATTGATTAATCAATTGATTGAAAAAGATTATTTATCGATAGAATTAGAAACCAATGAATCTGGTAAACAAGATGATCACTACACCCTAAGACCTTTTTTCAATCAACTCGATCAGAAATTTTATCAGGCACCGACCCAAGAAGAGACCGTTGAGAATCAAGAAGTACTTCAACACTATACAGGTAATTTAGTCTCTTTATTTGAAAGGGAATTTGGCCGTGTTCTGACGCCAATGGAATTACAGACTATCAATCAATGGTTAATGAGTGATAACTATTCACCTGAAATTATTCAGCTCGCATTAAAACAAGCAATGATGCATCAAGCTTTGAATTTCAGTTATATAGATAAGATTTTATTGAATTGGCAAAAACAAAATATCACAACAGCCTATGAAGCACAAAAAAATATTGATGCATTTAATCAACGGCAGACAAAAAGTGAATCAACTTCGGATTCAACAGCTTACGATCATTTTGAAATCCCGATTTATAAGTGGTCCGAATGAAGTTAACCTTAACTTTTTCAGGTCTGAATGAAGTTATCCTTTCTAAACTATGTTTGAGCGGGTTATTTTGCCATCATTTATTTTACGATCCCTCGTAATAGATGACAGTGCGTTAAAAGGTGCAATCTTATTGTTAAATTTAGAATCTCCTAAGTGTACTTGGGAGATTTTTTGTATAGTTGGGGCGATTTATGCACCTCTGATTATGAATGATGCAGATTAATCATATTTATTTAAAAAACATGTATAATGAAAAAGATAATTAAGGCCCTAAATTAGTTGTGAATTTCGTATTATATAGTAGTGGGAGGTTAGTCAAATCGAAAAAGATATCAATCAATTGATTGAAGAAAATCTTGGATTCATTATCAAAGTAGTGAGCGAGACAACAAATCGCTATGTTCATATACATAATGATGATTCCTTTTTGGTGGCTTTATCCGCTTTTGAAGAAGCGGTAAAAAAGTATGATGAAAACAAGGGTGCTTTTCTAGCTTATGTGAGATTGGTCATACGTAGTCGTGTTATTGATTTCTTAAGAAAAGAACAAAAGGAAGCCCATCATCAATCAATAGAATCCTTGTCAGATGAAGGCTATCAATTTGAAGATCAACGTTCAGCACCCGATAACACATTGAAAATAGAAATCAAAACGTGGACAGAAGACATGAAAGAATTTGGCATTAGTATTGAAAATTTAGTCGATGAAGCGCCAAAACATCAAGATTCTAGAGAAAGAGCACTAAATATTTCAGAAAGATCGAGCAAATATCCACCAATTGTGGATAAGCTTTTTGAAAAGAAGCGTCTTCCTATCAAAATAACAGCAGAATACAATAATGTAACCATCAAAGTGATTAAAGGTAATAAAGTTTTTATTACCTCAGCAATTATTATCTTTAAACAAAAATATACATCACTAATTGATTGGATTAAGGGGAGGTAAAATGAAAAAAAACAATTTATATCATGCCGTTGTAATTACTATTGAAGCTGATTATATTATTGTTTTGGACACGGATGGCGCTTTTCATCGCCTCAAATATAAAAATGGTCTAACCATTGGTGATCAGATTTATTTTTTTGATACGGATATTTATTCAAAGTCATCAAAAGTACATCGCATGCCATTTAAACCGATTATCCGCACATTATTAATAGCAGCCCTTGTTTTTATATTTGTAAATGTAGGATACCAATATTTTAATAACAGTAATGATGTATATGCTGCTGTTTCATTTGGAACGCAAGAGGGCGTGCAGGTAGAAGTTAATAAAGATCAGGAAATAATTCAATTAATGACTTCCGAAGGTGAATCCCTTCAAGAAAATTGGATAGGTGGTAATATAAATGACGTGACACCTACTTTGTTAGAGCATTATAGTGATAATAATAAGACGAAAGATACTTTGGTCGGTCTATCATCTGATGATTCAGACTGGATTCGAAACTATGAGAATTTTCTAGTAAAAGTGGCAGCAGAATCTAATGATGCGTCAAATATGATTGTTATAAAAGGCGATTTAGATGATTATAAACAGGCCCAAGACGACAATATACTTTTAGGTGACTATCAATTAGCCTCATCTCAAATCAATTTTTGGGAAATTGCGGGCAATGAAGTATTATCAACGCAAGAGAAACAACAACTTTTAGGTAGCGAGGGTGATTATTACGATTTTAAATCGAACAATCCGATGAATCGATTAATCAATTTGCTACGCCAAGATAACATCCCCGAAGCATTTAAAGCAGTGATAAACACATACTATCAAATTCATTTAAGTTTAAATGATGATCATTCTCACCAGCCATTCTCTAATGAAGATAACCAAAGGAATATCAGCCCAGAGGATGATGAAGAGAACGTTGACACCATTCAACCAATTGTTCCATACGATGATGATTGGGACGATGATGACTGGGATGACGATGATGATTTGGATGACGATGATGATTGGGACGATGATGACTGGGATGACGATGATGACTGGGATGACGATTAGACTAACCATTGTTACCATTTGAAGCGAATTCTTAAAATTTGATTTGTCAATATAAGCTAGACAAATGTGATTCATTTATGTGACTCAAAAATACTTCTAAAGGTGTTTGATAATCTAAGGATTTTCTAGGTATTTGATTTCTCTTATTAGCTACCGCAGAAA
>JACBXP010000006.1 GCA_015863185.1 Aerococcaceae bacterium DSM 111020
TCACTTCCCCATATCCTTTAGGGAAAATGCGCGACCAAGCGATAGAAATACGGATGCCATTAACACCAAACTCTTGAGCTAATTTCAAGTCAACGGGATAAAGATTATAAAAATCACTGGCAGGCTCTGCTGTGTACCAATAATTTTCTTCTAAGTATTTATCCCAAGCTACTGGTCCCTTTCCATCTGTTTTAGTGGCCCCCTCAGCTTGATATGCAGCAGTTGCTCCACCAAAAATAAAGTCTTTAGGTAGTTTCTTCATATTATCCTCCCTATTATTTGAACTGTTCCACCACAAATTGCAATGCACCTTCACCATCACGTGTCAATCCTATGTATTGCGATCCTTCTGTTTTTGCTAGTTTAATATCTAATCTATCAGTTTCGGCCTTCATATCTTCATAATTTGACGCTACTTGAGGGGCTAGGATGACCAAATCATACTGAGGTAATATTTCACGGTGCGCACCATAGCTTCCTGCGGCTGCGGAGACCGGCTTATTATGTTCTTTTGCAGCTTTATTAAGTGCATTAGCTAATAAACCACTGGTACCACCACCTGCACATAACACCAGTACGTTTGTCTGCTCTGTGATTCCTTCATTAGTTGTTTTATTAGTATCGTCTTCTGAAGAATCAACTACAATTACTTTTTCGTTAGAATCTGTTACTCCGGCTTGTGATAATATCTCATCTGATTTTGAAGTGTCAAAATTCTGTGCAACCTTTTCTTTCAATGCATCACTTGAATTCACACCAGAACGTTCTTCTTCCAAAATTTGATTATCATACACCTTGAAAAATGGATAATAAATTAAAACATCCACAACAATCAAAACTGCAGCAAGCACGAATGAAAGCACATGGAAATTGGTTCCAAGAATTTGTCCAATCGGTGCTGGAGTTGTCCAAGGTAAATTCGTTGTAAAGGAATTCATTCCTAAAACATCCACGAAGAATTTAAAAATCCACACATTCGCAATTGGTGCAAATATAAATGGTACGAAAAATATTGGGTTTAATACCAATGGTGCTCCAAATAGAATCGGTTCGTTAACACCAAAGAATGTTGGAACTACCGACGCTCGTCCAATTGCTTTATTTCGTTCTGATTTAGCAAGCCACATGAACATAAAAGGTACAACGAGTGTTGCTCCTGTACCACCCATTGTTACGATGAACATTTGAGTTCCGGGTGTTAAAATTTTGTCTGCATGTTCTCCAGCTTGTAATAATTGCAGATTGGTTTCGATATTAGCATACGTAACGGCTGCAATTGCTGGCTCCACAATTGACGGTCCATGAATACCAATGAACCAAAAGAATGCAAATGCACCAAAAATAATAGTTATTCCTAGATAACCATCAGCCGCTTGGAATAGTGGCGCTAACATTGTTCCAATGGAAGAGGCAACATTTTCCCCAGTAATATTTCGGATCAACAATGCAACGAGATACAAAATAATAATTGAACCGGTAAACGGAATGAGATCCTTGAATACCTGTGAGATATTTGGTGGCACTTCTTCCGGCATTGTTATCGTTAAATTACGTTTTACACTAAATTTATAAACATTAACAGTGATGAAAGCTGCAATGAACGCTGTCAGTAATCCCTTCGTGCCTAAGAATTCTGTAAGGAAACCGCCCTCTGTATCATCTGCTGCCATTAACAGAAAACCAATCATCGTCGCTAACATTGTTGAAATATAGTTTATTTGATTCGTTCCTTCTAATGATCGGTTCATTGAATCAGTTAATGACTTAGCGGTTGTACCTGAAACGAACAAGGCAAGAATTCCCATGGAGTAGTTATATGGTGTCATTAAAAAACTTTCTATTTCTGGACTCCAGTGAAAACCCCAGGCATTCGGAACATACGCTATAAGAATAAAAATACTTGAAAATAAAATAATTGGCATACTTGCAATAAAACCATCACGGATGGCTCGCAAGTAAATATTACGTGAAAGCTTTTCAAAGAATGGCTTAGCACTCTCTATAGCTGCTATTAACTTATCCATTTTGATTACCCTCTTTTATATAATGCAATCATATGATGCATCATATCTTTCAACAAAATTGTTGTCATTAAATGATCCTGCCCATGCATCATAATAAAACTAAAATCTAAATCTTCACCAGCAGCTTCCTTAGCTAGAATATCAGTCTGAGCTTTATGTGCATTTGCAATCGACTCTTCAGCCTCAGTTACTAAAACTTCTGCTTCTTCATATTCACCTGATTCAGCCTTCTTTAAAGCTGAAAGTAACTTTGACCGTGCCTCACCTGCATAAGCAACGATTTCAAATCCAATCATTCCCATTTCGTCTCTGTTCATTGATATTCCTCCTTTTTAATGAACCATAAAACTAGTTAAACTCACATGCTACTGCTGTTTCAGCAACCACATCATTTAAACCAACGATATTTTCTTTACCAGTTGTTCTTAACCACTCACGAGCCGCTTCTTCTCCATCATTGATATAAGCAGCTACAGAACCAGCCCAAGTTGCTCTTCCGCATAAAACACCATTAAATTTAGCTCCCGCTTCAGCTGCAAATTTAAGCGTCTCTTGGAATAATTCAGCACTAACTCCGGCACTTAAATAAATATATGGTAAGTCAGTTGCGGCATCTTGATCACGGAAAGCTTGCATTGCTTCTTCTTTTGTAAACAAAACTTCATCTTTCGCGTAACCTTCTACATAATTCATATTCACAGGAACTTCTGCTTTCAGGACATCTACATTAAAGCGAGGTTCAGAGAATAAACGAATCGCTTCATTCACTTTATGCGCTTTAACTTTAGCAAATTCTGCCCCTTTATTGTCTTCAATATTTTCATCGTATGTTAATATCTCTAAGAAGAAAGGAATTTCTTCTGCCACACATTCTGAACCAACACGTTCCATATAAACTTGTTTCTGTAAATTAACTTCTTCATCACCATCAACATCATAATAAAGTAAGAACTTAACAGCTTGCCCACCTAACTCTTTAATACGTTTAACTGATAAATCATCTAGGCACTCTGGTAAGCGTTTAGTAGTAGATGGGTCGTAACCTGTTTTTTCATATGCCAATAGTAATCCGGATTCCTTATCACGAGCATCAGCAGCAGGCAAACCAAATTCTGTGTCTAAAAGAATTGAACTTGCATATTGTGTTAACTCTTCAGAAACTAAACGTTTTAACGTCTCCATTTGCTCCTGAGTTGGTTCTTCAGATTGATGCTCGGCAATCATACGTCGTAATGCACCACGTTGATCAAATGCTAGTGCTGAAATAATTCCTTTGTCATCCATTAATTGATTCATAAAATCTTGTTTTGTCATGTTAAACCTCTCTAACTTTTATTTGTTCAAACAATTTTTCATAGTGTTCTAAATTGACATTACCGGTTTTGGCATCCATCGCATTCAACATTCCCAGAACATTTGCATGTTTTAATAAATCATCTGGTTTCTTATGAGCTGCCAATCCTGATGCAATTCCAGCTACTGTACTATCTCCAGATCCGACGGGATTAATCACTTCTACTGTTGGAATATCTACCTTATAGAATGTTTCTTTGTGTTTAGCAAATGCTCCATCCCCACCTAAGGATACAACTACCCATTCAATTCCATCAAAGAGCGGGGTATTCAGTTCTTTTTTCAATTGTTCAATCGAAGTAATTTGTTTTACTCCAATTAAGGCAGACAATTCTTCTATATTAGGCTTGATAACAGTTGGTTTATTCCCAGATTTTAAAACCGCTTTCAATGAATTACCAGAAGAGTCCAAGATCACCGGCGTCTGATGTGCTTGGCTTAATTCTATTAATTTAATATAATAGTCATCTGGTAATCCTTGAGGAAGACTTCCAGAAATAGTAACTACATCAATGTCTCCCATTACTAACGATTCAAAGTGAGAGTAAAAGTTAACGCTCTCATTTTTTTGAATGACTGGCCCGTTTTCGAGTATCTCTGTCTGCTTTCCATCATGTAAAATTGCAATACAATTACGGGTGTCTCCAGAAATTGAGAAAAAATTGTGTTCGATATTAGACTCCGTCAATTGTCTTTTAATATATTCACCTAATTCACCCCCGATCAACCCTGTTGCCAGAGGTTGATCGTTTAGTTGTTTTAAAACTCGGGTAACATTCAGTCCTTTACCACCTGCTGTTTTTGTAACTTGCTGAACTCGGTTTACCTCGTCTATCTTAAACCCATCAAAAAGATAACCAATATCAACCGAAGGATTCATCGTCACTGTTAAGATTGTCATTGGATCCTCCAAACTTAGTCTTGATATTCTCCGCGATCCCATTTATCTAAGAATTCTTTAAAGAATTCTGGGTTTTCTTGATTTTCATCAGCTTTCTCCAAGTGACTAATTTTATCTATTAATACTTTATTTTCAGATGTTTCTTTGTATTCAGCTTCAATGAAAGCATCAATAATGTCTTTCATTAAGAATTCACCAGTAATTTTTCCGCCGAAACCAATCACATTGGCATCCAATTGTTCTTTTGCATATAAAGCAGTTGACATATCACGAACCAATGCTGCTCTGATGCCTGGCACTTTATTAACAGCATTCGCGATTCCTACACCTGTACCACAAATTACAACCCCTAGATCAGCCTCTCCATTCACAACAGCCTCTCCAACTTTTTTTCCGTAAATTGGGTAATGTGTACGAACATTATCATGAGTTCCCATATCCAAGACTTCATGTCCTTGTTCTTTTAAATGGTCTACGACTTTAATTTTTTCATATGTGACTATATGGTCACAACCAATAGCAATTCTCATTAATTTTACGATCCTTTCTAGACTATTATTCAGACTAATTAATTAACACATCATTTTATTTAACATATCAACACGTATCTGGTGACGTCCACCATCATAGTCTGCTGCTAAAAACTCCGCCGCTATTTTTTTTGCCAGTTCTGGCCCAACAATCTTCGCACCCATAGTTATCATGCGTGAATTATTATGTTCTCTAGTCATATAAGCTGAGCGTTCATCAGATACAGCTGCAGCTACCATTCCTGTCACTTTAGTTGCTACCATAAAGCTACCTGCACTATAACCATCTATCACAATACCTAAGTTGCCATCTTCAGCGTTCACTTGTTCAGCGACTGAAAGCGTCGTATTAATAAAGTCTTCATCTGTCTCAGAGGTCACATCTACAACTTGGTATTCTAATTCCTCTAAATATGACTTCACAATCTCTTTAAGTTCTTTGCCGTCCTTATCGGCTCCTAAAATAACTTTCACTTGAAACTCCTTTTCTGATTGAACCCTAAATCAACAACGACATAGAAATAATTTGCAAATTATTCAGAAATCGCTTTCTGTTTCTATACATTGAATATACAACAAAATATTCGAATAGTCAACAAAAAATGTTTATTAATGTTTCTTTTTGTTTTAAATATTTACTTCACATCATGATTGATGTATTAAATATTTCAACTAGTTCCACCATAATTGATGCATTAATTTATCACTTCCGTATACAATTCTATTGTTTGAATTTTTTCTTCATCTGTCGCATCTGTTACAACCGCAGTCAAATCTTCTAACTGACAAATTTTGGCAAAATCTTCTTTACCCATTTTCGAGGAATCTAATAATAAATACTGTTCTACAGAATTTAGAAGTGCAATTTTTTGTGTGTAGGCTTCCTCTACACTAGAAGTCATCACAGCTCCTTCTTTTACACCATTTCCGCTAAAAAACATCTTTCCGAATCGCATGTTTTCTAATGCTAAATTAGTAATTTCACCAACAAATGATTTTGTTACTTGTCGCATTTCTCCACCTAAAAGATATACTTTAAATGTTGAGGATTGTTTCGGTAATAATAATTCAAAGATAGGTAAACAAGTCGTTACAATAGATAAACTATGATGATCAATAGCGCGTGATAACAACTCAGTTGTGGTGCCAGGCCCAATAAAAACTACATCGCCGTTTTCAATCAGTCTTGCAGCTTTTTGTGCAATTGTGGATTTTTGGTCATAATTTTCATCATATTTATCTTCATGAGCCAATTCATGATATTGGAACGCTGTATTACTTCGTGCTCCACCATGAATTTTTTTTAGTAAACCATCTTCTTCAAGCTCCTCAAGATCTCGTCTTACAGTCATATCGGATACATTAAAAGCTTCAGCAATCTCTGAGATCCGAACTGTACCTCTTTGATTGACCCAATCTATAATTTTTTGGTGTCGTTGATACTTATTCATTTCTTTTGCTCCTTCAATAATTGTTCATATATTATACCGAATATCTTTTTATTTTACGACTTTTGTTCGCTTTCCAAACAATTTCAAACATTATTTTAAGTTTATAAACCATTCTATTCAGTATATTTTTATTAAATTTGAAGAAATAAGCTTGAATTCATCCAATTATTAATAGGCGTTATTTTTTTATAATGCATTTATTCGAGTGTATAAAAACTGTCCGGATACAAACGGACAGTTTTTATTTGAACAAACATTCTCTTGAAGAGCAATTTAATAATAACTTTATATTATTCCGGTTTCTTAAATCCCAAGATCTTATTTTTCATAATCTGACGTTTTTCTCCGTCTTGATTATATGTAATTGTTTCGATGTCAATCATTCCTTGATTGGGTTTTGATTTTGACATAATAATATTTTTTATTTCTGTCCGAATATATAGCTCATCTCCAGGCCGAGTAGGACTAGGCCACTCTAACCCAACCTCTACCCCGATTAAATCAAAAGCAAAAGGATGACTAGCAACCTGTAATTTCATTGTGATTGCTGCAGTTAGCCAACCTGAAGACGCCAACCCTTTAAAGAACGAATCTTCTGCTTGCTCCGCACCTAAATGATAATATTGCGGATCATATTGGCTAGCAAATTCAATAATCTCTTCCTCTGTTACTACATAAGACTCCGATTCATAAGCATCTCCTATTTGAAAGTCACCTAACCATAATTGTTGCTCCATTATATTTCTTCTTCCTTACTTGTTTAACTATGCATTGTAACCCTTTACAATAGTTTACACCCTCACATTATTATAGCCAATAATTTTCAGCCGAAATATTATCTAATCTTTATGTTCTAGATTTTAACCATAAAAAACACCATTGATAAAGCATTAATACTCATCAATGGTGATATTTTTATGATTACGCAACTATTTCTTTTGCCATTGCTAAACATCCAATTGTCGCCGCATTATCTCCTAATATCGGAGTGATAATATATTCATCCAGCGGAGGTGTTGGGCGATAATCTTTTAAAAGTCTTTCAAATTCTGAACGAATTTTACCGATGAGTTGTGGTTGTTTTAACACTCCCCCACCAAAGACAATACGCTGTGGAGCCAAGGTCAAATCTGTTATCATTGCAGCTTGAGCGAGATAATATGCAATAAAATCCCAAACTTCGTGATCTTCCGATAAATCTTGACCTTTAATTCCATATCTCGCTTCAATCGTTGGCCCACATGCGAGGCCTTCCAAACAATCTCCGTGATAAATACAATATCCTTCATACGAATCATTAGGATGTTTGCGAATTAAAATATGTCCCATCTCAGCATGATTAATACCACCGATGAATTGACCATTTTGAATCGCACCGCCACCTAAGCCTGTTCCCACAGTAAAATAAACTAGACTATTTCCTGGACTTTGAGTTAATTCTCCGTATGCTGCTGCATTTACATCTGTTGTCCAAGCTACAGGAATATCATTTAATTCTGTTTTGACATATCCAACAAAATCGAATCCTTGCCACGCAACCTTGGGCGTATTCGTAAAATGTCCATAAGTTGGCGTATCCTCTTGAATATCTATCGGACCAAAAGAACCAATACCAATGGCCTTCATTTTATCAATATAAGGCTTAAAGAACGCAACCACTTCTGGCATGGTTTCTTCTGGAGTAGAAGTAGGCAAAGAAATTTGTTCGCCAATATTGTGCTCATCATCACCGATAGAACAAACAAATTTTGTCCCTCCAGCCTCAATTGCTCCAAACATAATTATGACTCCTTTTCTTGTGTTACTTTCGCTGATTTTAGTGGATAATAATCCATTCTCCCTGTTAAGGATAACTCTAACCGTCGCTCTTTTTCTTCAGATGGATAAAATCTACTCGTCATCACATATGCTCCATCATTAATAAATATCTCCATTGATGATTGATCAACAAATAAATGAAGTTTTGAAAGTTCTGCTATTTCAACCATTCTTTTACGACGGCCATAGCCTGAAGGTCCATGGCTTAAAGTTAATAGACCTTGAGCATACGTTAATTGACTATCCTCACCTAAAGAAATTTCAAATGATTGAGTCTCTTCAAATGCAATAATCAATTCATAAATAGATCCTACCTCTAAGTCAAAGTGTCCATCAATATCATAGTGTCCGCCTGTTTCACGTAATACTTGATATTCAGGCAATGGAAGTTGATATAATTTATTATTTATAAGTTTTAACTCTCTTGGTAATGTCATTGCATGTTGCCATCCCCGACTAATTGTCGGATTCGTATATTCCGGCATAGTATCACCAAGCCCCATCCAAGCCCACTGAATTCTCCGACCAGATTCATCCTCGAAAGTATGCGGAGCATAAAAGTCAAATCCGTGATCTAATTCATAAAATTCACTGGTACGTGTAAATGTGACCTTCTCAAAGTCAACAGTGCCCAAGCAATACCCTGCTACATGTGCATTATGATATTGATAAGTCGTCGGAAGAATCCCTTGAGGTGAATAAATTAAGATTGCCTGGCCCTCTATAAAAAATAAATCAGGGCATTCCCACATATAGCCTTCATCTTCAGATCCAACAATTAATTCTCCTTGATAATCCCAATGGTCTAAATCTGAGGAGCGATAAAGCAATACAGATCCGCGATTATCGCATCGACGTGCTCCTAACACCATATAAAAATAACCATTTTGCTCGATAATATTGGGATCCCGGATATGATCAGTAAATCCCTTAGGAAAATCTGCATGAGGAATCACTACTTCTCTTTTTTCAATTGTGTAACCATCTCGGCTAGTAACATGAACAACATTTTGTTCACGCCCATGGTATATATAATCATAATCTCCAGCTTTTTTAACATTCCCTGTATAGAAAAAATGAATGACATCATCATGAATCACTGCTCCACCTGAATACACACCATCTCGATCAAAGGGGTGATCTGGCGACATAAAGATAGGTTCTTGTGTGAAGTGAACTAAATCTTGGGAAATCTGATGTCCCCAATGTGTCGCGCCTCCATTTGGACTCTCTGGTACATATTGATAGTATAGATGATATGTCCCATTAAATTGCATCGCCCCATTCGGATCATTTAACCAACCTTTCTCAGGCATAACATGGTAATCTAAACGCCAGTGATCTTCTATTGGTCTCATGATTTCGCCTCTTTCTTAAGCAAATTCTTTTTCAATGATACGTTTTTGCGCAAAAACGAGCGCAAAACCTACCCCAAAGGACACGAGAATGACAATTAAATATTGTACCAACGCACTCATATTTCCTGTATAAAGTAATAATCCTGGAACAAATGTAATTCCCATTCCCGGTGCAGCTAATTGGAAGAGATAAGTTACAAAACCACCAACCGCTCCTCCGATTAAACCTGATATAAAAATACGTAAAGAACGTAAGTTAACACCAAATAGTAAAGGCTCTGTAATTCCGAATAATGTCGGAATAGCGGAAGATATCATGTTAGAACGACGCACACCTTGAGCTAATAATGCAGCACCAATTGCCGCTCCAAATTGCCCTGCCATTGATGCTGTCGTTAAAGGTTGAATCACATTTAATCCTGATTCGCTGAGAGCATTCAATTCCACTACCCCTAGGGCATGATGTAATCCAGCGACGACTAATAATTGTTGGAAAGCACCAAATACAATATAACCGATACCAAATGGTGCTCCAATAGCTGAGACAATGCCTCCAAGCACAAAACGCTCAATGACTTGAATGATTGGACCAACAAGGAAAAAGATTAATAAAACAGTGATCGTTAAAGATAAGAAAGGAGTCACCACTAAATCCATAACTTGTGGTACCCAAGAGCGGAACCACTTTTCTAATTTGCTAAGTGTCCAACCTGCAATAATTGCTGGGAAAATTGACCCTTGATAACCAATTAAATCAATACCAAAGACATTTAAAGGATCTGCATCTCCACCGCGAACAGCATAAGCATTCGGCAATTGAGGTGCTACCATCATTAGTCCAACGACAATACCTAATACAGGATTACCACCGAATTTACGCGTTGCAGAATATGCGATTAATACAGGTAAGAAACCAAATGCTGTGTCTGTGAGAATTTGGAAGAAGGATGCGACTTCTGGTGTCATTTCCATTCCCAATTCTGTAACAAGTGTTCGAATTCCCATTAATAATCCCGTTGTTACAAGGGCGGGAATTAAAGGCACTAAAATATCAGCCAGAATACGCACAAATTTTTGTAATGGATTTAGATTAGCGTAAACATCATCTTTCATTGTGTTATCTGACACATTCGCTTCATCTTCTTCACCAAGCATCTCTTGCATATCTTGATATACTTCATTAACGGTACCGGTCCCAAAAATAAATTGATGCTGACCTGTAGAGAAGAAATACCCCTTGTTACCTGTTATTTCCTCGGCTTTTTCTTTATCCACTTTACTATCATCATATAACATAATGCGCATCCGCGTGGCACAATGTTCATAATTTTTAATATTATCCGCGCCACCTACGACATCGAGTAATTCTTTGACAGATTGTTCATGTTTCATCATCTCATCTCCTAAATGCTTTTTCCGGAGAAACTTCCGTTTCGGAACCGGTTCCATTTTATTATAAAAGAAAAGCTTTAAAAAGTAAAGCCTTTTCATTCAGCCTTTCTTATTTTTGTTGTCGAAGGATTCGCATTAATGATAACAGACAAAACAATGGGATCTGTTTGTATTTTTGATTGCTCTTGAAAAGCGATTTCGACAGCCAATTCCCCTGTCTCATAAAATGGATAATTCACAGTTGTTATATTAGGAACCACATACTGTGTTGCTTTGTATCCTCCGAATCCACTCAATGAAAAATCATCAGGGATTGCAT
This sequence comes from Aerococcaceae bacterium DSM 111020, assembly GCA_015863185.1. GTDB lineage: Bacteria > Bacillota > Bacilli > Lactobacillales > Aerococcaceae > DSM-111022. The sequence goes on from JACBXP010000006.1 coordinate 11,147, forward strand.
ATCCTAGATGCGTCGCTGCACCATGTATCCCCATCGCTATATGATCCGTTGCTGCAGCAATATAAGTAGCACGAAGAGATGGTAAGTATGTTAATGCCTTCGCACGAGATTCTGACCTAGAAAAGCTTGTTTCAATATATTGAATCGTTGCACCATGTGCTTGAGCGTAATCATAAAAACCTTGTTTTCGTAGAACACCTACAGCATAATCGTCTTCACTAACACCGATAAATGCCAAATCTTTGTGATTCAATGCGATAGCATGTTGAGCAATTAATTGCCCGGCATGGTAATCATCATAAATAAGGGAAGTAATTGCTGGCATCGATTGGCCCACCAGTATAATAGGAACTTTAGAATCATAAATAACTTGCTTCAACTCTTCGTTCATAAAACTTCCCAAAAGTATAATTTGATCAACCTTTTGAATTTGTAACGTTTGTATATTATTAAGTGTGCGGTCTGCATCTAAATTAGAACTCATAATAATTAAACGCAGCCCTCGCTTATTAGCCGCTGTGTCAATACCTTTTAAGACTTCATTCGTTGAAGGAGAATCATAGCGCGGAATGATAACTCCTATCATATTTGTTTTCTCTGCTTTAAGACTTTGCGCAAAAGGATTAGGTTGATACCCGGTCTCTTTTACAATAGTATCTAATTTCTCACGTGTTTTTTGACTCACAGAGCCATTATTTAAGTACCGCGAAACAGTACTTTTGGATACACCAGCCATCTGGGCAATATCATTTAATGTTAACATTCTTCTCTACCCCAATCGATTTAACTAAGGCTACAATAACATAATCTACACTCAATTATAATAAAAATAATTAGCAGTGTCTTTCTCTAGTTGCATTCTATGATACTAGCCTTTAAAATAGTATCATAATATCCAATCAGAGTAGAGAGCGAAGCGTTAAGTAGTCATGGATGGAATGTTGCCATGTCGCGAAAATGAGTCATTCATTGCGATTTCCTCTCGCATTCGCTGCATATATTTATATTTGTAGCTCTCTGAAATAATTCATAGGAGAGTGATATTCATGGATATGTCAAACAAGAAAGGAATGAAGCGACGTAAGTTAACAACTCGGCAAATAACTGCTATGGGATTAACTTTAGCTCTACTTATTTTATTGAGTTTCATTCCAAGTATTAATATCGGTAATCTAGTTCAGATTGGTTTTGGTTTTGTTGGAACAGCCTTTGCGGGAGCATTATTTGGACCTTGGTATGGAGCAATCTTAGCTATCGCCAATGATTTGATTACATACTTTATGAATGGCACAGGTTTCTTTTTCCCCGGATTTACGTTAACTGCGGGATTGGCAGCTTGGATATATGGAACCGTTCTATGGCGTCGTCCCAAGAATTGGCGCACTATTCTTATTGCGGTTACTTTAACTACTTTCATTTGTAATTTAGGTTTAAATTCACTTTGGGTCCGTATCATGTATGACAGAGCATGGATGGCTTTTCTGCCGATGCGGTTTTATAAAAATCTCGTCAGTCTTCCCCTTAACACAATCGTTCTAACAATAATTTTTAATCTTGAACCAATAAAACGAATTATTAAACAATTTGAATTATAATAAAATCCTGCATTTACTCTTCGTTAATCGAGTAAATGCAGTTTTTTTCCTAAATTCAGCTTCAAAATAAATACCACACACGTTAAAACGTAGTGTGGTATCAAGACTTTACTTTTTTAAATTATTTGATTAGGTCATTTATCGACTCTTGCAATGTCGGAAGTACTTCCGAAGCTGCTTGACCATTAAGGATTTGATCCCGTCCATCACGTAAAATTTCAGAAGCTTCTAATCCTCTTGTTCCTGGGAATGAAGCGAATGGAACTAACGAATACTTTGTCATAAAATTAAATAATTTTCTTCAATTCTTTCTTCGCTTGGTGCATTATTTTTAACTTTTTTCCTTTATTAACATATTGTTTTTTTGTCAAACAATTATAGTTATTTTCTCGAACTTCATCCAAAATTGCTCGATAAATCAGTGATGCTGTATAAAGAGGATAAATCGAATCTTTATCTAGTTTGGTTAAAGAAGAGTCAAAACTTTCATAGTATCGTTCTGATAAACTAGCTAATGATTCCCACAATTGTATAAAAGAAGCTATTTCTTCTTGATTACCCTCTCCAATGATAAGACTTTGTAATTTGTCTTTAGACAAACCACATTCGTTCAATAAATCATGAGGAATATAGACCCGATGTCTTTCCCTTAAATCTTCGCCAACATCTCTTAAAATATTGGTAATTTGCATAGCAATGCCTAAATTTTCACATGAAATAAGTAAATCCTCATCTTGCCGATAGGTAAAATTCTGACACAATATTGGCAACATAATTCTACCAACTGAACCGGCTACCAAACGAGAATATTCCAATAATTCATCCAATGTTTGAATATCTTGAAACGCAAGATCGGATCTTTGACCTTGAATCTGCATAATAAAACCTTGCTTAGGAATATCATACGTTTGAATCGTTTGTTCAAAAGCCGGCCACCATCGATAGTGATTGGTGATATCATTTTCTTTATAAATAGCTTCAACATCTTCTTCTAATGCCTTTAATTGTTGATACGCCTTATCTGTATTCATTGACTCATCCACAATATCATCTGCTGTTCTAAAGAAAGCATAGAGACTTGCTACGGATAAAAATTTCTCCTTCGGAAGCGTTTTAAATCCTTGATAGAAACTCTTGGAATGCAATTTGATTGATTCAACAGATACCTCAAATGCTTGTTGGATGTTCCTGTCTGGCATGTTAATAATAATCCTTTCTAATTTCACTAGCACAAATACGACCACTCTCTATCACTATGGGCACTCCAGCTCCAGGATGTGTTGAAGAACCTGTGAAATACAGCCCTTCACATTCCAAAGACTTAGCTTGTGGGCGCCAGTGATTGCTTTGTCTCAAAGTCGGTTGCAATCCAAATGTTGCACCTCGATACGCTGAAAATTTTGATTCAAAATCCATCGGTGTAAAAATTTCTTCACGATTTATGTGACGTTCAATATTTTCTAAACCAGGTAGTTGTTTTAAGTGTTCAAGTGCTTTTTGTCGGTAATAGTCAATCACATCTTCTGAATAGTCATATTCTGCTGTCCCTAATTCAGAAACAGGTATTAACAGATAGAAACTCGACTTGCCTTCGGGTGCCATTTCATTATCGATATTGGACGGAATAGAAAGATAAACTGATGGCTCATCGATGAGTTCTCCAGAAAACACTTGATCTAAGTTCTTATCTAAATCTTCACTAATGATAAAGGTATGACCCGGTAAATGATGATACTCCCCGTCGACCGCCCAATAAAAGACCAAACAGGAGCAAGAATAATCCATAGATTCTATTTTCGCAGGTGTATATTGTCCCCGCACACTATCATCTTTAATTAATTCTGTCATTGTATACGGAAAGTCAGCATTCGATACAACGATATCTGAAGAAATGAAGTCCCCATTCACGACTAATCCTTGAACACGACGGTCCTTTGTAACGATTTCATCGACTTTTGACTCGTAATGAATGGTTCCTCCTAATTCTAAAAATAGTTTTTCCATTGCTTCTGCCATCGCGTGCATGCCACCTTTTAATGACCAAACTCCATACAATAATTCAATCATAGGAATAATATTGTATAAAGAAGGTCCGTGTTTTGGCGACACACCAATATATAATGTTTGGAAACTCAACATTTCTTGTAAATCTTTATTCGGAATATATTTAGCCATCATATTTTTAGCTGAATCAAAAGTCTTTAGTCTCAAGGCTTGGATTAGCATATTAGGATTATAAATATCTCTTTTATGTCTAAAGGGCCTGCGTATAAAGTATTTTAGTGATATTTGATATCGATGATAAATATCAGACAAATAGCGTAAAAAACCATCCGCTGTCTCTTCTCCCATTGCTTCAACCATCTTCATTAATTCCAATAAATCAGAGTTTAAACTATAATGACGATAATTTTCTGCAAAATAAACATCATACATTGGATCTAATTTTATCAATGAAATGTAATCTTCAGGTTTGCGATTAACATTTGTAAAGACTTCCTCATAAATTTCTGGCATCATCACCAATGTAGGGCCTACATCAAATGTATGTCCATCAAAGGACAATTGGTGCATTTTCCCTCCGGGCTGATTATTTTGCTCAAACACTTCGACATCATAGCCATTATAAATTAATTCGATTGCCGCAGATAAACCACCCATACCTGCACCAATGACACTTACTTTTTTCTTCATTTTACCACCTTATGTCTAATTCTTTAAAAAGATTTTTCGAAATATCAGCACTAATTGCATTAAATGAATTCAACTCATCACTACTTAGTTCTGCTGTAATACGATTTTGCCACTCAGTCAGTATATTTTTAAGATCTGGAACAATTTCTTTACCTTGTGAAGTGAGATAACAACTGTTGTGTCCAGGAAGTTGTTGACTTTCTTCACGATAGATATACTTCTTAATCTCTAGATTCTTTAAAAATTTCGAGAAATTTCCTTTATCCAAACCGGTAAAATTAATTAAGTGACTCTGAGAAATTCCTTCTGATGCATCTATCACTAAGATGACGATCAATGCTTGCATATTTAATCCAATATCAACCAACATATCCTCTAGTAGCCTTTTTCCATATTTATAAAAAATATTCATAAAACAAATAAAATCCATTTTCTATCATCCTCATTATTCGGTAATAATATATTAATCTTTTAAGTTGTTATTTACAACCCTTTTCTGTATAATCTAAAGCGTCTTAATTGAATATTATTCACTATATTAATGCATCAATTTAACAAAAGAAAAAAGGAGCCTGTTATGAAACCAAACAACAAACACTATTTTAGACTTCCCATTTTTTCAATCTTAATGTTTCTTGTCACCATGATTGTCAATTATGGTTCGATGTTCGGATGGTTTGGTATGACGCAAGAAGAAATTTCTAATCAGTACAAAAATCAAATTACCCCTGCTTCTTTCACCTTCTCAATTTGGGGTCTAATCTATTTACTCGTCATAATTTTTCTTATTTATCAACTTTATTTAATTGTTAAAAATAAGTATGAACCTCTTTTCTACAATCGTCTAAATATCTTATTTATATTAACATGTATTTTAAATATATCTTGGACAATTGCCTGGGTTGATGATCATATTGCTTTAGCAACGCTTTTTATTTTCACTTTTACGCTTATCTTAGGTTGGATCAATCGCGATATCTTACATTCTTTTCCTAGAGAACATCATAATCTAGTGCCCATTACATTTGCATTATATTTCGGCTGGCTGACCGTTGCAACGGTGACAAATATTGCAGCTTTATTAGTCAAAATCAATTGGGATATGTTTGGTATCACTGAACACCTGATTACATGTTTAGTTTATATTTTTATCGCATTTTTAGCCTTTTTCATTATTACTCGAATCAAAAACCCTATGTTTAATGTCCCTATAATTTGGGCGTTTATAGGTATTTACTCAACTATCCAATCATTACCTGCAGAACAAATCCATCCATCCATGCCTGGTGTGATTATTGGCGTTATGATTGCTATAGGAATTGAAAGCATTTATGTATTCCAAAAGAATAATAGACAGCTACTACCACAAGCTTTAATCACACAAATAAAGAATAATTAAGGAGATAACATGTTTTTAGCATTTAAAGAAATGAAAAAAGAAAAAGGAAAATTCCTTTTAATTATTAGCATTATCATTCTAATTTCTTACCTCGTATTTTTTCTAACGGGACTGGCTTATGGTCTTGCTAAAGACAATACCACAGCAGTAGAAAAATGGAATGCTGATGCAATTGTCTTAAAGAGTGGTACGAATGCAAATCTTTCATCATCAATGATGAAAAAAGAGGCGCTCGATGATTTCCAAGATTTAGATATTTCTCCCATTAATCTTGGGCGGGTTGTCGCTTATAAGAACGCCAATGAATCAAAAGAAAATACGGTTGATTTAGTCCTCATGGGACTAGACCAAGATTCTACTGCGTACCCTGAAGTTATCGAAGGAGAATTGCCGGAAGAAAGCAATCAAGTGATTGCTTCTATTTCATTGAAAGAAGAAGAAAATCTCACAATCGGTGATACTATTCTACTTAGTATGAATGATAAGGAGTATGAAATTGTTGGCTTTGCTGAAGAAGCAAAATATAATGTTTCCCCTGTCATATATACCGAATTATATGAGGCATCTCCTTATGCTATGTCATCTCTGCAAGACAGCGCAGATAATGAAAGTGAAGAATCGGAACAAGAAAACTTGCCGCCAGCTATACCTGAAGCTCAAACACCGGAGACGATTGCTGGTATCATCGTCCATGAAGAAAATGATTTGTCGTCAGATGATACTTATGATGTTATTCCAATCGAGGATTTCATATTAGAAATTCCTGGCTATTTACCACAATTACTTACCTTTGGTTTAATGATTGGATTTTTAATTCTGATTTCCACTATTGTTTTAGGCGTGTTTATTTATATCATCACAATGCAAAAGAAACAAACATTCGGTATTATGAAAGTCCAAGGTATATCTAATGGGTATATTGCAAGATCTGTTATTAATCAAACGTTTCTAGTCAGTGTGATTGGGGTACTCATCGGGCTAGGTTTAACGATTCTGTCAGAATATGCTCTGCCAGAAACTGTGCCTTTCACCCCCAATTATCAGTTTTTTGCGATTATTGCAGTATTAATTGTATTGATTTCACTTCTGGGAGGAATTTTCTCTGTCAGGGGTGTAACCAAAGTCGATCCTTTAGAAGTTCTAGACTAGGAGTATATTATGAGTGAAATAATCAGATTTGAAAATGTATACAAAGAATTCGAAGATGGTGGCGATACTATTGAAGCACTAAAAGAGACTTCTTTTTCTATTAATGCGGGAGAACTTGTTGCTATCGTAGGACCATCAGGTTCTGGAAAATCTACCTTGCTAACAATGATGGGCGGTTTGCAGCAACCAACTAATGGAAAAATTTTCTTCAATGGGCAGGACATTAGTGAAATGAAAGAAAAAGATCGCAATGATTTAAGATTTGATAAAATCGGTTTTATTTTGCAAGCATCTAACTTAGTCCCATTCCTTACCATTGAAGAACAATTTGAACTGGTTGATAAATTCAGAGGCAGCAAACATGACCGTGAGAAAGCTAAAAAAATTATGGAGAAATTCGATATTTACAAACGAAAAAATCAATACCCTGGTGATTTATCCGGTGGGGAGCGACAACGCGCGGCGATATCTCGTGCCCTCTATCCTGAACCAAATTTAATTCTTGCTGATGAACCAACTGCCAGCTTAGATACTGAACGTGCAATAAAAGTGGTGAAAATTCTAGATGATATTACTAAAGAGTCGAATCGGACAACGGTGATGGTAACACATGACAATCGACTTTTAGAATATTGTGACCGAGTCTTTAAAATTATTGACGGACAATTAACTGAAGAAACTGCCGATAAATAAGAAAGTCTCTAAATAACATATTGATATCTTTCGCTTTCTATACCGAAGAATGTGTCCCACGCAATATTTTATATCTAAAAATTCTTTTTAAACCATATGAGCATCATTATGAAATTTCATTTGTTATAATCAAAAAAAGGAGGTATTGAAATGACAAAGGACAAAACTGACCAACACATAACTTATAATAAACGCATGCAAGATGAAGAACAGAACACACCCTTTCATCGAGAAGACCAAGCCCCTAATGAAAATCAAGAATTTCCCGTGAATCCTTCCAATGAACCAAATGATTTAGCTGAAGGATTAATTGATCCTGAATAATTACCAGAATAATCAAAGAATCGGTGTCCTAAAGGGCACCGATTCTTTGATTATATTCAATGTTTACACTGAAGTTTGGATTTTTTGAAACATTGATAAAACAAATTGTTCGTCATCACCCATCCAAAAACTGCGCCGATCACCCAAAAATACAAAGCCCTGTTTTTTATAAAACTGCTGAGTATCCGGATGTTCCTCACCCACATCTAACCAGAGGGTTCTTTTATCCATTTCCCTGACTCTTTCTTTAGCAAAAGAAATCATCTTTTTACCAAGTCCTAACCCTTGCATTGAGTTCAATAAATATAATCTCTCTAATTCTACCCAATCAGAAGGTCTTTTATCACTAGATTGGCTGGCTCCAAAGTTCAACTTAAGATACCCCGCTATGTCGTCATTATATTGAACGATATATATTGCGGTTTCAGGATTATTAAGTTCCTTTTTCACTGCTTCATCACTAAATGTTTCTTTTAGATAATTTGTCATATTCTGAGAACTCGTTGTATAAGAAAATGCATCTTGATAGGTTTTTTTCGCCAATTCTTGATACAGATTTAAAGTTTGTTGGGTTAACTTTCTAAAAACTATCATATTCTTTCTGTTAGTTTCCCTTTCAGTTCTTTATTTATACCACATAATGAAATGTGCATTCTCGCTTGGTTCTTCTGAAATAGTCTCTGGGGTAAAGTCATTCCAAGACTCAATATCCGTAAACATCAAATTACCATTTCCACGTTCAATCATTTGTGCTGTCTGTTCAGATAGATTCATCATTGCAAATTCTAATAAAACATTTTCAATCATTGATGCACTTAAATGACTGACTCCTTGAACTGAATATACTAATTTATCTTCTGGATGAATGAGTTCAATAGATTGATATTCTCGCATGAGGGTTTCAAACACTTTCCTGCCTATAAAAATAACTGTTTGATTTTGTTTCTTATTCATCAGTTCAAAGGTTAATATTGCTTCTGATGGTGAAGTAGTCCCTTTTTCTTCTTGTAAATAAGCATGGATAGAATGAATGTCTACATAATTCTGAGCCGTTTCATCAAACCACGCAACCCACGATTTTAATGGCAAAACAAAATTATCTTGAGATTGTTCAAAATGGTGTAAGTAAGAGCCCCTCCCCATATCTTCATAAACAAATGTAAGATACTCAATGGTCTCTGGTGTTGGTTCTAACTTAACTTCATTCCTTGATTGCAGCATCGTATCGTCATCTAAATAGTATTCTGCATATAGTTCATCAAACTCTTGTTTCAAATGTTCACACTCCTTTATTTATTTTCTATTTTAAAATTAGCATAATCTGATAAAAAAATAAAGGTTCATCCACTTGATCTTCACAAACAGATGAACCTTGAAATTATTATATATTATACATTTGCTGTTTCGATTAACCCATAGCGGCCATCTTTACGACGGTAAACAATATTAATATCGCCTGTTTCCCCATCTTCATAAATAAAGAAATCATGACCTAACATATTCATTTGAAGAACAGCTTCTTCACTATCCATTGGCTTTAGATTGATTTTTTTCGAACGAACAATTTCTAATGTTGACTCATTCTCTTTTTCAGTATTAGAATGTTCTTCTGGAAATTCATTCAGTCCTCCAAAACCACGTTCTCTAGATTTACGATTAATTTTTGTTTTATATTTGCGTACTTGTCGTTCCAATTTATCCACAACAAAGTCAATTGATTTATATAAATCATCTGTTGTTTCTTCAGCACGTAAGACTAAAAATGATAATGGAATTGTCACTTCTGCCTTCGCTGTTTTATCTGAATAAACTTTCAGATTCACATGTGCCGTAGCGTCTGGAACTTCAGTGAAATATCGCTCTAATTTTCCAACTTTTTTCTCAGCATACTCACGTATCGCCTGAGTCACCTCAATATTTTCACCGCGTACATTATAGTTAAACATATAAATCCCTCTTTTCTATATGATTTCCAAAAAATAGGAACCTATTCATTGGAAAAAGGTTATGTTTTACCTTGATTTAATTATAGCATATTTTTATTGTAATGAAAACGTAAACAATCTTTTCATGATTACTTCCCAACCTCATCAATATTTCCCTTAAATACCCCTGGCGAGAGTGACACTCTTTATTTTCTTATTTGGGAAGGATTCTGTCAGTGCTTTTTTTGCATAAAGTAAAGTCGTCCCCGTGGTATAAATATCATCAAAAATTAACAACTTGTCTTCTTTAATATTTTCTTGATTTACTTGAAAAGGTTGAGACATCAATAAGCGTTCTTCACGATTCTTAAGTGCTTGTTTCTTGCCATCACCGATATAATCAAATGGACAAATATAAGGAATTTCTGCGATATCTAATAAGAGCCCTGTAGCGTGAAACTGTCTACTTTGAAGCGACTCCGCTGAACTAGGAAGCACTATCCATTGATATTGGCGATTGCTTCGATGTATTTTTTGCAAAGAATGTTTAAATAAATATCCTTTTAAAATATCGCCATTACTTTTAAAGGCATGGATCGTTTCTCTGATAATTGGTTCATATGCAAAGATAACTTCATTTCTTAGCGTATCCAATGAATAGATCTTTAACCAAAATTGACAATCATGACATATCTTTAAATTCTGATAATCATAAACTTTTGTTAATAGATCTGCTTCAGCACTGTCATCTAAAAGATGATGGCATAATTGACATTGAATCGTATATTTATCCCTATCTAATTTTGTGTTTTCCAATATCTTTTGACACGAATTGCACAGAACTTTAAATAAATCTCGTTTAAATTGCCAAAGAAAATGTAATTGAAATTCATGATAGAGTGGTTCATTACAGCGCAAACAATTATCTGTCACTGGTTGTGTCATCAATTAATCCTCTCTCTTTCGCTTGACGATTCATCTCTAATATTTGACTCCTAGCAGAAAGCATTGCGCGTGTGATTCCACCATGCGCATAGATTAATTGGCCGGTTGGATAATCCCATTTCCGTCCCACACGACCACTCATTTGTACCAAAGCTGCTAAGGTGTAAAGTCGATCTTCGGCTCCAATAATACACACATGGCAATTCGTAAAAGTAACCCCTCGCTCTAATATCGTCGTACTAATGAGAGCTTGATAATCTCCTTGTCTTAAAGCTTGTACTTTTTCTTTTCTTTGTGGATCTTTAGAATGAACAACGGTCATTTGTTTAGCCAAATCTGGTGCTGCATGTTCTATCCATCGAAATAATTTTTCTGCCATATTAATGGATGGAACAAAGAACAACTTCACTCCTTGAATATTAAAAAAACGTTCCATTAATTTGAATAATCTACTTGTCCTATTTCCTTTATTGATCGCTTCGCGCCAGTCACCAATCCATTCAAAAATAGGTTCTGGTAACGGATGTCGGTGATATCGTGCTGGAAGTGTCGTTAAGGTGAGATTTTCGTGCTCTACTTGTTTCATTAAATGGTCATCCGGAGTTGCCGTTAAATAAATAAGTTTCCCATGAGGCTTTTTAGATCGAACGACAGCATAATGCAATGTGTCGTCTCCAGCATAAGGAAATGCATCGACTTCATCCACAATTACTAAATCAAAGGCTTCTTTAAATCGTAATAATTGATGGGTCGTACTGACTGTGATAGGTGTATAGCGATATGGCTCTTCCTGACCACCATATAATAATTGAACTGGAATTTGGCGAAATGCTTCTTGCAGACGAGGTGCTAATTCCAAGCATACGTCAATCCTGGGAGAAGCGACGACAACTCTTCCTCCAAATTTCAATATAGTGGCAATCACTGGAAAAATCATCTCGGTCTTACCTGCTCCTGTGACAGCATAAATCATATGTGGACGATTAAAATCAGGTAAACTCTTAATGATTTCTTGAGAAGCACGATATTGTTCAGGAGACAACGTTCCTTCCCAAGTTAATATTTCGTTTATCTTTAGCAAAAACTGTGACGGCGATTCTAAATAATAGAGCCAATCACCTTCCGTCATTCTACCCATATTCAAACAATTCAGACAGTAATAACGAACAGTATGAAAACCAAATGCTGGTTGTTTAGGAATTTTACCAAAAAAATCCATTTGATGATTCGAGCAACGATTGCACCGTTTATCTTGAATAGCTTCGATTCGAGTTAATTTATGTTTCAAGACATCCCATTCAATTTCTGAACATCTTAATATTTCACGCTTAGTTATTAAACGCCCCCAACACACCGATTCCAATGGTAAAGGTATTCGATAAATTAATTCACTCATATTATCCCTCCTATTATAAATAACTAAAAAAGAGGGTTTTATGTCTTAAAAGTTGAAAAATAAACTGAAATTTCAATAAAAGCAATGTTATTTGATTGATTCACCAAATTTTCATGAGAAAAAGCTCTGTAAGAGATGATCACACAGAGCTTTGTATTCGATTATTTATTTGAAAAAGTTATATTTCTAAAATTGATCAAGTAATTCTTGATCTTCATCAGACAACTCATCATCTTCATCGTCGTCTTCTTCATCGTCGTCTTCTTCATCATCGATTTCAATTTCTTCTTCATCGATGTCAACATCGTCACCGAGTTCTGATAAATCTCTCGCATAGACCCCTAATTCAGCATTATCATCTTCGTCTTCATCATCTTCAAGAAGAACAGGACCTTCAATATCTTCAACTGCATCATCTTCTTCATCGTTATCATCATCCGCATCATAATCTTCTTCGTCAATTTGATCATAAATATCATCAATGTCTTCTGGATCATCATCATTATAATCAATGACATCTTCATCGCCTTCAGCAAAAGCATTGAGAGATGATTTTTTCTTACGACGACGATGGCGCGGGATATCCTCATCGTCAATAGAGTTGATAATCTCTTCATCGATTTCATCAATCGCATACCAACTACGTAATCCCCAACGATTATCACCTAAAGAAATAAAACGGCCGTCGACATTTAAGTCTGTATAAAAACGAACCATTTTCTTTTCGAGTTGTTCATCAGATAATGATAAATAATTTTGTAAAAATTCTAATAATTGGTTAAAGTCGTGAACTTCACCTGTTTCTTGTAAAGCCGCATGCGCCACTTCAATCAAAGATAATTCATTGCGGTCTAAATCTTTAAACTTTTCAAGTTCTACCATATCGGCACTCCCTTCGTACATACCCTTCTATCTTAGCGACTTTTTACTGATAAATCAATCGAAATTCATAATTTGCGATGGGTTGGTCGTTCATTTCCATCTGATAATCTATTTCGATTGTTACCTTTTGTTCATCATTTTCAATCACCTGAATATGCGACGTTCGCACCGCTAAATCCCATATCCCTTGAGGTGTTGGATAAGAAACAATATAGGGCTGATCCATCACAAAAACAAGCGTATAATTCATTTGACGAATCTCAATGCCGATTGAATCATCGGATGTTGTTTCATACCATTTCACAATAATTTCGTTGTCATCAGTATCATGATATGAAATACGTGAATAATTGTGTAGTTCGATCCATTCTCCCATACTTTCAACATGATATTGTTCTGTTTGATTAGTATCAATGTAATTAACTCGTTGATTTACGATAACTTGCCCTTGTCTTCTCTGCACGTCACATCACTCCATTTTCTAACAGTCTATATTATAAATCAAAATTTGGTATAATCATAATAGATTCACCTTTAGCGGGCATCTTCCCATTATTAAAAGGAGGTATAGAATGCTGACTGATTTCATAAAAAAACAATCATGGCAATTATATCACGACCGTGATAATCTGCATCATGAAGATCCACTTAGTTCTTTAGTCTATCAAGATGCTTTTATTCGTTATTTACCAGAAATGAATCAACGAAACCATCAACATTTAGGAATTATTCATTTATATCCTTATCAAACACCAACTGTATTACTAGGCGGAAAAGATACGCGCTTACCTCAAGCTCAAAAAGGCTATGATTTTCTCAGACAATCTGGATATCAATGTGTTATTCGCCCACATGGAGGCCTGGCAGTCGTCAATGACCCTGGCATTATCAACTTCGCTATCGTGACAGATATGAGTGATGAAAAAATTGCCATTGACCAAGCTTATGAATACATAACAGAACTTGTTCAAGAAATATTACGCCCATATGGATTAACAGTGAATCATTATGAAGTACCACGTTCTTATTGTCCTGGTAAATATGATCTTGTTGTCAATGGCCAAAAAATTGGTGGAACCGCTCAAAGAAGATTCAAAGATGGTCTAACAACGGCTGCTTATTTAAGCTTAAATGGTGATCAACGAAAGCGGGCAGAACTTATTCGACAATTTTATGAGATTAGTGATGCTGATGAATCATATCCTGATGTGGATTGGAAAGTAATGACGACGATTGAAGATTGTATTGCCGAAACCTATTCACAAAAAGATTTTGAACAAGATCTTTTGCGTGTTTTCAATCATTATAGTCGCATTGAGTCACATGATTTCACTGACTCAACCCTTAGTCGAATTTATAAGGAACAATATCCGTCATTACAAAAACGCAATCGTAAATTCCTAACATAATCATCATAAAGGAGCCACTATCATGACGATTAATCATTACCAAAAACGTTACGATGAAGTTTCACTCTCCCGTGAAAAAGTCTTTCGCGATCCAGTCCATGATTATATCCATATTCGCGATGAAATTATCTTATCCTTAATTAATACAAAAGAATTTCAACGATTACGTCGGATTCGTCAACTTGGGACTTCTTCTTATACCTTTCACGGTGCGGAACACTCACGTTTTTCCCATTCATTAGGTGTTTATGAAATTACGCGTCGCATTATCAATAATTTTCAGCGAAATTTTCCTAAATCAATAAATCATCCGGATCAGTGGGATGATCGGGAACGGATTGTCGCTCTTTGTGCCGCATTACTACACGATATTGGCCATGGTCCTTTCTCGCATACTTTCGAAGGTATATTTCAAACGGATCATGAAGCAATGACACGGGCTATTATTTGTTCACCTGAGACTGAGGTTAATCGCGTATTACGTCAGTTCGATGAGTATCTCCCAGAAAAAGTGGCAAGTGTCATCGACCACACCTATCCGAATCAACAAGTTGTTCAACTGATTAGTTCACAAATCGATGCAGATCGAATGGATTATCTACTAAGAGATGCCTATTATGCTGGAGTCAGTTATGGAAAGTATGATCTGACGCGTATCTTGCGAGTGATAAGACCTTATAATTATCAGATTTATTTTGATTTTTCTGGAATGCATGCCGTAGAAGATTATATTATCAGTCGGTACCAAATGTATATGCAAGTTTATTTTCATCCTGTCTCTCGTGGAATGGAAGAGTTATTGAGCAATCTCTTAGATCGTGCTAAATATTGCTATAAAGAAGTTCCAGAGACAATGCAGACCCCCATCGACTTATTAACACCTTTTCTTGCGGGGGACTGGTCTTTAGAAGATTATCTTTTCTTAGACGATCAAGTACTCAGTAGTTATATCAATCAATGGCAAAAAGAAAAAGATCCTATCCTGAAGGATTTAGCTTATCGTTTTATTAATCGGCATCCTTTTAAGTCTATCTTAGTTGCAGACGATACGATCGAAGAATTGAAAATCGCAGCCCAGCAAGTCTTCACTGCAAACGGTTATGATGCACGCTATTATTTTGGCGAAAATAGTAGTTTTGATACACCTTATGATTTTTACAAACCCTATCCGACTTCCACAAAGACTCAAATCGACCTCATCACAAAATCAGGGCAAATTGTCGAATTATCTCAAGCTAGCTTATTAGTATCTTCTGTTGCAGGACGCGAAAGAGGAGATCATCGTATCTATTTTCCAAGAGAAATTTTAGTTACTATTCGGCAAAAGGATGCGGCTGATTTATCCTTGGCAGAGAGAATGATTAATGATGCTTATCAAGCAGAAACGAAAGACGTGACGCATCAAATCCAACAAAGATTATTTTAATCTGATTATCAAAAATATCACCCGTTATTTTGTACTTTTTCCCCTAATAGGTGTATGATTAATAAAGAAAGAGAGGTTATGTTCATGACATTTCTAGAACAAGCACAACAAATTTTTGATGAGATGGTAGAAAACCGTCGTTATTTACACGAAAACCCAGAAACAGGTTATGAATTGCCTGTCACATCCGCATTCGTTCGCGAAAAACTCGAAAGTTTTGGTTATGAAGTTCAAACCATGTTAGAGTATGGACTCATTGTTGAACTAGGAAAACCTGGTAAAACCGTTTTACTTCGCGCTGATATGGATGGACTACCCATTGCAGAGAAATCTGGTTTAGACTTTGCTTCTAAAAAAGAAGGTTTCTCACACACATGTGGTCACGATATTCATACAACTATTATGCTAGCTGTTGCAAAAATTTTAAAAGAAAATGAAGACCAGCTAGAAGGAACGGTACGTATTGAATTCCAACCAGCTGAAGAACTCCTAACAGGGTCAGAATCAATGATAGAAGCTGGCTTGTTAGAAGGGGTCGACGTTGCCTTTGCCGGTCACGTTCAACCACTATTAGATCCAGCTATCTACTTTAGCGATGGTATCTCTTTAGCCGGTGCTAATAACTTTGAAGTCGAAGTTAAAGGAGTCGGCTCACATGGAGCAATGCCACATACTGGTGTAGACCCTGTATTTGTTGCTTCACAAATTATCAATGCTTTCCAAGGGTTAATCTCCCGTGAAATTTCATTCGATCAAAGTGCAGCAATTACAGTGGGTGGCTTTGAATCACCTGGTTCTCGTAACATTATTCCTGACCAAGTACGTTTGGAAGGAACCATGCGGACATTTAGCGATGAAACACGAAACTATTTAAAAGAAAGAATGCCTGAAGTAGCAGAAGGAATCGCTAAAGTATTCCGTGCAGAAGCTAAATTAACATTCTTATCCGATGTTCCACCACTTTATAATAACCCAGAATTAACTGAGAAAACTCGCACTTGGGCTAAAGAAGCTTTAGGAGACAATTTAGAAGTTCGTGAATTCACTCCTTTACAAGCATCTGAAGACTTTGCCTTTGTTTCTCAAGAAGTTCCAACAACTTATTTCTTTATGGGAATGGCGAAAGAAGGCGTTGACCGTTATGCGGTTCACCATCCAAATGTTGTCTTCAATGAAGAAATGATGCCTTATGGTGCCGCTGTATTCTGTGAATCAGCCATTAACTGGTTAAAAGAAAACAAATAATTGGATACCTATTTATATTAGACCAGCCTTTTAGGCTGGTTTTGTTTTACAATCCCATATTTTTTTACTTGAAAAATCCTATTCAGATGCCCATAATAGATTAGAATAATGAGTAGGAGGAAAGCCAGTGAAGAAGTTTGAACAAATTTATAATGACTTGGAAGAAAAAATATTGACTGGTATCTTCCCTATGAGTACACTTCTGCCTAGTGAGAATGATTTAGCTGATTATTATCAGGTCTCTAGAGGAACGATCCGACAGTCATTAAAGAAATTAGAACAACACGGATATATCATTAAGCGTCAAGGAAAAGGAAATATTGTTATCAATCATTCAGCCTTCACTTTACCTATATCTGGCATCAAAAGTTATAAAGAAATTGCACAAGAACATCAATTAGACGTGAAAACAAAAGTATTATTTAATCAACGCGTTAAAGCTCCTTCTTTTATTACCAATGTCATTGATATCTCAAAAGATGAGGAATTCATCCATTTAATTCGTTTACGTCAAATTAATGGGGAAACACAAATTATAGATCATGATTATATTCTTGCATCAATTGTTCCACATATACCTCATCACAAAGCAAAAGATTCAATCTATCAATACTTTGAACAGGATTTAGGTCTCGAAATTAGTTATGCTCATAAAGAATTTTACGTTGCACCTACGGATACCATTGATCAAGAACATTTCAACATTGGTCCAGATGATTTTGTTGTAACTGTTAATAGTTTTGTTTATTTAAATGACACATCTTTTTTTCAATATACCACATCGCATCATCGGCTAGAAACCTTTAAATTTCAAGAAATAGCCCGCCGATAAATTCATACAAAAAAATCGAACCTTTAATAAGGCTCGATTTTTTTAATTTTTATTCAATTAAGAAAGCGACCGTTTCATAATCGCCTAGAGTCACTGTTTCTGTTAGTTCATTTTGTGCTCCGTTACCGATTAAACGACGGTAAGGACGATTCAAAAACCTTTCCGGAATTTCAATGGATGATTCTCCTGGATAATAATGCGTCAAGACTATCAAATCGTGCCCATCTAAATGACGATTATAGGCCATAATCTCAGGATGTTCCAAAGCTAATCCTTCGTAGCTTCCTTGAGAAATAATGGAATATTCTTTTCTTAATGCGATCAATTTTTGATAATATTTAAAGATATTATCATTTTCTAATTCGTTCTGTGCATTAATAACCGAATAATTATCTGCAAGTTTCAACCATGGTTCACCTGTTGTAAATCCAGCTTGATGATCGTCCGTCCACTGCATTGGAGTTCGACTATTATCCCGCGATTTAGCTTGAATAATTTCCATTGCTTCATCATGTGTTTTTCCTTTTTCAATCATGATACGATAATGGTTACGGGTTTCGATATCATCATAATCGTCAATCTCTTCAAACATAGGATTGGTCATCCCAATCTCTTCTCCTTGATAGATATAAGGTGTCCCACGCATTAAATGGATAGACTGAGCAAGCATTGTCGCTGTCTCGAAAGGAAAATTTTCAACATCGCCAAAGCGGCTATTTGCACGTGGCTGATCATGATTATTATAAAACACTGCATTCCAACCATCACCATCGGACATTCCCTCTTGCCATTCATTTAAAATTGCTTTCAATGACAGAAAATCAAACTCTGGATTACTCCATTTCTCGCCTTCCTCATAATCTACTTTCAAATGGTGGAAGCTGAAAATCATGTCCAATTCGTTGCGTTCTGGATTAGTATATTGGATACCATTCGGCACATCTGTAGAGGACATCTCACCAACAGTAATCAATTCTGAATTTTTTCCGTAGGTTGCTTGATTCAACTCCTGCACCCACTCATGAACAATTGGTGTATCTGTATACAAAGCTTTTTCTTCATTTGAACCAGGTTCCTTAGAATCGACCATTTCTTCAGATTTACCGATAACATTTAAGACATCGAAACGAAATCCTTGAACGCCCTTATCCATCCAAAAACGAACCACATCATGCAATTCACGCCTTACATTGGGATTATGCCAGTTCAAATCGGCTTGATGCACGTCATAAAGATGCAGATAATACAAATCAGTATCACCAAAAGGAGCCCATGCTGGCCCACCAAATTTTGATTCCCAATTGGTTGGTAAACTCCCATCTTCTTTCGCTGGTCTTAAATAAAAGAATTCCTGATAGTATTTGTCGCCAGCCAAAGCTTTTT
The DNA here is from genome assembly GCA_015863185.1 of Aerococcaceae bacterium DSM 111020. Classification (GTDB taxonomy): domain Bacteria; phylum Bacillota; class Bacilli; order Lactobacillales; family Aerococcaceae; genus DSM-111022. The sequence continues at coordinate 30,444 of JACBXP010000006.1, forward strand.
GGAACCATTCATGTTCGGTGGAGCAATGATTGAGAACCATATCTAACATAATGCCGATTCCTCTTTGCTCTGCTTCTTCAACTAATGTTTCAAAGTCAGTCATCGTTCCAAAAAGCGGATTGATAGCTTTATAGTCTGCTACATCATAACCATTATCATATTGTGGTGAAGGAAAGATAGGACTCAACCAAGCAATATCAATTCCCAATGTTTCAAGGAAATCTAATTCGCTAATAATTCCTGGTAAGTCTCCAACTCCATCACCATCTGTATCTTTAAAAGATCTTGGATATATTTGATAGATTACTTTATCTTGATGCATTGAAACTCCTTCCTGATTAGCCAGCAGTGTAATGGCCAATTTCATGGCCAGCCTCAGCTGAACCTGTAAAGTCTAAGCCATAATCAGCTATTTTATCTCCACTGACAAATACAACTACTATCGATAGCTCTTTACCAGCTGCACTAATTGAGTCAAGATCCATTTGAGCAATAGGTGTTCCATAGTCAACAAGGTCTCCCTCACTAACCAGAACTTCAAACCCTTCCCCTTTTAATTCAACCGTATCTAATCCCATATGAACCAGAATTTCAATTCCTGAATCTGTTTCAATCCCTATGGCGTGTTTGGTTGGGAAGATATTTGTAATTTTTCCACTCACTGGTGACACAACTTGGCCATTAGTAGGCTCAACTGCAAATCCATCTCCCATTGCTTTACTTGAGAATACCGGATCACTGACTTCTTCAACGCTCACAACTTCTCCATCTGCTACCGATACAAATTTATCTTCATTTGACTTTGTCACTTCGTTAGACGCTTCCTCTGGTTGATTCACAGAAGTAGTTTGTGCTATTCCTGATTCAACTTCTGTACTCTTATCTGCAGTAGAATCCTTAGAAGAATATAATATCGTTGACTCCGTTGTTCCAGTCTTTTCAATATTAGTATTAACTTCTGTTTCTTGAATGTCATTATCTACTACTGTTTCATTCGTTACACTTGGTTCTTTACCAATTGATTGATCAACCGCTGCACTGGTTGATACTTGGTCTTCTTTTACTAAGAATCCAGATTTTCTAAAGACAATTGTTAATACAAATGGCACGATAATTGCAATTGCCATTGCGAACGCAAAGTTTATCATATGTTCTGGTTGGATAACTAAAATACCTGGTAAACCACCTACTCCAATAGAGTTCGATGTTACGCCTGTAAAGACTGAATACATACCTGCAAGTCCTGAACCAATCATCGCTGCTACCATTGGATAAACGTATTTTAATGTAACCCCGAATAAAGCAGGTTCTGTAACGCCAAGATATGCAGAAATGGTTGAAGGAATAGTAATTTGGTTTTCGCGCTCATTTTGACGTGTCAACCACCAATAGCCAAGAACCGCTGACGCTTGTGCAATGTTGGATAATGCAATCATCGGCCATAATTGTGTTCCTTGGAAATCAGCAATCAACTGAGCATCAACGGCATTTGTCATATGATGTAATCCAGTAATAACGAGTGGTGCATAAATAGCTCCAAAGAAAGCTCCAAACAACCAATTCAATGAGCTTGTTAGCCCTGCATAAACTGCTTCCCCAATCCATGTACCAATTTTCCATCCGATAGGTCCTAAAACAGTATGCGCTAATATAATCGCGGGAACTAGTGCTAAAAATGGCACTAAAATCATAGATAAGTACTCAGGTACACGTTTACGCCAGAATTGTTCAAACCATCCTAAGGTCAATCCAGCGAAAATTGCAGGTAATACCTGTGCTTGATAACCAATCTTATCGACTTGGAAAGCCCCAAAATCCCATTGTGGAACTTCTCCAGCTAAGATAGCATCCGGAGCACCATAAGCATTCAGCAATTGAGGCGATACTAATGTAATACCTAAGATGATACCTAAAATTTGTGTGGTGCCCATACGACGTGTAACAGACCATGTAATGCCGACAGGAAGGAAGTGGAAAATTGCTTCCCCTGGTAACCATAAGAAATCATTCACACCGCTCCAAAATGGTGACACATTAACAATCGTATTATAAATTGGAGTGCCATCTGCGTTTACTTGAGCGACTCCATCCACCACCGCTTGACCTAATGCTGAGAAACCAATTCCTTCGAGAATATTTCTAAATCCAAGGATTAATCCCCCAACAATAAATGCAGGAATAATCGGTGTAAAAACATCTGCTAAGAACGATAAAGCGCTTTGGAACCAGCTTTGGTTTCCTCGGGCTTGTTCTTTCACGGCATCCTTATTCGACTCAGATACATTGGAATACTTCTGGAACTCTTTATAAAAATCAGACACATTATTACCTATAATAACTTGAAACTGTCCCGCTTGAGTAAATGTTCCTCGTACCGAATCTAATGCTTCAATGGCATCAACATCAGCTTGTTTTGGATCACTTAATGCAAAACGCATCCGAGTTGCACAGTGTGTAACCGCACTGATATTTTCGTCTCCACCAATCAGCCTTAATAACTCCTTGGCATCTTTTTCAAAACTCATACTAAACATCCTTTCTTTTTTGACAACAACAACTTGTACAGACAAGTTAACTTTACAATAATACCGCTTACATTGCAATATTAAAGCTCTTATAATTTTCTCTTCTGGCCAAATGTATTTATTAAGTGATGCTCGAACCATAAGTATCTCCAGATAACAAAAAAAGACTAAGAGATAATATTATCTCTTAGTCTATCTTAATGCCGAGGGCCGGAATCGAACCGGCACGGAGTGTAACCTCCGCAGGATTTTAAGTCCTGTGCGTCTGCCTGTTCCGCCACCCCGGCTTAAAAAAATTAAAATGCCGGCTAAAGGACTTGAACCCTCGACCCTCTGATTACAAATCAGATGCTCTACCAACTGAGCTAAGCCGGCGTATGAAATTCTATAAAATATAGAGATGACCTGTGCAGGAATCGAACCTGCGACCCACTGATTAAAAGTCAGTTGCTCTACCGACTGAGCTAACAAGTCAAATTGACAACTTCTATATAATATTCTATTTTGCATTTTTTGTCAACAAATTTCGAATTATTTTATCTTATTTTAATAAATTACTTATTATATTTTTATCAATTTTTCTGTCGTCTCATTCCCTCTTACAAAAAATCAATTAAGTGTTAGTTAATGTAACACTTAATTGATTATTCGAGTATAGAGTGAAGCGTTAACTCTCACCCCATACCTCATCTACAATAGATTTTATTAATGATAATTTATCCCATTGCGTTTGTTCTGCCACATTGTTTCCTTCTTCTGTCGAAGCAAATCCACATTGTGGTGACAGACATAAATTATCCAAAGGAACATACTTAGCCGCTTCATAAATACGGTCAATAATTGCTTGACGCTCTTCCAAACTATCTGATTTGGTTGTAATTAACCCCAGTACCACCACTTTTCCTGGTGTAACTTTCGCTAAGGGTTCGAATCCTCCGGCTCGGTCCGAGTCATATTCCAAGAAATATCCATGCACATTTTCCCGATCAAATAATGGTGATGCTACGTTCGTATACGCTCCTTCTGAAAACCAAGTGGACCGATAATTCCCACGACAGACATGTGTATTAATAACCAAGTCCGTTGGTAAATTAGCAATTGCCGCATTATTGACAGTCACTAATATTTCTTTCAGCTTTTCTTCGCCTAATTCTTTCTCATAAGGCCCTAACGCTTTACCCCCACTAACAATTGCTCCCCAGGTACAATCATCTAATTGAACTACCCGCGCTCCTGCTTCATATAATGCAGACAACACTTGATGGTAAGCCTCTGCTACGGCTTCTAAAAAAGCATCGATATCAGCATAATATTCAAAAATAGAATCTAAATTTTGTTCACGAAATATTTCTCGCACAAATTGTGCTGGAGCTGGAATTGTTTGTTTTACGGTCGAATTTTCAGAAATATGATCACGTACAAATTTAAAATGGTCCACAAAAGGATGATTTTCGCCATTTATTTTACCTATTAATTTCGCTGATTCACTTCGTGTTTGAGTAGCATTAAAATGGTACCCTTCTGTAGGTGCAGTTTTCTCAACCCCATTTAAACCCCAAAAGAAGTCTAAATGCCACCAAGACCGTCGAAATTCGCCGTCTGATATAGACTTAAGCCCGATAGCCTCTTGCTTTTTAATTAAATCAATGATCGCAGCATCTTCAACTGCTTTTAGGACTTGAGCCGATATCTTCCCTTCACTAAACTGTTGACGCGCTACTAATAAATTAGCTGGTCTAAGAAATGAACCGACCGTTTCAAAACGGTATGGTGCATGTTCTCGTGCTGTTTTTTGGGTCATTGGACTCCCTCTTTTCTTTCAATGATTTGCTCTTCAACATAGGCTTTGCGACCAGATTCCTCATAGGAAGCAGCATATCTTTCTGGGTCTTTTTTATAGAAATCTTGATGATAATCTTCTGCTGGATAAAATGTGGCGGCCGGTAAAATAGGAACAATAATTTCTTGACTGTATTCACCACCATCTATTAATGTTTGTTTAGAGCTAAGTGCTTTTACTTCTTGCTCTGCCGTTGTATAAAAGATTGCAGGACGATAGTTCGAACCACGATCACCAAATTGGCCTCCCTCATCTGTTGGATCGATAATCTTCCAAAAAATATCTAGTATCTGTTCATAGGAGATAATTTCAGGATCGTATAAAATCTCTACAGCTTCTATATGTCCTGTTTCACCGGATTTAACTTGTTCGTAAGTTGGATACTCAACACTTCCACCCGTATATCCTGAAATAACACTGTGAACACCGGCCCATTGATCAAACGGTTTAACTAGACACCAGAAACATCCACCTGCTAAGATTGCTCTTTCTAATTCCGCCATTTCTTTACCTCCTAATTAAAGTCATCAAAATAACCTTGCTCATCGGCTAATTGATATATTTCATCGACCGTATAATTTTCCCAAACTGGTATTTCTCCGCCTTTTGTTATTTCTTCGATTACTTCTGCTGTTTCATCGGATTGGAATAATTCAACAATTTTCAACAATGTTGGATTATCTTTATTCTTATCACGTACTGCAATTAAATTGGTATAAATCGGATTAAATGTATCCAAATTCGCTGCATCAACAAAAATAGCATCCTCTGTGAGTAATCCTGCATCCACAGCAAATCCAGAATTGATAAAAGCTGCATCTACATCATCCAAGACAACTGCAGATGTTGCCGGATCTAAATATTCAAATTGCAAATGTTTTGGATTAGCTAATATATCTGCTTCTTCTGGATAAATTCCTGCTTCTTCATCAACATCAATCAGTCCCGCCTGTTCTAAAGCTTGAAAAGCTCGACCATATGTCGATGGATCATTAGGAATGGCAATTGTGGCACCTTCTGGTAAATCTTCGACAGAATCATAGCGATTTGAAAATAATCCTAATGGCGCGATAATGGTATTGCCAATCGATACTAAATCGGCATCATTATCTTGATTCCAAACAAGAAAGAAAGGATAGCCTTGAGTTGCATTTAAGTCGATGGAATCATTCGCTAGTGCTTCATTTGGTTGAACATAGTCATTAAATAAAACAAGTTCAATATTAATTCCTTCTTCTTTGGCTCTTTCTGCGATAAATTCCCAATATCTCTCAGAATTTTCATTCACGATACCAACCTTTACCGTTTCTTCAGCATGAATATGTTCAGTAAATCCACTTACAAAAAATACACCCACTACCAATAATAATGACACTAATTTTTTCATTTTCTTCCTCCTATCAACTCTTCGACAACAACCAACTCTGCAAAAATAAACAAAAAACTCCCATCCTGAAAAGGACGGGAGTTAAAATCCGTGTTACCACCTTTGTTTGTTATTTCATCACTAAAATAACCTCAGACAGTACTTGAAAAAAACTTCGTATACTGTGGCGTTGTTAACGGGCGCATCCGTTCATTGCTCACTCATGCTCACAATGACAGCTCAGTGACCATTTTCAATTGTCTAATCTTATCCACTCACACCACACATGGATTCTCTTTGAAGATCTTTCAATTTACTTTTCACTTCATCGCATTTATTTATTGCTTAATTCATATCATAGCAACTAATTTTAGAAAGTCAACATAAAATTAAAATATTTTAAGTTTTTTTATTAAATGATACTCATTTGTGACGTTTAATAAAATCAACACGCCCTGATCCATGTGCATATCGATTGTAATGATCAGGATTTTTTAAATAATAATCTTGATGATAGTCTTCCGCCTCATAAAAAGTTTCTGCTGGTTCAATTGGAACAACAATAGGGGCATTAAACCGACCACTTTCATCTAATGCTTTCTTCGATGCTTCAGCCAAACGACGTTGCTCTTCGGTTTTATAATAAATCACCGGACGATAAGAAGAGCCACGGTCACCAAATTGTCCATCCGCATCTGTCGGGTCCATTGAATTCCAATAAATTTCAAGTAATGCTTCGTAAGCTATTTGTTCTGGATTATAAGTAATTTCAACGGCTTCAGTATGGCCAGTAAGTCCTGTTGTGACCTCACGATATGTTGGATTTTCAGTGTGTCCACCTGTATAGCCAGACACTACCGACTCAACACCATCCCACTGATCAAAAGGTTTTACCATACACCAAAAGCAACCTCCAGCAAATATCGCTGTTTCAAGAGCCATCATATCAATCCTTTCTGTCTATTCTTATTTTTTATCAATAGCAATCATTGTTGCCTGCATCTTTGCAATCATTTTTTCACTGTCTGCACCAATGACGTCTGCATTTGTGACGGTTAAGGTACGCCCTGATTTAATTACGCTCGCAATGGCATATATACTTGCTTCTTTGCATGCATTAATATTATTTTGCTTGAATTCCACGGACAGAACCGTCTTATCCTCAGGCATCATAGACAATGCTGCTAAGCCACTCGCTGCATCCGCCAGTGTTGCGATGGCTCCCGCATGCATATAACCTAATTGTTGGGTTAAATTGTCTGTCATCTCAAGTGATAAAATGACTTTTCCAGGTTCTACTTTCACTAACTTGGCTCCAATCGTTTTGAGAAAACCATTACTTTCAAATTCATCTTGAATTCTAGTCTCAACATTCATTTTATACTCCTTTCCAAATTACAAAATAATCTTTTGGTGCATTTTTGGGACTACCTAGCTTTCAACTATTCATATTTTCGAATCTTAATTAATCCAACTCAAACCCATTTTCACGCAATTGTTCAGCAGTGGCTTTTCCAATTCCTTTAATATTTGTTATTTCTTTATAAGTGGCTTGCTGTAATTTTTCTATCGAATCATATCCTGCTTTATAAATTAAGTAAGCACGATGTTGATCAATTCCTGCAAAACATTCTTTATATAACTTTTGAAATGCCTCATTCCAATTATATTCAGATAATGTCTCAACATCTCTATTATTACTATACTCTTCTGGAAATTTAATATTTTCCGTCACAAAACGTATCAATGCATCTGAATGATAATAAAGCGGCAATAAAGGGCGCATCGCGAAAATAATTTCATCCAATGTCCCTACTCTCATCACATCATTTTCAAACATAGAATCCATGTCTGAATCTTTCGTCATAAAATCATCGCTGAATAATTTGTATAAATCAGGACATCGTTTCTGAAGTTCATCTAACAAGATTTTTGCATAATCTATGTCCCGATGCAGTACAGCTCCTGTCATCACCGAAAATGCTAACATTGTATCATCAGATCCGTACTCCATAAACAAAGCACGTGCTGATTTATAATCACCAATAAGTACATAAAAACTGATTAAATCATAGCGAAACCCTAATGGATCTGACGGTTCCAGTTGCAATGCTTGTGAAGCATAGTCAATTCCACTCATATAAAATGATTCATCCAAACATAAAGTAGTTTGGGCCTTTAATAAACGAAAATAAGATCGATTTTCAAGATCATAAAATCCTGATTCATAAATTTTTTCTTGCTTCTTCTGAAAAAATGTTTCTCCAATTTTATCTAAACGATCAAGTAAAACGAATGCATTATCATCACTCTCAATGAATGCCTGATAAGTAAGTGCATCCAAATTGTCCGGCCAAATATCTATCGCTTCTTGAACAAGAGCTCTCTTCTTTATAAGAGCTGGTGCTTGACCTGCTTCTTCCAATTTATCCATCGATTGATTCATTTTAATCAATGAATTTTGCATGGGTTCTCCTTTAAAGTATCTTAAAAAATCTTCCACAGCTTGATCACGATTTTCATAAAGTTCTTCATAGTGATTTAAAAATTCCTGTAATTGCATCCATTTATTCTGTGTCATTTTTTACTAGCCTTCCCTCCATGCTTATTCTCTTATTCATTATACCAAAGTCTAATAGTTGTTTATATATCAGTTATCATTCAATGTCACAAGTATTTCCATTGATAAGAAAGGAAGTTCTTTGCGAAAACGTTTGCATCAAAGGTTATTTTTGCTATAATTTAATTAACAAAAATATTGGAGGTCTTTGTATGCAACGTGCAAGTGGAGTCTTAATGCACATCTCCTCACTACCGAACAAATTTGGTATTGGTAGCTTCGGAGAGTCAGCCTATAAATTTGTTGATTTCTTAAACGAAACAAAGCAAACTTACTGGCAAATTTTACCCCTGACAACGACAAGTTATGGGGATTCACCTTACCAATCATTTTCAGCCTTTGCTGGAAACACGCATTTTATTGATTTAGAAAAACTCATGACTAAAGGTTACCTTGAAGAAATCGATTATAGTGCAGTTGATTTCGGTAACAACTCAGGAGACATCGATTATGCAAAAATATTTCATCAACGTCGCCCAATCTTAGAAAAAGCTGTCAAAAATTTTCTAAAACAACATGAAAATAATTCTGTTTATTTAACTTTCATTGAGAATAATCGGGAATGGCTCATTCCTTTTGCTGAATTCATGGCTATTAAGGAAGCAAATAATAATCTTTCATGGACGGAATGGGATGATGCAATAAAATATCGAGATGAAGACGCTCTGAATCATTACCGTCATCATCATCAAGATAAGATTCATTATCATTTGGTTACCCAATATTTCTTCAATCAGCAATGGCTTGAATTAAAACACTATGCCAACAGTAAAAATATTTCAATCATCGGGGATTTACCAATCTATGTATCTCTTGATAGTGTTGAAATGTGGGAGACACCTTCTTTATTTAAAGTCGATGAAAATCATAAACCCTTAACCGTTTCCGGTACACCTCCTGATAATTTCTCAGATGAAGGACAATATTGGGGGAATCCAATTTATGACTGGGAATATATGGATTCAAATAATTATGACTGGTGGAAGCGTCGCTTAAAAGCGAATTTTGAACTATATGACTATGTTCGCATTGATCATTTCAAAGGGTTTGAATCTTTCTGGGAAGTACCTTACGGTGCACCTACGGCCGCTGATGGCACATGGACAAAAGGGCCTGGTATGAAATTATTTTCTGCTATTAAAGACGATTTAGGAGAATTACAAATTATAGCTGAAGACTTAGGTTTCTTAACAGATGATGTGGAACAATTGCTTGAAGACACTGGTTTCCCTGGAATGAAAATCTTACAGTTTGGATTTAATGCTCAAGAAGATTCTAGAGATTTGCCTCATCATTATACTCCTAATAGTATTGCTTATGTTGGTACGCATGACAATATGACTGCCTTAGGTTGGTACAAAGATGAAGCTACACAAGCTCAACGCGATCAAATGGATCATTATTTAAATCGACGACTCGGAGAATCCCCAGCACATGCGCTAAACCGCGGAATTGCTCAAAGTCCTGCCAATACAGCGATTTTCACTATGCAAGATCTATTATCACTGGATAATACTGCTCGGATGAATACACCTAACACTATCGGACAAAACTGGCGTTGGCGTATGCAAGAAGATGACCTCACAGTTTCTATAAGAGAACAATTATGTGACCTGACTGAAACTTACTTTAGAACCAATAACACAGATAAAGATTATTCCAACACTGAAGAGTTATAGAGAACATAATTGCTCCAATGTTTATAATGAACATAAATAAAAGAAGGTGCTAGATGCACCTTCTTTTGTGTATATAGGAATTAATCATTATTTTTTACTATTTTACTAATTCTAATGGCGACGGAATGTTCTCGTCCACTTGTTCCCCACTGAATAATTTTTCAACCGCCTCAATTGAAATTTTACCCATTTCATATGGTTGCTGAGCAATGGTAGCTCCTAATTTACCATCTTCAACTGATTTAATTGCATCTTCATTGCCATCAAACCCAACAACTAAAATCTCTCCTAATTTTCCAGCAGCTTCAATTGCTTCAATTGCCCCTAGAGCCATTTCATCATTTTGAGCAAATACTGCTTCGATATCAGGATGTGCTTGAAGCATATTTTCCATAACTGTTAATCCTTCAGCCCGATTAAAGTTCGCTGTTTGCGAATCTAAAACTTCTAATTTATCTTGTGCAATATTATTAAAGCCTTCACCACGTTCATTAGCTGCAGAAGCACCAGGAATTCCTTCTAATTCAATGACTTTCGCATTTTCATCGAGTTCTTCAACAATAAAATTCGCAGCCATTTCGCCACCCTTAACATTATCTGAAGCTATTAAGGAAACGACGTCTCCACCTGCACTAGATCGGTCAATCGTCATTACCGGGATTCCAGCTGAATTAGCAGACTCTACTGCTGGAGTAATAGCATCCGAATCAACCGGATTTACTAAAATAATGTCAACTTGTTGTTGAATTAAATCTTCCATCCCGTTCAATTGTACAGATGTATCATCTTGAGCATCCACGACGACGACTTCCATTCCTTTTTCTTTAGCAGTTTCTAAAACACCATCTCTCAAGTTTACAAAAAACGGATTATTTGTCGTTGAAATTGACAGACCTATTTTTAATTCATCAATAGATTTTTCAGCAACTTGATCATCTGAGTTACCAGCATTTTCTCCTTCAAGTCCAGTTTGGCCACATCCTGCTAGGATAATAACTAATCCAAATAATAAAATTAAAAGCAAATTTTTCTTTTTCATTTTAAAACTCCTTTTATTTATCTTTTCTATCTAATAATACAGCTATCAAAATCACAAAACCTTGAACGATTTGTTGATAAAAACTTGATACTCCTAATAAATTCAACCCATTATTCAATGTTCCAATAATAAGCGCTCCAATTAATGTTCCTATTAACCTCCCCTTTCCACCAGACATACTTGTTCCACCAATAACAACAGCTGCTATTGCATCCATTTCATAGCTTGCACCTGCTGTAGGCTGTGCAGAATTTAATCTTGACGTTAAGATTAAACCTGCTAAAGCAGAAACGGCTCCGGATATACTATAAATCCATATTTTTACTTTATCGCTATTTATACCTGCTATATAAGCTGCGGTTTCATTTCCTCCAACGGAATATGTTTTTCTTCCAAATGTTGTTTTATGAAGGATAATATAAAGAATGATAAAAACTACTAACATAATGATAACTGGAAATGGGATACCTAATAAAAAGCCACGGCCTAAGAATTGAAAGGCATAACTATCCCCAAATCCTGTAATTGGATTTCCATTTGTATAAACTAATGTTAGTCCTCTATAGATTGTCATCGATGCAAGCGTCGCAATAAAAGGTGCTACATTTCCTTTGGTGATAATCAGACCATTAATAGATCCTAATATGCCACCTAATAATACTCCACCTAATATAGCTACGATTGGAGGTATCCCTTGAACCATTAAACCAGCTGTAATAGCCCCTACTAGACCAAGAACAGATCCAACTGAAAGATCAATACCCCCTGTAATAATTACAAAAGTCATTCCAAAAGCAATCAGTGCATTAATTGAAACTTGTCGAAGTAAATTTAATAAATTGGTTGGTTGAATGAAACTAGGATTAAGTATCGTGACAATTACTACTAAAACGATTAAAGCCAACACAGGTCCTAATTGTCTTAACCAATTACTTTTACTATTTTTTACGGATTTATTTTCTGTCATTATAATTGTCCTCCTGTCGCCAGAGTCATAATATTCTCTTCTGATAACTGATTATGATTTAATTCACCAGAAACCTTCCCTTCATGAATCACAAGAACACGATCACTGATTCCTATAATCTCTGGTAAATCACTTGACACCATAATAATGCCTACTCCCCTTTGAGCTAATTCTTTCATTAGAACGTAAATTTCTCTCTTAGCACCAACATCCACACCTCTTGTGGGCTCATCTAATATCAAAATTTGGGTTCCTGCTGCAACCCATTTCGCCAAAACAATTTTTTGTTGATTTCCTCCTGATAATGAACCAGCCGGTTGATTGCGGTTCGCTGCTTTTACGGCTAGTCGTTCCATTAATAAATCTACAAACTTATTTTCTTCTAATTCATTGATTACCCCGTTGGAAGAAAATTCTTCAAATGCAGTTAAACTGATATTATTTTTTATTGAAAAATCAAGAATAAGGCCTTCTTCTTTACGATCTTCTGTTAAAAAACCTATTCCTTTCGATATCGCTTCTTCTGGATTATTAATAGATTCTTTTTTCCCATTAATTTTTATGGTTCCGCTTTCAAAATTATCTAGACAAAAAATAGCCCGCATAATTTCTGTTCTACCAGCCCCCATTAAACCTGAAACACCTAGTATTTCTCCAGACCTTAAACTAAAAGAAATATCGTCAAAAACATTATCACTAGTTAAGTTTTCAACTTCTAAAATAATCGATCCTTTTTCTGTATCAATATCAGGATAATAATCTTCTAAATCTCTACCTACCATTTGTCGTACTACAATATCATTGTTCGTTTCACTTGTTTTTTCTGTTGAAACACTCACACCATCACGCATGACGGTAATTCTATCGCTAATTTGAAAAATTTCTGACATGCGATGTGAAATATAAACAATTGAAACGTTATTCTTTGTGAGTTTTTCAATGACCTCAAATAATAAATCAATTTCTCTGCCCGTAAGAGCCGCTGTTGGTTCATCCATAATAATTACTTTTGCATCATTGAGTAATGTTTTTCCTATTTCAACTAACTGTTGTTGACCAACACTTAAAGTCTTCATCGGGCGATTGAGATCTAAATGTACTCCAATTTCAGCTAGAGCACTTTCAGCTAGTTCCATCATCTTGCTATTATCACAAAGACCAAAACTATTGGTAATTTCTTTTCCTAAAAATATATTTTCCAAAACAGTCATTTCAGGCCACGTTGTTAACTCCTGATGTATAAAACTAATACCATAGTCTTCTGCAATTTTAGGATTATCAAATGATTTTTCTTGACCACCGATAATGATACTTCCATCATCTTTGGCTACTAACCCTGTCAATATATTCATTAAGGTAGATTTACCTGCTCCATTCTCTCCCATTAAAGCGTGTACTTCACCAGGTAGAAGATGAAAATCTACTCCTGAAAGCACCTGATTATTTCCAAATGCTTTCGTGATTCCTTTCATTTTTATTTCCAAATTCACTCATCCCCTCTAAAAGATAACATCTGACTGAAGTATAATGTTGGCAAATGGCGTGCACTCACCGGTTCTAATAATTACTTTTGAGTTTCTCGTTTTTTCTTTGAATTGCTGATGTGATACAAATTCTACATCCCAATCTTCTTTTTCAGCATTATCAATTAATTGTTGGTATAACTCTGTATTTAATTCTTTAATCTCCTCTGCTAAAATAATTTTTTCAATTTTCATATCTTCAACAATACAATTAAATACATCAATAAAATTAGGAGTTCCTAATTTGAGTGCTAAATCTATTTTTTTCGTCTCTTCTGGAATTGGCAATCCACAATCTCCAATTGTCAGCTGATCTGTGTGTCCCATATCAGCTAAGACTTTTGAAATTTCACTATTTAATATCCCATTTTTCTTCATAATGTTCATGCTCCCTCATTTGTTTGATTGTTGGACTACCACCTTGAGCTCCTTTTTTCTGAATAGAGATAGATGCTGCTAGATTAGCAAATTTAATCGCTTCGTAAAGTCTAAAGTTGTTAGCAATAGCCACTGCCAGAGCTCCATTAAATGTATCTCCTGCTCCAGTAGTATCTTCTATTGATGACGGTTTATAACTTGGAACTAATAGTATTTCGTTACCATCATAAAAAACTGCCCCTTTAGATCCTAAAGTTATGATTAATTTATTTGCATTTTTCTTTAAAACATCTTCCATATCTTCATTAGGATAAAGCAACTCGAACTCGGTCTCATTAGGAGTTAAAAAATCAATTTTTTTCAAAGATTTTGATGAAAATGCTCGGGCTGGTGCTGGATTCGCAATAATTGGCACTTTATAATGATTACAATACTCAATAAGTCTTTCAATCGAATCAATGGGCGTCTCGTTTTGTACAATAACAATATCTAATGTGGAAATTAAATCAGCAATCTGATCAACATCTTCTGGTTTATAATTATCATTGGCTCCTGCAACATAAATTATTGAATTATCGCCTTCTGCGATTGTGATAATTGCTGAACCTGATGGCATATCTTGAGATTTTTTTACTGATTGTGTATCAATATTATTGGCTTGAAGATTATTTAATAGTGAACTGCCGAAAGAATCGTCACCTACACTTCCTGCCATAAAAACTTCTCCACCTAATCTTGCTGCCGCGACCGCTTGATTGGCTCCTTTCCCACCAAATGAAGTGCCAAAGTCATTACCATAAACAGTTTCACCAACAAGAGGTCTTCTTTGAGCTTCGACTACAAAATCCGTTGAGATACTCCCGACGACACCTATTTTCACCATTTTTATTCCTCTTTTCTTAATGTTTTTCCCTCTGATAACTTTGGTTTCAAATAAATCATATTGGACTCTATTGTTTTTTTCTCAATTAAATTAATTAAGAGTTCACAACCTTTACTTCCAATTAATACATCTGGCTGTTGAACTGTGGTCAATATTGGCTGAGTAAATTGAATGGCATCTATACCGTCATAGCCGATAATTTGCACATCTTCAGGTACCCTTAATTGATGTTTTTGTAGCTTTGCGTTCAATGCTAATGCAAATAAATCATTTGAAGCGACAATGGTATCGTATTTTATAATTTGCTTTATGTTGTTATCAATACATTTGACTGCTGAAGCATAAGTAAAAGAATCTAGAAAAATTTTATCAAATGCTAATTCTTGCTGTTTAAATTCTCTTTCAAAGCTCTCTAGACGTTTTTTACTAGACATGTGATTTATAGGACCAGAAATATAGAGTACTTTATGAAAATTCGTTTGCAATATACTCTCTGCAAGAATTTTGCCTCCATATTCATGATCTGTCCCAACATAAAATTTTTGTTCATTTAACTCTCTATCTAAATAAACAACAGGAACTGATTTCATATCATTATGATGTTTTAATTTTTCATCTGCTGTCAAAATACCAGCAACATTATATTGCTCAAAGTAGGTTAAATACTTCTCTAATTTTGTTTTTTCTCCACTTCCATTAGCAATCATAATCATATATCCATGCCGAGCAGCCGTCTCTTCAGCTCCATTTATTAATTTTGTAAAAAAAGGATTCGAAATGTCAGGAACTACTAAGCCTATCAATTTAGAAGACTTTTTATTCAAAACTTGAGCACTAATATTGGGTCGATAATTGAATTTTTCAATAACTTCTTTTAGTTTTATCGCTGTTTCTTCACTAACATATCCACTTTTATTAATATATCGGGAGACTGTCGCTACTGAAACATTTGCGGCTTCTGCTATTTCTTTAATTGTAGCCATTTTCCCCTCCATAATGTGTAATCGGTTACACATTTGGTAACGCTTACAATAATTGTAGTATAATCTCTTAAATTTGTAAAGAATATAAAGTTAATATTCAATTAGAAAATTATGTACAAATTAAAAACAAAGCCCTTTTATTCAAATTCTAAATACAAGTCCTTATAGATAAGGTATTTTATTTCTTCAATTTATATTTAAAATTTAATTTTGAAAATAAAAAAATTTCAAAATAAAAAGGTGCACTTTGGCACCTTCTCTTGTATCTTTGTTCTTAATGATTAATTGCTTCTCCGGTTTCTTTATCGAAGAAGTGTCCTTTATTAATATTCATTCCTAAGCGGACCACATCGCCAATGTCTCGCTTATCACGCGGATCAACCCGTGCAATCCATTCCACACCTTCACGTTCCATATATAACACTGCCTCTGCTCCGGTCATTTCATTGACCAAAACTTCCCCTTCAATCAATGCTTCTGGATAAGTTTCCATAACCAATTCCTCAGCATGAATATCTTCAGGGCGAATACCAAATACTAATTCTTTTCCATCATAATTATTTGCATCAAGTATGCGACGGTTAGGTTCCACCAATTCAAAATCAAAAACAGGCGATACGATGCGTCCATTTTGATAAGTGACATTAAAGAAGTTCATTGCTGGAGACCCCATAAATCCAGCAACAAATAAATTCGCTGGTTTATTGTATACTTCTTCTGGCGTACCTATTTGTTGAATCAATCCATCATTCATAACAACAATGCGCGAAGCTAAAGTCATCGCTTCCGTTTGATCATGAGTAACATAAATACTTGTTGTATTTAAGCGATTATGTAACTTAGCAATTTCTGTTCGCATTTGAACCCTTAGTTTTGCATCTAAATTTGATAGAGGTTCGTCCATCAGGAATACTTTAGCATCTCGAACGATTGCTCGACCGAGTGCCACACGTTGACGCTGTCCACCGGAGAGGGCAGCTGGTTTTCGCTCCAATAAATCTTTCAAACCTAAAATCTCCGCCGCTTCACGGACACGTTGATCAATATCTTGTGATGAATATTTACGCAACTTCAATCCATAGGCCATATTATCATAAACAGTCATATGCGGATATAACGCATAATTCTGGAAAACCATCGCAATATCACGATCTTTAGGCTCCACATCATTCATTACTTGACCGTCGATGATTAATTCGCCTTTAGAAATATCTTCCAGCCCCGCAATCATCCGTAACGTTGTTGATTTTCCACATCCCGATGGTCCAACAAATACAATGAATTCACGGTCTGCAATTGTCATATCAAAATCCGTCACAGAATATTTATCTGCTCCTGGATATTGTTTGTATATATGGTTTAAGTTAATTTCGACCATTTAGAAAACCTCTTTCTCATCTGTTCGTTTATTTCGTTTCAGTTGTTTCTCTGTATAACGATCATTAAAATGTGTCTTCCAATAAGATAAACTTAATATCAGTAAAAAGAATAACCCCTGCATCGTTAACATCAATGTCACATCTAAGCTAAGTAACCCAAGACTTGATGAGATCACTGTCGGTAACCCCAGTGCATTCAACACTATTTGAAATGCCTGTTTAAATCCTTGGATATCATATTGCGTTGCATGCTTCATCAAGCTTAAAATGAAACTCGTCCCAAAAATTAACATTATTAAATGTAAAAAAACAAGTAAAGATATATTTAAGAGACTTGTTACAAATATCGGAAGGCGATTTTGTTCCATAAAAGCAAAACTTAGTTGATTTATGATTGTCTGTGCATCTTCTGTAGCTACTAATTCTTCATTATTTACTGATAATTTCCAGTCAGAGGACTCACCTAAATATAGCTCTGTGGGGGTTATTACTAGATAATTAGCTTGTTCAATTCCATTTGTATTCACTGAATCGTCTGTTTGAAAGGCTAAATAAAAGTCTGACTCATTTTTGATAATATGCGTCTGATTTGATTGATACGCTTCTTCTAATTCTCTAACGATTGTATTATCAATTTCCGCGACGATTGTCGGAAAATATACAGATAAATCTACCTGATCTAATGTTGCTAATTGAAGAGAAACAGGCATCATTAACAACGCATGCAAAAATATCATAACCACAGTGGACTGAAAGGCTGATAAATATTGACGATGTTTAAATATTTTAGTTGGTGAGACCATCGTCTGAAAGTAATTAATAGGAAACAATGACATATTTGTGTGTGTCATCCTTTAGTCCCACCACTTGTTAAACCTGATACAAAATTCTTTTGTAGTGCAAAGAATAAAATTGAAATAGGAACTGCGATAAGGATAGCACCCGCTGCAAATAAAGCGACTTGTTGATTGGTTGGATCATTAATTAAAGTTTGTAGTCCAACAGCAACGGTGTAATTCTCTTGAGTTCTCAAAAGGAAACGAGCTAAAATGTAATCTCCAAACGGTCCCATAAAAGCCCATAATGCTTGCACGGCAATCATTGGACGTACTAGCGGTAATACAATATCCCAAAAACGTTTGAGATGTCCTGCACCATCGATTTTAGCTGATTCATCAAGATCGTAAGGCACAGTATCAAAATACCCTTTCATCAAATAGGTGTTCATTGGAATCCCACCACCAATATATAATGCTGTAAGGAACCAAGGTTGGTTAATGGCATTTAATAGAAACGCCATAACGAAAAAGGCTGTTAAAGCCGCCGTTGTTGGCACCATTTGAACGATAATAAAGAATTTTAATGAATTCTTCCGCCCTAAAAAGCGATACCGACTATATGCGTATCCTGCTAGTGTAATGATCAACACTTGAATCACCATCGTAGAAATAGCAATAATCAATGTATTCTTATACCAAGTACCATAAAGAGTTTCTTGAAATAGTCTTGAAAAGTTTTCTAACGACCATGAACGTGAAAAATCTAATACAAATGCTGTCGTGTTTCCGGACTGAAATGCTGATGAAGCAGTAATTAATAGTGGATAAATAATGATAATGGATAAGACAATCATATAAAGATATGTTAGGAAACGACCAATGAAACGTTTTGTTTTGGCAGATTTTGTCATATTTTTCATTGTTATTCTCCCTCCATATTAAATGATCCTGTTCGTTTAAAGACAATCATCGAAATTCCTATCACTATTAATGAAATAATTAATGTTAAAGCAGCGGCTAATGAGTATTGGGGTGATTGACCATTTGTTAATTTAAAAATCCAAGAAATCAAAATATCTGTCGCTCCTGCTCCACCACCAACACTCCCAGGTCCTCCATCATTGAAAAGATAAATCATCGAGAAATTATTAAAGTTACCAGTATATTGTGTGATAAACACGGGCGCTGCAACGGCTAGAATTGTTGGTAACGTAATATCTTTAAATTGACGCAATACTCCAGCCCCATCAATGCAAGCTGCTTCATACAAATCTTGAGGAATAGACTGTAAAATACTTGTCACCATGACATAAATATAAGGAAAGCCAAGCCATCCTTGAATCATAATTATTGCTAATTTTGTCCAAGTCGGATCTGTTTTCCATGGCAATGCTCCAATATTTACAAAAGGAATCAATTGATTCAAGAATGGAATAACTTGCGTGTTGATAGCTCCAAATGAATCATTAAACATATTTGAAAAAGATAAAATTGTAATAAACGCTGGAACTGCCCACGGTAACAGGAAAACGACTCCAAAGAAGCGTTTAAATTTAATAAATGATTGGTTGGCAACAACAGCAGTAAAAACACCCAAAACAATTTGCAAGGTCGTTGCTGCAAGTGTCCAAATTATTGTCCAATTAAATACAGAGAAAAACGCATCTCTAAAAGTACTTAAAAAGAAAATATTCTTAAAGTTTTCTAACCCTACCCAATTCAATAATTTTGCTGGGGGCATATTTGTAAATTTATAATCCATAAATGCCATAAAAATTGTTACTAATACAGGAAAAATGATCGCAAAAATCATTGCAAGATATGCCGGCACAATTAATAGATAAGGAAAACCATTTTGATAAACATTTGTCATCAGTTCAGCAAATGTCTGATTCACTTTAATCCCTGTATTCCAATGCGTTGCAACACGATAAGCATCGTAAATATTAAATATATAAAAACCAATAAAAATAACCGTAATTAAAATTTGTAATGTCCCACGAATCATCATAAATAATGAATGGTCTTCAAAAGGAACGGTTCCTAAAGTTACAAAATCTCTTAATGCTTGAAAACCAAAGACATTCATTTCATAGATAAACAATAGTGTTACCAGAATAAAAAAGACACCTTTAATGATTTGTTGATTATAAAGTTGTCCTAAACCCGGAAACAGCGACAGCATCGCTGCTAACGATTTATTCTTTTTTGTTGTTTCTTTTATTTCCATTTTAATCTCTCATTTCTTAAGTATTCAGATTATTTACCGCACGATCAATATTTCGTCAAATAATCTTATGAGAAAAAAGGAGACACCTAACTTCTGTTAGGCTGTCTCCAGATTTTTCAAATCAATTAATATTTCTGAGCGATTGAATCTGAAATTAATTGAACAGCATCATTCGCTGATTCTTCTGGTGTTTTATTTCCTGAAGCAGCATCAAACATCATACTTTCTGCACCTGTCCAAACTTCAGCCATTTCTAAAATATTTGGCATTGGAACGGCATTATTGTATACTTCGATTACTGCAGCAGCTAACGCATTGTCACCCTCTGAAACGGTTTTACGAGCATTTTGATTAGCTGGTACTTCATTTAGACGGTCATACATCGCCATTTGTTGTTCTTCTGAAGTAACCCAATCAAGGAATTTTTGTGCATTTTCTGTGTTTTTAGCATAAGTAGAAATAGTCCATGCTTTACCTCCACCAAATGGTTTATACTCTTCACCATTTGCTAATGTTGGGATTTTAGCAACTTCATAAGGGACATCACTTTCATTTAAGCTTGCTGCTTCCCATGGTCCAGCGATGATTGCCGCTGTTTTACCATCCATGAAAGATTGTTTTACAAAGTCTGGAGCGGATGTTTTATCTAACATTCCTTGTGGCCATACATCTTGATACCATTTAGTAGCATAAGTAATTCCTTCAATTGCTTCAGGGCTATTTAAACCAATATCATCTGGATTTGTGCCTTCATCACCAAATACATAGCCACCGTATCCTGAGATGAGTCCATATGCCATATAAAAATCAATCCAGTTTGCTAAGAAACCAATGTTTTTACCTTCTTCATTTTCAAATGCATATTGATCATCTTCAGCAATTGCTTCTAAATCCTCGAAAGTTGCTGGTGCTTCTTCCAAGAGATCCGTATTATAATACATAACTAAGGATTCAATAACTGTCGGTGCACCAAAGATTTGTCCTTCGGCAGTCACTTGTTGAATATCTGTGTCATCATAAATATCCTCTGATAACTGAACAGGTTGAATCTGACCAGAAGTTCCTAGTGATCCTACACGGTCATAAGGTGCGATCATAACATCTGCTCCCGTCCCTGCAGGACCATCTAATGATAATCCATCTAGCACATCAAACATATCACGATCCCAAACTTCTACTTCAATTCCAGTTTCTTCAGTAAATTGATCGATATTTTCCATCACATAATCATAGTGCCCTGCTGCTGAGATAATTAGTTTCTCTTGAGCTGACACCTCCACTACACTCGTCATTGACGTTGCTAATGGCACTAAAGCAATACTTGAAGCCATTAATCCTTTCATCCATTTCAACATTTTTTTCATTACAAAACATCCTTTCTTTTATTTTTTTGTAATCCAACATGGAGTTGATCCAGATGGAATCATTCCATCTTTTACAACGACAATCTCTTCATTGAGAAGATTGTTATAAGACCCGTCTTCAATCGGAACAGGCACTTCTGATACTCGATGAGCGACATCAAAGACACCATAAATTGTTTGGTCAGATTGTTCATACTTTCCTACAATCACTTGCGTTTCATCATTTGCTTCTAAAGAATAAATAACATTTTCTATAGGTATAAATTCTTTTTTTGCTTGACTATACCGAGTAATCGTTGCACTAATATCGTGTTTAGATTCCCAGTCAATCCGATCGTCTTCAAATAATGAAGGTGTATTCTCTGATAGTACTTCTTGACCATTATAAATAAGCGCAGCACCTTTTTGAAAATAATTAAATGCTAGCCATTCTAATAATAATTCTTCTTCAGGAACAAAGGAAATAAAACGCTTTCTATCATGATTTTCTAAATTTCTCAATTTAATATAATTCTCTGGGTATAATGTATCCTGATAATTCAGTAAGCGGACATATTCAGATAATTTAATGTTTCCATTCAAATAATCTTCAAAGGCTGGACGTACATCATAGTCATAAGTTATATCAAATACATCATATAATTCCCCATCACTATGAGCGATTAATCCATTCGCTCTTAACTCTTTAATAAAATGGGGTTCTACAGATTCAGCTAACCATATTATCTCTGGATTAATACTAGCTACTTGCTCTCTGGCTTCTTGCCAGAAAGCTAAAGGAACTAATGGAGCAACATCCACTCTAAAACCATCTACCCATTGGGCCCAATATTTCAAGGTTTCTACCTGATAGTCCCATAGTGCTTTGTTTTCATAATCTAAATCAATGATGTCTGACCAATCACCGACACGATTACCAAATTGACCGGTAGACGTATGATAAAACCATTCAGGATGTTTTTTCGCTAGAACTGAGTCGGGTGATGTATGATTAAAGACGATATCAATCATCACTTTTATCTCCCGTCGGTGAGCTTCTTCTACTAGCTCCTTAAAACTTTCTAAATCTCCTTGTCTAGGATCAATCGAACGATAATCCTTTATAGCATAGGGAGATCCAATTGTCCCTTTTTTGCTTTCATCTCCATTTGGATAAAAAGGAAGCAACCAAATCACATCTACATTCAATGCTTTTAATCGATCCAATTGGTTAATCACACCATTAAAGTCACCCTCACTTGAAAAATTACGAACAAATATACTATAGATATGTAAATGTCGTAAATTCTTTGCTGTGTTTTTTGCCATGCTTTCATCCTCTCAATGCTAACTTCTTTGTTAATTATAGCCGATATTCAAAGTTTATGCAATCGTTTTCATTATTTTAAATTTCCTTTTTATTTAATCAAAATAATACAAATAACCCTTGTGACTTTCCTATTGTAAGGATACACAAGGGTTATTTCTATTTTTTATTAATTTTCAGTGCCACACCTAGTTCTACTTCATTTGTAATAATATAGTTAAGATTATCTTCTAATGCTTGTTGAATCTCAACTTTACTATTTAATGTGTAGGGATTAATTCCGATACCTGCCTTTTGTAGTGCTTTAATCTCATTTGGTCTCAATGTAAAATAAGCCGGATGATAATACTCAACACCATTACTTTTACAATAATTTTCTATATCTAAAATATTTGAAAAAGTTAAAAATCCACAAACAATTTCTTCATTTAAATATTTAATTTGCCTAATGGTATAGTGATTAAAGGATGAAACAATCACTCGTTCTAAACACTGATGCTTCTCGATAAGTTGAACTATCTGTTCTATAATTCCATTATAATCATAAATATTATTTTTAATTTCAATATTTAATAGCAAGGTGGTTTCCAAAATCCAGCTTAATACTTCTTCCAATGTAGGAATCGTAATCTCTGCTTTTTCTGCGTCTAAATATTCAAAACCTTTATCAAATCGATATTGCTTTAGCTCTTCTAGAGTCATTTCTTTAATAGTTCCTTCACCATCAGAAGTTCTATTGATGGTTTCATCATGGCAAACAACTAATTGATTATCCTTTGTCATATGAACATCTAATTCTATCCCATCTGCATGATAAAAGGCAGCTTGTTTAAAAGATAACATTGTATTTTCTGGAAATTTTCCTGAATAACCACGATGAGCAAAAATTTTACTTTTCTTCGTCATAATAAGTACCAAACTCTGTTCCAACCGAACGATCTAAAATCGATTGCTCTGTATTTTTATCAAATAGCATAATTTTATCCATATTAATGTGGACATAAACTTCATCACCAATACGTATTGGACGTGCGGGATTAAATCTCGCCACTTGTTCTCGATCAGAAGAGTGAAAATCATAATATACATATGTATCAGAACCTACTTGCTCGACATTTTTTGCTTTGACTTTCACTGTTGAGGCAGTGTCTCGTCCTTCTTGGTAATACATATCTTCTGGTCTAACCCCTACTAATACTTCCTGATTATTCGGTGTCGTCAAGAGACTTGCTTGATTTTTCTCAGTCAATAAAAAAGATTCATTAGCTATTTTTATAGCCGGTTTCGAATTAACTTGAGTTAATCGTCCATTAATTAGATTAATCATTGGTGATCCAATAAATTCAGCAACGAATTTATTAGCAGGATTATAATATAAATTAGCTGGCGTATCAAATTGTTCAATATGTCCTGCATTCATAACAGCAATGCGACTTCCCATTGTCATTGCTTCCGTCTGGTCATGTGTGACATAAATAAATGTTGTTCCTAATTGTCGATGTAATGATGATATTTCAGCTCTCATTGTAACGCGTAGTTTAGCATCAAGATTGGACAATGGTTCATCAAGCAAAAAAACTTTTGGATTTCTAACCATTGCTCGTCCCAATGCCACTCGCTGACGCTGACCACCAGATAAAGCTCCAGGTTTTTTATTTAATAAAGGCTCTAATTGAAGAATTTCTGCTACTTCATCTACTCTTATTTTTCGTTCTTGCTTCTCAACGCCTTTCATTTTAAGCGCGAATTCAATATTTTCACGAACATTCATATGTGGATATAATGCATAAGATTGAAAAACCATCGCAATATCTCGATCTTTTGCAGGGATGTTATTGACCAATGTATCACCAATGTACATTTCTCCTTCAGAAATAGTTTCCAATCCGGCAATCATTCTTAATGTTGTAGATTTACCACAACCTGACGGACCCACTAATACAATAAATTCTTTATCTTTAATATCTAAATTTATATTTTTTACTGCCTTATAACCATCTTCATAAATTTTTGCAACTTGTTTTAATGCTAGTTTAGCCATTTATTTCCTCACTTTCTAACCTTTAACTGCACCTGCAGTCAATCCTTTAACCATATTTCGTTGTCCTATAATAAAAATCACTAACGAAGGAATCATACATAAAACAACTCCTGCAACCATTAATACCATAGACTGGGAGTCCACTGAATTTAACATGGAGATTCCAATTTGAACTGTTCTGGCCTTATCTGTATTGGTGACTAATAAAGGCCACATATACATATTCCATCCAGATAAAAATGATTGAACTGCCATTGCACCTAAAGTTGGTTTTATTAAAGGTAATAAAATTCTAAATACAAAATAAATATCTGTTGCTCCATCGATTTTAGCAGCTTCATAAACTTCATATGGGAAATTTTCTAAAGCTTGTACGCATAAGAATATATTGAATGCTGAAACCATATAGGGAACAATCAATACATGCAAAGTATCGTGCCAACCCCAGGATGAAACCATTAAAAATTGTGATATTATTACTGCTTCCCCGGGGATCATCATCGTCGACAGAATTAAACTGAATATAATTCCTTTCCCTTTGAATGGAATAAATCTAAATGCAAATCCTGCAAGTAAAGATGTAATGATTTGTAAACAAGTTATTGAGGTCGCAACAATTAATGAATTAAGAATATATCTTCCTATTGGCGCAATCGAAAATACATCAATAAAATTAGTTAGTACAGGATTTTGAGGAATTAATATTGAATCTGGGTTATATAATTCAGACGAAGGCTTAATTGCCATCAAAAATGCATAAATTAGTGGGAACATAATAAAGAGCCACATAATAATATTTAACACTACTAAAGCTATACGAGAAATTTTTTGTTGGCGTATATATTTTTCTTCGATATTATTCATTGTTTTGTTGCTCCTTTCTCAGTCTAAACATAACTATCGTTAATATCATTACAATGATAAATAAAACAACTGACTCAGCCGAAGCAAATCCATAACGATAATTCATAAATGCATTCCGATATATATCATAAACTATCACATTGGTTGACTGTCCAGGTCCACCTTTGGTTAATATATTAATTTGACCAAATCCTTGGAATGCATTAATAATATTCGTAACCAACACAAAGAAAAAGGTTGGTTTAAGGGAGGGGATCGTAATATAAAGAAATGATTTAAAACCATTAGCTCCATCGATAGAAGCTGATTCATATAATGAATCGTCAATACTCGCTAAACCTGAAGAAAAATATAAAAAGTTCATTCCAGAATTCAACCATCCTGTTAAAAAACCAACCGCTAACAATGCTAAATCAGGATGAGTAAGCCAATTCACAGTAGTACCGAAAATTTTATTAATAATACCAACTGTAGGATTTAACATTACTTGAAAAATCATGGCCATCCCAGCAGATGCAATTGCCATAGGCATTGCATACGATGTGGAGAAAAATGGAAGTCCTGGAAAGGATCGCTGACAGAGAATAGCAGCAATAAATCCAATTGATACCCCAACTACAACTACAATTACCACAAATTTTAATGTCATAATGACAGAATTCCAAAAACTTGCAGAAGTTAATAATTCTTGGTAATTGCCAAATCCTAAAAACTCCGCATTGACTCCCATATTATTGGTTAAAAAAAGAGAACGATATATTGTTTGTAAAAAAGGCCAAAACATAAATAAGGTAATAATTATGATGGCAGGTAATAAATACATGTATGGTTGAACTAATCTACTTGTTGATGTTTCTGCTTCAATAATAACCGGCTTATTATTTTCTTCCATTTGAAAAAGCTCCTTTCTTGTCTTTCTTAATCCTGAATAAAAAACTGAGAAAGGATGAAACAATGTTCCCTTTCCCAGTTAATATCATTAATTTTTAGATATTTTTTTACTGATTTGCTGCATTATAAGCTTCTAAAGCTGCGTTTACTTGATCAGTCATATTATTAACGGATGTTGTGGGGTCATTGCTACCACCTAAATGCATTTCTAATTCTGCTTCATAAATTTGACGCGCTTCTTGATTTACTCCACTTAAAGCACCTTGATCTTCTGGAGAAGAATCATGCAATTGATCGATAGCTGTTTGAAATTGTGGAAATTCTGCTAAATTATCTTTAAATACTTGCTCATTATGGGCGTCAGTATTAACTGGGAAATAACCTGTATCCACATTCCATTGAGCTTGCGACTCAGGAGACAATAAGAATTCAATGAA
Organism: Aerococcaceae bacterium DSM 111020; assembly: GCA_015863185.1. Lineage (GTDB taxonomy): Bacteria > Bacillota > Bacilli > Lactobacillales > Aerococcaceae > DSM-111022. The sequence goes on from JACBXP010000006.1 coordinate 57,538, forward strand.
TTTCCAAGTTCCTTCTTTTTTCACATCATCATTTGTTTCAATCATCCATAATGACGCTCCACCAATTGAAACGCCGCCTTCATCAACGTCATTTACTTTAGGGAAATAAGATGCTCCAACTTCAAAGCGACCATCCACTTCTGTTAAAATTTGACGCAAACTAGCAGTAGAGCCAAGAGTAATTGCTGATTGACCTGCTATAAATTCTGGTTGACCCCCAGTACGACCAACATTCGGCATCGCTCCACTGTCAACACCTTCTTTCCATTTAGTAAGTATGTTCTCCATACCACCGTTTTCACCAAAGACAGTTTCAGTCGGTGCACCTTCACGCCCATTTCCATTATTAAAAATAGGTTGTTGTTGTTTTGACATCCATTGTTCAATAAACCAACCATAAATTTGCATAGAAGCTGCCATAGAAACATCTGAACCCTCAACTAATGCAGGAGCAATTTCAATTATTTCTTCTAATGAATCTGGAATTTCTTCAATTCCTGCTGCATTAAACGCATCCACGTTATAGTACATAATAGGCGTTGAATTATTAAAAGGCATCGAATACAATTGACCATCTATCGTAAAATATGAAAGTAAATTAGGCTCTAATTTTGATAAATCAAAACCAGATACGTCAACATATTCCTGAACTGGAACAGTTAATCCAGAATCAATCATAAAAGTCGTTCCTAATTCAAAGACTTGTACTAAATCAGCTCCGACATCAGCACCAGATGCTGTTGAACGAAGTTTCGTTAACGTTTCATCATATGAACCTTGATACTGTGCATTCACAATATACTCATCTTGAGACTCATTAAACTGATCGACTAATTTCTGTAAAGCCTCACCTGCTGTTCCACCCATTGCATGCCAAAAAACTAATTCTGTCTTATCTTGTGCATTTATTTTTGCAAATGGAGAAAAAATACTGAGTGCCATGACGATTGAAATAATCCCCATAATAATTTGCTTAAAATTCTTTTTCACTAAAAGTACCCCCTAATTTTGCTAAATTTGTTCAAACAAATCTGCTAATAGAAATATATCATTGGAGTATTAATTTAAAGTAAATTTCCAGTTAACTTAAAGTAAATGCTCTGCTCTATATTTGTAAAAATCTCAATAAATTAACTCGAAAAAAATAATATTTTTATATAAACCCAAATATTATGAATATCACGATCCTTTATATTTTTCGCTCTTCTTTTAAAAGTTTTCACTTCCAAATAATCTTATGTTAAAATAATAATTAAATAAAATCACAGCTTATCAAGAGAAAGTGGAGGCATTTGGGCCAGTGAAACTTCAGCAACCTGCATTAGTAAGGTGCTAATTCCAACTCGTAAGAGACAGATGAGTCAATCCCCTATCAGGACACGACTCTATTGAGTTGTGTTTTTATTTAAATTTTTTGGAGTGATTTTATGAGTACGATTCAACCCATTAATTTTGACCAGTTTTGTAATCAATTGACAGATTTAGGTTTCGTCATTCAGTTCAAATCCTTTAGACATCGAAAAGATTTACCTCTTGACCATGATTATCTTGTTATTTTCGTTCCAAATAAATCAGGAAGCGGCTCTATGATTGGAGATGTCTGTACATGTTGTGTAGGGAATGTAATAGTAAATGACTACGATAATTTTAAAACCGAAATATCCCTTGAGATTTATGACGCATTTATTGAATTGATGTTTAACTTTACCTACACTGATCCAAACATTAAAAAGTTAGAATAAGAGATAACCTCTCTTTTAATAAAATCCATATGAATAAAAAAATCAGCTTCCCTTAAATAAAATACTTAAGGGAAGCTGATTTTACTATATACTGTCTAATTAATGACGACTCATTAATTAAACAAATCTCTGAAGAAGAAGCGTATTTCTCGCCAAACAGAACTAAAATCATCTTGCAATCTTTGCAGTGTATGAGAACTGTTTATTGCTTTAATATCTTCTGAAACTTGTATAATGGCTTGATTACCTGGAGTCGAAGGCAGAGAGTCTTGAAGCTCCGCCGCATTTGATTGTTTATTCAGAGTTGCAACTTCAACCCACCCTACTTCTGTCCCTTTATTAACAGGAGTCATTAATTGATCTTGTACAGTAAAGTACTGGTAATTAGGTTTCAATTGATATAATAATTGAGGTGCAATATCTTCACGAGGAACGACAACATTGAAATCATATTTATAATTTAATGGAGCTTGAGCTTGATTATTCTCATATAGAGGAACAGCATCAATCTGAGTCACTGAATCACCTGCTTCAGCAATGTGCTCTTGTCTATAAAGACCTCGATTCTCTTGGATTAATTGGAGACCTAAACGCTCAAATTTTTCAGCCGGAATATCCATCAAGACAATAATCATCTGCATATCACTTTGACTTTGCGTCAAGATTGCACTTAAAGTGTCATCTTCATTTTTCGAATTATCCATAAAAAATCCATCGATTTTAGCTGAATGGAAATAACCTTGACTGAGAAGTTCATTTTGATAGTCAAAAGAATCGTCAGTATCCTCTCTAAAAGTTTGTTGCGTTTGATTTAGCATCTCTGTTATTTCTGGATATTGATTTAATAAATGATACGTACAAGTCGCGAGCACTACTGCAGATAATTGATTGACTTGTCCATCATTTGTAGGCTGGCCTGAGTTCGGTTGAAAATCAGTAGGCAGTCCCGTGGCATTATAAAGCTCCATTCCCTCGAATCCCCAATCAGTTAATTGTTGATTCATTCGACTGACAAAGGCCTCTTCACTGCCTGCAACTGCCTCTGCTAATGCAAGTGTTACACCATTTGCTTGTCCTATTACCAATGGTTCTAATAATTCAGCAACCTTATAATTGCCATCTTGTCTCAATGGTACATTAGGAATATCATAGTCTTGAGATAAAAGAAATGCTTCGTCTGAAATCTCAACAGAATCATCGAGTAATAAATCCTCATGATCAATCGCTTCATAAATTAAATAAATAGAAAGAACTTTTGATAAAGAATGGGCATCTGTTATCGTATCTTGATTAGATTTATCCATGATAATCCCATTTTGACTCTCCGTAACAAGATAAATAGAATCTTGCTCAGAATGATTACTTTGTGCGTAAACGCGTGGCAAAGGTAACACCATCAGAATCAAAAACATAAAAATTATTAATTTAAAATACCATTTTCTTTGCATGATTTTACCTTTCTATGTTCAATGTTCTTTCCTTAAAATGATTATTCTCTTAAACTCCAAAATAGTAACATACATTCTAGCATACACTGAATATATCTTTCTTTCAATGGAATTTTTATTGAATATTTCATCAAAAAATCTCCGAAGATTTATTCTCCGGAGATTCAGTCATTTTTTGTTTATCTTGAATAATTTGGGGCTTCTTTTGTTATATTTACATCATGTGGATGAGACTCAATCAATCCTGCACCCGTCATTCGTGTGAACTGGGCTTCTTCACGCAAAGCTTCTAGATTCGGCGCTCCAACATAGCCCATTCCTGCTCGAATTCCTCCAACCATTTGGAAGACAATGTCTTGAACGGACCCTTTCGCTGCCACACGTCCTTCAATACCTTCTGGAACTAATTTGTTTGCTTCAGATTTAGACTGGAAGTAACGATCAGAAGATCCTTGTTCCATTGCAGCTAAACTTCCCATTCCGCGATAAGTTTTATAGCGTCGTCCTTGATAAATTTCAAAGTCTCCTGGAGATTCATCTGTACCTGCTAACATTGAACCTAACATGGCAGCATGTCCTCCCGCCGCTAAAGCTTTAACAATGTCTCCTGAATATTTAATTCCACCATCAGCGATGATTGCTTTGCCATATTCACGTGCAGCAGAGGCTGCTTCATAAATAGCAGTAATTTGAGGAACTCCAACTCCAGCTACGACTCGTGTGGTACAAATAGATCCTGGTCCAATACCAACTTTTACGACATCCACACCTACTTCAAATAGAGCGCGAGCACCTTCTGCAGTGGCGACATTTCCGGCGATAATAGTTGTATCTGGATATGCCTCTCTGACTTCTTTTATTTTACGAATAACCCCTGCAGAATGACCATGAGCAGTATCAATCACCAAGGCATCAATACCTGCCTGTATTAATGCTTCCGCTCGTTCGAAGGTATCATTGGTCACACCAACTGCTGCCGCTGCAAGTAAACGGCCATGTTGATCTTTAGCAGCATTAGGATATTCTTCAATTTTTTCAATATCTTTGATGGTAATCAAACCAGCTAATTTGCCATCTTCATCGATCAGAGGTAATTTCTCGATACGATGTTCATCTAATAAACGTTCTGCTTGCTCCACAGAAGTTCCTTTAGGCGCTGTTACTAAGTCCTCTTTTGTCATCACATTCTCGATGGGTTGATCATAATCATGAACAAAACGCAAATCACGATTCGTGATAATTCCAACCAGTTTAAGATTCTCATTATTTTCTACAATAGGTACACCACTAATACGGTAATGCGCCATTAAATCTTCCGCATCTTGAACTTTATCTTCAGGTGTCAAGTAAAATGGGTCTAAGATAACTCCATTTTCTGATCGCTTCACACGACGAACTTCTTCTGCTTGAGCTTGTATTGACATATTCTTATGAATGACACCCAAACCGCCTTGACGAGCCATCGCAATCGCCATATCAGATTCTGTTACTGTGTCCATACTGGCACTTAAAATTGGCACATTTAAACGTAAATTCGGCGCTAATTCTACTGACAAATCAACATCATTCGGCAATACTTCACTTGATGCTGGCACTAATAAGACATCATCAAATGTTAATCCTTCGCGACTAAATTTTGTTTCCCATGATGACATTAACAAAGACCTCCTAAGTTCTCGTAATTTGTATTTTTAATAATGTATCACGAAAGGTCATGACTTTCAAATAAATATTTTCTCATTAATCCTACTATGAAAATACTTTGATACAATTTTTTCCTAGTGATATCACAACTTTATATTATCTAAGACACAAAATCTTTTTTAATGGTATACAAAAACCACCTATTTCACCTCGAATGAAATACGCAGTTTTGTATGTAATAGATGATTTAGAAAATTCCACCCTTAACATCGTAATGTCTTTTAAATAAAATCCGCCCAATGAATGTAATGACCGCAATAATCATATAGGCTGTTGGGGGTAAGATAGGATTTAATCCTCGCGGAATCAGTGCTCCTGATGTACTAACTATTAAAAACCATACTAACATTGAGCCAATTGAAGCTAAAAAGTATTTTGGATAGCCTTTTTGACCTTTGGGCGCGTTAGGATCAGGCATACTTTTCGCTGTAATTAACATCGCTAATCCTGCAGCTAGATAGTTAAGAATCATAGTCACTATCCCAAAATATTGTCCGCCTTCAACATCAGAATTTGCCATCGAAAATCCTGTTAAAAAGGTGAAAATTGAACCGAGTAAAAGTGCGCCATCCACATAAATTTGCCAATCTGGTGATATTGTATGTTCTTCAGTTTGAGGATTCAATTCTTGGTCAATGATGCTCTGAGCTACTTCTGTCGGTGTGCCATAAATATGGCGTGCCGTTTGACCTGAGTCTTGACCGTCCAAGAGTGTTTGGACTATTTCTTCATAGACTAGTTGTCGTACCTCATAATCTAATTCATCGACTAAACGACGATCTAATGTCACCATGAATTGTTGATTTTTTGCTGTTAAGCGATTAAAATCTGTCTGTAAAACTCCTGCTATGGGACTTTTTTCTTCAATATAATCTTGCGATTCTTGAACTTCTTCTAGTCGCTCTTCAATAGTCTCCATCTGTTCTACTTGCTCTTGAGTAGAAATACTTTCCTCATCTGATAATGATTTTGTATGAATCACAATTTCTTTATCTGGAGATTGCTTAGTCTCACGGTCTAGCTTTTCAGTCGATTCTGGTTCTAGTTGTTTATGTTGGTCTGTCATGTTATTCCTCCTCTAGACATTAAATCTAAAGAGCATAATATCGCCGTCTTGAACAATATAGTCTTTACCTTCAGAACGATATTTTCCAGCTTCTTTGGCTTTTGCTAGACTGCCAGCAGCCATTAAATCATCATAGTGAACCGTTTCCGCTCGAATAAATCCGCGTTCAAAATCTGTATGTATAATACCTGCCGCTTGAGGTGCGGTCATTCCTTTTTTAAATGTCCATGCACGTACTTCTTTCTCACCTGCAGTGAAATAAGTACCTAAACCTAGTAAGGAATAAGATTTTTTGATCAATTTATCTAATCCAGATTCCTCAATACCAAAATCTTCTAAAAAAGCTTGTTTTTCATCATCATCGAGAACAGCAATCTCTTCTTCAAGACTGGCACATACTGGTACTACTTCTGCTCCTTGTTCCGTCGCTAATGCTTCTACCTCTGCTAGGTAAGGATTTTCAGACGGATCCATAACATCATCTTCACTAATATTAGCGACATATAACATATCTTTTTTAGTTAATAAGAACAATGCACGAACATATGGTTCTTGTTCTTTGGTAAATTCTACTTGATTAGCCATTTTATTTGCTTCAAGTGCTTCTTTTAATTTTTCCAGAACCTCTAATTCTGCAACTGCTTCAGGTTCTTTCGTTCTAGCTTGTCTCTGAACGCGGTCATATCGTTTATCAACCGTTTCAAGATCAGCAAGAATTAATTCTAAATTAATCGTCTCAATGTCTTCGATGGGGGCAACTTTCCCTGACACGTGTGTGATATTATCATCATCAAAGCATCGAACCACATGACAGATAGCATCTACTTGGCGAATATTTGCGAGGAATTTATTCCCCAAACCTTCTCCTTTACTTGCTCCTTTAACTATCCCAGCAATATCTGTGAATTCAAAGGTTGTTGGGATCTCTTTTTGGGGTTTTACTACCTCTGTGATTTTTTCTAATCTTTCATCAGGTACTTCAACCACTCCTACATTTGGATCAATGGTAGCAAATGGATAGTTTGCGGCTTCTACTCCTGCTTTTGTAATGGCATTAAATAAAGTCGATTTACCAACATTAGGTAAACCAACAATTCCTGCTGTTAGGGACATACTTCACTCTCTTTCTATTTTTCCAATTAATCTTGATGTTGTTTGATAATTTTTTTCATTTTTTTCTCGAAATCTCTCCGGGTCATCGTAACAATATGGTCACATTGTTGGCATTGAATCCGAATATCCATACCCATCCGAATAATCTGCCACTCATTTGCTCCACAGGCATGTGGTTTTTTCATTTCAACTAAATCAAATTTATCGTATGCTTTAATCGTCATATTATCCTCCAAGATTATAATTGAATATTTAATAAATCTAAAATACGAATCAAATCAGATTCAGACATAAATTCTATTTCAATCTTTCCTCTTTTACCACGTTGATTAATCGTTGTCGTTGTACCAAAATATTCTTCCATTTGATTTTCTACTTGAAGAATATAAGGTGGTTTTTTAGGTTGACGCGTGGTTTCATCTTTTTTCTTAGTTGGTTCACTTTCTTGATTCATTTGTTGAACCATTTCTTCTAATTGACGCACTGTCAATTGACCTTTTACTACTTGTTCTGCCAATTGCTTCTGTTGCTTTTTATCTTTCAACCCAAGAATAGTACGGGCTTGTCCCATTGATAATTTTTCTTGATTGACCATCATTTTGATTTCTTCTGGCAATTGCAATAACCTTAAGTAGTTAGCGATATAGGGACGACTTTTCCCAATTCTTTCAGCTACTTCAGCTTGAGTCAAATCGAGTTTATCCATTAATATTTGATATGCCTCAGCTTCTTCAAGCGGACTTAAATCTTCACGTTGTAAATTTTCTACGACAGCAATTTCAATCATTTGTTCTTCTTCTAATTGGCGAACAATTGCTGGAATCGTTGTTTTACCGGCCATACGACTTGCTCGAACACGTCGCTCACCAGCAATCAATTCATAACCTTTAATGGTGGATTGTCTTAATATTACTGGCTGAAACACACCCGATTGTTTAATCGATTCAGACAATTCCTTGAGTGCGGTCTCATCAAATTGTTTTCGTGGTTGATATGGATTCGGTCGTATTTCATCTAATGATATTTCTTCGACAATTTCATTCTCACTAGGTGACTCTTCATAATTTGAAAAAAGTGCCTCCATTCCTCTTCCTAGGCCACCTCTTTTTTTAGGAGGATTATTCTTCGCCACTTGCAATCACTTCCTTTGCCAATTCGATATATTTTTGAGCACCACGTGATTTTTTATCATAATCAATAATTGAAAGTCCATAGGAAGGCGCCTCAGACAGACGGATATTTCTTGGAATCATCGTATCATAGACCTTTTCTTGAAAGTATTTTTTTACTTCTTCGACTACTTCAAATCCTAAATTCGTTCTAGCATCTAGCATTGTGATAAGAACTCCTTCGATACGAAAATTACGGTTAAAATTACGTTGCACTAGACGGATAGTATTGAGTAGTTGAGTTAGGCCTTCTAGAGCATAGTATTCTGCTTGCACCGGGATCAAAATAGTATCACTGGCAGTGAAAGCATTTATCGATAATTGACCTAAGCTCGGTGGACAGTCGATTAAAATATAATCATATTGATTCCTAATCGATGCTAGAGCTTCTTTTAATTTTGTTTCACGTTGTTGAATATTAACCAGTTCTAATTCAGCTGCAGCTAATTGTATATTAGAAGGAACGATATCTAAGTTTTCTCTAGTTGTTGATAATATCGCGTCACTCATCGGTTCTTCATTGATTAACACATCATATAAACTTATTTCAACATCCCCTCGCGCTGTTCCAAGACCACTCGTAGCATTTCCCTGAGAATCTGAATCAACAATGAGAGTTTTCTTTCCTAGATAAGCTAATGCTGCTCCTAAGTTAACGGTTGTCGTTGTTTTTCCTACGCCACCTTTTTGATTTCCGACTGCAATTATTTTGCCCATTGTGCGGTCTCCTCCTACTCTACTTTATTGGCTGCTTCGTTGGTTTACCAGCTTTACGCGGGTATTTATTTGGCGTATCTAATGTTTTATTAATGACAACAACAGATCTTTCTCCTTCGTTATTAGGTAACTCTTCTGTGTGAATCGTTACTAATTTACCGCCCAATATTTGTATCGCTCCTTGAGCTTTTTTTACTTCATCTTGAGCTTTTGCTCCTTTTAACGCAACAAAAGAGCCTCCCTTTTTAACAAATGGCATACAATATTCACAGAGTACATTCATGTTCGCAACTGCTCTAGCTGTTGCTATATCAAAACGACCTCGAAAATCTTTATCTTGCCCCACATCTTCGGCCCGACCATGAACAAGTGTCACTTGATTAGTTAAGTGTAATTCCTCAATCAATACTTCTAAGAATTTAATTCTTTTCATGAGTGAGTCCACAATTGTTACATGCATTGTAGGTTTCGCTATTAACATTGGCAAACTGGGGAAACCAGCACCTGCTCCGATATCAATGAGCCTTTTTTCATTCATATCCACCTCATCAACCCATAAAGGCATCATAGAGTCGAAAAAGTGTTTTAAATAAACTTCTTCCGGGTCAGTAATAGCAGTTAAGTTTACTTTTTTATTCCATTCAATAAGCAATTGATAATATACATTATATTGTTCAATTTGTTTTTCATTCAAAATTATTTGTTTATCATGAAGTGCTTGAATAAATTCTTCGATTGTCATGTTACTGGCCTCCTTTTGTGAAACAAATGTTTCACGCTCTCTATACTTTAACTTAAATCATGATAACATTCAATCTTGACCTCAGTAAAACCTATATAATATTCATTAAAATAATCTGGTAAAATATACTATACAAGACATTATTTTCAGTGTTTGATAAACTAATGATATTAGAAAACAGGAGGTCACCCATGAAAATTATTTCTTGGAATATTGATTCATTAAATGCTGCATTGACAAGTGATTCTGCTCGAGCTGAGCTTTCTCGCAAAGTTCTCGATACCATTGATCATCATGATCCAGATGTCATTGCGATACAAGAGACAAAATTATCTCGTACTGGGCCTACAAAAAAGCATCTCTCCATATTAGAAGAAAGAGTTCCTCACTATACAATTCATTGGAATAGTTCGCAAGAGCCTGCACGAAAGAGTTATGCCGGGACAATGTTTCTAGTTCGCGAAACACTTAATCCAGAAGTTCATAGCGTGACAATTGATGCCCCTGATACAATGGATGCTGAAGGACGTGTGATGACACTAGAATTTGAAAACTATTATTTAACACAAGTATACACACCTAATGCAGGTAGGGATTTAGTTCGCTTGTCCCTTCGACAAGAATGGGATATTAAATATGCCGATTATTTAGAACGTTTAGATCAAAATAAACCCGTGATCGCAATGGGAGATTTTAACGTAGCGCATCATGAAATTGACCTAGCTAATCCTAATAATAATCGCCAGTCCGCCGGTTTTACAATCGAAGAACGGGAAGGTTTTACGAATTTACTCGCGCGTGGCTTTGTAGATACATTCCGTTATCTACACGGACCGATAGAAGGACAATATACATGGTGGAGTCAATTAGCTAAGACAAGTAAAATCAATAATTCTGGCTGGAGAATTGATTATTTTATCGTTAGTGACCGTATCAAAGATCGTGTACAAAAATCTGAAATGGTCGATTCTGGCCCAAGACAAGATCATACGCCAATACTCCTAGAAATTAATTTATAAAAACAAAATAAAACATCGGTTGCAACACATTGCAGACCGATGTTTTTTGTTTGGAGCTATGATATAGAGATAAACCCTTACTTTTTATTTACCATCTCTTGCATAATCGTTGGAAAATGACGAGAAACTTCTGTCGGTAGAGTAACATACCGAGTCTCAGCTAACCGATCAGCGGTGTAAGAGTGAATAAATACAGCTGATAACACTGCTTCAATAAAGCCTTCATTAGGAAATTGTCCTACAAAACTGGCAATAATTCCCGTTAAAGTATCACCCATACCTCCCACCGCTTGACTTGGATTTCCAGAGGTATTTTGATATCGTTGTTGTTCAGTAATCACAGAAGTAGGTGCACCCTTAGCCACAATACATGCTTGATGCATTTGAGCAAAATGAATCCATTCACTATCTTGATTAATTTTATGCATTGGTTTCTTCATTATTTGCTCCCATTCACCAGCATGAGGGGTCATCACCAATTTAGCTAATGTTAGCCGACGCCATTCTTCTTGATGCAAAGCATAAATAGTCAAAGCATCTGCATCCATGATTATTGTCTGGTGTGGTTTGGTTCTATCTAAGACTAATTCAATCAAGTATTCAGCACGTTTATCAGTACCTAAACCTGAGCCTATAACAATCGTATCACTTTTTTCTAATACTGAAATCAAAGCTTCTGACTGATTAAAATCAAGATACATCGCTTCTGGCACTTGTACTAACAATGGTATTTGGTTCTCTGGGGCAGTCGCTACCGTTGTTAGTCCTGCGCCACTCGTCACAGCACTGAGTGCTGCCATAATTATTGCGCCTCCTTTATTTTCATTGCCTCCTATGCATAGACAATGGCCTAGTTTATTTTTATAGGTTGTTTTCTCACGAAGTGGTAACCAACTGACTACATCGTCATAATAAATATACTCCATTTAATCAATCCTCTAATTCTTTAAAGACTTATTTGAAAACATTTTCAATTGAATTTCGTTTCTGATACACTCATTATAGAGAGTTTAAGGAGGAATTGCATGATTACTGAGACACATTATTTATATTCCGATCGCAAAGATGTTACCCTAACGACATATTTATTAACACCATCTGAAGAAATTGGACAAAAACAAGAAAGACCACTTGTTTTAATTTGTCCAGGTGGCGGCTATTTATATTGCTCTGATCGTGAAGCTGAACCAATGGCTCACACTTTTAATGCGATGGGATATCATGCTGCGGTACTAAGATATTCAACATATTTTGAAGATCGAAAGAAAGTTAACTTAGACCGTCCATTAGAACCCGATACAAATAAATTATTTCCTGCGCCCATGATTGAAATTGCACAGTCTATAGAGTTAATCCATAGTTATTCCAATGAATGGAATGTCGATACTCAAAGTGTTGGATTATGCGGCTTTTCAGCAGGTGCTCATAATGTATGTATGTATGCGACGCACTGGCATAAACCTATCATCCAACAAGCAACACAATTAAAGGGGGATGCGCTAAAACCAGCGTTTCTCATTAGTGCTTATGGACTCCTTGATATTGAACATGCAATGAAAGAAGCTTACCGTAGTGGGGATGAAGAAAAAATTAAGCTCACAAACAATCTATTAACTGTTACCTTAGGCACAGCTACTGTTTCGGATGATGAGCTCAAAGACCTATCACCTATATATGCCGTGGATTCTAAAACTCCTCCTAGTTTCATTTGGACAACCAGTGACGATACATTAGTCGATGCCCAAGATAGTGTCGCCTTCGCTATGGGTCTGGCTCATGAAAAAATTCCTTTTGAAATGCATGTGTATGAATCTGGTGTTCACGGCTTATCCGCTGGAAATTATGCGAGTGCGAACCGAGTAAAACAAATCCATTGGCAAGCCCATCAATGGGTCCATGAGGTCGAACGCTGGCTAGCAAATCAGTTACCAATGGAAAAGTTTCTATTAGATGAATAAAATTTTGTTATATCAAACTAAAAAACGTCATCCACAATTTAAACTGTGGATGACGTTTTTAAAGATTATGTTGATTTTTTCTTTTTCAGCCAAATATTTATTGGTTTAATAATCGAAACAATTATAAAAATAATAATAAAGCTCATTGTTATTGCAGCACCCGGAGGTGTATCAAAATAATATGAACTCGTTATCCCTGTAAAGATACCGATTAAATTTATAATAATGCCAATCAATATCGCCTGAGAAAAACTCCGCGATAATTTTATCGCCGTTGCAGATGGGATAACAATCAGCGCAGAAATTAATAATGCTCCAACAATGGGCATCATAATACTTATGGCGACACCAGTAATAACTGAAAAAACAATTGACATTAATCGCACCGGTAGCCCAACGGTAAGTGCTGTCGCTTCATCAAAGCTTAACACATATAAAGGACGCTTAAAGACTGAATAAAGAATTAGGATCAATATAGCTAATACCCAAAGTAATTTAACCTCTTCTGAAGAAATCAAAATGATTGAACCAAATAAATATTGGTCCAGCCGAAAATTCGCTTGATTAGAGCTAAAACTAATTAAGATTAGAGCTAAGGCCATCCCACCAGACATCATTATCGCCACAGATAATTCAGAAAAATTCTCAAATGAAACTCGCAAATATTCGATCATCAAAGATGCGATAATTACCACAATAAGTGTCGTAATGGTAGGATTCCATTGTAATAAAATGCCTAAAGCAACGCCTGTTAATGATATATGTGACAGCGTATCAGATAATAACGACTGTCTTCTTAATATTAATAACAGTCCTAGAATCGGTGTAATCAAGGCCATTGCGATCCCTGCTATGAATGAGCGTTGGATGAAGTCATACTGAAGCATCTCCATGGAACCCCCTCCTCTCTCACTAATCGAACTTCTCTATCATAATATCCTTCAATTTCTTGATCGACATGAGTCACCATCAGGATAGACTTGCCATGTTGTTTGCAACTATGTCTGAGAAGACGATAAAATGATTGCCGTGATTCTATATCCATTCCCGTCGTTGGCTCATCTAGTATAAAAACATCCGGATCCATTGCAAAGACTCTCGCAAGACTTACTCGTTGCTTTTGTCCTCCAGATAATTCACCAATTAATTTATCTTGATGTTGGAGCATATTCACAGACCGCAATGCCCGCTCAACATGCTCCGCGTCTCTTTCATCTAATTTACTGAACCAGCGACCTTTGGGATATCTGCCAGACTCTACAAATCGTTTGACAGTACTGGGAAAACCAGCATTAAAGGCGGTGATATTTTGGGGAACATAACCAATTGATAAAGGGGCTCCATTCGCATTGGTCTTACTTATTTCAATTGTCCCAGTGGCAGGTTTCAGGAGACCAAGAATATTTTTTAAAAATGTTGACTTGGCTGCCCCATTTTCTCCTGTTAATATAACGAATTCTCCTGGTTTCAATTCGAAATGAACATTATTTAACACCCGTTCATTATCATAAAAAAAAGATAAGTCCCGTACATTTATTAAATTCAATATTTCCCCTCCTGTCTTATAAGCTTATTTATTGTAGCAGATATTCTGGAATATAGTAATCATTATTGATTCTGTTTTAATTGTTCTAAATTAGTGCGCATAACTGAAAAATAATCTTCCCCGTTTTCTAACGCATCTTTAGGCATCACTTCTAATGTGCTTAGTGTTAACAACTCAGCATCATTTGCTTGCGCAACGGTTTGAGCAATTGCATTGTCGCTTAACGCATCAACATAGATTACTTTAATATCATTTTCTTTAACAAAGTCTTGCATTTTTGCCAATGCATCTGCACCTGGTTCTTGTGTTGTAGATAATCCCGCAATCGCTACTTGTTCCAAGTCGTAAGCATTTGCTAAATATCCAAATGCAGCATGTTGTACTACAATCGTGCGATTATTTAAATCTTTTAATTCTGTTTTGTATTCTGCATCTAATTTATTTAATTCATCGATCAATACTGTCGCATTCTCTGTATATATTGTTTCATTTTCAGGGTCTGCTTCAATCAAAGCATCACGAATATTCTCTGCTTGTTGGGCATAAACCTTTGGATCTAACCAAGTATGAGGATCATATTCGTGAGAATGGTCATGTCCTTCTTCATGATCATGGCCGTGATTATGTTCTTCATCTTCATGATCATGAGCATGGCCATCGCCTGCTAATAAATCGATTCCCTCTGTTGATTCTAATACTTTTGTCTGTTCTGTATCAATTAATTTCAATAAATCTTGGACAAAAAATTCCATTTCATCATCTTGGTAAATAAATAAATCTGACTCTTGAACCTCTCCGGAATCTTTAGCACTCATTTCATATGAATGCGCATCTTCTCCACCATCTAATAGCATCGATACGTCTGCAGCATCACCTGCAATTGTTTTAGCTAAAAAGTAAACGGGATAGAAAGTCGTTTTTACTTTCAATGGTTCGGCAGCATTCACGTTCGTGGGTGAACTCATCCCGCTAAACATAAGCATCAATGTGACAAATAACAAACTGATTTTTTTCATTGTGTCCTCCTTTAAAATAGTAACAGTTACTATTTGAGATGATAATGGATTATTCTTTTGTTGTCAAGCTAATAATAATTATAAAAACAGACATTCCTAATAGAATGTCTGTTCATAAAGTCTATCATTGTATTTTTAATTCTCTTTGTCGACAGCACTTTTTCCCGCAATTCGTCCAAAAGTAAAAATATCTGTTAAAGAATTTCCCCCCAAACGATTTCCGGCATGAATCCCTCCTGCAACTTCACCAGCAGCATACAAGCCGTGTATCGGTACTCCTGTCTCATCGATCACTTGTGCTTTTGAATTAATTTTCAATCCGCCCATAGTATGATGAACTGCTGGCTGACGAGGAGTAGCATAAAATGGTGCTTTTTCTATTTTTAAATCAAACACATTTTTTCCATAATCTGAATCATACCCTACATCTACATATTGATTATATAAAGTAACCTGTTGTATTAAAACTGTGGCATCCATTCCTAATTGTTGCGCTAATTCCTCAAGCGAATCTGCACGATAAAGAACACCTTCTTGTACTTCTTTTTCAATCTTTTCTGAGTTTGTATTATAAGCTGTTTCACTAATCGGTTGATCAGCAATCAGATAAAATAATCCACCATTTTCTAATGCTGCTTTAGAAATTTCATCTCGTGTACCATATTCATTAACAAAGCGTTGTCCTTCTGGTGTAACCATCATAAAATTTGCAGGTGGTACCTGTAAACCGGTAAATAATGCACCTGTCTCAGGATCACAAGTTGGTAACATTTGAGAGAACCCCATACCGACCAAATCAGCCCCTACAGCTTTACCTAAATTGATACCGTCGCCGGTAATTGCTGGTGAATTAGAAGTTTTTATATCATCATTAATGGATGGCCAATACGTATTATATTCTTGAAGCATTTTAGTATTTGAACCAAATCCTCCTGTAGTCAAAATAACCGCATCTGCATAAATGATAACCCGTTGATTCGAATTTTCTTTTACCCCAATGATTCCTGTTGCTTTGCCATTATCCATTAAAATTTCTTTAACACACAGATCCGTTATAATTTGACCATCATGGTCATTAACAAAATTTTCTAATGCTTTAATATAAGCATATCCTTCATTTGCAATTGGCTTATGACCACGACGCCACATCGCTCCAACTGGCATCTCGACATGATTCATATCAAATTCCACACCAATTTCTTGCAACCATTCAATTGCAGGCAATGCACCATCTGTTAATGTTTTGACTAATTCGTAGTCACCATAAATATAATTTCCCTTTAAATCAGTCCGGCATCCACCTAAATAAGTTTGTAACCGGTGAAATAAGACGGAGTCAAATAAATATTTACTATCTTTATCAAAATACAATTGAATTTGTTCTTGTAGAGATATTAGATCCTCACGATATTCACGGTCAATATCATTTGGTTCAATCTTTTGTATCGCTTCCAGAGATAAATCCTCACCACTCAAAGCTTCAAATTGATTTTGCCAAGTTGGATGTGCTGCATTCATTGGTCCTCCAGTACGAACCGTATTCCCTCCAATCGATGGGAACTTTTCAGCAACAATGACTTGTTTCCCTTCTTGTAATACCGTGGCAGCCGCGGCTAAGCCAGCTCCTCCCGCACCAATCACAACAACATCTGTTTTATATTCTAAGTCTTGTAGCTTATTCATTTGACTAACTTTAGGCCGCTTTTTTAAAATTTCTGGGTCAGCACCTGATAATTTGATTGCTTCACTGACACCATCAACAATTCCATTGGTGGTCACAGAAGCTCCAGAAATAACGTCTACATTGAGTGTTTGTCCTTCTATAATTTCATTGGGGATTCGTTCAAAAACAACTGTAGCAATCCCTTCTGTCTCACCAGAGGAATCTATTTTAATCTCTTCAATTCTTTGTTCCGATATTGTCACGATCATTGGCAGCTCACCATTATGTCCTGGTGCAGAAACTTCATATACACCTGGAGTGAAATTAACCTCTTCTGGGACAGACAGTAAAGATGCTACTTCTGCAAAGCGAATAAATTTCTTTAAGCATGACTCTAAGAAAGCAACTGTTTCTGAGTCTTTGAGATTCCCAATTTCGTCAAAAGCCTGGTGTGCCGTTCCTAATAAAAATTCACCGCCAGGCATAACCAGAGCATTCATTCCTGGCGCATCCAATACTTGTCTTAAGTGCAATTGTGCTCGCGATGATCCTTGAACATCATAGGATGCCCCCACGATCATTACGGGTTTATTATCAAATGGATGTAAATTAAAGGACAACCATTCTAATGTACTTTTTAAAGATGAAGGAATTGAATGATTGTGTTCAGGTGTAGATATAATTACACCATCTGCCATCTCAATTGCTTGATAGAGTTGCTGTACTGCATAATGATCAGATTGATCACTATTTTCATTAAACATTGGAACCTCATTAATTTCCAATATATCAATCGACACTAAATCTTCGAAATGTTTTTTCATGAATTTTAATAGGTCACGATTATATGATTTTTTTGCATTAGTTCCGACGATTGCTGCTATTTTCATCTTATTGGTCTCCTTTATTTAATTCCCAAGCAAACTTTTTATAATTTGAGATTCTGTTAGGTACTTGTTCCATTATTTGTGCTGTTATTTGTGTAAAGAGTAAAAACTCTTCAAAAACGTGTTCTAGTTCTTGAACTTTTTCTTTATTTAATAAATCCCCTGTATCATCAAAGGCTTGTCCCGAATAGCCCAATAAAAATTCTGTCCCCGGTAAGACCCTTGCCTTTAATTCAGGTGAATTTAATATTTGGCGTAAATGAACTTGTGCACGAGAAGACCCTAGCGCTCCCAAAGACGCTCCCGTAATCATTACCGGTTTATTCATTAATACTTGCGTAGTATAAGAAATCCATTCCAATACACTCTTTAATGCAGCAGTGATTGTATGATCATATTCAGGTGTACTAATGATTACCCCATCACTTTTTTTAATTTTATCTGAGAAGGACTCCATTATTTCTGGAAGTTTTCGATTTTCTGGTTCATTAAACGCAGGAAAATCGCTAATTTCTAAAATTTCAATCGTTGCTTTATCCGAGAAATGTTTTTGCATAAACTGCAATAATTTGCGATTTGTTGAATTGATATTATTGGTTCCAACAATAGCTACTAAATTCATATTCATTCCCTTTCTTTCACAAAACATTTTCTTAACACTGTGCTTAAATTATTCGATATTTCGATAATTTCATTATAACGCTTACACATTTGTTTGTGAAATAAATCTCTTAATCAATATTATTATAAATATGTGATTACCGCGTCTTTATTCCAATTATTTTTCGAAAAATTATATATTTTAAAACAAAAAAGTCACTGATGACATTTCATCAATGACTGTATTGCTATTTTTTCTTAAAAAATTGATTTTTCCACTCTTCAATAATATTTCGTTTTGCTGAGTCCGGTAATAAATCAGAAAAATACGTTAATTGATCTTTAAAATTTAGATTCATTGCTTTTTGAATTTCGACGAGCGGCAGGTCACGTCCTTGAATTTCAGCTTGCGTGATAACTTTTAACACTTCAATATAACTATACGCAAGCGTCATTGTCAAAACACTGGCCGTAGAACCACTAATAATCCCGCCTGCTACCGTTCCTAACCCTGGAATAAATTTAAAAATTTGACCAACAACATATTTTCCAGCCGCTGTAGCTCCACCTGTACCTCCAATACCTGCAATGATACTCAAAATTTGAGATTTATTAAGTGACAAACCAAAAATAGAGGTGATATGAGCCAGCATGCCGATTTGCATCGGTATGAGAACGGCAGAATCTGCAACTGGAATAGGTGTAAAACCAACCCCAAAGGCACCTTTAATATATTTTTGCGCCCAACTTCTAGCATCTTTGACTTTGCGATCAAGATCTATCTGTTGGGCATTAATAAAAGCCCGTTGAACCGAATTTGGAATCGTTGCTAGAGTTAAGTCAACTAATTCCTGTAACCCATGGCTCGGTATATAGTGTTGATCTTGAATTAAATAAGGTTTTGCTAATAC
This sequence comes from Aerococcaceae bacterium DSM 111020, assembly GCA_015863185.1. Classification (GTDB taxonomy): domain Bacteria; phylum Bacillota; class Bacilli; order Lactobacillales; family Aerococcaceae; genus DSM-111022. The sequence goes on from JACBXP010000006.1 coordinate 76,839, forward strand.
GGGTACTATTCCTTGCACCGGCAACTGTTGTTCTTCTAAATATTCAACAAATTCATTATCTTCTTGGCCTAAATACTGTGTTAATACAATAATAACAGGTATATGCTCAGCCAGTGCTTGAATCAATTCAATTTCAAAAGGTTCGATTCGTGACATATTACTATTAATACAATAATAAGCGAGATCTATCTGTTCTCTGTCACCTTTTTTCTTCTGTTCCTTAATCAAATTATTTAAACTTTGAAGTACTTCTACCTGCGCCTCTGGGGTTAGTTCTAAGCCTTTTGTATCATATAATGTCAAAGGCATCCCCGATTTGCTAATCCGTTCAATTGACTGTGTTATCGGTTTTCCAACACCTGTTTCAGCTATTTTTTCACGAAAAAGTGCATTAATTAAAGTACTTTTTCCGGAGCCTGTTTTTCCTGCTACGATGATATTCACAGGTTCCATCTGTTCGATATTCTTTTCTGTTTGAGAAAGCAGGTCATCAGCATATTCCCGATTCACTTTTTTATTTTTTAAACGATCTAACCACTTCACAGTTTAATTCCTTTCTAATCACAAACTTAATCACGACGACGTGATATCAAAATGAAACGTAGTAATTGTAAGGCACTTCCTAGCGCCGCTGCTACATAAGTAAATGCCGCTGCTCGTAAAACCTTCTTAGCTGGGGAAATTTCCTCCGCAGTTAAGATTGTTCCATCTAAAATTTGGAGTGCTCGATTACTCGCATTAAACTCTACTGGCAAAGTAACTAATTGAAAAACAAGGACCATTGCAAAGGCAAGAATTCCCATATTAATCAATCCCGTATAACCTAATATCAATCCTAGCAAGATCAATGGCATCGAGAGTCGCGAAGTAAAATTGACGACTGGTACAAGCCCTGCTCTTAAACGCATAAAATGATAATCCGCTGCATCCTGTAACGCATGACCACACTCATGTGCTGCGACTGCAACTGCTGAAAGCGATGTTCGATCATATGTTGCGTCTGACAAGCGCAAAACTTTATTTGTTGGATCATAATGATCTGTTAAGAAGCCAGCGATATGCTCCACACGAACATCATGAATATTGTTAGCTTCTAAGATTATTTCGGCCGCTTGCTTACCAGTAATCTTTCGTTGGCTTTGCCATTCACTATATTTATTAAATGTTGAGCGAACCCAATGTTGTGCAATCATTGAAATACCCATCGCAATGAGTATTAATATGTAGGTGCCATCATAAGCATAATACATTTGATTTCCTCTTTTCTGTTATTTTCTCGGTATTATTATAACAAATATTTTCTACTACACCTATTATCACATCTTATCACATTGAACTATACCTACTTTAGACGGATTTTACGGTTATTAAATAAATAAATCCGGTACCGCTGTCTATTCAACAGCAGTATCGGATAATTTAATTAGTATAATAGCATCGCATCATTTGTTACAGATTCTCCGGAAACTTGCTTGAATAAATTAACTAATTTATCAACGGTTAACTGTTCTTTTTCTTCACCAGAGACATCCACGACAATACGTCCTTGGTGGAGCATAATTAATCGATTTCCTAATTCCAATGCGTCTTGCATATTATGGGTAATCATCAAAGAGGTTAGCGCTTGTTCTTCAATTATTTTGGCCGTTAAGCCGAGAACCATTTCACTCGTTTTTGGATCGAGCGCAGCTGTATGTTCATCCAATAATAATAATTGTGGCTTACGCAAGGTAGCCATTAACAATGTTAAAGCTTGTCTTTGTCCTCCTGATAAAAATTGCACTTCTGCACCGAGACGATCCTCTAAGCCTAGCTCTAATTTCTTCAATTCATAACGCATAGCATCACGGTCCTTGTCATTAACACCTTTTCTTAAGCTCCGTGAAAGTCCTCGACGATTCGCTAATGCCATATTTTCTTCAATCGTCAAACGCGACGCCGTCCCCATGCGCGTATCTTGAAAAACATAAGAAACCAATTTGGCCCGTTTGTTTGTAGGTAGTTTTGTTACTTCTTGATGATCGATTTCTATCATACCGGAATCAGGAAGCAAAGCCCCTGAAATAGTATTCATTAGAGTAGATTTACCAGCTCCATTCCCACCAATAACAGTGACAAAGTCTCCATCATAAAGCGTCAAATCAATACCTTTTAATACATGATTTTCATTGACTGTTCCTCGCTCGAAATATTTATGGATTCCTTTCAGCTGTAAACGAATCGGACGATTTGTTTGTTCCATTATGCCTTTCCTCCTCTAGTTATTGACTGACGGCTACTATATTCTGTCACACCCTTTTGAATTTCAGGTAAAAATAGAACAAATCCTAATAGAATCGACGAGAACAAGCGTAAATCAGTCGGTTGAATATCCACAAATGGTTGGTTAAGAATCGTATCAATAATTAATCGATACAAGAAACTACCGAGAACAATCGTGACGAGTCTTACCCCAATCGAACGATTCGGCAGGATCACTTCAACAATAACAATGGCAGCTAGACCGATTACAATGGTCCCAATTCCCATACTAATATCTGCAAATCCATCTTTTTGAGCAACCATAGCTCCAGATAGAGCAATGAGACCATTACTTAGCATATATCCAATTGTTTTCATTGCATTGGTGTTAATCCCATTTGCTTGACTCATTCGAGGATTATCTCCTGTCGAACGCAATGCCAACCCTATCTCAGTATGCAGAAATAAAACTAATAATGTAATAATAACCAATAGAATCAATAGAGCAACCAAAGTTACACTCATATTTTTAGAAATACCAAAAGTTGATTCCCAATTTGAATAAATAGTTTCTTGTCCTAAAAGTGCAATATTAGGACGTCCATCCATAACATGTAGATTAATAGAATATAGTCCTGTTTGCATCAAAATCCCTGTAATAAGTGGCGGAATTTTAAGTTTAGTATGAATCCAACCAGCTACAGCCCCAGCTATGACACCTCCGACGAAAGCCGCTAATGTAGCTAGCCATGGATTAATTGCATTAGAAATCAAAATCGCCCCAATCGCTCCGCCTAATGGAAACACTCCTTCCGCTGACATATCCGTTATATTTAATAATCTAAATGTAATGTAAATTCCGATAGCCATCACCGCCCAGACTGTTCCTTGTGTGAAGCTCGACATTATGACTTCTAACATTTATACTCCTTCTTTCTCAAGTTTCGCTCTTGTGTTTTTTGTGGATAATTGATTAAACTTATTATTTAATAGTGGATGGATCGATATCAATTGCCTTAGCAAAATCTTCATTTACTACAATTTCAAATTCTTTCCCAAGTTCGATAGCCATATCTGCTGGCTCTAATCCTTCATCGAGCATTCGAATGACCATCTCTGCTGTTTGAACACCGGAATCATAGTAAGAGTTGGAAATCGTTGCTAACCCATTTTGGCGAACGACAGCATCAGATGAACCAATTGTTGGTACTTTATGTTCCTTTGCAATATCCCCCACTAAAGTGATGGCACTATCAATCGTATTATCCGTTACCATAAACAAAGCATCTACATCCTGTATCAATGAATTTAATGCTTGAGCTATATCATTTGTAGAAACTACAGTTGTTTCGATTGTTTCGATCCCTTTTTCTTCAAGTAATCGCACTGCTTCAGTGGCTTGGATTTGTGAATTTACTTCACTCGAGTTATAAATTAAACCAACGGTCTTCGCTTCGGGAAAATTACGAATCAATAAATCAACTTGCTCATCAAGTGGTTGCATATCACTCGTTCCAGTAACATTACGTCCTGGCTTTTCCAATGATTCCACTAACCCTGCAGAAACTGGATCGGTTACTGCTGCAATAAAAATGGGCTTTTCTTGTTCCAAACTTGCTAATGAAATCGCCGCTGGCGTTGCAATGGCATATAATATATCATTATCTCGCGAAAGTTTTTCACTGATGGACTGTAAAGTCGTTTGATTTCCTGAGGCATTTTGAATGTCTAATTCAATTTGATCACGATATTCTGACGCTTGCAATCGATTAATGAATCCTTCTCTAGCAGCATCTAAAGCATTATGTTCAACATATTGAAGGATACCAATCTTGATAACGGCATCTTCAGCATAAACTGTTTGAGAAATTCCTACAATAGACAACAATATCCCAAATACTATAAATCTGATAATCCATCGCTTAAACATAATTTTTCTCTCCTTTTAGTTTGCTGATGGGTCTTGAATTGAATCAGGGTCAATTCCTAATTTTTCAGCATTTTTTTCATTTATAACTAACTCTAAATCACGCGGCTTCTCTAAAGCCATTTCACCGACTTGTAAATCTTCTTCAATCATGCGTACAAGCATTTCTGCCGTTTGTTCTCCTAATTTATAATAATCTAGACCATAGGTAATTAAACCATTTTCCAATACCATATCTTTCGAACCTCCAACAAGTGGAATATTAGCATCTGTTGCTAAGTCTCCTACTAAAGACATGGCACTAGCAATCGTATTATCTGTCACAATGAATACCACCTCCACTTCATTAACCAAATTTCCCATTACTTGAGAGATATCATTAGTTGAAGTGATGGTTGCTTCACTAACTTCATAATCTGTTGCTTCTAGTATTTCTCGAGCTATCTCGGCTTCACTGACAGCATTCGCTTCCCCAGAGTTATAAAGAATCCCAACTTTTTTCGCTTGCGGTGCTACTTCTTTAATCAAAGAAACTTGTTCTCTTAGGGGACCTGCATCCATCGTTCCTGTTAAATTACCGGTGACATTAGTTTCAGGATTTTCAGTGGATTTTACTAAACCTGCAGAAACAGGATCAGAAACAGATGAAATAAAAATAGGTTTTTCTTTTTCAACATTAGCAATAGCTTGTGCTGCTGGTGTTGCGATAGCGAAGATATAATCACTACCATTCACTACATTCTCACTCATCGTTTGAAGATTTGCTGTGTCCCCAGAGGCATTCAGGAAGTTTATCTGCAAATTCTCACCTTCCACATAGCCAGCCTCTTTTAATCCATTAAGGAAACCTTGATAATTTTGATTCAATGATTCATGTTCCACATATTGCAAGACCCCAATCTCGATAGGTTCTTGAGCATTAATACTAGTTAATGGATTGATTAGATTGATCATAGTTGATGTTGCGAATGCAGTTACGATTCCTTTTATGACTAATTTTTTCAAATACTGATACATTACAATTCCTCCTTCAATTTTTTAACGAAAAAATCCCTACCAGACGATAATCATCTAGTAGGGATTTAAACAGGTTACTATTCCACAAAGAATAGACAAGTTTGTGTATGCCACACTAGATATCTATCGATGATCTATGTGGGCATCATAATTTACAGCTCCTCATAGATACAAAACGCTGACGTTTGTATCTAATCCGAAGATACAAACGCTATCTAAAGTAGCTGTAAAAATATGCATTTAGTTGTAACAAACTTGTCGCCATAGGGCATTCTCCTTTGTGTTATTTTTTCGTTAATCACAATATAAGTGATTTCAATGAGTATGTCAAGAGAATTTTTTCATTTAATTAATATTTTCTCATAAAATGCTATGAATCTTTTTTATTTGTTTATTAGTAATGCTAATAATTTTGTTTTATTGATATAAATCTGTTGATAAATAACGTTCCCCATTATCGGCCGCTGTGGTTACGACTGTTTTTCCTGGTCCTAAATCGTTCGCCACTTGAAGTGCTGCTTGGATATTTGCTCCTGATGAAGCACCTAATAAAAGGCCTTCTTTGGCTAACTCACGTGTTTTTTCATAAGCTTGTTCATTTGAAATGATTAGAATCTCATCATAAACATCTCGGTTCAAAATTTTAGGAATAAATCCTGCTCCCATTCCTGCAATTTTATTTTTACCAGGCTTTTTCTTACCAGAAATAACGGCAGAATTTTCAGATTCAACGAGCACTATTTTTACAGCTGAATCTTGTTCCTTTAAATATTTTCCTACTCCGGAAATTGTCCCAGATGTCCCAACACCTGCAACAAATGCATCAGGTACGAATCCTAAATCTTTTACGATTTCAGGTCCCGTTGTTTCATAATGGACAGCTGGATTGTCAAAGTTATCATGTTGAATTAATGAGAGATAAGAGTTATTTTCTTCTAACATCTCAAAAGATTTATTTCGAGCACCAATTGTTCCTTCTGATGCGGGTGACTCAACAACCTCTCCGCCATACGCTCTAACCAATTGTTTACGTTCCTCTGAAGCATCTTCAGGCATCACAATAATAACCGGATATCCCTTCCAAGCACCAACCATCGCTATACCAATTCCTGTGTTCCCTGAAGTGGCTTCAATAAGCGTCATACCCGGTTTTAACTCACCTCTTGCTTCTGCTGCTTCAATCATATTTAGAGCGATTCGATCCTTGACAGATCCGCCAATATTAAACATTTCTAACTTCACATAAATATCCGCTAATGAATTCGGATCTGCATTAGGTAATTTATAAAGAGGGGTATTTCCAATTAATTCTTTCAGATTAGTTATGATTGTCATTTTTTTCTCCTTTATAAGTTTCTCATCGGGTCCATAATAACAAAATATTACTTTATTAGCAGTGAAAGTAACTTAATAGCTTTGAATAGACGATAAATAAAAAGCCGCTCTAAATAAATAGAACGGCTGAATGTTAACAATAATAAGTTTGTGTTATCCAATTAATGCATTGATACCAGAGACGATAATCATCGTATAAATTAAATTATTGATCACTTTAGCTGGTAACTTCTCAGCAACATTTCCTCCGGCTTGTTTTCCAATAAACATGCCAATGAAACCAAATAATAAAAAAGGAATAAATTGCGCATGCATTAGACCAGTCGCAAAGCGGGTCAAATTATTGGCTAGTGAAGAGCAAGTAAATTGAAAGTTTAGACTCCCCATATACTCTTCACGAGAGTCAGATATTCCTAAATAATAAAGGGACATCAAGGGCCCTCCAATACTGAATAATCCACCAGATATACCTGAAATAACGCCACAAACAATCGCATTAGTAATGGTTGATTTAATATTTACTCGTCCTTGAAGCAATAAATAATACAAGCCTAGAATAATGAGAAACACACCAAATAGACGCTTCAAAACAACCAAATCGATTGATCCCAATAAGTTAATCACAGTAATGGACGTCAACACATAAGAAAGAATCGGTAACCAAACTTTTCTAAAATTAACATGCTGTCGATATTGAATAAATACCAAAACATTCAAAGGAAAAGCAATCATAATTGATAATGTTCCTGAGTCTACAATACCTAAAAAATAGGGAACAAATAACATCAACATAATGGCAAAACCAAAACCTGCTGTTGCTTGAACAAATCCACCTAAAAGTGTTCCAAAGAAAACTGCAATAAATTGAGCCAAGAAATACACCTCTTTGTTAGTAATATTTACTATTTTTTAATTACACAGTTATAACTATGAAAGAAATAGCCCTACAATTTTGACTTAATATTTGTTTGATCTCCATCCTGATCCAAATCAATCGGATAATTCAATTCAACACTACCTGCATCATAGCCTAAAGTCACTGCTAAGTCTTTGATACGAGCAAAGATTTCTCTAAATTCCCGTTTCAAACGAGTAGACGATGATTCTTCCGCCGGTAAACCAATGGCGTCAATCTTTAAATGATTAGCTAATAACAAAGCACGAGATAAATGATAACCTTGAGTGATGATAATTAACTGATCCTGATGATAAACATTTTTTGCCCGATAAAGACTTTCATATGTTGAATAGCCTGCATGGTCCAAATAAATTTGTTCAGAGGGTATGCCCCGGTCTATTAAATATTTTTTCATCACTGCGACCTCATTATAATTATCCTCACGATGATCGCCACTCATTATAAATTGACGATTAGGTTGTTTTTGATAAAGATCATATGCTGCATCTAAACGTAATTGCAATATCGTACTAGGCTCTTCATTATTAATCACACCGGCACCTAGAACCAAAGCAGGAATTTCTGCTTGAGGATCCATTTGACTAATCGTCTCAATATTTTCTACACGTGGTGTGGCTTGAAAAATGACATATAAATTCAAAAGAACAATCACTACTATAATAGCTAATAATAAGGTAATCAAAAACTTTATCCCCATCATTATCATTCGTCCAATCATTTTCATGAGTGTCCTCCTTTATCCTAATCATTTAGTCCTTTAGTGCATCCATTAAAAAAACCTACTGTTTGACATCCTCTTCGAAGTCATCACAGTAGGAATCTCATCATTATTCATAGATTTGAATGTCATCTTTGTAATTATTCCAATCATTACCTCGGTTGGGTGCATCATCCAATCCTCGAGCAGACACCTTATCAAAGAGTATTTTAACTGTTTGAAATAGTAATTTAAAGTCAAATGCCAATGAATAGTTTTTGATGTAAAGTAAATCAAAATTTAATTTATTATTAAAATTTGTCGTATATTTACCATAAACTTGCGCATAGCCTGTAATCCCTGCTCTAACATGATGTCTCAAGCGATAATAAGGATTTTCTTCTTGAAATTGTTCAACGAAAAATGGACGTTCTGGTCGTGGCCCGACTAAAGACATATCGCCTTTTAATACATTGAAAAGTTGAGGCAATTCATCAATACGGGTACTTCGAATAAACTTTCCTACACGTGTCACTCTTGAATCATTTGAAGATGCTAACACGGGTCCAGATTCTGCTTCAGCGGTTTGTGACATCGATCGAAACTTTAGAATATTAAAAGGTTCATTTCCAAAGGTAATTCGTTCTTGTTTATATAATGCCGGTCCAGGAGAATCCATCCGAATAGCAATGGCTGTTATTAACATGATTGGAGCGGTAATAATGATTAATATGAGTGAAACAACAATATCGATAAATCTTTTCACAAAAGCTTCTTCATCAGGAATACCAAAACTTGACACTTCGATAATACTTTCATCTTCAAAGTTCATGATGTTTGGATTAACCATCATCAAGTTCTCAAAATTTGTACTTAAAAATAGTTTCTTATGATGACTCATTAAGTATTTGTAAATACGCAAACGCTCAGGCTCTTCGATATGTCCCGTTAAATAAACAATATCGACTTCGTCACTCAGCGATCGGATATTATAATAATAATTTGCCAATACAACATGTGTTACTTCGTGACGTCGATTTTTCATCGACTGGAAATTTCGCACAGCTTCTAATGCTGGCTCATTTTCTCCTACGACCATGACTTTCTTTGTACCTTTAGTACGTTGATAAAGCCAAAATACACTGGCATTTAACACAAATAATAAAAGAACCCCAACAAAAAAATTCAGCAATATCACTGAACGCGGAAAACTTAACCAGTTACCCGCATAAGTGAGAGCCATCATATAAACACTTAACATCAGTTGACCAAGAACGGTATTATATAATAAGTCTGTTAAGTTTTTATTATAAAATATATATGTCCCAAATAATAAGTGAATAACAATATAACCGATAATTATCCACCCAAAACTTTCTTCAAATGCATAAAAATTCCGAGAAGGAATATTTCCACCGAATTTAAGTAAAAAAGAAATATATATTCCAACAAGTGAGACGATAGAACCTAAAACGACCGCTCCAAAACGAAGCACATTATTCCATTCGGTTCGTTTATTCACTTTTCAACTTCCTTTCTCAAGTGCCATAAAAATGAATAAGCACTTTTATAGCCTCATAGTAAGCACACTATGAGGCTCTTATCGTTTCGTTGATATGTAAACTTAACCTTATTATATTCTGGGCTTAAAGTCAAATATTCTGAGAGTAATTTAATAATAGAATTTTTGTTCAAATATCTCTTTGACTTAATAAAATTACAATAATGGTAAATTAGCCACGGTTACAAGTGTCTCAGTATAGAATGCTAGTAAATCAGCCAGATTACTTAAATCCACTGATTCATCTGCTTGATGAGCCAACATTGGTTCATTCTCAAATGCCATTCCAAATGCAACACAATTAGGAACCACCTTACTATAAGTAACTCCACCTTTTAATTCAGGAGTCTGCGAATGGGATGGATATTTTTCTTTAAATTTTTCTTGAATCATTTGGACTGCCGGTGCATTTACATCATAAAGAATGGCTGGTGTATCAAATAAACGTGATATTTGAAAATTCTTTCCTAATTTTTCTTGCAATTGAGTGGTAATTTCATCACTCGTTATTGTTTGTGGGAAACGACAATCCAATTCCAACTGTACTTGACCATCGTGAATCAAAATGGTTCCCAGATTCGAAGTCAAAGGTCCCATTTCAGAACTTTCACTCTCAATATTTAATCCTTTACCATAATAGTCAGAAAAGAAGGCCGCCATATTTTGAGCGAAAGGATCGTTATAAATATCACTGACAAGTGTTAAAGCACGAACAATAGCATTCTCTCCTAGTTCAGGGGTTGAAGCATGCGTTGATTTGCCTTTAACTGTTATTTGAAGTCCTTCATTCAGCGGTGCCATCTCAATATTCCAGTTTTTTTCATCTCGATAGCGTTGAATGATTGCATAATCAATTATTGGAACAATCACTTTGCATTGTGAAGGAACACTATTTGCACCTTCGCCACCAATCATTTGTTGGATGACCGACGCATCATCTAATTCCCCTTGCATAAGCCAAGTTGTTGCACCTTTTTCACCGATTCCTAAAGGAAAAGATCCATCTGGTGTAACAGCAAAGTCTGGTGCGCCTTCTTCTTCTAAATAATAAGGAAGATCCTCCATATTAGTTTCTTCATCCGTTCCAAGTATTAAACATAAGCGATGTTTCAACGGAATTTGATAGTCTTGAATGACTCGTAATACAAAATACAACACAATAACTGCTCGTTTCATATCAACAGTGCCTCGACCATACATTGTATTTTCTTCAATTAGTCCTTCAAATGCCGGATATGTCCAATTCGATCCTTTTCCAACAACATCTAAGTGTGCAATTAAATCAATGCGTTGGTTTGATTGATTCTTATATTCTGATTCAATTTTGATAGCATGTCCTTGATAGTTCCTTATCTGGAAACAATCCTCCACCGCCCATTGTGATACAAGTGCTAACGCATCTGCAATTGATTGACCATAAGGTGTTTTCTCTGTTATCGTTGTTGGGTCAAGTACAGATGGTATTTGGACTAATGATTGTAATTTATCTATCATTTCGTCGACATATGCCTGATAGTCAATTGTATTTATATTCATTGATATACCCTTTCTATGCTTGATTAATAAATGATTCAGATGAAATAATACGTGTACCATATTCCTGTCCAAACGATCGATCATGTGTGACGATAAGAATGGCTTTCCCATCTTCAGACAATTGGCGGATTAACGATCCCACACGATTCGCTGAATCAACATCTAAAGCGGATGTCGGTTCATCAAAACATAAGACAGATGGTTCTAACATCAAAGCCCGTGCAATAGCTACCCGTTGTTTTTGCCCCCCTGATAATGTGGAAGGATAAACTGTGGCTTTTTCTTTAATTTCCATTTCTGATAATAAAGTCATCGCTCTTTCAGTTAAATTTTCTTTTGAATCCAATTTTTGTGCTAATGAGGCTTCCAATAAATTTTCCAACACAGTAAAATTTGGAAATAGCTGATAATCTTGGAAGACCATCCCTAAGCTATTTTGATAAATTCGTTGTTGGTGCCTATTTTCGTAAACTGCTTTTTTACCATTATCTTTACAAAGATAATGCCCATCGATTTGAATAGTACCACGATCAGCACGCTCAAGATTATTAATCAAACGCATAAATGTTGTCTTCCCAGTTCCTGAACTACCTAATAAAATGACAATTTCACCAGGGCTAATTTGAAAATCAAAATTTTGAATAACTTGATTTTCTTTATATTTTTTATGCAATTTTTCTACTGTTAGTGACATCTAATCCCTCCTACCATTCTAATTTGAATTCTACTTTTTTCAATAAATACGTCAATATTCCAGTAATAATCAAATAAATTACTCCTGCCAAGACATAAGGGACCAAACTAGCCTCTCTATTAGCTGCAATGGAGCTTGCACGCAACATCTCTCCTAATCCGATGACATAAACCAAAGAAGTATCTTTAATTAAAGCGATCACTTCATTACCGATAGATGGCATCACAATCTTAAAGACTTGAGGCAAAATAATTCGTCTAAATCCTCGAACATTACCGATGCCAAGCACCTCAATACTCTCATATTGACCGTCAGGAACAGCACTCATTCCTCCACGAAATATTTCCGCTAAATAAGCAACATAATTAATGATAAATGCAAGTAAAGCTGCAGGTAAACGTTCTAAATGAATTCCCACAAAAGGTAATCCAAAGAAAAATAACATCAATTGTAGCATTAAAGGTGATCCTCGCATAATAAAAATGTATACTTCAATAATTCGTTGGAGCCATTTAGGACCAAAGACGCGGAAAATTCCCACTAAGAAGCCCAAAGGGATACTGACTAATAATACAATCATAAAAATTAATAATGTCATTTTTAAGCCATCCAATAATGCAGGCAATAGATTCAATATTTCAGACATTACACTTGATTGTGATTCTTGTGAACCATCTTCAATTGGTGCACCAAACCACTTTTCATAAATTTCATCATATTGACCAGTATCACGTAATTGTTGGAGTCCCTGATCAATTGCTTCTTTTAATTCTGTATCTGTTTTACGAAGTCCTACTGCCATTGGTTCTTCTGAAGTAGGATCCACAAAATATTGATAGTCATCAGTATCTGAACGTTGATTAAGCGTATATGTCCCATAGACCCCACCCGTATATATAGCATCTACACGATCTGCTGCTAAATCAGCAAACACTTGATTGTAATCAGGATAAAGAACAGATTCACCGTTTAACTGGTCATATAATTGATTGGGCCAAGCTTGCATAAAATCAAGCGCTGTGGAACCAGATTGTGTAGCTATTTTTTTCCCTTTCAAATCTTCAAGTTCATTAATCCCACTCCCTTTTTTTGAAATAATAATCTGGCTACTTGGTATATAAGTGTCGGACATTAAAACTTTTGCTTCACGCTCTGGTGTTACACCGTAACCATTCCATATCATATCGATATTTCCTGAATTCAATTCAGTTTCTTTAAGCGCCCAGTCAATCGGCTGAAAGCGTAAGGTCCAATCATACATCTCAGCAATTGCATTGGCCAAATCAATATCGAACCCTACGATGTCTCCCTTTTCATCTCGAAATCCCATCGGAGCAAATGTATCATCCAAGCCTATGACATATGAGTTACCTTGAGTAGGAGATGCTTCGAGTGGCTGAGATTCTGCCTTAACTGACAATTCACCCCAAGGCAAATAGACGATAGTTAATAACAACATAATTAGAAACACTAATATATTACGCTTTTTCATAATTTCCACCTCTCTTAATAAAAAAAGTCCTCTCGTTCATACTGAACGAAAGGACGTTAAATACGTGGTTCCACCTTTATTTATAACTTACTCACGTAAGTTACCTCTTTTTGTTACAGCACAGTGTTAAAACTGGCGATAACAACATACGTTATCGGGTATGAGCCGCTCATATTTCTATTCGCAGGTTCCTGGTTGTGTGATATGTTATCTTAATCTACTTTCACCACCCGTAGATTCTCTAAATAAGATAGGCATAACTTGGACCATTCATTACCTTAGATTAAGATTACATTATTTTTCCGAAAAAATCAACAGTTATTTTAATCTTATTTTAATTTAATGTCGATTTAACCAATTTATTTGAAACTTCTTAGAATCCAATACCCTTTCTCACGATGAATACGTTCAACATTGCCTGTCAAATTTTGTAAGTATTTTTCCATAGAAGGAGCACCTTGTTTTTTTTGTATGACTACCCATAATTGCCCACCAGATACAATTGCATCATAGCCCACTCTAATCATTTCTTGGATTGTCTTTTTTCCAGCACGAATTGGTGGATTTGTTAAACAATAATGATAAATATCTTTTTCTTGATAATTTATCGCATCTCCCTTAATAAAATTAGCATTAGGTAGTTGATTCAGCAATTTATTCTTTTCTGCTAATTCATAGGCACGTTCATTAATTTCTATGCCAGTAATGCTTGTTTGTGGAAAGTTAGATGCTAAAGATAATGTAATTGGGCCATAACCACTACCAAGCTCCAAGATTTGCTCATTTTCTTTAACATCGGTTTGGTCAACAAAAGTTTCGATAAGTACACGGGAACCAAAATCAACCGTGTCCTTGGAGAACACACCACTATCCGTTCTAAAATCAAAATCTTTATCTAATAATTTTATATGGATAGTTTGTTCATGGTGACTGCTCGATGGATTTGTATTAAAATAATGATCACTCATATTTTCCTCCTAACAATAAAACATCTGCAAATTATTTCGCAGATGTTTTATTGAGTCTAATATTATTCATTCACTGATTCATCAGATATCTCTTCAGAATCTTCCGTACCATCCACTGATTCTTCTGTGTTTTCTACAGGAGTCATGGTCACGGATTTAACTGTTTCAGACAGCATCGTTTCTTCAAATATAAATTCACCTGGATAAGCTTCTTCTACCGCAGCTGGAATAGGATCGTAAAACTCGCCGTTCTCATCAGCACTTATTTGATAAGTGAAAGGGAGACGCTCATTATGATAATAAATCTCGAAGTCATTCTCGCTATCGTAATCAAATGCTAATGTATCCGCAGTATGTCGAATTCCAAAAACAACATGATACTCATCTTCTAATTGAAACACTTCAGCATCAAAGAAGAGATCAGGCATTACTGTTAAATATTTTTGACCATATTCCAACGCTTCCTCTTCTGTATCAAAACTTGTCTCAACATAAAGTAAGATAGGACGTCCATTAGCGTCCGCGTCTTCAGCATATTCTACCGTTACAATAACAGAACCATTATCATTGATAATCTTATTTGTTATAAAACGTCCTTCTGCTTCAGGATCCTCTTCAATCATTGTTATAAATGCATCGGCTTCTTCTTCAGATAAAAATACATTTGCATTAAAAGCAACATATGGTCCATCTAATAATCCCACTTCTTCTGATTCATCAACAGAAATAATTGTATCATCCATTGATTCATCTTCTGACTCTTCAACAACTTCTATTTCAGGTTTTTCAATCGGTGTCGTTTCTCCAAAATCTTCTGGGTCATTAGAATATTGTGGATTAGACGGTATAATCGTTTCTCCTCTAGGTGGTCTAGATGGTGTTGTTGGTTGTGTAGGTCTTGGGTTAGCAGGTGGACGCGATGGTGTCCCAGTATTACCTGAGCTCTGATCATTTTCTGAACTAGACAGATCAGATGATGGGCCACTCGATTCTTGTGGTGGATTGGTAGGTTCAATCTCACCCGTTGACCCAGGATCTGGTTGTGTGACTTCAGGTTCTGTTGTCACTGAAGATTCCTCATTCACAGGAGGCTGTTGGACAGTGGATTCTCCACCTTCTTCTTGAGCAATAATGGGTGTTACTTGCATCAATAATATACTCGCAGTTAACATTAATGTCGTTAATTTTTTTAAAGTCATAGCTATCCCTTTCTTAAAAATATTGTTACCCTAAGAAAAATTATCACTTTTATTATAACAGGATTCTATCTAATTTTATAGTATCTTATGGTCTCTAATCTGAAACTTTTCCCCGAAAAATAAACTTTCAATCAATACAAAACATGTTACACTATAGATATCATTATTACTATTCAATAAAGGAGACGCTAATGATAAAATTATTTGTATCTGATATGGACGGTACACTTTTAAATGGACAACATGTCATCAGTAGTGCGAATGCTCAAGCGATTCGCGATTTGGAAAATGCTGGCATTGAATTTCTTATTGCTACGGGACGTAGCCATAACTCAGCTGCACCCTTATTAAAAATGCATGACTTATCCGCTAAGATGATTACATTAAATGGTGCAACATTTAATGAAAAAGATGGCTCTATCAAATATACGCATACTTTAACTAGTTCTGATATTAACGAAATGGTTCAATATGCACAAGAGCATCAATTAGATTATTCTATCATGACTCCTGAAGACTATTATTTAAAGGATTATCAACAATTCATTGACCGCATTGAAGCACATATGCAATTGTCTCAATCGAATCTTGACGACCAATCGAGTACGAGCCAATTTATCGTTGATACGAGCTTCGTTCATCCTGTAGAAGAGTATGTTCCAAATGCTGAATTACCTATTTGCAAAATTATGATTCTATCAACAGATGAAGAAGCAAAGCAAGCATTTATCAATCAATTTAATCATTATCCTGATTTAGATATCACCTCATCAGCACCAGATAATTTAGAAATCACCAGTAATAAAGCACAAAAAGGATTGGCTTTGGAAGATTATGCTACTGAGAAAGGATATTCTATTAATGAAATAGCTACAATTGGCGATTCTTTAAATGATCGTTCCATGCTTCAAATGGCTCATTACAGCTTTGCAATGGATAATGCCTCAGAACAAGTCAAATCGCTCGCTAATTACCAAGCCCCACATCATGATGAAGATGGGGTCGCTAAAGTGATTTATGACATTTTAGAAGGAAAATACAACGAATAATATTTTGCATACATAAAAAAGCACTTAGTCTTTCGTTCTAGTGAACACCCTTGAAATTGATCCAAGAAATCTCAATTCAGGGGTAGTCCACAATAAAGACTATGTGTCTTTATTTCTTTGTTTAAGAATTAACACCATAATTATCCTAAATTATTAAGTAAGACTTTTTTTATTTCTCTTCAGGCTTCGCTTGTTTAATAAACACTTCTATTTCTTCCATGCGACTTTTTTCATTTACTACTTCAATAATTTCTTTCTCTTCTATAAGAAAAGCATGTGGTACTGTTTTTATTTTAAACGGCCCTACAATCTTATTAAAATCTGGATCATTAAGATATTTATCCGTATTATAATAATGGATTGTGACGTCATTTTCTTTAGCCAGTTGATTTATCTTCGGTACAAAAGCTTTACAATAAGGACAAGTATCATAGCCAAAATATATTACAATAGGCATTTCATTGGATTCTTCAAATAATTGATTTAATTGCTTAAATTGATGAAAAGATTCTATTTGTGAATAAGTTGTCGTCTCTGGCATTGAACCCGACAATTGGGTAACGGCATCTAATTCACGATACACTTCACTTCGATTATTATCTGTTAAGTCTGCAAAATTAAAATTCTCATGAAATTGAAAACTATCTTTCTTAATTTGAACGGTATCCGATGAAAAGTCAAATCCAAATCCCACAATCATTACCATTACAATCAATATAAATACTCGTTTATAGTTCATCATTCAGCTCCTTTTTAATTTATTTTACTATACTCTATTACTAATCGGTATTTAAACACTTGAAAATAAAAAAGAGTATCCCAACAAAGGATACTCTAAGCAAATAAAATTATTTAGCTTCTGCTTTACCGCCAGCTTCTTCAATTGCTGCTACTAATTCGTCAGCATCTTCTTTAGACACGCCTTCTTTAATAATTGAAGGAGCACCATCAACTAATTCTTTAGCTTCTTTCAAGCCTAAACCAGTTGCTTCACGTACAGCTTTGATAACTTTAATTTTCGCAGAACCAGCTTCTTGTAATTCAACGTCAAATTCAGTTTGTTCTTCTGCTGCTTCTCCTGCACCAGCTCCTGCAGCTGCAACTGGAGCTGCCGCTGAAACGCCAAATTCTTCTTCGATTGCTGATACTAAGTCAGCTAATTCAATAATTGTTGCTTCTTTTAAATCAGCAATAATTTGTTCAATGTTTAATGCCATTGTTATATTCCTCCATTTTATATGAATTTAATTTTATTTTAAGTTGGTAAATGATTAAGCTACGTCTTCTTCTTTTGCATCTGCCACAGCTTTGACTGCATAAGCCACATTGCGAACAGGTGCTTGTAATACTGAAAGTAACATAGAAAGAATTCCGTCGCGACTTGGTAGTGACGCAACTTTTTTAATTTCATCAACGCTAACGATGTTACCGTTAATTGCACCACCTTTGATTTCTAATGCTTCCGCATTTTTAGCGAAATCATTAGTAATCTTCGCTGGTAATACAATATCGTCTTTACCGACGATAACAGCTGTAGGTCCTGAAAAACTTTCATTTAGATCTGATAATTCAGCTGCTTCAGCTGCTCGACGTAGAATAGTATTTTTCACGACATGCATTTCAATCGCTTCATCACGTAATTGTTTACGTAAATCAGTGACCTCTTCAACTGTTAAACCAAGATAATCTACAACAACAATACTTGTCGCTTGTGATAATTTCTCAGCAATTGTATCGACTTGTTGTGCTTTTTCTTCTTTTGTAACAATTCTTCTTGCCAATTTATTTTCACCTCCGTTAAGTTTAGATAGAGATTTTAATAAAAAATCTCTATGCCGACTTAGACATAGAGATACATTCCAGTTTATTGGAACTTCCTCGGTAAGAAATTAAGGCATCGCCACTTACTGTCTTCGGTCGTTTTACACAAATGTTATAATAACGAATCTTATTCAATTCGTCAATGATTTATTTATTATTTCTTTTCTTCTGGTTTAGTAAAGCCAACTTTAATTCCAGGTCCCATTGTTGTTGACAATGTTGCTGAAAGGATAAAGTTACCTTTAACTGCTGCAGGACGTAAGCTAACAATACGATCTTGCAAAGCTTTAATATTTTCTGCTAATTGTTCTTCTGTAAACGATACTTTTCCTATAGGAACATTTACAATACCTGCTTTATCAGCACGATATTGTACTTGACCTGCTTTGATATCTGAGACAGCTTTAGAAACATCTGCTGTTACAGTTCCAGTTTTCGGGTTTGGCATTAAGCCTTTAGGTCCAAGAACACGTCCTAAGCGACCTACTTGTCCCATCATATCTGGTGTTGCAACTAAGACATCAAAGTCTAACCAACCGCCATCAATTTTAGCGATTAGATCGCCTTCTCCAACATAATCCGCACCTGCATCTTTCGCTTCTTGTGCTTTATCTCCTGATGCAATGACAACAACTGTTTGTGTTTTTCCTGTACCATGTGGTAACACCATTGCTCCACGGATTTGTTGATCTGCTTGACGAACATCAATATTTAAATTATATGATAAGTCAACTGTCTCATCGAAGTTTGCATAACTAATTTCTTTAGCTAATGCAATTGCTTCTTGTACGCCATATTCATTATGACGGTCAACTTTTTCTAATGCTGCTTTGTATTTTTTATTTTTAGCCATTTAAATTTCCTCCTATACTTGTGGTTTTAACGGTTTATCCTCCCACACCCGATAGAATACGGGGCGAGAAGCTGCTTATTGCTTAGCCTTCGACAGTAATACCCATTGAACGAGCAGTACCTTCGACCATGCGCATTGCAGCTTCCACGTCTGCTGCATTTAAATCTGCCATTTTAATTTCAGCAATTTCGCGAACTTGGTCGCTTGTCACTGAAGCTACTTTATTTTTATTGGGTTCACCTGATGCTTTATCGATTCCTGCAGCTTTTTTCAATAAAATTGGAGCTGGTGGAGTCTTAGTAATAAAAGTGAACGAACGATCTTCGTATACATCAATTACAACAGGAATAATCATTCCATTTTGTTCTTGTGTACGTGCATTAAATTCCTTCGTAAATGCAACGATATTCACACCTGCTTGTCCAAGTGCTGGACCTACTGGCGGAGCTGGACTTGCTTGTCCCGCTGGAATTTGTAATTTAACTTGAGTAATGACTTTTTTAGCCACGAAACATTCCTCCTTATTATAAATCGTGATGTGGTTAGCGGATTTTTCTCCTCCCACTCATGTGCGGACTTTGCGCACCAAATCATTGTAGCATATACATGCTTTTTGTCAATCATTAATCCTAACTAAATGAAAAAAATATTCGATTATTTATTTTTCTTTACATTCATTCATTAGAATTTTCTTTTTTCTGTAAATAAAAGATATACAAATAAAGGCCTAATGCAATAACAAAACCTAAAATAGCAATCGTTACGATTTCAAATTCTTGTCCCCACCATCGTGTAATAATCCCAAATAAATAGACAATAATTGGAATCATAATCATCTCATTACCATATTTAACATAGGAATAAACACCTGTAGCAATTAATACAATAATTAGTAACAGAGTAAACCAAAATTCTGTTAATGAAGCGGTTGTGACATTCGTAAACAGAGCCAAACTTATAAACAATAACACGGTTGAACTACCAAAAGCTATACCTATAGGTAATTTAAGCCAAGTTTGTTTACGTAATTGTCTCTTTCCACTGATTAAGCGAATCATATTTAACAAAGTCGTCATCAAAAATGCTGAAACTAAGAAGTAAATAAGGTCTAATCTATTAAACCAAGCAATAATCCAAATTAATGTAAACAACAAACATTGAATCATAAAGGGGCGGATATATAATCGATATAAATCACTCTGTCCTTTTGTGACCATCGCTTCTCGTATAATAATACATGTCAAAGCAACTAATAGGCCATTAATCATGAGCCAGCTAATATTTTCAAGTGCAATAAAAGCTGGCATTTGTGGATTAAAAATGGCAAGATCTCCAGAATAATTGAATAACAACCCCGCATGACAAGCTAAGTATACGAGCCAAATGATGACGATGAGAATTCTATCAAGCCAAATACTTTTCATTTAGTCTGCTTTCTTTACTTGATAAAAGTCCAGTTCAGCAATAGTTTCGCGACCGAACATTTCAAGAACAACTTTTAATTTCTGTTGGTCATTATGAATTTCTTCTATGACACCATCCATCCCAGAAAATGCTCCGTCAATAATTTCAACATGTTCTCCAACTGAAGCGTTTAATTCAACGGTGCCGCGATCTAATTGTTTGGCACCTAAAATCTGTGCCACTTCCTCATCGAGTAATGGAGCAGGCTTACTTCCTGCACCATGTGATCCAACAAAACCAGTGACACCTGGTGTATTTCGCACAATAAACCATGCTTCATCTGACATAATCATTTCAACTAATACATATCCTGGGAACGTCTTTTCTACTTTCGTCTTAGCAACTCCGTCATGCATTTCCGTAACTTCTTCTTCAGGAACTTCTACTCGGAAAATGTTTTCTTCCATTTCCATACTTTCTTTTCTTAGATCAATATTTTCTTTTACTTTGTTTTCATAACCAGAGTATGTATGCAATACATACCATTCTTTTCGCTCGTCCATTAGTTCGTCCTTTCTTATATTTCTGATTTATTCTGTCATATATAAAAAACCTACCACTTTTTTCGGGTAGGCAACATAAATATTATACCATGACTCAGCTAGTTTAGCTAGATAATCTCAAGATTACAGGTTTACTAGCCAGTTTATCAACCATCCAAAGCTATAATCTGTAATAGTAAAGTATAAAGCGAAGAAAATGATCATAAAGATGACAATCCAAGTAAATCGCGTAGTTTCGCGAGCACTAGGCCATGTTACTTTACGCATTTCTTGACCAACTTCTTTAAAATAATTCATAAAATAATATCCTCCAATACGAATATTTACATTGTTTCTTTGTGTAAAGTATGTTTATTGCAATATTTACAAAACTTTTTAATTTCTAAGCGCGTTGACTGTCCAGTCTGTGTAGGTTTCATTGAATAATTACGTTGGCCACAGACTGTACAGGCTAAAGCGCCTTTGCGTTGTTTAGCCACAGGTAGCCCTCCTCGTTCATTTCATGCTTCTTTATAATATAGAAGATTCTTTAATAATGTCAAGTGCTGATTCTTCAGTAAGCCATTTAGGAAGATGGTTACATTTCATAATGACCTATCGCATCTCCTGCTCTAACCTGGCCTATTTTGCTGAGTTCAAATTGTATTAAATCTGCATGATTACTCCATGCCGTAATCACGGTAGTGAGTCGTCCAGATTGCTCTACTTTAGCCAAATCCATGGTACCAAGTGCATCCCCTAATTGAATCGTTTGTCCTTCTTGAACATTTAATTGAAAAGCGTCCCCTTCCATATCCACTGTATTTATACCTAAATGAATTAATACTTCACTTCCATTAGGCGTTAAAATCGTTACAGCATGTTCTGTTTCAAAAACAGTAACAATGGTACCACTAATTGGCGAGACAATAATACCATTGTCTGGCTTAACACCAAAACCATCACCCAACATTAATTCACTGAATATATCATCTTCTACTTCAGTAATAGGAATGACGAGACCATCCACAGGTGAAACAAACGTTTCTATTTTAGTTTGTGATGGTGGTTTCGTTTCTAATTCATTTTTTTCTACATCAATGTATGGTGGGATCTTATGATTGAGATTCACAACTGTTTGAATTTCATTTCTTAACATTTCTGCTTTCGCACCAAAGAGTATTTGAACACACTGATTTTCGATGGTGATTTTTTGAGCACCATTACTTTGCCATAACTCTTCAGATGATACATGTTTGACATCACTCACTTCAATGATAAGACACATTCGTTCCGCATCAATAGAATTAATATTTTCAATTCCTCCTAATAAATGAATGATATTATAAACTTGTTGCCCCGCTTCAATATTATCTAAATTTTCAGATGACTGAGAATCAATAGCTTTAGCTGAAGCGAAACTTAAAAGCTTCAATGTCATATATACACTTTTTTCAAATAAATCATTGATTATAGTCTTTTTACTTCGCTTCATCTTTTAATCTCCATTCTTTATTAGTCACTTTCATTATACGCTATAATAATAGGAACAACTAATAAAATCATTTTACTTCTTTGTTACACAGAATGTAAAAAGCCTATTCACTTACAATATTTTTATAAGTGAATAGGTTGATGATTTATTTTTTATAAAGACTGGAATTGAATACAGCTTTATCAAATTTTATTCGACATTTTCTTGATAAATAACGAGTTTGAGCTAACGACAAATTAATTTTTTCAGCAATTTCAGGTAAACTATGGCCCGTTACTTTTAAATAAACAAATTGCTCTTCTTCTTCATCTAAGCGACTGATATAATCATCAAATATTTCTCTAGCTAAAGAATAATCTTCACCCGATATAGTATCTGATTTAAGCGTGTCTGCAACATTTAGCGTACTATCTTTATTTTTTGATAGATCTGCTTCCAGTGATATGTCTTTCCAACTTTCACCTGAACCACGTTTGGCCGCTAAATGGCGCTTAATATTACGTTGAATGTGGTGCTTCATAACCATCCGATAATATCCAATAAAATATGCTTTAAATTGAATGTCATATTTTTCTACAGCTTTATACAACGCTATAATTGCTTCTTGATATAAATCATCTTTATCTATATATGGTTGACGATATTTTTTGATAGTACTAAACACAAGTGGTTGAACTCTTTTTACTAAGTAACTGAATAACTCTTCATCAAATTCCGCTTGTAATTGTAAGACAATCGTTTCTAATGTTGTCTCTTTATTCATCAAATGTTTCATCATATACTCTGTACTCCAAATTTATTAAGGATGTCAGATATTAGTCTTGATCAATATGATGGCGCAAAAAGTCTAAATATTCAAGATCCTCTATTTTCCATAGACTGTGTCTTCTTTGGATCGTACTATAATAATCTTGCACATCGTTATTAATTTGTTTTTTTGTATGATCAATGTCAATTCTTAATTCTTTCGCTGATTTACGTAACGCTCCATGTTGGAAAACCATCCATTGTTCAGCTGCATCGCTTGTTGCAACGACCACGCGTGTTAATGGATTGATATATTCTTTTACTCGTCGTTCAATATAACTATCAGCGGTTTCTCCTTCACTGGTGAAAACAACCTGGATATCAAATGCATCAAAGGATTGTGTGATCCCTGGCACAAATTGTGCATCGAAAACAACAATGATCTGAATATCATTGTATTTTCTATAATTAGAAAGCTCAAATAATAATAAATCTCTGGCGGATTGGATATCATTTTCTTTTTTAAGTCGGTTCAATTCTGGCCATGCCCCAATAATATTATAGCCATCTACAATCAAAATTTCTTGTCTTCTCATCAGATCACATTATTTCTTCATCCGATGTCGGGCTACTTCATAAGCCAATACTGCCGTTGCAACGCTTGCATTAAGACTCTGCACATGACCTACCATGGGAATGGTCACAATTCCATCCGCATTTTTTAATAAATTATCAGAGACTCCCTGCCCCTCATTACCTATGATAAGAGCAATCGGTCCTTTACTATTCCAATCTCGCATATCTTCGCCATTCATCGCCGTCGCAAAAACCCATAGCCCTTTTTCTTTTAGTTGACTTATTGTCTGTGACAGATTGGTCACTCGAACAATAGGAACATGCTCAATCGCTCCGGTTGAAGTTTTTGCAACAACATTTGTAAGTCCTACAGCACGACGTTTAGGTATAATAATACCATGTACACCTGTTGCATCAGCTGTGCGGATAATTGATCCTAAATTATGTGGATCTTCTATTCCATCTAGAATTAAAAAGAAAGGATCTTCTTCACGTTGCTTCGCCAAAGCAAAGCAATCACTTAATGATTGATAAGGGATAGGGGGCACTGATACAGCAACGCCTTGATGATTACCATTATTTGTGAGCGCATCTATTTTTTCTTTCGGAACTTCTGATATGACAATATTACGTTTTTTCACCATATCTAATATATCTTTTATTCTGTCTCTTTTCAAGCCGTTTTGCACATAAAATTTATTGACATCATTATCATTCATTAAAAGCTCCAAAACAGCATGTTTACCATAAATTATTTCTGAATTATCATTCTTCTGAGACATTTTATTCCCCTCCTTCAATAAATTTTATACTGGATTGGATTAATTCATCTAGACGGTCCTGTTGCCCTCCAATATAAAGCCATCCTAACAACGCTTCAAAGCCCGTAGCTTGGCGATAATCTTGAATACTAGCATTTTTAGCTTTTGTATTTGCTTTATGATTACGTCCCCGTTTGTAAATTGTAATTTCTTCTGGCGTAAGAAAATTATCTTGATGTAACCAATGCTTCATAATTCGTGCTTGCCCTTTGGCACCCACAAATTTTACCGCAGCTTTATGGAGTTGGTTAGGATGCGTTAAGCCCGTTGTTATAATGTAATATCTTATTGCTTGTTCATAAACCGCATCACCTAAATAAGCTAGCGCTGCACCATTTAATTGCTGATATTTTTTTATTTGATTCAATTACTATTCCACTCTTTTCCAAGTCGTACCTTGAGGAGTATCATCAAGCAATATACCTGACTCTCTTAAATGGTCGCGAATTTCGTCTGCTCGTTGAAAGTCACGATTGCTTCTTGCTTGATTTCTCTCTTCAATGAGTGCTTCTATATCTGTATCTATCTCTTCATCTAGTCCAAAAATTAAACCAAAAATATCCAGCCAATTTACTAATTTATCTTGCAAAAGATTCAATGTAGTTTGGCTCACATTTTCTTGTTCTAATTGATGATTAATGTATTTTATTAATTCAAATATAACGGTCATCCCATTTGCTGCATTAAAATCATCATCCATTGCATCTTGAAAACGAGCTTCATAGTCACTTAATAGCGACGATATTTCTGTATCTTCAATTGTTTGTGAAGATGTTTTTTTAATACGTATCTTAAGTCGACGTAATACTTCTTTGATTTTTTGAATATTTGTTTTTGCATTATTCAATGCATCAACATCATAGCGTAGCGGTCGACGATAATGGACTGTTCCTAGTAAATAACGAACGACCATTGGATCTGTTTCTTTCAATAGATCTCTTAATAGTATAAAGTTGCCAAGTGATTTACTCATCTTTTCTCCGTCACCACCAAAAGTGACAAAGCCATTATGCATCCAGTAATTTGCGAATACTTCATGACTATGTCCTTCTGATTGAGCAATTTCATTTTCATGGTGTGGGAATGCTAAATCTTGTCCTCCACCATGAATATCTAAATTATTTCCAAGATATTTCATTGACATAACCGAGCACTCAATATGCCATCCAGGTCTCCCTTTACCCCAAGGTGAGTCCCAAGATATTTCACCATCTTTAGCTGTTTTCCATAGTGCAAAATCAATCGGATTCTCTTTACGTGCTAACTCCTCTTCATCAAGGCGTTGGCTTGCTCCTTCTCTTAATTCTTCAATTGATTGACCCGATAATTCACCGTATTTATCAAATGCTGCAGTTCTAAAATAAACATCCCCTTCGGAAACGTATGCATAATCTTGTTCAATTAATGATTGAACAAAATCAATAATTTCCTGAATATGATCAATCACCCGAGGATGGGTAGTCGCTTTCTTGACATTAATTTGTGACGTATCTTCGTGAAAAGCAGCAATATACTTATCTGCTACCTCTTTGGTTGTTAGATTTTCTTCTTGTGCTGCTTTAATAATTTTGTCATCCACATCTGTAAAATTGGACACATAATTCACTTGATAGCCGCGATATTCTAAATAACGACGAATCGTATCAAATGCTACCGTACTGCGTGCATTACCAATATGGATATAATTATAAACTGTAGGTCCACAAACATACATTTTCACTTTACCCTCTTCAATCGGAATGAATGGTTCTTTTTTGCGAGTTAAAGAATTATAAATTTCAATGGTCATGATTAACTCCTATCTCTTATTATTTACTTTTCATAAATCACTAATCTTAATTATGATAACATGCTTTCAATCGTTATTAAATTAATAAATTCTTCACGAATACGATGATACTTTACTCGAGGACTTATAAGGTCTGATAGGATTGACGACAAATATTTGATATAATTGACTATCATATTATGAGGAGGATGATTATGGAGTTATTACCATTAATTGGAATTATTATTATTGTTATTGGCTTTATTTTAAAATTAGATACCATATCTACGGTTGTTGTAGCAGGTTTAGTTACGGCTCTAGCAGCTGGTATTTCTTTTATAGATTTTTTAGAAATTATAGGAGAGTCTTTTGTTAATAATCGAATTGTATCATTATTTTTCATTACACTACCGATGATTGGGATTGCAGAATCTTATGGCTTAAGACAACAATCTGTCAAAGTTATTCAATCTATTCAAGGATTAACGATGGGACTATTTTACAGCCTGTATTTATTTATACGTCTTATCTCTGGTTTCTTTTCAATTCGTCTAGGTGGACATCCACAATTTGTACGTCCCATTATTCATCCAATGGGCGAAGCTGCCATTAAAACTGAAATTGCTGGGGCTGAAGCGGAAACTTATGACTTACCAGAAGTTGAAGATGATAAAGTAAAAGCTTTGGCTGCTGCAAATGATAATTTTGGAAACTTTTTTGGACAAAATACCTTTTTAGGGGCATCAGGAGTATTACTCATCGTGGGTGTTTTGAAGGAACAAAATTATATAGTTGAACCAATTGAGATTGCGAAAGCTTCAATACCCATTGCCATTATAATGTTTATTATTGGAGCCATTTATAATTATCTTGTATCAAAATCCATTGTTAGACGCCAAAAAAAGGAGGAGTAATAGTATGTTAGCTACTTGGGACAAAGTATTGGCCGACTTGTTACCTATAATTCTCAATATCACTTATTTAATCATTGGACTGCAAATGTTTCATGCCGCCATTCGTTCATTCATTGATCAAGAAAATCCTTCACGAATGGGAACCGGCCTTTTTTGGTTAATCCTAGCCGTGTTATTTGCATTAGGACAGTATTTACCTTCTGTGATATCAGGAATTCTCGTCGTCATATTAGCGATTCTAACTTTATTCAAGCAAGTTAAAGTAGGTGATGTTCAAACAGCAACCGAAGAACAATCACTCGCACGCTCAGAAAAAATTGGCAATTGGATATTTCTCCCTGTTGCTTTATTAGGTGTTACATCGATCATTATTGCCAATATTTTTCCAGCATTATCTTCATCGGTAATTGCGTTTGGGGCTATCACAGCTACCATCGCCGTATTCTTAGTGACTAAAAACACGGTTCCAGAACTATTAGATGAAAATAATCGTATGATACAACAAGTTTCAACAACAGGTATTTTACCCCAACTACTCGCTGCATTAGGAACAGTATTTACAGCAGCTGGCGTTGGCGATTTAATCGCGCAACTCATTGCGGGAATTATTCCAGCTGATAACCGTTTCTGGGGTGTTCTTGCATATGTTCTTGGAATGGTTATCTTTACAATGATTATGGGAAATGCCTTTGCTGCTTTTGCTGTCATTACAGTAGGCATCGGTATTCCATTTGTTATTGCTCAAGGAGCTAATCCTGCTATTGCCTCTGCTCTAGCTATGACAGCGGGTTTCTGTGGAACTCTAATGACACCAATGGCTGGAAATTTTAACGCCCTGCCTGCTGCATTATTAGAAATGAAGTCTGAATACAGTGTCATTAAACTACAAATGCCGATTGCTTTGATTATGGTGGCAGTACATGTCGCCTTAATGTATTTCTTAGCCTTCTAGTGTTAAAATAAATTTAGGAGTGATTTTATGAAAATTCTTGTAACTGGTTTCGACCCATTTGGTGGCGAACCCATCAATCCCGCAATTGAAGCGGTTAAATTATTACCCGACACAATTGCTGACGCAGAGATTATCAAATTAGAAATACCCACTGTTTTTCACAAATCAGCAGAAACAGTTCGTGAAGCAATGAAAAAACATCAGCCCGATGTTGTCCTTAATATTGGACAAGCAGGGGGACGAACTGGATTAACACCAGAGCGAATAGCCATAAATGAAGATGATGCACGGATTGCAGATAATGAGGGTAATCAACCCATTGATGTCCCTATCCAAGAAGATGGTGCACCTGCTTATTTCAGTAAATTGCCAATCAAAGCTATGGTTAAAGCAATCCAAGAGGAAGGTTTACCTGCCTCAGTTTCTAATACTGCAGGAACTTTTGTCTGCAATCACATCATGTATCAGACCCTTTATTTAGTAGATAAGGAGTTTCCGAATACTAAAGCAGGTTTCATGCACATTCCTTTTATGATGGAACAAGTCGTTGATAAACCCAACCAAGCCGCAATGTCACTCAATGACATTGCTCGTGGTATCGAAGCAAGTATTAAAGCTATCGTGAAATTCCATAATCAGGAAGATATTTCGGTCACTGGTGGTGCCACACATTAATTTTTTTAAAAATAGCCTTCCATTGAATTAAGTTTCAATGGAAGGCTATTTATATAACTATCCCTTAATACGTCGCACTAGAAGTAGCGTCATTATCATCGTCGATTATTTCTATATGATTAACCTGCATTTTATTAGAAGCACCTGAATTTGCATCGTTACCACCAGACAGTGTTTGGCCTGTCTGCTCCAAATACCAGTCAATCCACGGCTGTAAATCAAATATCATCTCATGAATTCCACGGTATTGTTTATTTTCATCATGCATTCCGACATAATGATGAACCTTAAATTCTCCTGTTTTGCCTGGTATATTAATCGTGACAGCTTCTTGCTCACCTTGTCGTAATTGATCAATAACCCATGCAGCTCCTTGATGAGCACGTTCTGGATGAACTTTCCCTAGTGGTGAACCAACTTGCCAAGGTTCTCGCCCACCTAACATCTCATGACTCGGTTTCGTATGATTATAATAGAGAAACTGATTATTATCATCAGCGAAAGAAGCCTCATAAGGTAATGTCTTAAGCATCCAATTAATTTGATCAACGGTTAACATTCCACGATCTAACTGAACATAATCAGAACCTTTTGCAGGTTGAGTTTCTCGTGCAGCTAATTCTACCCATTCATCCGAATCTTTATCTAATCCAACAATGGTAGTGTCAATAACACGTCGAGCATATAAATCCTCATGTACATCTTTATGTTTGTTACTCTCTTCTTGAAGTTCACTTGGTTTTTGAGAGGCTCCAGTTACCGCTTCTGCCATTTGTTCGGAATCAGATTCTTCCTTAGGATTCATGGTCAAAGGAGTTACCTGATTACCTGAGAAGGCATCCGCTTCAACCGATGTCTTTTGACTAGCACCACTCGTTGCATCTGTAGCAGTATGTTGTCCTTGATTATGTTCAAGATACCAGTCTATCCATGGTTGAAGGTCAAAAATCATCTCATGAACGCCAGCATAATTGCCATTCTCATCTTCCATTCGAATATAATTATGGACTTTAAATTGACCCGGTTTACCAGGTATGCGCACACAAACAAATTCACGGCCATTTCGTAATTGATTGACAACCCAAGCAGCACCAGCATACGCTCGTTCTGGGTGAACTTTAGCAAGCGATGAGCCCACTTGCCATGGACCTCGCCCACCCAGCATCGCTTCTTTTTCTTTTGTGCGATTATAATAAATGAATTGATTATTATCATCCGCATAGGTTGCTTCATACGGCAAGGTCTCTAACAACCAGTTTATCTGATTTACTGTCAATACACCGCGATCTAATTGAATATAATCATCACCTTCAGCTGCATTCGTAGCAATTGCTGCTTTATTAACCCAATCATCGTCATCCATTTCGACAGAATGAATAGTTGTTTTTATTGAACCATTCGCCCATAAATCCTCTGCTTCCGTCGCTGCTTTAGACGTCGCACTTGTTACAGCATCCTGGTCTACTTCATCTGCTTGGGAGGCACTTGTATTGGCATCGGGTACATTTGCATCCGCTGAAACAGATGCTGTACTTGATGCATCTTCTTTGCTAACCACTTGCCCATCAGTTTCTTCGAAATACCAGTCAACCCATGGTTGCAAGTCAAAAATCATTTCATGCACTCCACGGTAGCGTCCCTCTGAATCATGCATTGCACGATAATTGTGGATTTTAAATTGGCCTGGTTTTCCTGGAATACGGACACATACGTCATCTTGATTACCAGCCCGTAGTTGTTCGATTACCCAAGATACATTATGAAATGTCCGTTCAGGATGGACTCTCCCTAAAGAAGAGCCAACTTGGCCTGGTTGACGTCCACCTAACATTTCTTCTTTTGGTTTCGTGTGATTATAATAAATAAATTGATTATTATCGTCTGCATAAGTCACTTCATAAGGAACTGTTTTAAGCATGTAATTTAATTGATTAACGGTTAACACACCATGGTTTAAACGAACATAATCATCTCCTGAAGCTGCTTGGGTTTTTTCACTAGCTTGTTCTACCCAATCTTCATCATCTAATTCAATTCCTTCTATAGATGTATCGATTGATTCAGTCGCCCATAGATTTTCTTTCGGTTCTCCATGTTGTGAAGCACTCGTTGTTGCATCTAATGTTTCTTCACTAGCACCTGAATGAGCATCTGCTTCATCATCTTTCCCATAATTTGGATCTACTCGGTTAATTATTTGGGCGAATTGCATAAATTTTTTCAAGGTGTCGCGTAAAAATGTTTGTGTCCCTTTATCTCTAATTTTTCCATTTCCATCAAATGCTGTCTTAACATTTCCTAAAAGAAACTCATTTCCCGGAAAGACATAAGCACCTGCACCAGGAGCTTCTAATATTTGTCGTAAATGTAGTTGCGAACGTGATGTGCCTTGAGAAAAATAGGAAGCTCCAATAATCATAATAGGCTTACCTTCTAACGGATGAATTTTATAGGTTAAGTACTCAATAAGACTCTTTAACGCAGGAGGAACAGTATAATTATGTTCTGGAGTCGCTATAATGACACCATCTGCATCTTCAATCCTTTGTTTTATATCTTGAATAACCTCACTGTCTGTTTGATCATTCGACACGTTAAACATAGGAACATCTTTAATTTCAATGACATCCATTTCAAATAAATCGCGATGTGCATTTTTAACATAATTCATTAATAATCGATTATAAGATTGTTCACTATTTGAACCTACAATTCCTACTAATTTCATTGATCTCTCTCCTTATTCCTCATCCCAAGAATGCTGAATTGCAGCTTGACGATTCGCTTCTTGTGCTTCTAATAATTGTGCATTCACATCGATATAAATCATGAAATCATTCATTAGGGCATCCAACAATTCTTCTTTTTCTTTATCCACTAATTCACCATCATCATCAAATGCTTGTAAAGAATGATTCAATAGAAATTCAGAGCCTGGCATGACATTTGCTCGAGTCTCTGGTGCACGCATCATCTGGCGCAATTGCGTTTGTGCCCGTGACGAACCTAGTGTTCCATAAGAAGCACCCGTTATCAAAACAGGTTTAGAAACAAATGGATAAGCCGAACCATATGTCAGCCAAGCTAGAGCATTAGTTAGAGCAGCAGGTGGTGCATGATCATATTCTGGTGTTGAAATAATAACACCATCGCTTTGCTCAATTTTCTCAGCCCACTCGCTAACATTTTCTGGTAAAGTCATATCTACTGGCTTATTAAACATTGGAAATTCTTTAACTTCCATAATTTCAATATTTGCTAAATCTGCATAACGATTCGTAATGTATTGAATGAGTTGACGATTTGTTGATTTATCCGCATTATTTCCAACAATTGCTATCAATTTTTTCATTTCTTTCTCCTTATCACGAGGCTAAATTAATATGATTTGATCCTAAATAATTTCCATCTTTTGAAATAACAATACCTTCAATATCTCTTTTTCGATTAATGACATCTATTATTTCTTCAGGTTCTAAACCAAATAAACGCGTTGTCCAAATCTCACAGTCAACAGACTGATCTGCGATAATTGTTATACTTGCGATATTAGAGTCAACAGGATAGCCCGTCATCTCATCAAAAATATGATGATAAATTTCATCTCCAATGACCAATTTACGCTCATATATGCCGGAAGTGACCACTGATTGATTATAAATCTTTAATGTCAGTAAAGATTCCCCTCTTGATTTCAGTGGATTTTGGACTCCTATACGCCAATAATAATCTGAACGATTGAGTGCTGGTCCTACCGTCACTAAATTACCACCTAAATTCACTAAGCCTGAGGCAACGCCTTCGGCCTTCATATAATCAACCAAACGATCTGCTATATAACCTTTAGCAATAGCACCAACGTCTATTTCCATTCCTTTTTCAGCTAAATAAATTGTCTGTTCTTGTTCATTCAATTCAATAAGAGAAGGATTAATAATGGTTAATACTTTATCTATTTCTTCTTGCGAAGGTTTCCGAGCATCTTCAAAACCTATTCGCCATAATTTTATTAAAGGCCCAATAGCTATATTTAAAAAGCTATTTTTCGCGAGGCTATGTTTTTTTCCTAATTTAATCAATTCAAACATCTCAGGATGTACTCTAACTGCATGAGTACCTGCTGCCGCATTAATTTGCATTAATTCAGACGCGTCATTATTTGCACTAAAGCGCATATTATACTGATTTAACAACGATTCTAAAAAATTTAAAATACGTTGACTTTCCGGATGAACAACCATTAAATCAATATTGGTTCCCATTAATTGAATATGTCTGGTTTCTTTATTAATAACATCAACTTCTTTCACTACACATTTCTATAAGTGCATTATATCACATAATAATTGAATGCGAAATCAA
This sequence comes from Aerococcaceae bacterium DSM 111020, assembly GCA_015863185.1. Classification (GTDB taxonomy): domain Bacteria; phylum Bacillota; class Bacilli; order Lactobacillales; family Aerococcaceae; genus DSM-111022. The sequence continues at coordinate 110,404 of JACBXP010000006.1, forward strand.
TCCCCTTTGAATAGTCAAACTAAACTGCTATTAATATTTAAATATCGTTAAGTAACTTGACTATCTTTTTAATTAAGTGTAAACTTTTAATAATTAAGGTCTTTAATCGTGTACGAGATACATGAAAGCAAATCATTGATTTACGAGAGGAGAAGTGCATTCTCTTCTTGTACAATACTGTTTTCTAATGCCGTCACGAAAGTGACGGCTTTTTTTATAGACCTTTTACAAAGGAGGATATAGATGAATAAAGAATGTCCGATTATTGCATTAGATTTTCCTACAGGAAAAGAAGCTTTAGATTTCGTTGATTTATTTGAAAGAGAGTCATTGAATGTAAAAATTGGTATGGAGTTATTTTATATCGAAGGACCACGTATCGTACAAGAACTAAGATCACGCGGTCACAACATATTTTTAGATTTAAAATTACACGATATTCCCAATACTGTAAAAAGTGCCATGAATAGTCTTGCAAGACTAGAAATTGATATGGTTACTGTGCATTGTCAAGGTGGATTAAAAATGTTAGAAGCTGCTATTGAAGGACTGGAGTCAGGAACTCAGCAAACAGAACAACCTCCGCTCATTGTTGGTATTACACAACTCACTTCAACTAGTCCAAAACACGTTCATTCAGAACAATTACTTGATTCTCAAATTACATTAGAAGAAAGTGTTTTGAAGTATGCACAGTTAGCAAAACAAGCCGGATTGGATGGTGTTGTTTCTTCTCCTCTTGAGTCAAAAGCGATTAAACAAACGATTTCTTCTAATTTTTCTGTTGTTACTCCAGGCATTCGAATGGATATCAATCCTATGGATGATCAAATAAGAATTGCGACACCAGCACAAGCTGCACAATTACAAAGTGACTATATCGTTGTTGGTCGTCCTATTACACAAGCTAAGAATCCGGTATTAGTTTATCAAACGATTACTACCGAATGGCAAAACGCTCGTAAAACATTAAATAAAGAGGTGTAAAATGCTCGAACAAAGATTTGCTGAAATATTGCTTCATATTGGTGCTGTTACATTGTCTCCAGAGAATCCTTATACTTGGTCTAGTGGTTTAAGAGCACCTATTTACTGTGACAATCGTCTAACAATGAGTCATCCTATATTATATCGTGAAATTATACAGGGTTTAGTGCAACTTGTGAACGAACATTATCCTGATGCCACAGCAATCGCTGGAACAGCTACTGCAGGTATTCCTCACGCGACTTTAATTGCAGATCGCTTAGAGTTACCGATGGTTTATGTTAGAGATAAAGCTAAAGGGCATGGAAAGGAAAATCAAATCGAAGGACAATTAGCTCCCGGTAGTACAGTAGTGATGGTAGAAGATTTGATTAGTACAGGTGGGAGTGTCATCCGTGCCGCACAAGCAGTGCGCGATGCTGGTTTCGAGGTATTGGGAACGGTAGCTATTATGACATATCAACTTCCTATTGCTACAGAGGCCTTTAATCACGCGACACTCAGCTATCATACTTTGACTAATTATGAACAACTCATTAGTGTAGCAAGCCGTAATCCTGAATTAAAACAATATCAACAGTCACTCTTAACATGGTTTCAAGATCCACAAAGTTGGTCAGCACAGCACTCATAATTAAATTATTAATAAAGATTGACGAGAGCAATCATTAAGGAGATGCAAATGAAAACAAATGATAAAAAAGTCCTTTTCGCAGCTATTATTTCTTCGGGTTTAGATGATGTCAATGTGATGTTTCTATCTTTCACTTTAACTGCCATCATTGCTGATTTAGGATTAAATGGAGCTGAAGGAGGGTTCATTGCTTCTATCACTAATTTAGGCATGTTAATTGGTGGTCTTGTCTTTGGATCATTAGGAGATAAATTTAATAAATTCACTATCTTAAAAATTACTGTCGCCATTTTTTCCATCGCAACGGGGTTAATTTTTTTCGCTGACAATATTACAACGCTCTATTTATTACGTTTTATAGCTGGTGTCGGTGTGGGTGGTGAATACGGTATTGCCATTGCTATCATGGCTGGTATTGTGAAACCTGAACAGATGGGGCGTATTAGCTCTCTGAATGGGATTATTGGACAGATTGGTTCCATTACATCGGCAATAATTGCCGGTCTATTTCTCAGTACTTTAGGTTGGCGTGGATTATTCCTCATCGGATTTGCACCTCTCTTTTTTGTATTATGGATGCATATTGCGATTGATCCAAAGCAAATTACTGACCGTGGTTCACACACTGCTGATAAATCAAAAGAAGGTTCCTTTAAATTGCTTTTTGCAACGCCAACCTTAACACATCAAACACTGGGGTTAATGATTATGACAAGTGTTCAGATAGCTGGATATTTCGGCATGATGAATTGGTTACCTTCCATGATTCAAAAACAGTTAAATATTACCGTTTCTGGTTCAACAACATGGATGATTGTGACAATTGTCGGAATGTCTATCGGAATGCTCGTATTTGGCCAATTAATTGATCGAATCGGCCCCCGTCGCAGTTATGCTATTTTTCTTATTCTTTCCGCTTTAAGTGTTTATGTCTATTCTTTCGCCTCAACACCTTTAACTGTTCTAATTGGTGGTGCACTTGTTGGATTTTTTGTGAATGGGATGTTCTGTGGCTATGGTGCCGTAGTAACACGTCTCTATCCTTATGAAATTCGTTCGCTAGCAAATAATACTATTTTAAATGTAGGTCGAGCTGTCGGAGGCTTTTCTTCTGTTGTTATAGGCTATATATTGGACCATTCTTCTATAACTATGGTAATGATATTTCTTGCTTCTCTTTATATTATCAGCTTTATTACAATGTTAACGATACCTAATTTATCTGAAGATAAATATCTCAGTCTAGAGAACAACGAATTAACAAATAGTATCTAATTATTATTAGCTAAAAAAATCTCGAGTCGTTTTCACACGATTCGAGATTTTTTGTCTAAAAGATTGAATTAAAATATTATTTACTCATTTGATTTTGAACTTGTTGAATATGATCTAATGCTTTTTCTTTACCCAACACTTCAATGGCATCTGCTAATTCTGGTCCATGCATTTGACCTGTTGTAGCTATCCGAATAGGCATAAATAATTTACGCCCTTTAATACCCGTTTCTTTTTGAATTTCTTTTATCAATGGTTTAATCGTTGTAGCTGTAAATTCTGCATTTGGAATAGCGGATAATTTATCATACATTGCTTGAATAACCACAGGAGCTGTTTCATTATCAATTTCATTTTTAGATGCCTCATCCAATGTTAACGTATCATTGAAGAAGAAGCCAACGTGATCTACGATTTCTGCCCCGTAACTAATTTCATCTTTATAAAGTGACACAAGTTTTGTAATAGAATCCATTTCTTTACTATTTGGTTCAACTTCAGCATAACCTGCTTCTTGTAAATGAGGTAATGTTAATCGAACAACAGTATCAAGATCGGCTGCTTTCATATATTGATTATTAACCCATTCGAGCTTTTTATTATCAAAAGAAGCCGGCGAAGTAGATAAGCGTTCAACATCAAAAATCTCAACTAATTCATCAGGACTATAAATTTCATCTTCACCTTCTGGTGACCAGCCAAGTAAAGCAATAAAGTTAAACATTGCATCTGGTAAATAGCCTAAGCGACGATATTGTTCTATAAATTGAAGAATGCCACCATCACGTTTCGATAATTTTTTATTTGTTTCTGCATTAATGATTAAAGTCATATGACCGAAACGTGGATAATCCCAACCAAATGCATCATAAATCATCATTTGTTTCGGTGTATTTGCGATATGATCATCACCACGCAACACATGCGTTATTTTCATAAAATGATCGTCTACTGCAACCGCAAAATTATAAGTCGGCATACCATCTTTTTTCTGAATCACCCAATCACCTGATATATTTTTCGATTCAAAAGTAACAGGGCCTTTAACAATATCATCGAATTGATAAGTCACATCTGATGGAACACGAAAACGTACTGAGGCTTGACGTCCTTCTGCTTCATAAGCAGCTTGTTCTTCTTCAGTTAAATGAGCATGTTGACCACCATAATGAGGCATTTCACCTCGTGCTCTCTGTGCTTCTCTTTCTGCTTCTAATTCTTCTTCTGTCATATAACATTTATAAGCTTTATCTTCAGCGATTAGTTGGTCAATCAATGGCTGATAAATATCCATTCGTTCAGATTGGCGATAAGGCCCAAATTCACCTGGATTAAGAGCTGATTCATCCCAATCAATACCTAACCATTTTAAATTGTCTAATTGACTTTGTTCTCCATGCTCAATGTTTCTTTTAGTATCGGTATCTTCCGTACGAATAATAAATGCCCCATCATTATGACGTGCAAATAAATAATTGAATAATGCCGTTCGAGCATTTCCTATATGTAATTCTCCTGTTGGACTTGGTGCATAACGTACTCGAATAGTGTCACTCATTTTAAAACTTCCTTCCATAAAATATCGCCTGTATTTATTCTTCAATCTGTGCTTGACTTAATTTTGCAAATATCATACGCCCTGCATTCGTTTGAATAGCACTTGTAACGATTACAGGAACCCGTTCATTAATATAATATTGACCGTCCTCCACAACAATCATTGTACCATCATCTAGATAAGCTACACCTTGTTTTCTTTCAGTCCCTGATTTTATTATCGTTACCGTCATTTCGTCACCTGGAATCATTGCAGGTTTAACTGCATTTGCTAATTCATTGACATTAAATACTGGTATATTTTGAAATTCACAGACCTTATTTAAATTATAATCATTTGTCACAATCACCGCGTCGATAAGCTTGGCTAAACGTACTAATTTACTGTCCACTTCATTAATATCATCAAAATCACCTTCATAATATTCAATATTTACAGAGTGATCCTTTTGTAACTCATTCAATATATCTAATCCTCGACGTCCCTTAGAACGTTTAAGACTATCAGATGAATCTGCTATCAATTGAAGTTCATGCAAGACAAAATTAGGAATGACTAGAATTCCCTCTAAAAAGTTCGTCTTCACAATATCTGCAATTCGCCCATCGATGATAACACTGGTATCTAACAATTTATAACGATGAAAATTATCATCAGCTTTTCTTTCCAACATTTGACTCTCTACTTCAACTTCTGGTTCCATAGGTTTTTGGAACCGTTGAAAAGCATTTTTCCATTCATCTTTCCTGCTCATAATGGTTTGAAATCCGACAATTGCAAAGACAAACATTAGAATAAATGGAAGTGTTGCAGAAAGCACTGGAATATTGAAGTTAGAAAAGGGTAATGAAATCATATATCCGATCAATAAGCCTATAAAGATTCCTATTGTCCCCATCACGATATCATATGTTGTTTGTTGTGCAAGAATATCAAGCATTTTTTTAATGATTTTTTCTATCAATGGGGCAATGAAGAATCCTAATAAAAGATATAAAATCATAAAAATAATGGCATTAACAATCGGATTATTCAGTAATTCCATTTGTAGATTAAACATGTGCCAAATTTGGCTTCCTAAAGTGAGGCCAAAACTCAGGCCAAATATCGCAAAAATAAAATAAATAACCTTTTTTATCATCTATCCACCTCCTTTTTATTGTTTGGGAAATACATATCGTATAGTATCTTGTATCGTTTTCGTTGGGATAATCTCGATGGATACATCCAAATCTAGACCATCGGCATTACTATAAGGAATAAATATCCGTCGAAATCCTAGTTTATCTGCTTCTTTAATTCTTTCCTGAATCTGTGAAACGCGTCGAATTTCACCAGTCAAACCAATTTCTCCCACAAAACAATCATCTACTCGAATTGGACGATTCCAATAACTCGACGCAATACTCATTGAAATGGCTAAGTCTATCGCCGGTTCCTCTATACGCACTCCTCCCGTTGTCTTAAAGAATGCATCTTGATTTTGGACTAGTAAACCACAATGTTTCTCCATCACTGCTAAAAGTAATGATACCCGCTGATAATCTATACCACTTGCAGTTCGTTTAGCATTTCCGAAGACTGTCGGAGTCATTAAAGATTGAATTTCAGTAAGAATCACCCTCGTTCCTTCAAGGGAAGCTACGACGCTAGATCCGGTTGCATTTTCTATACGTTCTTCTAAAAATAATTGTGAAGGATTGTGCACTTCCTGTAAACCGACATCTTGCATCTCGAAAACCCCCATCTCATGGGTAGATCCGAAACGATTTTTAACGGCTCTTAATAAACGAAAACGATTATGTTTTTCGCCTTCAAAATAAAGAACAGTATCCACCATATGTTCTAACATTCTAGGACCTGCAATATTACCTTCTTTAGTGACATGACCGACAATAAAAACAGCAATCTGATTATCCTTAGCAATGCGCATCAATGTAGCTGTAGCTTGTCGTACTTGAGAGACGCTTCCGGCTACACCTGTTTGATCTGGAACAGACATCGTTTGAATTGAATCAATAACCACCATATCCGGCCTCACTGATTCAATTTCTCTTGCAATAATAGCTAAATCTGTTTCAGCCATTAAATAAAAATTGTCAGACTGAATGTCTAAACGTTCTGCTCGCATTTTTATTTGTGATAAAGATTCCTCACCTGATACATATAAAATGCGTTGCTTATTCTGAGCTAATTGCATCGATACTTGTAATAAGAGAGTTGATTTACCAATCCCAGGATCTCCCCCGATTAAGACTAATGAGCCATTAACGACCCCGCCACCAAGAACACGATCAAATTCATCAAAAGCCGTCGAGACGCGATTCGTCTCTTCATATGTAATTTCAGATAATCGTTTCGCTCCTTGAGAATGTGTTTCTTGGTTTAAATTTACTTGAACTTGGGATTTGCTTTTATTTTCTTTGTGTTGTATTTGTTCTTCCATTTGGTTCCATGCACCACAACTGGGACAACGACCTAACCATTTTGGGGATTCATAGCCACATGCCATACATTCATACATTACACGCTGTTTTGCCAATCTATCTTCTCCTTAATTATTAATCAGAAGAACCAAAGCCTCCCGTACGTTCATTTAATCCACCAACATCATCATCCGTCAATAAATATTTCATAAAGATTCCTTGAGCAATACGATCGCCTTTACGAATTGTAACATCTTGAACACCATAATTTTGCAGTTGAACATATATATGTCCTTCATTATTACTATTATTATAATAATCTTTATCGATAATACCTAAACTATTAGGTAATACAATACGTCGTTTCAATGGGTTACTTGAACGGTTTACAATTTGTAAATATTCATCATCTAGCATATATGCTTTCAAACCCGTAGGTACCAATGTTGGTTTTAATATTTGCTCTGCTTCTAATAGTGTCTCTTCTTCAGTTGGTTTATGTATCCATTGACCTAATTGTTTCAAGATATATTTTACTAACATCTTCCAATAACTAGGTAAAATAATATCTTCTGCTGACTCAATATCGTAACCTGCAGCGTAATAAGTCGATCGATGCGGCAATGAGATTGATTGGTCCGCATATTCTTTTATCACTTCAAAACCGCGTGTTTTATTTTCTTTCATTAGAACACCTTCTTATCATATCGTATATTACTTGAAATTTTTGATTTTTTTATGTTTCATTTATTAATTATTCGGCCAATGTTTCTTTATCAACCCAAACAGAAATCGATTTTTCATGCACATGAAAGCGTCCATTCCCTTGCTCATCTAATGTGACTTCACCTTCATAATAGCCAAGATAATCAACGAAGGTCTTTCCTGCATTCAATTCACCGAGACTCATATCTTTAAAACCTTCTTCTGTCCCGTTAGAAATTAATGCTGCCAAGCCACTCGGTCTATCATCGTCACCATATCGAACCCAACCAATACAGTTAGGATGATCAAAATAACGCGTTTCTTCTCCATATGCATAATCTCGTCGCAAGCGAAGTAATTTATCTATTATCTCTTGATGACCTTCATGACCATTTTCGCCTTGAGTACCATAATAATCACCATAAAAAACAGTAGGTAATCCATTTCGCAATAACAAAATCAATCCATATGCTAAGGGCTTAAACCAAGCACCTACCTCAGATTCTAATGATTGTCCGGCTTGGGTATCATGATTATCTACAAATGTTACAGCATTCCATGCCTGATCTTCCAATAATGTTTGATCTAAAATATGCGTTAAATCATAATTTTCATTTTGCAATGCTGCTTCATAAAAATTCATATGTAACTTTACATCAAAGAGATCGAAATCGAAATCAATATCTTCTAAATAATCTACTTTTGTTTCATAGTCAGCATTCCAATATTCACCAAAGACATAAAATTTCTCACCCAATTCTGCATGGATTTGGGCTATCAATTCTTGGATAAAACTGCGGTCAATATGTTTAATTGCATCGAGTCGGAACCCTTCGATTCCAGTAGTTTCAATAAACCATTTCACCCATCTTTTAGTTTCTTCAACCACTTCAGGATGTCGATAGTCAATATCATTAAACATTAAATAATCAAAATTTCCTTTTTCAGAATCCACTTCTTCATTATCAGCCCAGCCCTTACCTTCTCCTTGAATTAAATAGACGCCTGTCTCATCGTTTCGAGCATCATAATCTAATCCTGAAAAATGATACCAATGCCATTCAAAGTCACTATAACGACCTTGGCGACCTGGAAAATAAAAATGTGTATATCCTTCGATTTCATATTTGTCACTAATCGGTTGTTGACGATTTTCAGGATCCATTTTCATCACTTCAAATGTTTCTTTTTCATCGCCCTGTGCTTTATGATTCAAAACAATATCAGCAATTGGCATAATACCATGTTCTTTTAAGGTATTAATCGCCTCAAGATATTCGTCTTTAGTTCCATATTTAGTACGCACATTCCCTTTTTGATCAAATTCTCCTAGATCATATAAATCGTATGGACCGTATCCCACATCATTGGTGCCTGTGCTTTTAAAAGAAGGCGGTAACCATAATTTTGTGATACCTATTTCACTTAAATGCGCAGCATCTTCCTTTACACGTTGCCAGTGCTTCCCATCATCGGGTAAATACCACTCGAAATATTGCATAATTGTATTATTCATTTTTTCCTCCAGTAATGATTCTATTTCATTGATTTATGACTAATTTAATAACTCATGAAATAGCGATCAATTTCCCATTGGCTTACACATTTAATATAACTTTGATATTCTAATTGTTTTCCCGCAATGTAGCTTTCTGCTATTTCTGAACCTAATGCCTCTAATATCACAGGGCTACGTTTTAATTCTTCAATAGCATCCCCAAGATTATAAGGTAAATCAACAATTCCTTTTTGATAGCGTTCTTCCTTCGTTAATAAATAGACATTTCGGCGAATTGCAGCCGGTGGGACCATTTCCTCTTCAATACCTTGTAATCCAGCTTGTAGCAAAGTAGCAAATGCTAAATAAGGATTCGCTGCTGGATCCATACTTCTTAATTCGATGCGCGTAGAATTACCTCTTGCACGTGGAATTCTGGCAAATGGTGATCGATTTTTTTCACTCCAACCAATATATAGAGGAGCTTCATACCCGTCCACTAATCGTTTATAGGAGTTAATCAGAGGATTGAGAATCGGTGTGTAAGCTGGTGCAAACTCAAGTAACCCCGCTAAAAAATGATAAGCAGTCGTTGATAATGCACGGTCTCCTTTCTCATCATAAAATACATTTCCTTCTTCATTAAACAAAGAAATATTACAATGTAATCCAGACCCCGGTGTATTGTTCAAAGGCTTTGGCATGAAAGAAGCATATAAACCATGTCCTCGTGCAATCATCTTGACAATTAGTTTAAATAAAACAATGCGGTCAGCAGCTTCTATTGCATCCGTATATTGCCAATCAATTTCATGTTGGCCACGACCTACTTCATGGTGACTTACTTCTACTTGATAACCTATTTCTTTCAGCTTCAGTAGTATATCACGACGACAAGCTTCTGACTTGTTTAAAGGAACGATATCATAATAACTTCCATCATCTGTCGGCTCAAGTATCGGCTTGCCTTCTGCATCCCTTTTAAACAGAAAAAATTCTACCTCAGGACCAATATTAAAAGAAAGATAGCCCATATCAGACATTCTATTCAAAATACGTTTTAAATTACTTCGTGGATCCCCTGAATACGGTTCATCATCCATAGTATATACATCACAAAAAATAATACCCAAATGGCGATTCTTATGCTGCATATCTTCGATTGTAATCCACGTTCGAAAATCAGGTAATAATTTCATATCTGTTTCTTCTAAACGAACAAATGATTCCATTGAAGAGCCATCAAAAGTCATTCGACCATCCAAAGCTTTTTCTAACTGCTCAGTAAGAATTTCAATATTCTTAATATTTCCTAAAATATCAGTATACATTAAACGTACCAATGAAACATTCTTTTCACTAACATCTTCCATTATGGCTTGTTTGTCCCAATCTCTCATACGACTGATCGCCTCCTATCAATTATTCTGAATCAGATTCCTAATTCATCTCTTAAAATTCGTCTTACATCTTGATCAGTCAATTGGTCCGAATCTGAATTTTTTTCTGGATGTGTAGTTGTAATTTGACCTGTTTCAAAGCGTTTCTGGATCCCTTTTAATGTCAATCCATCCTCCATCAATTCAATAATTTCTAACAAACGATCAATATCATTTAGAGAATATAAACGTCGATTTGTTTCACTGCGATGTGGATCAATTAAACCAAAGTCTTCATAGTAACGAATCTGTCTAGCAGTCAAATCTGTTAACTTCATCACTGATCCAATAGGAAAAACTGCTAGACTGCGTCTAAATTCTTTTGTTGACATAAGATCCCTCCCTCATTCATTATAGAACTTCTTAAATAAAATGTGAACCAGAATAACAAATAATGTAATGTTTTTTCACATTAAATTTATAAATGGTAATATTTTGTTAATAGCTATTTGAAATGTGATAAAGTATAATAAATCTTATTCTAGATTAAGAAAGGAACAAAGCATGCAAAATAATAAATTGCCTAATCGATGGCTTATTATAAGTGTAGTGGCATTAATGCTTCTTATTGCAAGTGTTATTGTTTTTCTTTTAACCACTCTCAATCCAATTCAAGAGACAGAAGTTGCCGTATCAAATGAAATAAACAAACAATCGAGTGAGATACAGGAGCCTTCAGAAGAATCCTCAATCGAACCAACAAATGAAGATATATTTACCCATTTATTATCGAATAATAACCCTAATAGTATTGAAGGGATACGAACAATTCAACAAACCTTAACAGATTTATTAAAGGAGAATCCCTTCAAAGAGTTACAACCTGCAATGTTACAAGCCTTAGAGAATGAAAAAATGGATGCTTCAGTTGAAGGAACCAATTTTTTGCCTCGTTATCCTGCGCAATTTACACCATCAAATGATAATGTTAAGCAACTAAATATCCCACTTATTATTCAAACATCACCTCAGTGGCGATCATTACCATATGGAAATACTGGCAGTCAACAAATGCATGAAAATGGTTGTGCTATTGTCACATTAGCCATGACAAAGAGTTATTTAGATAATCGGGACGTTACACCAAATGATATTTTATCATGGGCTGGCGAACAATACTTTACTCCTGACGGAACATCTTGGCAAATATTTCAAGATTTTACTATTGAAAATAATTATCACTTAGAAAACTTTGGAAACAATTTCGAGAATGCGATGAAAGCCACTCAAGAAGGAAAACCAGTGATTGTGTCAGTTAGTGAAGGCCAATTTACAGAAGCAGGACACTTTATTATTGTTAGAGGCTATGATGAAGAAAATGGCTTAGTTTATATCAATGATGCCAATGATGATGTCAAAAAAGCATTCAGCATGCAAGCAGTAGATGAAGATGTTATTATCAACGAAGGCATTAATTATTGGGCAATTTTCCGTTAAAATGACAAAAAGGATGATAGTGTAGTATGGTTTCTCCAGAACAAAATTCCATGCAAAAAGAAGCATTGAAAGGATCGATGCTTAGTATTTTTAGTTACTTACTTTTAGCAACGATCAAACTCATTGCTGGGTTTTATTTCCTTTCTTCTTCACTTAAAGCTGACGGTCTTAATAATCTAAGTGATGTCATTAGTTCTACTATTATAGCTGTAAGTATGTCTATAGCCAACAGACCCGCTGATCCTAATCATCGTTTTGGTCATGAACGGTATGAAACAATTGGAAGTATTATTGCTTCACTTTTAATGTTTATGATTGGTTTTAACGTCATCAGTCAGAGTATTCGACGACTATTTCAACAAGAATATCCTCATCCTAACTCATACTCAATTGTTGTAGCACTATTTTCTGTTGTATTTCTTTTTATTATTTATCGTTATATATCAAAATTGGCATTAAAGACAAAGAGCATCGGTCTTAAAGCAACAGCCAAAGATATGACGAGTGATATGTTAACAACGGTGGGAACGATAGTTGGTACATTTGGAGCATTACTAGGTTATCCTCAAATTGATATTATCATTTCTATTATAGTCGGAATAATTATTATGCGATCAGCTTTTGAGATTTTTTCTGAAAGTACATTCGTCCTCTCGGATGGATTCGATCATGAAGCACTTCAACAATACCGTAAAGTCATCCTTTCAACTGAACATGTCCATTCCGTATCTCATATTCGTGGAAGAATGAGTGGACCATTGATATATTTGGATGTAATTATTGAAATTGATGGTTATTTGACTGTTTTAGAATCCCATCATATCACTGAAATTATTGAAAAACGCTTATCAGAAGAATTTCAAATCCATGATGTGGATATTCATGTGGAACCATTTAGAATAGATGAATAATAAAATCCCTTAGAAATGATTTCTAACGAATCAATTTCTAAGGGATATTTTGTTACATCCCCATCATAGGAGGTGCATCCATGAAAGACATGTTTGAAAATTTGTTGTATTCTTTTTTAAAGAGTAATCTTACAGTATCTCGAGCTCCAGCACGATTTTTTGCTATTATTACTTCAACAGTGTTATCTGGTAGATCATCTTGGACAGTGTTTTCTTCAGGTTCCTCATCTTGTTGATGATAGTCTTCGCGATAAAGAAAGGCCACAATATCTGCATCCTGCTCGATTGATCCAGATTCTCGAATATCAGACAAAATAGGTCGTTTATTTTGACGATGTTCCACACCACGTGAAAGTTGCGATAAGGCAATGACTGGAACTTTTAATTCTTTAGCCATAATTTTTAACTGACGTGAAATATCAGACACCTCTTGTTGTCTGTTTTCTTTACCATTTCCTTCGATTAATTGGAGATAATCAATAACAATTAATCCCAAGTCTGGATTCTCTTGTTTTAGACGTCGACATTTAGCACGAATTTCTGATACACGAGTTCCTGCAGAATCATCAATAAAAATAGGTGCTTTTCTTAAATTATCAGTGGCAATCGTAAAACTACTCCACTCATCGTCTGTAAGATTCCCTGTTCTTAAATTGGTTGCATTAATATTTCCTTCTGCACAAATCAAACGATTCACTAAATCAATAGCGCCCATCTCTAGTGAAAAGATAACGACGGGTATTTGAGATTTTGTCGCGACATTTTGCGCAATATTTAATGCAAAGGCAGTCTTACCAACAGATGGTCGTGCTGCTAAAATTATTAGCTGATCTGGTTGAAATCCATTGGTCAGTAAATCTAAATCACGATAACCCGTAGGTAACCCAACAATTTCTTGTTTTCGTTCAGATAACTCAATAATATTCTGCATCGCTTCATCAATAATAGGCCGGATCGGTTGAGGTCGATTACTTTGACTCCCTTCACCAATGGATAAAATTAATTTTTCACTGCGATCAACAATGTTTTGAATATCATCTCCTTCATCATAAGCAGACTGACTTATTTGTGTACTTGCTTCAATTAATTGACGAAGAATAGATTTTTCTTTAATAATTTCGGCATATTGTTCGATATTTACGGAAGTAGGAGTAAAGGTCATTAATTCGACCAAATATTCCCTTCCCCCCACATTATCTAATTGATCGTATGATTCTAATTGTGAGGCTAAAGTAATAATATCGATTGTCGTATTTTTATTATATATAGTATCCATCGCTTGATAGATATATTGATGCCGTTGTTTATAAAAATCTGTCTCGTTAATGATTCCTTGGACTGTCGGCATTTTTTGAGGGTCTAAAAACAGTGCCCCAAGGACCGATTTTTCAGCTTCCTCGCTATAAGGCATTTGTTTCATCATTTGATTTTCCATAGTTCACTTCTTCCATCTAAAAAATCATATACAAAAGTATCATTAATTACTTTAAGATACAATGAATTTCAAAACTGAAACATGTATATCTCAAAAGTTCCAAACAGATGTTCGTACTTATCAACAGAGTTATCCACAGGTCGATTAAAAAACACAATTATCCACCTGTGTATATTGCAAAAAAATATTTGTTTAAACAAAAATTTATTAATCAACATAAAACTAAAAATATCCACTATTTATATTGATTACATCTTACAAAATTTTATTATAATAACACACGGCGCTGTCAGGAATAGTCAGCGCCGTGATATTTAGTTTTATCTTATTTTAAATCTTTAAGGCGTGCTTTTTTTACATCAGCAATTGTTTGAGTACCAGCTAATTGCATCACACGTTTTAAATCTCTTTCAAAATATTCAAATACAGACTGCACTCCTTGCCATCCACCCAATGCAAGGGAGAATAAAACTGGACGTCCAATAGCAACGATATCTGCTCCGCTAGCTAAAGCTTTAAAGATATGCTCACCACGTCGGATACCAGAATCGAAAACAATTGGTACAAGACCAGCCACTGCTTCCGCTATTTCTTCTAAAACTTCAAATGAACCTGGTGCTCCATCCAATTGACGTCCTCCATGATTTGAAACCCAGATTCCATCCACTCCGGTACCAATCGCGGCTAAAGCATCTTCAGGTGACTGAACCCCCTTAAGAAAGACTGGTAATTCCGAATATTCTTTAATAAAACGAATATCATCTAGACTGATTTTTTGTTTAGACTGACCATAGATATTATTTAATGACATGTCCGCACCGGTACCTGTTAAATAACGTGAGACAATGGGCATACCAAAAGGATAGACGAATTTATTTTTATCATCTCGATCACGATTACCAGAAACCGTTGCATCTGCTGTTAAAATAATAGCGGATGCACCATCTGCTTTTGCTTCATCTAAAATATTTTTATTTAATTCGTCATCTTTAGACATATAAATTTGGAACCAACGCGGAGTATTACCCAATCCTGCAGAAATTTCATCAAAAGAAGCTCCGGAATATGCAGATATCGACATCAAAGAACCACCAAATTCAGCTATTCCTTTAGCAGTTCCAGCTTCCTTACTTTCATGTGCTAAGCCATGAGCCGCAATCGGTGCCATAATGAACGGCACTTTGAGATTATGTTCGAAAATGTTTGTGCTGGTATCTGGAAACTCAACATCTGCAGCGACTCTCGGTAAAATACCTTTGTAATTGAAACACTCTACATTACGGCGTAAAGTAAATTCATCACCTGATCCACCAGCCATATAGTTAAAGCCGCCGGTCGGTACAATCTCTTCTGCCATAAATTCTAATTCAATTGTATTGATAATTTCTAGTGGCTTAACTTCAGTAGGGGCTTTATATTCTTTAGTCATATTCGTTTTCCTCCAAATTATAATCTAATACATACCAACAGAATGCACTCTTAAGAATCTACCATTCACTTGTAAAAACTGAATGCTTTGAAGATTTGAATAGTTTATTCTTCGATTACATGCACATAAATTTTCGCTTCAACTTCCGGGTGTAATTTTACAGGTACTTGATAATTACCCAAAGCTGCTAAATTATTAGCTAAGTCAATTTTCCGACGATCAACTTTGATTTTAAATTGGTCTTCTAGGTTCTCTGCTATCTGTTTTGAAGTAATTGTTCCAAATAAACGTCCATCTTCACCAGATTTCGCTTTTACTTTCACAACTGTATCATCCGCTTCAATTTCTTTTTTTAATTGTTTTGCCTGTTCCAGTTCTTCTTCTGCTTGTTTTTGATTGGCTTTTTCTTTAGCACGTAACTGATTAAGTGCTCCCTTGGTTGCTTCTTTTGCTAGACCATTTTTAATGAGGTAATTTCTCCCATAACCATCAGACACCTCAATCACTTGACCTTTTTTACCTTGTTTTTTTACATCTTCTAATAAAATAACTTTCATACTTATTCCTCCTGATCGTATTCTATTTCTTTAACTAATAAATTATAAGCTTCCGCTATTGTTACATCGGGTATCTGGGTGGCTGCATTCGAGAGATGACCTCCTCCACCTAGTCGTTCCATAATTGTTTGAACATTTATTTTGTTTAAACTTCGTGCACTAATTCCCACTGTTGACTCAGAACGACGATAAATTACAAAGCTGGCTTCGACTCCAATGATATCTAACATTGCGTCAGCAGCCTGAGAAGCGATAATATTATCAATAATTTTATTATCATCACCATAAGCAATGGCATAATCATCATGAATGAATTTTGTGGTCTCAAGTAATTTATTTCGAACGATTACGGCCTCATAGTCTTCTTTTAGGACAGATTGAATTTGAGTGATATCGGCACCACGCGATCTCAGATAGCTCGCCGAATCAAATGTTCGAGATCCAGTACGATTAGAAAAGTTATTGGTATCCACTATAATTCCTGCAAGTAAAGCTGTCGCATCATACTTATTTAAAGCTTTCTTAGTGTTTCTCATATTCATAAAGAATTCTGTAACCAATTCAGAAGTAGAAGAAGCATATATTTCAATATAGGATAGCACTGCATTTTCAGGAAATTCTTCACTTCTGCGATGATGATCAATAATCACCACATCATTGCTATTATTTAAATACATTTCTGCTTCACTTAATGACGGTCGACTATGATCGACTAAGATAAATAATGTCTGTTTTGTGATATATTCTTCTGCTTGATCATGATTAATTAAAATAGTATCCCAATTTGGAGCATTTGATAGGGTCAACAATTCTTCAATATCATGATTAAATTCTTTAGGATTAACGACAATTCGTGCTTCTTTACCAGCATAAGTTGCTATTTTTTGAATACCGATAGCTGAACCTATTGAATCAGTATCTGGTATTTTATGTCCAGCAATTAATACTTTATCAGCTTGTTCAATTTGCGCTTTTAATGCTTGATATACTAAACGTGCTCTTACATTTGATCGTTTTTCCGTAGGATTAGATTTACCACCATAAAAGCGCGCCCGTTCATTTTGACTTCGGACAACTATTTGGTCACCGCCACGCCCTAAGGCTAAATCTAAATTACTTTGGGCTATCTTTTCCAGTTGCTTTACAGTATATTTATCTGAATCGGGATAGGCTATCCCTAAACTGATTGAAATAGGGACATTACGTGCATAATTTTTATTGTGTAATTCTTCAAAAAAAGCAAATTTATTCTTTTCCAACTTATCAAGCGTTGACACATTAGTAATCAAGATAAAACGTTCCTCATCTAAACGCTTCGAATAAATTCCATAACTACTTGTCCACTCATTGAGATCATTTAATAAATCAGAATCAAACTTAGCTGCTTGTTCATCACTCATCGATTCAGAAACTTCATTATAATCATCCAAGAACAAATATCCGAAAACAATGAGATCATTTTTTCTACTTTCTTGAATTCTCATTTCTTCTGTTACATCAAAAAGATAGAGCGCCTGATTTTCACGACGGTGAAGGGCACGAAAGTCATATTCTTTCAAAGCAAAGTCATGCCACTCCTTATCATCGGGGATTTCAAGTGCAGCTAATAAATTTTTATCGATATTTTCTAATTTTTCGCCCAATAAATCTTTACTTTTATAAATTGTTTGAAATTCTGGATTTATCCAACGAACTCTATTGTTATCATCATAAATAAGAATCGAAAGGGGAGCACGATACAGTGCGTCCTGTTCTGCTAAAGTTGCTGATCTTGAAATATCATTTGCCAAAGTATTTAAATTTCTAACAAAGTTTTTTGCATTCATCGCAAAGAATATTGCTACAATTATCTGCAAAGCAAACAGCATTAATCCTATTCGCCAATTTATAATAAAAGAAAAGATCATAATGAGTAAATATAAAATAGTAATACTATATATTTGCCAACTTATTTCCAAAGAGTGAAATCTCTTAAAAAACTCAGCCACTTTTTGTTTAAAATTCATTGGTCACCTCGCTTCTAAATACCTTTATATTCTATCACAAAGGCGACACGATAGCTAATCGAAGTGATGTTTCACGTGGAACATTTCTATTTCATGTTTCATGTGAAACAAAAAAAGAGATTCTCTAAAAGAATCTCTTTTACTCATTTATATTAATGGCTCTATGTCAAATAATGTTGACGGAGTTTTGACGACTGATATTTCAGTCGTCTTTTTCTATGCACTTTTTCGTTTATTATACTTTATGTCTGCGTCTTCGTCGTTAAAATATAAATGTCGTGGT
>JACBXP010000007.1 GCA_015863185.1 Aerococcaceae bacterium DSM 111020
TGAGTCATGACATTTCCTACCTTTCATTTTGTTTAGACACTTATATGATAACGGAAATGCATGACTTTTTGTATGCACAAAAATAGTGCTGATGATTTCTCATCAACACTAAAAATTATAGAACCAAATTATTCTGACTAAGTATAAATGGCCTTGGGTACATTTAAACATTAGTTCAGAAAGCATGGCATCCTTGTATTCGACTGTTATTTATTTGTATAATTCCAGTTGTTTATCATATGCTTGATAGGTTTGTTCATCATACAATACCCATATAATGTCCTCAAACGCATCAGGATATGCTTCAATGTAATCATGAGCTGTTTCAATTGCGATGTTAGCGGCTAAATCAACTGGGTAAGAATATACTCCTGTTGAAATAGATGGAAAAGCGATTCGTCGCAGATGATTTTTTCGTGCTAGTTCTAATGAGTTGCGGTAAGCATTTGCTAAGAATTTCGCTTCATTTTCTTTTCCACCACGCCAAATAGGACCAACTGTATGAATAACATAATCAACAGGTAATTCATAACCTTTTGTTATTTTAGCTTCTCCCGGTGCACAGCCATTTAACTGACGACATTCTTCTAAGAGTTTAGGGCCCGCGGCACGATGAATCGCACCATCAACACCTCCACCTCCTAATAGAGATTGATTTGCTGCGTTAACAATCGCGTCAACATTACTAATTTTCGTAATATCTCCTTGTATCAAATGGATCATTGTAATCACTCCTTATTATTTACAAGAGAAATATTTTTCCCTTATACTGATGATAGTTGAGATATGAAAGGAGGGCAAATAATGTGGACAGTAAAAACTTTTAGTGAATTATCGACACTTGAACTCTTTCACATTTATCGGTTAAGAAATGAAGTATTTATCGTTGAACAAGAATGTGTTTATCAAGATATTGATGACATTGATTTGAAAGCAACGCATCTGATGATTTGGCAAGCAAATCAATTAATCGCCTATTGCCGTATATACAATGACGAGGTCTATCATATTGGTCGGGTGATTGTTGAGCGAACACATCGAAATAAACAATTAGGACGTCAATTATTAACCGAAGCACTTCGGATTATATCCCAAGAAAATACCGAAACAGTCATTCAGATTTCTGCACAGGCTCATTTAGAGCATTTCTATGAATCTGTAGGATTTCAACGAATTTCTGATGTATATTTAGAGGACGACATTCCACATATTTTAATGGTGAAAAATAAAGACACTTAGCATGAATAATGCCTAGTGTCTTATTTAATGAGTACAAATTCAGGATGATATCATTATTGATTTAAAAAATTCAATGCGATATCTTTATTAATTTCAATCATATCGTAGAAATCTTGAACTTTAACATATTCATTCGGTTGGTGTGCCATAGACATTTCACCCGGGCCAATAATAATGATTGGATAGTCACCGGCTTTAGTAAATTGCGAGGCATCTGTCCCTCCAGAGAAAGCGAAGAATTCAATCGGATGATTATTATTTGTGAGCGAATCCTTAGCAGCTTGAACTAATGATGATTCTTTATCCGTTGATAATGCTTTGACATCAGCTTCTACTGAGATGTCATACTGAAATCCGGGAACACTGTCTTTCAAACGATCGAGAATATCTTTTGCTTGATTGAATAACGCGTCAGTGTCTTGGCCACCGATTGTCCGGATATCGAAGAGAGCATTGGCATTGTCAGGCACAACATTATTCCCATTGCCACCATTGATATAATTTAGTGACATCGTTGAAGGCCCAACGACTGGATCAGTTACATCGATATCTAATTGTTCTTGAATGGCTTGAATCGCTAGAACTAAATGATCAATAGCATTGATTCCTTTGTCTGGTGTTGAAGAATGGGCTGTCTGGCCGAATGTTTTAACGCGTAACCAGAATACTCCTTTATGAGCAGTGGTTATTTGTAAATCGGTTGGTTCACCAATCACTAAAGCGTCGAGGTCATCAGCATAACCTGCTTCTGTCAATTCTCCGGCTCCTAATAAGCCTAGTTCTTCAGCTGCTGAAATGAGTAATTTAATTTCGCCATTAAAAGTCGCATTCTCTTCAGCAATACGAACAGCAGCCGCAACTTGTGCAACTAATCCCGCCTTCATATCCGCAGTTCCGCGTCCATATAATTTGCCATCTCTTTCGGTACCGGTAAATGGATCGCTATCCCATTGTATTTCTCCTACCGGAACAACATCGGTATGCCCTGAAAAGCCGAAAACTTTACCTGGTTTTGTTCCTTTGAGAGTGGCAACTAATTGTGTTCGCGTAGGGTCCTCCGCGAAGATAACTTGTTCACATTCATAACCTGCTTCTTTAAGAGGTTGTTCAAGTAGATCGACCACTTCTTTTTCTTTACCATCGACCGATTGTACAGCAATAATATCCTTAAGTAATTGTAGTGCTTTTTCATTATTCATTGATTTATTTCCTTTCCTTTATTTATAAATTCACTAAGATAGGGGCAAGTATTCCCGCTAAGACAACTGAAGCGATGGAAACGGTAATGAATCCAGCAACAATCATCTTCGGTTGAATAACTGATAGTATCCGTTGTTGTTCCTCTTCGTTATCACTCGCTGCTTGGGCGACCTCATTGGATACGATATAGGTGCCAGGGAAGCCGAATAAAGCTGAGACACCGATAGCAATGGCCATCCAAGGAGATTCTTTTAATAAGCGACCGACAATTGCTGACATGATAATGATTCCAATTGCTCCAAGAATTAAAGTAGTCGCTAAAACTGGAAGTAATTCTAATAAAATTTCAGGTGTGGCTTGTGAAAGTGACGAAATAATGACCACAGTTAAAGCAGCCATAGATATACCATAAGAATTCGATAAATTTAAAGGTTTCGATTCTAAAAAACCAATTTGATGTGCTGCAACACCAAATAGTAGAGCAAGTATATTTTTGTCTAGTAAATTAAACCCAACCAATGATTGAATCATTTCTGATACAAAAACAGCGGCAACAGCAACCAAAGCAGCCTTCGCTAAATAATAATCCATCGAGCGATATTTTTTGGGAACGGTAAAGCGAACATCAGAATCGTCTGCTTGATTTGATTCTTGATTCTTAAATGTTTCTTTCAATCCAAGAATTCGTTTCGCTTCTTTCGTTAATGCAAATGAAGCGACAGGATAACCAATAAATCCTTGTACGACAACAATCAAAGAAGCGAGCAAACTAAGTTCTGGCCTTCTAATCTCTGCAGCGGCTTCTCCCATTTGAATACCAGCAATAACCCCTCCAGCAATGGGAGCAGATGCAACAAATGCTTCAGCCGTTCCAACAATGGAAGAACCAATGCCAATGACGGCAATTACAATACCAATAATTGCGCCAAGAGCAATTAATACAGTTCGCCATTGTTCCTTTAATTGTTGAATATTCATCATCGTACCAATATGAACGAGAAGAATCGGAATCATCATTGAACCAAAAGCAAGCAATGTTGAGTCTTCAAAGATAGTTGTTGGTAACCCCATCCAGAAAGCTACTAAGAAGATTGCTGAGATGGTAAATAAACTAGAAACAAGTGACTTTGTTCTGACAGATACCCAATCTCCAATAACAAAAACGACAAAAATAAAAGCAAAAGCATAAATGGGTTGCATAGATTGCTCCTTTCAAATAATTTCTCTATGATATTCTGATAAAGAATCAATAATATTAGAAATATAAACTCATTAAAATCTAATATTATTGTTATGATATTATCATAATCACTATTTATTGCTAGTGTTTTATCGCTTTGTAATGTAAATGTAATCGAAAGCATTTTCATCAATGGATAGAATAATTTCTTGTGGTGCCTCTCATTAAATATAAACAGAAGCAGGTTATTTAAAAAGTAATCAGTCTCTATTAAGAAATCGATACGAATTTATAATATAATGGTGTAGAGAAGGAAGGAGTAGATGAAAGTGAAAGAGGGAGACATTTGCAATTTAAAAATCCTAATTTAAAAAAGAAAAACAAATTATATCCATTAGAAGTATCTTGTGCACACTGTAAAACACCTGCCGCCATTTATTTAAAAGGGGGTAATGGTGGATTAATTAAAATGCAATTGCATCGCATACAAGAGGCTGAAGTGAATATATTTAAATTAGAAGGTGCCTGGCATTGCCATGTTTGTGATGCACAATTAGCTAATTTATCAGATTATCGTGGTAAACCTACTTATTGGGTAATACGAGGTCAAATTAATACCAAAAAATTAAAATAGATACCAAAATATAAACCACTACTGGTCAATTGATATTGCCAATAGTGGTTTTGTTGTATTTTATTTTTGATTTCTTGGATGGTCAGGGTGGTGTGGATCATGAGATTTCTTATGATCAGAGTCTAAAGATATTTCATTTTCATTGAAATCTTGTTCCATAGGATCGACCTGTGGTTTAAGGTCCCGATTAGCATCATCATTTGCTTGTTGATTATCTTGTGTGATAGAGTCTGTGAAGTCTTTGGTAAAATCATTAGGTAAACCATTCACTTTTTCTTCTTTGCCCGCTAATCTACCTCGAGCATGGGCAGGATCATGGGGATCATTCTTATAACCATGATGTTTATTTTCTTCTGTCATACAATTTCCTCCTAATTGGTTAGCCATTTTTCGGCAGTATATTGCCCATCAATAAATTCGACATTCTCAGCAACATATAAATTACTTCCATCATAAGTATATAATATAGAATCATTAATTATCAAAGCATATGAATGGTCAGTGTTTAAATCTTGTTTCACTTTATCAGGTGAGATAAGTTCAAAAGTGGTTTCTTTGGGGAATCGTTTATTTGTTTGTAAATGAAGTGCTTGGATAAACTGGACAAATTCATTCGCATTCTGAAAGTCCATTTTGAAATCATTATGTTCAACTAAATAATGATCAAAACTATGTTGCAATAATTCATAGGTTGTCTGTTCGGTTAAGAATGCATCTTCACTAGGTAAAGATTCTACTTTTTCTAACGTAACGACTAAATCTTCACCATCTTCATCCCCAATAAGATGATTCACATCGATAACAACTTCATTGTCTATTAAATATAGACCTATATTTTGATAGACGCGTGCATGTGTTAAATTCTCACGTAAATCATAGGCCATGGTGTGATAAGGGTAAAGTGTATCGCTTTTGCCTTCTGAATTGATGAGAACCACAGGGGAAAGTGTCTCACGTATAAGCCCAGCATATAATTCTTCTTGATTGTTTTCTTGAATGCCAGCTGTTAATAATACTAAATCTTGATACGGTGCTGGCATAGACTGAATGGTATTATTTTGATCAACATAAAAACGAAGGCCATTATTTTCATCCATTGGTTCAAAGTAATAAGCAAGATTTAATAAACCATCAGGTTGAATGGTTACATTCAAGAGAAGATCTGCAGAGTGGTTGGGGAGGGTGATGCGTCCTTGATAATCCCCGGCATATTGTTTAGCCTGTGACGGCACTTGATAAATTGAATCATCGGGATTTAGTATTTCTTTGGGAATAAAGTTGGCGGTAATGCTATGGCCACTATGATGATCATCAACAACCGTTTGGACAGATTGAATCACATTATGTGTTTCGTCATGAGATGTTTCATTTATTTGTGATGAATGGGCAGTGGATGAGTCAGTTGATGATGCATGTGCGCTGATAGGAATCTGAATAAGATTGAGTGTCAAACTTAATACAATTGCGGAGATAAGGGATTGAGATAGAGACATTTGATACCTGCTTTCTGTAATTAATTAGGTTTTACGCCGTCAATGTATTGATACTGAGTACCTTGAGTGTCAATTAAATCCGTGCCTTCAACGTTTAGTTGAAATAGGTCATTGCCAAACAATGAAATTGACCATTTATTATCTGAATGTGTTACCGTAGGTTTAGCGATGATAAAATAACTAAATCCTTCTTTCTCAGTGTAATATATTCCGGGGATAGAATGATTAATCAATTCAATAATATCGGACTGGGACATCTCGGGTGTAATTTGGTCAGTAATTTCTTGATAGATACTAGCTAAATCATAAGGTAAATCATTTTCTTCAAGATACACTCCACGAACTTGTGGTGTGTAGTTTTCTAGATCAGGATGAGGAAATGAATTGAGTTCAAATAGATATTCAATGAAACGCTGATCCGGAACAGATTCATGGGACGATGCATCATCATGAGAATGATCATGATGATGATAGCTATCCCCATGCCTATAACGACTTTCGTCATTAATATAAATACGTAATTGATTATTTTCGAATAATAAACCTTCGAGGCCATGGTCTTCTGGGGCAAGATAGTATCCCGAGAAAGGCAAGTCATCGATCGATAAATTATCTTCAGCTTGGACGGAAATTGGGGATATTCCTAAAAATAAATATACATTAAGAATAAAGCAACAGATTTTTTTCATAATATTTCCTTTCAAATAAAAATAGTGCAACATTAATAGATGATTAATGCTGCACTGTGGTTTGGATATTATATGAAGATTAGTTAGAGGAAGATTCTTTTGAAGTCGATTCTTCAGAGGTTGAAGATTCAGTTTCTTCATTTGAGGCAGATGCTTCGCTTTCAGTTGACACCTCTGAATTTTCATTATCTGATGGACCACCAGCTTTACCTGTAACTGTGATAGGTTGTGCTGTGGTGTCGCCACCTTCATATAATCCCATAGCTGCTAACAATTTATAAGCAATATCAACGTTTTCGAAATTTCCTTCAAACATCGCAGCTCCTGAGCCAATTGCATAAACAGGAACCCGTTCTGGGGAGTGATCTACGGTTGTAAATGCAAATCCAGCTTTACGAGCGACTAGACGCGTAGCTGCGATGGATAAAGGTTCATAAGAATGATACCCTTTGATGATGTCTGTTTGACCAGCATTTCTCTTTTCATAAGGTAACATCGATTGCTCGAAAGCATATTTTAATTCTTGTAATTCATAAGGTGTAACAAGCATTAAGTCTGATTCTTGCTCTTCAGCATCTTCTAACTCACCAAAGGTTTTAACATCTTCTTCAGTATTCTCTAAATCAAATACAAAACCAAAGTTTTCTTCAAGAAGTGGTATAGCATCCTCAAAAGTCATCTCTGGATTTTCTTCTTTTGCTTTATCGAAGAGAACATCAAATTCTTCTTGAGAGACTTTTTGATTGTCGATGAGATGGAAATATGAGTCATAACCTGTCTCAGAATTTCCAACAGTGAAGCCACCTGTAGGGTGATCGGCAGTTACAACAATTAAAGTTTCATCTGGATGTTCATAATAAAAGTCCACAGCTTTCTGAATCGCATTTTGGAAGTCGATAACTTCTTTAATGGTAGCTGCTGCATCGTTAGCATGTTCTGACCAGTCAATTTTTCCTGATTCAGTCATCATGAAGAAGCCATTTTCATTGGTTGATAATACTTCTATCCCTTTTGCTACCATATCTTGTAATGATTGTTCGCCTTCATCACGGTCCATAGCATATTTCATACTACTACCGTCCGCTTCTGACAAAGTAGCGGCAGGAGCATAGACGGGGCCTGAATCTGCAGTAATCGCATCGAATTCTTCAATTGTATCGGCTACAGTATAACCATTTTCTTCCATCACTTCATAGAGATCTTTTTGATCGTCATTATCACCCGTGCGACGACCTAAAGAGCCGCCTGCGAAATAATCAAAACCTGATTTGGCCATTTGTTCACCAATTTCATAATAATTATTTCGATGTTCAACATTAGAGTAGAAAGCTGCAGGTGTCGCATGATTGAGTGTGACAGTAGATAAGATGCCGACAGATTTTCCTTCGTTTTTAGCTTTCTCAGCCACAGATTCTGTTTGTTCTGTGAAACCTGGTGTCAAACCAATAACGTTGGAATCAATTTTAACACCATTTCCGAAAGCTGTTGCGGTTGCAGCTGAATCTGGAACATAATGATCTGCATCCGTTGGGTTTTGGAGGCCAATTACTGGGAATTGTGAGAAGTTTAATGGTTGAGCTTCTGCTTGTCCATTGCCTTCATTACCATTATCTGGACCTAAATAATATTCAGCTGCGGAAACCGGAATATTTCCCATTCCATCTCCAATAAAGAGGAAGACATATTTTGCATGGTTTTCATTAATTAAGGTTAAATCTTCTGTGAGTGCACGCCCTTCTTCTAGTGCAACCGTTGGAAGTTCTGCCCATTGTCCTTCTTCCTGCTTTGCAGAAACAATAGGTGTTGATGCGGATAGTAATACTGATGCGCATAATGTGACTAATAATGATTTTTTCATTCTTGATGACTCCTGTCCCTATGAATTATGATTGTTCATCACAAATAAATGGTAACATTGGAGTGTTAATTTTACGTAAAGTTAACGTATAGTTATTGTAAATGCACAAATGAAACAATGATTATTTGTACAAATAAAGTCTATTTATTCCTGTTAAAAGATTAAAAATCCATAGCCTAAAATAGAAATCACCACTAAAGAAATTGTTAAAATACTAACAGTAATCATATTTAAATCACTGAGAAAATCTACTTCAGTAGGATCATCTTCAAGAAACGTTTCTAAATATTTATAAACACGACGGAAACCTATCCACCCATAAATAAAACAAATGATACCTAAAATAATGAGTCCGCCACCTAAAATCAGAGCTAAAGTCTCTTTATTTGTATCTTGGAGCAATGTTCCAAATGTCCAGCCCACACCAGCCATGGAAAAACCAGTTCGAACCCAGGCGGCATAAGTCCGTTCAGCAGCTTGAATGGTTCGATTTCTAGCGAGATCAGATCGCACTTCAGCATAATAGGTTCTCATTTGTGCAAGTTTATCATTGTTCATATCTTCCCATATATCTAAATCAATATTTTTCTTTTTCATAATGACCTCCTTTGAAGTTTACATGCTTCATTATAAGGAAAGGGGGGATAATTGCACAGATTTTGAATAAAAAATATAAATAAGAAGTTTAAAATGTCTTTCATGAATCTTTATGATAGACAATCAAAATTATGATAAGAAAAAATCTTCCGATGAAAAGTTCATCGGAAGATTGGTTTAGGCATCGAGTTGATGTTTCTTTAAACGAGAGTTAAGAGATATGATTAATAAGAGAGCCATGATGGTTAAACCAAGGGATAACCAAAGAGCCAACATATAAGATTGAGTCATATCATAACTTAAACCGTAAAGTGAGATAGCAATGGCAGCTCCCATATTACCTGCGAATGAAACAATCGGATAAACTTTACCAAAAGCTTGATCATCATAGAAACGTTTCGTTAATAATGAGATACCTACGGTTGATAATGAGTATACACATCCTAAGCCAAAAGCACCGACCATCATAAGAAATGTATTCGGGTGCAAAATTAATAAGATAATGCCGATAATCATCGCGATAAGCATTGTCATTTTTCCAAAAAGAACACCCTTTGCATCAGCGATTGCACCAATAGCTAATTTAGAGAGAATATTAGCAATCATACTTGCTGAGATTAATAAAGCACCAATCTCTGGCGAGAAATTAAAGTCAACTGCCATAGGTGACAGATGTTGGACAAGTGCCGTGATGCCTGGGATGAATAATCCGACCGTCATAATGACAAAGAAGTGATAAGTTTTAAAGTTCACAGTAACAGGTGCATTGATTTGTGTCGTCTGCTCGGAATTCACTTCTCTTGGTTCTGGATCATCTAATACAGCACCATAAGGTAGAAGATTACTATCTTGAGGTCGATAAGTATAATTATAAAAGATCCCCATTAAATTCATTAAAACAATTAAGCCAGCAGCGACAACAAAGGCTGTCCGCACCCCAAATTGGCTGATTACTGAGGTGATTAAAGGCGAAGCGATGGCACCAATAATTCCTGCTGAAGAAAAAACGATCGACGTTGCCATACCATGCTTCTCGTGGAACCAATTATTAATAAGGTATTGTGAAGCGACGGGACCAAAGAAAGCAGCTGAGAAACCGCGAATGGCTGCTAGAATGTATAACATCCAGATATTAGAGGCAAATCCCATCAATGCCATAGCACTCGCTGAAATGATCGTTGCAATGGTCACGATTTGTTTGAACTGAAACCGTTCAAAAATAGGGGTAATGACAAAAGAAGCGAAAGCTAACCCCATTGAAATCAAGGTAATGAAAAAAGAAATATCGGCCATTGGCCTTTGAAGTTGTTCTGCTAAAGGAGCTAGAAACACACCATTAATATTGATATTAATGCCAAAGGCAGAACCCATCATTAATGATGCAGCAGTTAGTACGCCCCAATGCTTTAACGTATTATTTTTCAATCAATCATCCATCCTTTTTGATATATTGTCTTTATTATAGCGAATGTTTACGAAGTTTGATAGTTGAATTTGATATTTCAAGGTTGTCGCAACTTTGATAGAATAGAATTATCCAACGAATGAAAAGGTGTATCAACATGAAGCAATTAATTTTAGCTGGCATTATTTTTATGAATATTTATACGTGTAGCTTATTTTATGTAGATAAAAAACGGGCAATAAAACAACAACAAAAATATCGTATTTCTGAAAGAAAATTATTGGGCACTAGTTTGATGCTTGGTGGTATTGGTGCTTGGCTAGGAATGCAATTATTTAGACATAAAACAAAACACACTCGTTTTGTTTGGTTAGTCCCTCTAAGTGCCATTTTTACACTTTTTGCGATGGTATTTATCGTTAGAATATAGAAATGAGACGATTATGAAACAAAAAGATCAATCCTTTGGATTATATATTCATATACCTTATTGTCAAAAGCAATGTCATTACTGTGATTTTTTAACCTTCATCAATCGTGATGAAACGATTGATAAATATATCCAGTATTTATTGAAAGAAATAAAACTTTACCGACACTTAGACTTAACGGTGGATACCATTTATTTCGGCGGTGGGACACCTTCGTATATTGATAGCCAATATATTCAACATATCTTAAATGAGATCAATCTTACTTTTCATATTCAAGATGACTGTGAAATTTCTATTGAGATGAATCCAGAATCAGTCTCAGAAGAAAAATTGCAAGATTACTTAGAAGCAGGAATGAATCGCTTCACCATGGGAGTTCAATCATTCGACGATCAGGTCTTGAGAATGATGGGGCGAATTCATCGACGTGATACGGTTTTTGAAAAATTACAAATGATGGATGAGATGGAGATTCATAATAAAGGTATTGATTTGATGTTTGGTAATCCTAAACAAAACCGGGCGGTTTTATTGAATGATATCCAGACCGCACTAACTATGAATATCAATCATTTATCATACTATGCTTTAATGATCAAAGAGCGCACCGCGTTTCACCGCTGGGTTGAAACTGGCCAATTTATTTTATTAGATGATGAGACAGAAAGATCAATGTATCATTTGATTCAGGATGAATTATCAGCAGCTGGTTTCGAACAATATGAGATTTCTAATTTCGCTAAACCAGGATATCAAAGTCGTCATAACTTAAAATATTGGAAACTTCAAAATTTTCTGGGATTAGGTATTGGGGCCGCTGGTAATTTTGATTTAGTGAGAACTCAAAATGTTGGTGAATTAGAGCAATATTATCATTTTATTGATCAAGATAAATTACCCATTTCTGAAAAAGAGGCGATGGATATTGAAGAACGAGAAAAAGAATATATTATGTTACATATGCGTTTAGTTAATGGATTTTCTTTGAGTGAATTTCAAGAACGCTTTGGTAGTGATTTTTTAAATAAATATGAATCAGTGATTCAAAAGCATTTAAAATACAAAACCATTGAGGTAGTGGATGGAAATTTACGATTCACACCTTATGGTTTAGATGTGGGGAATCAATTTTATTTAGATATCTTATAAATAGAGGGACCGAAAAAATCTTAAAGGTGATAATTTTTGGCGATGACTGCTTGTGGTAGAAATTGTCACCAAGAAATCTAATACTTTTGCGTACAAAAAAAGTCTGGAACATTTGTCCAGACTTAATAAATCAATCATATGTAATTAGCCTAAAGCAACATCTAATGTCATCATCACTGCAAAGCCTATGATAAAGGCCAATGTTGCGATATCTGTATTGTCATGTGATTGAGAAGATGGAATAAGTTCTTCGACACAGACAAAAACCATCGCTCCGGCTGCAAAAGCTAATGCATAAGGTAAAATAGCGTAAACTTGGTTAATTAACCACGCGCCAATAATGGCAGAGACAATTTCAACGAGTGCCGAAGCTTGCCCTAAGTTAAAAGCACGTCCTGCAGATGTTCCTTCTGCACGAATCGGGAGGGCTAAGGCCGCACCTTCTGGGAAGTTTTGCAAACCGATACCGATGGCTAAGGCTATAGCAGATGCTAAGGCTGCGCTTGATGGATCAAAAGCTAGAGACCCGAAAGCCACGCCGATCGACAAGCCTTCTGGGATATTGTGAATCGTAATTGCTAAGAAAAGTAAAGCGGTTGAAGAAAGAGCAGTATCAGGTCCTTCTGCTTGATCGCATTTATTACCAAAGTGTAAATGGGGCACAATAATATCAATTAAACGTAAAAAAAGGCCTCCTGTAACAAAACCGACCAGAGCAGGAACGAAGCTCCACACACCGTATCCCATATTTTCTGAGTGTTGGATAGCAGGAGCTAAGAGTGACCAATAAGAGGCTGCCATCATCACACCTGCAGCAAAACCGTTCATTATATCTAATAATTTAACATTTACTTTTTTTACAAAGAATACTAAACTTGAACCGAGAGCGGTACATAACCAAGTGAATACACCAGCTAAACCAGCTTGAACAATCGGATTAAATTGTAGAAACCATTCCATATTGCATCTCCTTAATAATTATATTTGATTGCATTCAATATAACACATTTTTAGGAGGACAAAAACTAAATTGTTTAATAAAAAAGAAGGAGTGATTCCATGGATCAAATAAAATTTCATGAAATGACAGTTAGTTTCTTACGAGGTACACGGATGTATAATGATGGAGGAACGATTTTTGGGCCAGTACCTAAAGCTGTTTGGGCCAAAAAATTTCCAGTCAATGAGAATAATCAAATTCCATCTCAAACAAATCCCATGCTTATTCAGTATCACGACCTAAATATTTTAATCGATACAGCGATTGATCCGGATAAATTTGATAAAAAAGGTGCACGTAATCAAGGTATTCTGGGGGAGACATCTTTATTTTCAGAATCTATGGCAGCACTTAATTTGACGAATGAAGATATTGATATTATATTAATGTCTCATATGCATAGTGATCATGCTAATGGATTGACGCGTCTTGAGGGAGATAATAATTATGTGTCTGCTTTTCCTAACGCAACCATATATATGTCTGAAATTGAATGGAATGAAGTCAGAAATCCTAACATGCGTACGCGTAGTACTTATCGAAAAGAAAATTGGGAAGCCATTACGGAACAGGTGAAAACATTTACTGAATACATTCAGATTCTTCCCGGCATCGAAATGTTTCATACTGGTGGCCATTCTAATGGTCATAGTATCATCAAATTAACCCAAAATGAAGAATCGATGGTTTATATGGCTGATTTAGTATTGACGCATGTTCATTTCCACCCACTTTATGTAGGTGGCGTGGACGATTATCCGATGGATTCAATCAAAGCTAAGAATTTTTGGTTACCACAATTATATCAAGAAAATACTAAATTTATTTTCTTCCATGACCCATATTATTGCATGCTTCAATTTGATCAAGAAGGAAAAGAGATTATTGATTCAATGGAAAGAACAGAAAACCCTCTAGTGCCATGGGATGAAAATGAAAAATAAATGAGGGAATTTAATTATTATAAAAAATCCTGCTCGAATTTAGAGCAGGATTTTTTTATTCTCTAATAAAACTTCTTTAATCATTGACAACATATGTTTTGTTGTTAGAATAGATTTATTAAAAAATAAGGAGAAAATTATGAAACGTGAAATTTTGTGGGAAGATTATCGCTTACATTTATTGGTATTCATCGCTTCCGTGATTGCGGAGTTGATTGGTTCCGTCAGAGTACCACTTGGACGATTTTACTTCACTTTAGCCCCTTTGATATTTTCCATGATTATTATGGCACTCATTTATATTATTCCCAAAAAGCCTCTTTTCAGCTCACAAAGCGTGAAGAATGCTTCTGCAATGATGGCACTAACAGGAGGTATGTTACTAGCAAAACTCGGTGTATCCAGTGGGGCTGCTATCGAGGAAGTCCTTAATTCTGGTTTGGCCATTACTTTACAAAATTTAGGCGAAGGTTTCTCTTTTATATTAGGACTGCCTGTTGCAGTTCTCTTATTCGGAATGAAACGTGAGTCTATTGGTATGAGCTTTGGAGTTAGTCGGGAAGCGAATGTGGCTTTAATATCTGAACGTTATGGAGCTGAGTCACCTGAATTCCGAGGAGTAATGGTTAATTATATTGTTGGCACAATCTTTGGTGTGATTGTTGTAAGTTTATTAATGTCTATTCTATCTGAATTTTCTTTTATTAGGCCTCACTCGCTAGCTTTGGCGACAGGTATTGGCTCTGCATCAATGATGGTTGGCGGATTAGGGACATTGATTGAACGATTTCCAGAATTACAGACTGAACTAGAGGCCTATGCGGCTGTTTCTAATATTGTATCATCTGTCATTGCTGTTTATACGGCAATATTTATTGGCTTACCTCTGACAGAATGGGCTTACAAAGGATTATCAAAAGTGAAAGGAGCTGAAAAATAATGAAGCAACTTTCAAAAGAAACGATGATCGATTGGTTAATTGTTTTACTCATTTTTTCCTTGATGGTATTAGTGGGGAATTTATTAGGTTATGGTGGCGAATTATTAGGGTCTTTAAAAGGTATGGGATGGTTACTAGTGATTACATTTTTAGGACTGATATTGAAAGAAATCATCCCTTTTGATTTACCTGCAGCAGCGTATATCTCATTGGTAGGGATACTCTTTGCCATCCCTTGGTCACCTATTTCAGCAATCGTTATTAGTGATGTTGAAAATATTAGTTTATTAGCGATTTGTACACCTATCTTAGGATATGCGGGTGTGACAGTTGGGCGTGATTGGCCTGCTTTCAAACAAATTGGTTTCAAAGGAATTATTGTCTCTCTCTTAGTTATAGTGGGGACTGTGATCTCTTGTGTATTATTATCTGAGTTATTCTTTAGAATATTTTAGGAGTGATTGAATGGATGTATTAACAGCTTCAATGGATGTATTGGAACACGTGATTGCTTGGCGACGTGATTTGCACCAAATACCAGAATTAGCACTTGAATTACCGAAGACAGTTGCGTATGTCACACAAGTTTTGAAAAAATTAGATATTGAATATGACGATACGTATGTTGATGGAAACGGAATCGTAGCTCATATCGCTGGAACTAAACCAACAGATGGTCCAAGTAAAGACTTTGTATTAGGAATGCGTGCAGATATGGATGCTTTACCGATCGAAGAAGAAACAGGACTTTCTTTTGCGTCAAGACACCCAGGCAAGATGCATGCTTGCGGCCATGATGGTCATACAGCAATGCTATTAGGAGCTGCCAAAATATTACAAGCTTCAAGGCAGTTGTTTTCTGGAACAGTGAAATTAATTTTTCAACCAGGTGAAGAATATCCCGGTGGAGCCAAACCAATGATTGAAGAAGGCGCAATGAAAAAACCAGATGTCACTCAAATGATTGGATTTCATGCCGGTCATTTAGACAATGAAACAAAAAGCGGACAAATTGGTTATCGAGTTGGACCGATGATGGCTTCAATGGATCGTTTCTTAATAGAAATTGAAGGTAAAGGATATCATGGTGCTTATCCTGAGAACTCTCAAGACCCAATAGCTGCGGCTGGTCAACTCATTACTGCACTTCAAACGATCAAAAGTCGAAATATTAAAGCCGTTAATCCAGCAGTTGTTTCCATCACACGGGTTCAAGGCGGTTATAATCAAAATGTTATCCCAGATAAAGTCGAATTAGAAGGGACAGTTAGAACCTTCGATGATGAACTTCGTAAAGATATCCATGCCAAAATGGAACAAATCGCTAATGGTATTGGACAAGCAATGAATGTGAAATGTAAGGTGACTTATGATTATAAATATCCTGCAGTTATAAATGATGTTCAAGCAACAGAAAGTACCGTTCAATCACTAGAAGAACTGTTTGAACCGAATACGATGGTTGAATTAAATGAACCATTGATGGGTGGGGAAGATTATGCCTATTATCTGCAACAAGTTCCAGGAACATTTTTATTCTTGGTTAATCCCGGACATATTGAAGGTGAATTTCATGGTCATCACCATGCAAAGTTTAATATAGACGAAAGTCAATTATATCGGGGTACGGCTGGTTTTGTGAAAGTAGCATTAGACTATTTAAATGATTAAAGCCTCATAAATTCTGACTATATTAGTACATGATATGAGAAATGAATGTTATAATATTCATATTAACAGACATGGATAGAAGAATAGGAGGAGTTTAAATGACAGATACGTGGGAAAATATTAAAGGCCAAAAAGACGAGTGGGTAGGTAAAGCGAAAGAAGCGATTGGTAGAGCAGTGGATGATTCTCATTTGCAAGCTGAAGGTGTTGCCCAACAAGTTGAAGGAGAAGCGCGAGTGCAAGCATCGAGTGGTGAGGCGAGTGAAGAGATTCTCAAACAAGAAGCCGATCAGAAAGCACAGCGAGCCGAGTCTAGTATAAAAGATAATATCTCATCAACGCGTGAAAGTGTTCAGGACCAAGCGGATCAACGTTTGAGTGACGCAATTAGTGAAGGAAAAAGATTGAAAGAAGAGGCTGCTATTCAAGCAGAAGAACTTCGTCGTGAAGCGATTCAACAAAATGAACAAGAAAAAGAACAAGACCGTAATCAAGCGGTTGAGGCGAATAAATATCATGACGAACTTGAGCAACGTGCTAAAAAAGCAATTGATGAAGTTCTCGAACGAAGACAAGAAAACAATGAATAATCAACTAGCCAGTATTTTAATAAAATACTGGTTTTTGTTTTAAAAAAGCTTAATTTGTTTATTCTTTTTTTGAAAAAACAAGGTCATTCGAACATAAATACATTTGTTTTCATACATAGCAAATGATATACTGAATGCGTTAACAATACAGTGAATCACCTTAAGGAGGAATAGAATGAAGTTCTTTTTAGATACCGCAAATGTCGACGAAATTAAACGAATTAATGATTTAGGATTGGTAGATGGCGTGACGACGAATCCTTCTTTAATTGCAAAGGAAGGACAAGATTTTGAAACAGTTATTAAAGAAATTACTTCAGTAGTTTTAGGACCTGTTTCCGCAGAAGTTGTAGCGTTAGATTTTGATGGAATGGTTGAAGAAGCACGTCAATTAGCGAAGTGGGCTGATAATGTTGTCGTGAAAATACCAATGACAGAAGAAGGATTGAAAGCAGTCAATACTTTGTCTCAAGAAGGTATTAAAACAAATGTGACATTGATTTTTTCAGTTGCTCAAGGTTTATTAGCAGCAAAAGCAGGTGCCACTTATGTTTCTCCATTTATTGGACGTATTGATGATATGGGAAATAATGGAATGGAATTAATTGCTGATTTGCGTATTGTATTAGATAATTATGCACTAGAGACAGAAATAATTGCAGCATCTATCCGTCATATCGGCCACTTTGAAGAAACAGCAATCGCAGGTGCAGATATCGCAACCGTACCTGGTTCACTCTTCCCTAAATTATGGTCACATCCATTAACGGATAAAGGGATTGATGGTTTCTTAGCAGACTGGGAAAAATATCAAAAAGAATTAAATAAATAAGCAGACAGATAAAAAAGCGTTAATTGTTGTGCATTGGTCACAATAATTAACGCTTTTTTGTATGGTAAAATACAATTATTGAAATAATACTTTCATAATATTTTGTCTATATATAGTAACAACTGAAAGTGTTTCAAAATATTAGGATGAGGAGTCATGTTTTGATACAAGCGATTGGGTTTGATTTAGATGATACATTATATGATCGTTATGAAATCTATAGAAATGTTTATCAGATTATGGAGACAACGATTTGTGAGACGGGTTTGACTTTTGAGGAATTTAATAAGCATTATCAATTTTATTCTGCACATGAATATCAATTATTTTCAGAAGGTAAAAAATCAAAGTTAGATTATCAATTGGATCGTGTCCTTGCCACTTACGAGTCTGTTCATTTTTCTATTAATAAAGAAGAAGCGGTTATCTTCAATGCATTATATGAATATTATCGAACAAAAATAGTTTTTCGCCCTAATGTAACAGCATTGATGAATGAACTTAAAGAAAAAAATTATCAATTATTCGTATTAACCAATGGAACAAGTGATGGTCAAAATAATAAACTTCAAACATTAGGAATCGATCAATATATCGAACCTAATAAATGGTTTATATCAGAGGAAATTGGTTTCTCCAAACCGGATAAAAGAATCTTTGATTATGTTCAGCAATCATTAGCGATATCAAATGAATCCATTGTTTTTATTGGGGATCATTTAGTTAATGATTGTTTACCGGCGGCACAACAAGGGTGGACTCCGATTTATTTTAATTTTGATAATCAAGAAAACAATCAATTAGATTGTCAGGAAATTCATCATTTTTCAGAATTATTGGGCCAATTTTGATTAGAAACATCAGAATTTTGAAATCGATAACATTCCTTTCATTTCAATGTTTAGGACATTAATACAAAAAACATGCTTTAATATGAATATCATGCTATACTTTTGTCATAAAAACAAAAGGAGCTGACTGTGATGACAGATACATGGAAAAATCTTGAAGGTCAAAAAGATGAAATCGTTGGAAAAATCAAAGAAGTGTATGGAAAAGCAACCGATAATGTTGAAACCCAAGCAAAAGGAATTGCACAGCAGGTAGAAGGTGAAATAAAACAAGTTGCCGCTAAAGGGCGTGCAGATGAAGAGACCCTTGCTCAATCTGCTGAAGAACGCATTCAAGCTGCAGATGAAGCGATTAAGCGCCAAATCTCTGAAACACATGAAAGTGTCCAACAATCAGCTGATGAGCGACTTCAAGTGGCCATTACAGAAGGTCGAGAATTAAAAGAAGAAGCTCGAAATAAAGCAGAGGAATTGCGGCGTGCAGCCATTGAAGAAAATGAAAGAATAAAACAAGAAGATCGCGATAACGCAGTTGAAGCGAATAAATTATCTCAAGAAATCGCGGACCGGACTGATGAAACGATTGAAGAAGCCATTCCAAATGAAGGAGATGAAATCGTTATTCAGAAAAGACGTGAATAATAATCATTGAATTCTTTAAGTGAAGAAAGCAATTCATTTAAAAATACCATCATATTAGGGAAAGGGTGATTATGAATGACTAATTTTCCGGCTTGTCCTCAATGTTCTGAGACATTAACTTATTCTGATGGTCAACTATTTATTTGTCCAATGTGTGGGCATGAATGGACTCAAGCTGAGATGGATGCAGCTGAAGAAGCGGCGATTGTCCGCGATGTGAATGGAAATCCTTTAAAGGATGGCGATAATGTGATTGTGCATCAAGATATTAAAGTTTCGGGATCTAAAAAAATAAAACAAGGCACAAAAATAGCGAATATTCGTGTTTTATTAGAACCAGTAAATGAACATGATATTGAATGTCGCGTTGATGGATTCGGACGAATGTATTTGAAGTCTAGTCTTGTAAAAAAGAATTAAGAATAGTTCTTCAATGAGAAGACCTCCCATGCATTTAGCATTGGGAGGTCTTTTGTTTGGATATTACATAAGATGATCTTTATATACTTCGCGGTGATCGTAAGCATAGAGTTTACTTGCAATAATTGGGGTGATAATACTTGTAATGACAACACCAAATGCGATTTGAGCGGTTGCTTCGGGAACAAATGACGCATATGCTTCATTACCACTTGCAATTAATGCCGGAACAGAAACTGACATTCCTGCAATAGAGGCTATTGAAATCGTTGTAATGCCATCAGTATGTAAGAATTTTCGTTCGAAAAGGAACATAATAGGAATCATGAAGAGATAGAATATGATTGAAATAATAATCCCTTGAGGACCTGCTTGTATAGCATCAATAAGGTTGATTCCTGCTCCAAAGGCCCAGCCCATAAAGGGTGTTAGGACGACAATCCCAGGTTTGAAAAAGTTTGCCATTTCTTTATCAAGATTTCCAATCACCATACCAAAAACAATCGGAACGATGGTTGACAAGATAGGTGTCCAATCAATGGGGGTTGCTTGTGAAATTGAAAAGACAAGCATCGGGTAAGCGGGCACACAAAACAGCCCAACTAATCCAAATGCCCCCATATCATCTTCTGTCCCATAATCTTGTTCTAATGCAAGATATAATGATGGGTTAGTGGAACAAATCGCAGTAATAAATGCAATCGCACTAATTCCCCAAACACCATTAAGTCCGAATAATTTAATAAAGAAATAACCAGCTACGATACAAATAATTGATTTTAATAGTAGTAAAACGCCCTGTTTCTTTAGTACCTTTTTGAGACGCTGCATGTCAATTCCTGCTCCTGAACAGAAGCAAGTAGCTCCAATTACATAATTAATTCCTTTTGTTGTAAATAATGCTTCGGATACACCGCCAAGATTGGTAAAGAAATCCGGTGCAAATGTGTGAATCAATGCACTGACTAACATGGGAACCAATAAAAGCCCTGCGGGTATCTTCTTCATAAATTTATACAATTTATACGCCTTCTTTCAGATAATATAATCACTATTCTACCATTTATTGACGAGAAGTCTATGGAAATTTTATATGATTACTGTGGTAGCATACGATTAAAGTATACAAAAAAGCAGAGAATATTAATTCTCATGCTTCTCGGTGAATAATTGATGTAGGACACCATTGATGAATTTTCTTGAATTATCATTACTGAAAAATTTGCTTAACTCAATTGCTTCATCAATTGCTACTTTATCTGGTACATCAGAGTCACTTAAGAAATACATCTCATACACAGCTAGTCTTAAAATGGCCACATCAATCTTTGCCAAACGATCCATCGACCACTCATTCAAATGCGATTGGATGATGTCATCGATTGCATCGATATTCTTCAGAACACCTTTAATCAATGGGACAAATAACTCTTCGGGCACCGACTCACCATAACCTTCATCAGGAAAATGACCTGATTCTAAAGCAAAATCTACTGCTTCTGCAAGGCTTGCTTGATTATTAGGCTGGGTCAAAGCATAGAGCGACTGGACGGTAATTTCACGAGCTTTTCGTTTATTAGAAAAATCTTTTTTCGTCAAAATTATGCACCATTCTCAATCGAAGAGTGTTGAAAAGATTGATTGGTTTCAATCGATACGACATGGACATTCACTTCTTGCACAACGAGATCAGTCATAAATAGTATTTGCTCTTTGACAGCTTGTTGTACTAATAAAGCAACTTCTGGTACAGAGTAGCTATAAGCGACTCGTATCTTAACATCCACACAGATTGCACCAACATCGGTGATTTTAACTTTAGAATCGACTCGATTTCGGTTTAAGCCAATAAAGCTACCGATTTCTGTTTGTAAAGTACTATCATCACAAACCACACCTGGTATTTCACTGGCTGCTTTAGATGAAATGGTTTCTAAGACGCCTGTTGAGATATTAACATCTCCGAGATTTTTATCAGAAAGTGAATTGAATGTATGTTCTTTGTTTTTGCTTGGCATAATAATCCCCCTTTGTTATATGCATTGTAAGGCTATTGTATCGAAATATCCGTATAAATGCTATAAAATTATTAGTTCTTTCGGGCTATGATTTAGGATGGTAGTGCTATCTTCATAGATTGCAATATCATCTTCAATCCGTACGCCACCTAGTCCTTCAATGTAAATTCCTGGTTCATTCGTAATAACATTTCCCGCAACGATAGGGTTCG
Source organism: Aerococcaceae bacterium DSM 111020 (assembly GCA_015863185.1). Taxonomy (GTDB): domain Bacteria; phylum Bacillota; class Bacilli; order Lactobacillales; family Aerococcaceae; genus DSM-111022. Next base: position 21,999 of record JACBXP010000007.1, read on the forward strand.
GGTTGTTTTTAGAAATGGCTGGATTTTCATGAATATCCAGTCCAATACCGTGTCCAGTTGAATGACCGAATAATTCTCCGTATCCATGGTCTGAAATATAGTCTCGTGCAATCGCATCGATTTCTTGTCCTGTTAAACCTGCTTTAGCTTCCTTATTAACAAGTAATTGTGCGTCTAAAACAATTTGATAGATTTCATTTAATTGTGAATCTAACTGTCCAGTTGCAAATGTCCGAGTCATATCAGCAGTATAGCCATTATAATAACATCCAAAATCAATAGTCACCAATTCATTTTTTTGAATTTGTTTGTTTGAGGCCACACCATGTGGCATTGCCGAACGTTCTCCACTAGCTACAATTGTATCAAAGGACATGCTACTAGCTCCAAGTTCTTTACAGAAACGCTCCAATTCATTTGCAATTGTAAGTTCTGTCATACCAATTTGAATAAAATCTAAAATGTGTGTGTACGCTTTATCCATAATATCTGCAGATTCTTGGATGATTGCTATTTCTGAGGCATCTTTAGTTTCACGAATTTGTTCAATGACTTGATTTGTAGGCACTAATTCAGCAGTGAAAAGATCTGTTAATTGATTAAACACATCAACGGTTAAATGACTGGCTTCAAAGCCTACGCGTTTTATCGAATATTTGTCGATAAGATCTTTTACTTGTCGGAACATACCATGAGAGTGAATAATAATTTGATACCCTTCAGCTTGCTGATGAGCTTGTTGGTCATATCGGAAATCTGTAATAAAAAATGCACCAGTTTTAGTAATGAATAAAACAGCAGTAGTCCCAGTAAAATTTGAGAGATACCGAATATTTTTTGGTTCGGTAACGAGCAAAGCGTCAATATTGTATTGAGAAAATTGGTTTCTTAATTGTTCGATACGTTGATTTAACATGTAAATCCTTCTTTCTTTTGACTATTACATATTAATTATAGCAGACTCTCAAGAAACAACAAAAGTTTAAAAATTCTTCTATTCGTTAATAACTGTTTCTTCATCTATTGAGAGAGTATATTGCCATACTTGACCAAATAACCGATATTCATAGCCAATTAAAGGGATAGTAGAACGAATGGGGAAAGCTTGATTATGAAGATGGCTCATTAATTCGATATGCTGTGGCTGATGATTAATTTCTACCCAACCATCACTAAAAATAAAGTGAGATAGGTGAGGAGAGGACATGTTCCAATGATAAGGAGTCATCATTTCATAGTAATCCGTCATTTGCCAATCATTATCTTCAAGTTGAGTGATATAATCGCTAATTTCTGTACGAGATTGAGACAATAAATATTGTTGAAATTGATTAGTATAATAATCGGAATCAGAAACGATTTGGATGTCAAGCGATGTCTTAGAACTTTCAAAGGGATATGTTTGCTTGGAAAAAATAGAGACGGTAAAAATATAGAGTTGATCAATTTCACTCGCATTGTTATCTTGTTGGTAAACACCAAATTGTTGATCTTCAAAAATAGGACTTCCCATTGGAATGCCTGCTAGCAATTGGTGTTTAAAACTTTCTGCCGATTTAAAGAGAGAAACTGATAGATCGTCTTCTTGTGTTTCTAAGTGTGGAGTAATCATTTGTTCAGCGATCAACAATTGGAGAGATTGTTGATAATAATCTTTTAATAATTGTGCATGTTTTATTTGCATTTGAGTAATTTGCATTATTCCCATGTAAACTAAATGACTAATTAACATGAATACAAGAATAATTGGGATTACAAAGCCCTTCCGTCTAGAATGCATTATGAAGCTCCTGTGAATTTAACATAACCATAGAAATATTCTCCATTATCAAATATTAGTTCAATAAAGAGGAAGTCGTCCCATGTGTGTAATTGCCAACTTGCTACCTCAAACAATAAAGGATGATAACCTGGAGTGAGATATATTTGGTGATTTTGATGCTTTAAAATTAAATGTTTCTGATCAGAATTTTTAATAAGATAAAGTGAATTTTCATCTACATCCCAGACCTCATATTGTTCCAACTCTTTTTCAAGCATAATCAGAAATTGTTGCCAATCAATATCGTGAGAAGAGTGATGAATATTGTAGATTTGTTGATAATTCGATACGGATAAATACATTAAATGCATGATCATCGAGACTATTAGTAAACTCATTAACAGTTCAATTAAAGTAAACCCTTTATTCATAATGCTTTGTTTACCATGCATCGATTAATGAGACAATTATCTGAGAGTCATCGGAAAAATACATTGCAGCCTCGTTATCTGATAGATAATAGTCAATCAATTGGATTTCGTGAGATTCATTATATTGTTGAATAAGATGAATAGTAGGTGTTTCCAATAATTGCATTTGATTTAAATCATAAAAAAGTTGCCATTGTTTTGTTTGTGTATTTAAATGATGATAAGTCTGAATGGATTGTGTAAATGCTGGCAGATAGAGTAACATCATACTACTAAAAAGAATAAAACCTACAAGTGCTTCAATCGCAGTAAAGGCTTGTTTATTCTGAATAATTAAGTACATAACGACCACTTCCTAGCTGAAAATTTAATGATAGTTGTGTTTGAAGATTTTCATGCAGTAATACAACACGTCGAAATTGACGAATATGTCCATTAGGTAAATAAGTAATCATGACTTCTTGAGGCAAATACCAGCCCATAGGTAATGAAAGGATAGTTTGGTTAATGTCTGAAGATACTGAATAAAAAACAATATGATTACTTATGGGATCAAAATGAATGTCCACTTTAACTTGTTGCAAAATACTTACTTCCTGAGCAAATTTAATATGTTTATCTAGTTCAGAAACGAATAAACGATTTGTCGTTGTTTCTTCTATTCTTTGATAAGGAATCTGAAGAGAAAAGACCAGTAAGAGACTAATAAGGAAAAGAGTTAATAATAGCTCAACCAGGGTAAACCCCTGGCGAGCTGAAGAGAGATTTTCCATCATTAATTCGTGGGTATCACTGAATCAATGGGCTGATCCGGACTTAAATCGATTAACCGATTGGCTTCTTCTACTTGTTTTGGAGTAAGATACCCAGAATCTGCGAGCATCTGTGTGGTTACACCAGATGTCGAACCTTCCACAATCCCATAAGTATTCAATTGTGTCGAGACGATTTCAGTGATATTATCTCGGCCTTGTTCTTCTATACGATCTCTTTGTCCAGAAACATTCGGGATAATAATGGCCATAAGCAATGCAACCACTACCAACACAATGAGCATTTCAATTAAAGTGAAAGCATTTTTCTTTTTCATTTTTTGATAAGTTTTAATTTTTTTCATAATTTTTTCTCCTATATACCTTCCATAGTTAACATTGGTAACATCATTAATAAATACATTGTCATCACTAAAGCAGCGATTATAATAAATAAAATAGGTTGAATATATGTAATTTTTTTAGAAATATCATCTAGTAAGTCCTCGAATAATTTATCTGAATAAACTAAACATTTCTGAGCCATCTGACTAGTTAATTCACCTTGTTGAATAATCAATGGGAAAATGTCTGTAAATAATCCTGAATCTTTCATGATGTCTGGTAAAGGAATACCAGAATTTAAGGCATTTCTTAGTACAGCACTAATAGCTGTTAGAAAAGGGTCAATAGGGTAATGTTCTAATGTATCGACAATCTGTAACATTGAATAGCCACTACTTAAAAAATTGCCAAATTGTTTAGCTACTTTGTAAGTGCAATAATAAGTTGTCCAATAGCGAATGAAAGGGATTTTTTTGTAAAAGTGAAAACGCCTTAATAAAGGTAATCTCAAAATATAAAAGTCAAAGATCAGATAGAGGATGAGTAAACTTCCAAATAAAACACCGACTATTTGAGGCAAAAAAGTAAAAAATGTAACGAGCCAACGAACGGGTGCTTGATTTTGATAAATATCTTCCGTGATAAAACTAGTCACATGTGGTAATAAATAGGCCCGCATTCCAAATAATAAGATAAATAATGCGATTGTCATCACGATTGGATAAATCAAAGTTTTAATTATTTTTTGTTGATATGCCATTTTGGTTTCAAGATGCTCACTCACTATACTCAATGAATCGACAAATTTACCTTGTCTTTGTCCATAAAATAATTGTGCAACTGTGCTTAGTGAAAAACCTAATTCTTGCAGTGTTGTCTCGAAAGGCAATCCAATAAGCATTTGTTCAATAATATATTGAAAAGAAGCCTGTTGTTTTGGCATCAGCAGGCACATAAAATCAATGCATTGATTTAAGGAAAATCCTTCTGTTAATAATTCACTGAGCAATTTCAAAAAATAGACACGATCTTTTTGAGAGAGACGGCGATTATTTTTTCTTAGAACGACTGTATTTATCCATTCAGACCAATTCATAATGCGTGAATGCCTTCTCATTAATAAACCCAAGAGACCAAGCTCGCCTTAATTCTTTATTCAGTGTCTGATAAGAATCTGTATTAGGGCGTTGTAAATTCAATTCGAGAGCACTTCCATGAAGAATTTCTAATAAAGCAAGTCTTTGTAAGTCTTTTGGTATATGGGAACAATGTTGCGAGCATTGATGATCACACAATTCACAATAGCGTGGAATTAATCGTTGGGATATAATTCCGATTAATGTTTGTGAAAGTTGTTGTGATGTAATTTGTAATTCTTGTAGTCGCCCAAGAACTCCAATCGCATTCTTAGCATGAATAGTAGCAATCATTAAATGCCCTGTTAAAGCTCCACGAATAGCCATTCGAGCTGTTTCCTCATCGCGGATTTCACCGATCATTAAGATATCCGGATGATGTCTTAATGAGGCTTTAATCAGCACATCATAGGTCACTTGAGAACGTAAATTCACTTCAGTTTGTAAAAAACGTGGCTCGTAAATTTCTACAGGATCTTCCATTGTAATCACTTGCAAAGGTTCGTCTTGAATACGCTCTCTCAGTAATTGATAAATCGTTGTCGTCTTTCCAGACCCAACAGGACCTGAAAACAAAATCAAGCCACTTTTTCTGCGGACAAGTTGCCTTAAAATTGTTTGATTCTTAGGGAAGTAGGTTCTAAATGAGGCTCCATTTGTTCTTGATTGTTTCAATATTCTGATGACTAAAGATTCATATAATTTGACATTTGTTATCGTCGAAAAACGAAGTTCCATCGTATTTCCTGCAACTGTTAAAGCACAGGAACCTGATTGTGGTTTGCGTCTTTCACCAACATCCATATTGGCAAGAAATTTAAAGTAACTGATTAATCGCTTTCCCCATTCAAAAGAATGTTTATCAAATAAATTTAACGCTCCATTAATGCGAAAAAAGCTCTCATAACCATTTTCTCCTGGTAATAGATGGATATCTGAAACACCAGCGTCGTTTGCTTGAGTAATTAATTGTTCTGCCTCTTGTTCAATCATCTTAACCTCCTTTGGGGCCTAATAATAAATAACCAAAAAAAGACTAATTGGGTAAAATTATCAGGATTTTATTTACTATACTTGAAAATGAGAGTGTGTTAGAATGAGATTAGCTATGTATTCAATTCAAGTTTGAATAAATAATAAATGTAAGAAAACAGGGATTCTTAATGAATAAACTATTCAAATTATTTAAAAAAGGAGAGATGGAATGATTTATAAAGTTAATTATCAAGAAACAAAAAAAGACGCACCACGTCGTGAAAACACAAAAAGTTTATATATCGAAGCAGATTCAATTGCAGATGTACGTCAAAAACTATCAGAAAATACACCATACAATATTGAATTTATACAAGAATTAACAGGTGCTCATTTAGAATATGAGCAAGAAAAAAATCCTGATTATAAGGTTTTGACTTACTAAAATGGCTGTGAATTTAAAAAATAATGAAGTTGGTGTATTTGCAGTAGGAGGTCTCGAAGAAGTTGGAAAGAATATGTATGGGGTCCAATTTCAAGATGAGATTATTATTTTAGACTGTGGTGTACTATTCCCAGAGGATGAGCTTTTAGGTGTTGATTATGTTATCAATGATTTTCATTACTTGATGGCGAATAGAGACAAAGTAAAAGCACTCGTTATTAGTCATGGACATGAGGATCATATCGGTGGTATTCCTTATCTATTGAAACAAATGAATGTTCCCATTTATGCTGATCCGTTAGCGAGTTCACTTATTCGTAATAAATTGCAAGAACATGGTTTGTTACGAGATGCAAAACTCACTGAATACAATGAAGATACTGAGCTTAAATTTGATAAATTAAGTGTGAGTTTCTACAGAACAACCCATAGTATCCCTGAAGCTTATGGTGTTGTTGTTCATTCACCGCATGGGAATATTATCTTTACAGGTGACTATAAATTTGATTTCACACCCGTGGGTGAACCTGCTAATATTCATCGGATGGCTAAATTAGGTGATGAAGGTGTCTTACTGATGATGGGGGACTCCACAAATGCAGAAGTTTCGACATTTACAATGTCAGAGCGAATTGTCGGGAAATCCATCAATAATATCATTCAAAGTATTGAAGGACGCGTTATTTTTGCAACCTTTGCATCGAATGTGTCACGATTACAACAAGTTGTAGAAACAGCGATACGTACCGGACGTAAGATTGCCGTATTTGGTCGAAGCATGGAAAATGCATTCAAAAATGGTCGAGAATTAGGATACATTGATGACCATGGCAAAGATGTCATTATTGATAATCGGGAAATTAATCGTTTTCCAGCAGAAGAAATTATTATTTTATGTACAGGTTCCCAAGGTGAGCCGATGGCAGCCCTTAGTCGTATTGCGAATGGCACACATCGTCAAATAACCATTCAACCAAATGATACTGTCATTTTTTCAAGTTCACCGATTCCAGGTAACACTATGAGTGTCAACAAGGTAGTGAATCAATTAACTGAGGCGGGAGCCGAAGTAATCCATGGTAAATTGAATAATATTCATACCTCAGGTCATGGTAGTCAACAAGAGCAATTGTTGATGATGCGGTTATTACAACCAAAATATTTCATGCCAGTGCATGGAGAATACCGTATGCTTCATATTCAAGCTCAATTGGCGCAAATGGTAGGAATACCTGAAGAGAATACATTTGTTTTACGAAATGGTGATATGCTAGCTTTAACGAAAGATAGTGCACGTTATGCTGGTCACTTTGATGCTGAAGATGTCTATGTTGATGGAAGTGGTATCGGCGATGTGGGGAATATCGTGCTTCGAGATCGGAAAAAATTATCGGAAGATGGTTTAGTAATTGTAACAGCTACCATTGATTACAAGAATAATCAGTTAATTAGTGGACCTGATATTATGTCACGTGGTTTTATTTATATGCGTGAATCAGGCGATTTAATTAATGAAATGCAACAAAAATTAAAAGCGGCGATTAATCGTGGCTTGAATGAAAATGGAAATAATGTTACCGAACGTATGATTCGTGATATTGTGATTGAAACGATTAAACCATTTTTATTTGACCGTACTCAAAGAACACCGATGATCTTACCTGTATTATTAGATATACATAAAGGTGTAAGAAAAAGAATAAAACAAGCATAAATAAAAAACTCAGCTGATTACAATCATCTGAGTTTTTTTGTTGTATACTCATTGTATTTAATTATCTGGGACCATCTGTATTGGTTTAAGATAACAAAAATATCAGAAAGATTTATTGCTTTCGTTCATCATTGTCCTCGGCTTTAACCATTAATCTAATGACCAGTCGATAAAAGGGCCTTTTGGTACGATCAAATTAGCATTGATTGTTGGATGGCTACCATAATAATGTGTTTTAATATGGCCGAAGTTAACCGTTTCTTTTACTGTTGGTAAATGATAGATTTGACGAGTATAACGCCATAAATTATCATAGTCCCAAATATGACGGAAATTACATTTGAAATGTCCATAATAGACACTATCAAAACGAACTAAAGTAGTGAAAAGACGAATATCTGCTTCGGTTAATTGGTCGCCGACAAGATAATCTTTACCTTCTAAGATTTCCTCTAATTTGTCTAAATGATTAAACACATTCGTGACTTCTTCTTCGTAAACATCTTGATCAGTTGCGAACCCTGCTTTATAGACGCCATTATTGACATTATCATAAGTTAAATCATTCATTGCGTCAATTTCTGAGCGCAATGCTTCAGGATAGAAATCTCCAGGTTTTGCACCTAAATCGTCGAATGCTGTGTTCAACATGCGAATAATATCAGATGATTCATTATTGATGATACGGTCTTCTTTTAAATCATATAACACTGGCACAGTAACGCGACCTGAGTAGTCAGAATGTGATCTTGTGTAGATTTGATGTAAATAATCTGCATTCATCACCGGATCTTTAATGACACCTTCTGCATCTTCAAAGGTCCATCCATGCTCTAACATAATAGGATTGACGACTGAAATAGAAATCATGTCTTCTAAACCTTTTAATTGGCGTACCATATAAACACGGCTAGCCCATGGACAAGCAAGTGACAAATAGATATGATAACGATTTTTTTCGGCAGGTACAGCCGCTTGGCCATCAGGACCTTCTTTGCCGTCTTTGGTAATCCAATCACGAAATTGTGAGTCTTTACGGATGAAACGGCCACCTGTACTATCTGTGTCATACCATTTGTCTTGCCATTCACCATTTACTAATAAACCCATAATGTCCTCCTTTATTATTTAGAATTCGTAATAATTATACACTTAATGACGAACCAGTTCAAATATTATGCAAGAACTTGCATAACACGCTATACTTATTATAATATTAATAATAAAAGGGAGGCTGTAATGCACAAACAGGTTACAACCAAATTACGATTGACTAGCATATTAACAGACTGGTTAGTGATGAATGTCGGTTTATTATTAGGAATTGTCTTAATCCTGATATTCAATCTTATTTATCGACTAATAACGGGGAATTATTTGGCCATGACATTGAATCATTTTTTATTGATTTTTATAGTGTATTTACCATGGATTGGACTGCATATTTGGTTTGATATGACAAAAAATGGTTCTTTAGGCAAACAACTCTTTCAATTAATATTACATTATAATCATTCTGGGATATTAACAATAATCATCAGAAATTTTCTTAAATGGGCACCCATTTTTACAATAATTTCTACGATGATTTTTATCATTATGACTTATCCTCATCGTTTTGCATTGGGGATAATGATAGGCAGTCTTATTTGGATTATTGCTAATTTTATTGTATTAATGACCACGAAAGGACAATGGCATCTAATTGATAAAATCGTCGGAACAAGGGTGATAAAAGCCACATAACTGAGGGGGTTGACGATGAAAAAGGTGAAGGATAATTTACCAAAAAGTTGGTGGATTATTATTTTATTGATTGCTCTGGTTCTGGTTTATTTGTTTGGAGTCTTTTATTATCGAAATCATTTTATTGCAAATACTGTTGTGGGTTCGACGAGCATTGCTGGACGAACAGTTGATTCTGCAGTGGAAAAAATCAATCAAGAATTAGAAAATTATGAAATAACTTTAACTGAAAATAATGAATCGTTAGGTTTTATAGAGTTAGGTCAATTGGATGCTAAAATAACAGATGAATCTGCATTAAGAGAGGCATTAGCAAGTCAGAATCGTTACACCTGGCCGATAGCAATGTTCAGTCGAAAAGTAATTGATTCCGATACCTTAATCCATACAGATGATGGACTCATTGCAGGATTAATGGAAGCTTTAAAGATTCAAAATGAAGACCGCTCGTCTTCAACAAATGCAATGATACAAAAAGATGACCAACAACTTGTGGTTATTCCGGAAACTTACGGCAATCAAATTAGTCTGGATTCTCTCAAACAAACATTAGCACATCAATTTATGTTGGATGAACCAGTATTACCTTTAGAAAATGCTTATGTTCAACCAGAAATAAAGAATGATAGTCCTGAATTAAAAGCACAAATGGATTACGTGGAAAAAATGGCGCAGACGAAAATAACAATGCTCTTTGATAATAATGAAGTGACAGTTCCCCAAGAGTTAGTGGCTTCTTGGGTGCTACTTGACAATCAAGGTCAGCCGTCAGTCAATGTTGAAGGCATTGAAAGTTACTTATTAGAAGTGAACCGAGAATATGCGCAATTATTTATGCCTCATAATTTTCAAAGTACCTATCAAGGCATGGTATCAGTTAATCCAGGGACTTTAGGTTGGTATATTAATCGTTTTACGGAAGCTGAAAATATAGCCACTTTGATTCGTGAAACAGGAGATCATCAATATGAACCGCATATTGAAGGGTATGGCTATGGATTGAATGGTTCTATTGGCGATACTTATGTTGAAGTAGATCTTACTCACCAAATGATGCTTATCTATATTGATGGAGAACTTGTTTTAGATACACCCATCGTATCAGGAAAGATTGGGGCTAATACAATTCCAGGTGCTTATCAAGTTTGGGAAAAGTTAGAGAATACAGATTTAACAGGATATGATCCTACTCGTAATCGTAATTATGTTCAACCTGTTGATTATTGGATTGCCTTTGATGATCAATTACAAGGGATTCATGATGCGAATTGGCAACCTTATTTTGGTGGAGACGCATATTTGACCGGAGGTTCTCTAGGATGTATTAATACGCCACCTAGTGTCATGTCAACAGTCTATGACTTAGTCAGTGTAGGAATGCCAGTATTGGTGATTGAATGATATAGATTTTTTAAACAACAAGAGGGGTGACTACGGTCACCCCTCTTGTTGCAATTTTATATTTCATCCAAATCTGGTTCATCTTCTAAACCGTCTTCGATATTATAACGTTTCAAGTAAATTCGGATTAAATTATTCAATTTGTTAATTTCCTCTTCATAACGATAAATTGCTGACATGATATGTATCACACCATTAACTTCAGTAGCATACTCCTCATCTGTATGTAAATGAGTTTGAGCTTGTTCAAAGAATTTTTCTAAATATTGATCACGCCACGACATTGGTTGTTCAATAAAGCGAACTTCATCAGGTGGAACACGGCCACTGAATTTTAGTAAAATCTGTTCATGTGCAGATAATAGTGTTTCCATTCTTTCGCGAACTAACTTGCGAAGCGTTGGATCGAAATCATTATATACATGGTCATTTTTATGAAAGACACGAACCAATGAAAATGTTCGCTTCGTTAGACGTACCATATGTCTGAATATGACGAGTCTACGCGCCACAACAGGTCGTCGTTTCTTTTGAATAATAACTTCCTCACGCATCAGTGAAAAATAATTTTCAATTCTTGATACTTTCTTTTCCAATTCTTTGTGATCTTGGTGCATAATGGTAAAATTTGTATTTCGCCGTAATGAAGATCGAATGGCTACCAGCATTTCGTTGGTTGTTTCCGTTAACATATCATAAAAGACTTGATCATATTGTGGTGGATAAATAATCCAATTAACAAAGAAGGACACTAATACACCAATGACTGTCTCTAATACTCTGTAGATGGCTATTAAAACATAATTGGGATTGGTCGACAACATAATGACGACCACGGTAATCGAAGCGAGACTAATCACATCACTTAATTTTAATGAATTTAAGATAGCAATGGTAATCATCACTCCGACACCAACTGCAACGGGACTATTTCCTATGGTTGACATGAGGAAAACAGCAACAATTCCCCCAATCGTATTACTGACGACACGTCTCATAAAGACATTGTAAGATTGTTTTACTGAAGGCATTGTTGTAGTAATGGCGGCAACCGCGGCTAATGATGGACTATTATCTGGAATAATCAAACTGGATAAATAAACAGAAATTATGATTGCCAGGCCAGTTTTAAAGACGCGAGCTCCTATTTTCATAATTTGTAACTCCTATTTCTAATTTCATAGTTTAATATACTCTCTCATTATACACAAAAACAATGAAGGATGGGAAGATAAGCTTAAGTGATTTATTAGATAAACTTTATACTTTAGAATGATTAAAAATCATGATAAAATATAAGAAAGAGAGCATATTCAATGAAGGATTGGAGGGACGCAGGTGGAATATAATCAAAATGGCTTAAGTTATAACTTAGAAGAAGAACTGTCCGATGCAATTGAGTTACTTCGTGATAAAAGCATACGTATCACACCACAAAGAAGAGCAATATTATCTTTTCTCATTGAGACGGATAGTCATCCTACAGTGGATGAGATTTATCAAAATTTGAGTCAAGATGAAGAATTGGGAATTAGTCTTGCGACCGTCTATAATAATTTAAATGTATTAGTAGATGTCGGACTCGTTAATCAAATGAAGTTTTCTGACGTGACGAGTCGATATGATTATCGAGGACATAGTCACCGTCATATTATTTGTACTAATTGTGGTAAAATCGGTGATTTTCACTATGATGAACTTTCCGGATTAGAAGAAGCTGCACAAAAACAAACAGGATATCAAGTTCAATTTAATAAATTAGATGTTTATGGTTTATGTCCAGAATGTCAAAAATTAAAAGAAGAAGCGATAGAAGAGTCATAAAAGGTCGACATCTAAAATGACCACACCTACTCGTCGAATATATCAAAGGCAAGTAGGTGTGGTCTTATTTTATTATAAATGTAGTCATTGCATCGTTAAGCTATAGTATTCGACAGGATAAATCTTAAGAATCAGTGAATTCCCATAGCACTTTCCATTCGTGCTAATGTCTCACTGGCAATTTTATTAGCTTTTGTCGCACCATCGGTGACAATATCCTGTAAATCATTTCCAGCCATTAATTTTTCATAACGCTCTTGGATTGGAGCCACTGTTTCAACCGTAAGTTCAGCTAAATCATTTTTGAAAGCCCCATAACCTTGACCTTGATATTCTTCGACAATTGAATCAATTGATCTTTGGGAGAGGCTGGCGTATATTTCTAATAAATTGCTGACAGCAGATTGTTTTTCTACATCATAATGAACTTCACCAATAGAATCAGTGACAGCACTTTTGATTTTTTTGATGATGGTTTTTGGTGGGTCTAATAATGAGATAAAACTACGAACATTGTCATCTGATTTACTCATTTTTCTTGTTGGATCTTGTAGGCTCATGACACGAGTGCCGTTTTTAGGGTAAATTCCTTCAGGCTTAACAAGCAAGTCTTTTCCTTGTCCGAAGCGATAATTAAAGCGGTCAACAAAATCACGCGTCAATTCAATATGTTGTTTTTGGTCATCGCCTACAGGAACATAAGCGGCATCGTAAAGGACAATATCTCCTACCATTAATGCTGGATAAGTTAAGAGACCGGCACTAATAGATTCTTGTTTAGCAGCTTTATCTTTATATTGGGTCATACGTTCAAGCTCGCCAATTCCTAAATTACATTGAATCAACCATGCTGCTTGAGCATGTGCTGGGACATCTGATTGAACAAAAATAATCGATTTATCAGGATCGATTCCCATTGCAATGTAAAGGGCGGCTAATGATTTTGTATTATGTTTTAATTCCTTAGGGTTTTGAGGGACTGTAATGGCATGTTGGTTAACTACGCAATAAATTGCCTCATACTTATCTTGTAAATCGACAAAACCTTTCATTGCACCAATGTAGTTACCAATAGTTGGGGTGCCTGATGGTTGTACACCTGAAAAAATACGTTGTTTCATGATGAGCCTCATTTCTATAATTCTCTAATAAGTATTATAACGGAGTTTGGTCTCAATTTAAACCCGATAAAATTAAGCGTTTAAAGAAGTCGATAATCTATTAAAACTACTTTATTATGGATATCAGACTTTGGTCTGATAAAGTATTTAATACGTAAGGAGTATGATAGAGTTAGTCAAGTAAGAAACAACTAACTATCTTTAAATTGAAAACCAATTTAAAAATAACAGGTTGAATTATAGTCATACATATGATAAGATTAACTTATGGTTAGATACTTGAATTACTTAATTGTTAATTAAGAATCATGAAACAGGTCCGTAACGTCACATATAGAGAGGAAAGTTCTTATGGTTACACTGTACATTACACCTAGTTGTACATCATGTCGTAAAGCACGTACATGGTTAGAAGAAAATGACATTGCTTATAAAGAAAGAAATATTTTTACAGAATCTTTATCAATTGATGAAATTAAAGAAATTTTAACATTAACTGAAAATGGAACAGAAGATATTGTCTCAACACGTTCTAAAGCGTATTCGCAATTAGATGTTGAATTAAGCGAATTACCACTAAACGACTTCTTTGAGTTAGTTCAAGAAGAACCTGGATTATTAAGACGTCCTATTATTATGGATGATCGTCGTTTACAAATTGGTTATAATGAAGATGAGATTCGTCGCTTCTTGCCAAAAGAAGTGAGAGCACGTGAACTTGCAAAAGCAAGAGCGAGTGTGAATGAATAATATTTTAAAGCGACATCTTGTCGCTTTTTTAATTTCTAAAAGTGTTTGCTACTTGCAAATTCATCTGACTCTGATAGAATTCAACTAATGGTAGTTATCTCTTTTTTTATTTCAGAGATAGAACTATAATAGTGCTAATGAACTTACGGAGGTGAAAGTTATGGAAATGGAACATATAAATGAAAATTTAATTAAAGTATTCATCGACGCAAGTGATTTAGAAGAACGTGGTATTACATTTTTAGACTTGGTAAGTGGTCAAGAACATATCGAACATTTCTTTTATTCTATTCTTGAAGAAGTAGATATTGATGAACATTTTAGAGATTCCGAAGCGGTAACTTTTCAAGTCATGCCAAAGCAAAATGGTATCGAACTTTATATTAGCCGAAATGACATTGGTGATATAGAAGGATGGAGTAGTGAACTAACAAAACATCTCATGGATACTCAAGATGAAATTGTTCAACACGAGAATGAAAAGAAACAAAATAATGATCAACATACAACAGAAGAGAACGACTCATTAGGCAATTCATTTAATCAGCCATTGATTATTAAGTTTGAATCATTAGATGATGTTTTCTCTGGAACTCAAGCGATTGATAAGATAGGCTCAATACATGCTGATCTTTATCATTATGATTCCCATTATTTCTTAGACATTCAAGTAGGGACAAGTCTACTCTTACCACATCAATTAATGGCCATCAATTTACAAGCGTTAGAGTATGGACAAAAAACATCTATGACTCAAGCAATATTACAAGAACATGGTCATTTAATTCGTGAAAGTGATGCGATTGAATATTTCGCAACAACATTTAAATAATTGATTAACAACCATGCTATCATTGTTTTCATTTTCTGAGCTTTCAGAAGATAATGCAATGATAGTTTTTTATTTTTATCCAGAACGAATACGATCTCCTGTAAAATAATTTAATAAATTTTTCTCTTTTGTTTATTTATTATTAGAGGTGATAGTATGTATGCTGCAGTAACCGAGTGTGGGCAACTTATCTATGCTAGTGATGCCAAAAAACACAATAATAGAAAATGGTTGTGTCCGCGATGTCACCAGCCAGTACAATTAATCATACGTCGTAATGGACGTCCGTATTTTAGACACAAAATGAAGCGTCAAGCACAACAAAAGGGAGAATCGCTAATTCATTCAAAAATAAAGCAACAATTAGCTGATTTTTATATTCAGCGGGGTTATACCGTTGATTTGGAATACAATATATTAGCCATTGATCGCATCGCTGATATATTATTGCAAAAAGAAAAGGTAGTCATTGAAATTCAACATACACCTATCTCTACGGTAGATATTAGACAACGCACATTATCTTATCAACAATTTGGGTATCGCTGTTTTTGGTTGATGACACCAAGTTTATATTCATTTTCATTAAAGCATTATTGGCATGACGCGTTATTACAATATCATCCTCAACTAGGATACTATCGCTTAATCTATAATCCACATTTAAAAAGAATCATCTTAGAATGGGCTCTTGATTTAGTCAATATGAAAGCATTAAACTATTTTGAATATTATGGCAAACCTGATATGTTGATAAATTTTTCAAAAGTGATAATTCAAGAGAAAACCCAGAAAGTATCGTTGAATATTGCACCCAAAAAAATAAACTATATGAGACGCGTCGCTTCTTTGAGAAAAGCATATGGCAATGCAGAACTATTGCGCTGTCTATATAGTGAAGGTTATACATTGAATTCATTACCTCAGTGGATATTAACTGAACATATTCATTTAAGAGGAATAAAAACGCCATCATGGATAGTTTTAGCTTGGATATGGTTACAATCAAAATTAACGAAAGGGAGGATTGAGGATATAATATTACAGTTGCTTAACGATCAAAAAATTCATAAATATGATATGCCATTCGTATCAGATACCCAATGGAAAAAAGATCTATCGACGGGAATTGAATTACTTGTTAATCGATTTGACAGCTAAAAAAGATGCCTTGAACTTTCAAGGCATCTTTTTTGAATAGATATTAAATTATAAAATATCTTTGACACAACGAAAACCTGTGTTAGATGTTGATGAATTAGCGGTATTGCTATTTCGTCCAGCATTGCGATACCTTTGACAATAAGAGTCGTGGCAAAGGAAAGATCCCCCACGTAATGCTTTTTGTTTGTCACTATATGTATGATTTTCGATTAAGATATCAAGTGATGAATGCTCCACAAAATAGTCGAGAGGAATGCGTCCTGTATTCAAACACCATTCCCAAACATTTCCAATCATTTGGTAGAGACCATATCCATTTGGAGAATAAGAATCCGCTGGAGCGGTACCTAAATACCCATCATCGACAGAATTTTGCTCTGGAAAGTTACCTTGCCAAGTATTGGCCATCCATTGATTATCCGGTGTGAGTGTATCTCCCCAAGGATAAATCATGTTTTCTTTGGCACCACGTGATGCAATTTCCCATTCAGCTTCAGTAGGGAGGCGTTTACCTGCCCAACTAGCATAGGCCATAGCATCATTCCAAGTGACATGTGTAACAGGATGATTCATACGGTCATCAATAGAAGACCCTTCTCCTTCGGGCATGCGCCAACAGGCATTTGGAACTTCATACCACCAATCAGTTCCGCCAGTAGGACGGTATTTTTCTAATTGGTCTGCACTTAATAATAAATGAAAAACATTTGAAGAACCAAAGCGTTCTGCCTCAGTGACATATCCTGTCTTTTGAAAGAACTCAAGAAACTCAGCATTTGTAACAGTTGTCTCATCGATATAAAAATCGCGAACTGTTACCTCTACACTAGGACCTTCATTGTCTCTATCAAATCCTATCTTACTATTATCACCAATTTGATAAGTACCACCTGGTATCTTTATCATTGTTTTATTTTTTGTCATCGGCATAAGCTTTATTTAATTTTTCGATATATTCTTCATAATTACTCATCCAAGCTAATTGTTCCCAATCTCCAGTTGGTTGATCAGGCTGGTTCGCTTGGTCTTCTCCTGGCGTTGAACGACCCGTTAAGACATACTCTTCGAGAGCTTTAGATAACTCTTCCACCACTTCTGGATGTTCGTCTATCACATTAGTTGTTTCAGCTACATCATCGCGTAAATCATATAGTTGTGCTGCTTGGAACACTTCTTTATAAGAGTCAAGATTACGATCATAAGCAAAGTTCATTCCATCACCAGGTGTCATGATTAATTTCCAGAAATCACGACGAATTGCAAAGGCACCATTACCCGCAGAGGAGACAATGTCTTGGCGAATTTCTTTATCTTCACCACGCCATAATGGAAGGTTTGAATAAGAATCTTCTGCCATATCATCGTCAAGATCCGTTCCTAATAAGTCTGCTAAAGTAGCAAAGAAGTCACTATGTGATACCATATGATTGGATTCTGTTCCAGCTTCAATCATCTCTGGATAAGAAACGATGGTTGGTTCACGGTGTCCTCCTTCATAAATATGCATTTTATGACCACGATATCCTAAGGATGAGTCATGTCCTTGTTCACGTAAATCTTCTAAGCCAGCAATTGAGGAAACTCCATTATCAGATGTGAAAATAAAGATGGTATTATCAAATTCACCTGCTTCTTCTAAGCGATCGATCACTTCACCAACATATGAATCAAGTTGTAATACAAAGTCACCATAAATTCCGACACCAGAGGTTCCTTTAAATTTATCATTAGGGACGATTGGCCCGTGAACTAAATGATTAGGATAGTATAAGAAGAACGGCTCTTCTTCTTCAATGAATTCATCTAACACTTCCATTGCTTTAGCTTGCATTTTATCAGGTAAGTGATAAGGTGAAGATTCCGGTGATGCGACACCTGGTTCCCATTGACGCCATGTGTCAGATTTGATGCGTGAAATTTGTGGATTACCAGTGATAACCGTTGGAATATCGATGACTTTATTATTTTCAACGATAACAAATGGTCCTTGGTCAATGGATGCAGGTGTTACATAAGCATAATCAAAACCAAACTCATTCGGTCCAAAAGTAATTTCTTTTGTATAATCAATATCTAAACCTCGAATATAAGGTTCGGCAGTTGTGTTACCGAAATGCGGACGACCTTTAATATGTTCTGGATTTTTTTCCTCGATATATTCTTTGTCGAGACCATATGTTTCATAATCTGGACCATCTTCTCTCAATGTCCATTCTAAACCGAGATGCCATTTTCCGACAGCGGCGGTATTATAACCATGATCTTTGAGTAATTGAGCAATTGTTTTGCGGTCTTTTTCAATCAAAGGAAGAGAATCTCCAGGCGCGACGATGGACTTCAAACGTGAACGCCAATTGTAACGTCCCGTTAATAAACCATAACGAGAAGGTGTACACAATGCAGAGGTTGCGTGTGAATCGGTAAATTTCATCCCTTTTTCAGCAAGACGGTCAATATTTTTTGTTTGAAATTGTGCGTCTTTATTAAAGGCAGAAACGTCACCAATACCTAAATCATCAACAAAAAATAAAACGACATTTGGTTTCTTTGACATTTATTATCCTCCTTAAATATATTGTAAATTTAATCTAATGTTATTATAACATAGACTGACAATAAATGTTGTGGAGAAGTTTTCATTATAAGACGTGTTTAAATTATTTTTAACTGTCAAACTAAATTCTATTTGTAATGGAGATAGTTTTTATCACAATAAAAAACCAGTGAGGATAGAAATAGCCTCACTGGTTTAATAATTGAGTATCTAGAAAGAAAAGTTAATATTATTCTGATCGAAGTGCCTCAATAGGATTTTGATTGGCAGCCATTCTAGAAGGAATTAGACCAGCAATAAAGGTTAAAATAATCGATAAAAGAATTAAGCTTATTGCTGTCAGAGGTGTTAGGATGGTAATGGATTCGATACCTGTTAAGCGATAAACAATCAAGTCAATGCCTTGGCCAATTAACCACGCGGCTCCAATACCGATAATACCGGACAGGAGGCCTTCAATAATGGTCTCAGCATTGAAGACGCGTGCGATATCTCCTTTGGAAGCACCGACAGACCGGAGAATACCAATTTCTTTCGTTCTCTCAATGACAGAGATATAAGTAATAATTCCAATCATAATAGAGGAAACAATGAGTGAAATAGCAACAAAACCAATGAGTACATAAGTAATCATGGAGATGATTGAAGTGACTGAGTCCATAATTAATGCCACTTCATCCGTATACTCAATTGTATCTTCCTCATTTGCTTGGTTGTTGTAATCTTGAATTGCATCTTTTAAAGCATTTTTTTCTTCAAAGTTTTTAGCATAAAAATGAATGGAATCTGGTTTTTCTTCGTCAACGACCCCGATTTTAGTCAATGCATCTTCGTAGGTCATGTCTTGAAGGGTGTGTTGTGCAATTAAAGCTTCTTGTTGTTCGGGACTGAGTTCTGTTTGAGGATTTTGTGTAGGTACTTCTGTAGATTCATTTTCAGAAGGGACCTCGGCTGGTTCGATTTCTTCGCCAAATCCTCGTCCAGTGAACACATTTATATCTGGATTTTCAAGTTGTTGTTTTGCGATTTCACTATTCTCATTTTGTTGTGCGATAAATTCTATTAAATCCTGTGAATAGAGTAGACCGGCTCTTTCTGTTTCGGTGTCTGCTTGAATAACCCCAACGACTTGTAATGGTTCGCCTTGATCAATGATTTCTTCAATATAATCGTCATCATCTGAACGATCTAACCAGACATCATCTACTTTTTCAAAAAATAGATGATTTGGTAAGATGGTAAACGATAAATTTAACAAATCTTCGACTGTGTACTGACTAATGTTTGCCGATTCATTGGAATCTGAATCGAGTTCAGCTTGGTCTCTCAGACCGATACTATAGAGAACCGAATCTTCGATTTCGCCTCTAGCATTCGCTTGAAGTAACAATTCATTATAGTTCTCCGGCATACGCCCTCCCAGTAGTTCATAATGATTTGTTAAGAAATCTGATTGTTCGATTAATTGTGAAAATGCATCCATATCTACAAAGCGTTTTTGCGCTTCACCCATGCCCAATTTGTCAGGTAGAAGACTGGGATTCACTTGTAATATATTATCGTCAGATTGACGATATATTTTTAGATCAAGTGGATATTGATAATGAATGGCATTAGTGTGTGTTTGGAAGAGAGCATCGTTATCGTCGATATACGCTTTAAAGTTTGTTAGATTATTGGTTAATGTTTCCATATTTGAAGAGACGGACAAGGAACCATCACCATAAATGAGATCAGGATTTTTTTCGTTCTCCTTTTCGTCACGTTGTTCAGTCAAACTGCTCAAATCAAAGGTTGTGTCATTAATTTGTAAGGGGTAGGCAACTAAAATATCTTCTTGAACTTGATCGATATAGTCTTGGACTCCGGTCGTTAAACTTAAAATTAATGCAATACCAATAATTCCAATGGAACCCGCAAACCCAGTTAAAATAGTTCTACCCTTTTTTGACATTAAATTTCTAAATGATAATTGTAGAGCGGTTAAGAAGGACATCCGTGTTCTTTTGAGCTGTAGTTTTGCTTTGTTATTTTCGAGAGAGGGGTCATAAGGATTGGAATCGGATATGATTGTGCCGTCTCGTAAACGGATGATTCGATCGGAATAGTGTTCAGCGATTTCAGGATTATGCGTGACCATAATAACCAATCGATCTTGAGCGATATCTTCTAATAAGTTCATAATTTGTTCAGATGTTTGCTCATCTAAAGCTCCTGTAGGTTCATCGGCTAATAATATTTCGGGATTATTAATTAATGCGCGAGCGATAGCGACTCTTTGCATTTGACCACCAGATAATTGGGCGGGTCTTTTGTTAATATGATCGCCTAAGCCAACGTCTTCAAGTGCTTTGATGGCTCTTTCACGGCGGCCTTCTTTGCTAACGCCTGAAAGGGTTAATGCTAATTCAACATTTTCGACAATGGATTGATGACTAATGAGATTATATGATTGAAATATAAACCCGACTTTGTGATTACGATAAGCATCCCAATCTTTATCAGTAAAGTGATCAACGGATTGGGCATCAATTTCAATACTACCTGAAGTGGCGGTATCTAGACCACCGATAATATTAAGAAGGGTTGTTTTACCAGAACCAGAAGGGCCTAATATTGAAACAAATTCATTGTCACGAAAAACAAGATTGACATCTTTTAGAGCATATTGTTTAAAGTTCGCGGTTTGGTAGGTTTTAGTTATTTCACTTAGTGATAACATAGATATCTCCTTCGATATGATGTGTCAAGGGGGAACATAGAACAAAAGGCATCACTCAATATATGATGAGTGATGCAGCAAACATATGAAATTTAAAAATTAAAGTGATTAGCTTAGAGAATATGAGATCGGAAAGTGATTGAAATGAAGTTCGTTTATTTTGGAAAATAAGCTTCGAGTCGATAGATAGGATGGCCTTTGGAAGAGAATTTCTCTTCGTATTCAGTCATAATATTGTCCTCGAAATCCGAATGATGCAAATCTAACCATACTTGATGAAAAGCCATTCCGAACTGAGACATAGTAGCTAAGGAATACTCGAATAATCCCATATTGTCTGTTTTAAAATGAATGTCGCCATCAGATGGTAGAATCTGTTGATATTGTGTTAAGAATTTCGGAGAAGTGAGACGACGTTTCGCATGCCGTTTTTTTGGCCATGGATCACTGAAATTGAGATAAATGCGAGAGACCTCGCCTTTTTCGAAATATTCATCTAAGTCCCCACCATGTCCATGCAGAATACGTAAATTAGGAAGTTTTTCTTCGATTTGACTTTCAAGAATACTAACAACCACACTCGTTTGTAACTCCATTGCGATATAGTTGATGTTTGGATGGGCTTTTGCCATTTCGACCATAAAACGTCCTTTACCAGAACCCACTTCTAAATGAATGGGTTGTTCCGTTTCGAATCGTGTTTGCCAATTCCCTTTTACTGAAGCGTCTTCCCAGATTACATATTGGGGGTAAGCTTTCAATTTTTCTGCTGCCCATGGTTTATTTCTCAAACGCATATTTTACTCCTTATACTCTTTTGTATCTTGATGGATGATTCTTAATAAAATAATCATGTCATTCATCTTATAGATCTGATTTTCACGGTGATATTGCTTAATCACAAACAGTGCATTCATCCGGCTGTACCAGCGGATTCTTTTGTATTCACTTTTAGATACGTTTGTTCCATAGCGTTGCAACCAATGTAACCAATCTTTACCTGGTAAGTACTGGATGAGCAATTTTGTTAAATCACACATCGGATCAGAGATACTAACTTGTTCCCAATCAACTAGAAAGAGCTGATTGTTATTATTCAATAAAAAATTATGATGATTGAGATCTCCATGACAGACAGTATATTCTAAATCATAGAAATCATTGTCTATTTCTTGCTCGAGTTGTTGGATAACATGATTGAAAAACTGATGATTAGCTAATGACTCAGGTAAATCCTCATAATACTCATTGATATAATCAACAGGGCGTTTAATAGTACCGCCGATTCTTTGTAGTGTACTTAACAAGCTCTTAGATTCATGAACATGTTTAATCATTTGGATAACACGATTAGAATTCATATCATCACGCTCTAATGTATGTCCTTCGTGCCATTCCTGTGCGGTTAAGACATCACCTGAATAAGTTCTTTGTGTCCATTTGAGTTTGGGGGCAATGCCTTTAGCAGACAAGGCAGAAATGAAAGGCGAGACATTACGCTTAAAAAAGACACGCTCATCTTCTCGAACCCCCATGAACGCATCTCCAGTTTCACCATTGAGTGGGTAAAATTCCCAATCCGGGTCTTGATTAAACAAATATCTAGCCTCCTTACCATTTATCAAGAAAATATTGTAACATGTTCTGTTTATAGTTGAAAGTATTCTTTATTTTTAATGATATGTTTGTTTAATGGGATAAGAATCGATGATATTCCCAGTATAGGAGTCACAAGCGAATTGATATTGTTTGGTTTGGTCACTTTCTTCGACTGTAACACCTCCAATATAGACTAAGGGTTCGCTTTCAAATAACGTATATTCAATCGGATCATAGTCAATCCATGATCCAGTGACTTTTCCAATGGATTCATAATATTCTTTTGTTTTTTCTAACACCTGACTGGCTTTCATCGGGCGATTTTCGCGAATAAATAGAGCGGTTGCTGCACCTACGATGAGACCTGTTCCTAGTAATAAACCACCTATCAATTTATTGTCTTTATTTTGCATTCTATAAACTCCTTGCATATTTTGAATAGTATTATTGTAACACGAATAGAATGGACTTGAAAATGAGTTCACTTTAGGATGATTAAAGAAACAACGATCTATGTATTAAAACGATACTTTCTTCGAATCCAAATGAGTCTTCATTGATTTTGTATAGTATTTATGACAAAATAAGAAGGATTATATAAGATGAAAGGTGATTTAAATGCCTCTAGAAGAACATAGCTATACCTTAATTAAAAAATTAACTGAAGCACAAGGAATTTCAGGGCAAGAAAGTCGTGTAAGAGAAATATTGATTGAAGAGATGACCCCAATAGTAGATGATATTGAGGTCTCCCCATTAGGAAATGTCTTCGGTATTAAACGGAGCAAACAGGAGAATGCACCTCGCTTAATGGTAGCAGCTCATATGGACGAAGTGGGCTTTATGGTCCGCAATATTCAAGAAAATGGCCTGATTCAAGTAGTCGCAATTGGCGGTTGGAACGTGTACGGTGTTTCTGCACAACGATTTACTTTACAGACTGCTCAAGGAGATTATCCTATTATTTCTAGTATGGTGGCACCACATCTATTAAGAAATAAAAAACAAGGGAATCTGAAGCCGGAACAAATTTTGTTTGATGCAGGCTTCACAAGTAAAGAAGAAGCAGAAAAGTATGGAGTGCGTCCAGGAGATGCTATTGTGCCCAATGTCGAAACGATAAAAACGGCCAATGAAACACATATTATTTCTAAAGCTTGGGATAATCGCTATGGTTGTACCGTTATTATTGAAGTATTACAACAATTACAAGATATTGATTTGCCATACGATTTAATCATTGGAGCGAGTGTTCAAGAAGAAGTTGGGCTCAGAGGTATTAAAGGAGCTGTTCATCAATATAAACCAGATGCATTTATTGCAGTGGATTGTTCGCCTGCAGGTGATACAGAAATCAATCAGGATGTTCAAGGAAAATTGGGCGAAGGCTTCTTACTTCGGACCTTTGATCCAGGAATGATTACTCACCCAGCCTGGCTGAATTATTTAAGAGAGATTGCAACCGAAGAAGAGATAAAATTCCAAACCTATTTCTCACAAGGTGGGACAGATGCAGGGGCTGCTCATCAAATGAATGAAGGGGTTCCTTCTGCAGTAATTGGTATGCCTGCACGATATATTCATGGTCATCAAACTTTATTTAGAATTGATGATTATCTATCGGCTCGAGAAATGTTATTCCAAACTTTAAAACAATTTGATGCGAAAGTATTAGTAAGATTATTAAACAAATAAAGGAGCGATAATTATGTGGTTAGCCTTTTATAATCCAGGCACAGTAGGCGACGCGTTGCTGTTAACAAGAGGAAAAGCAGCGCATGTGAAGACAGAATCTCAAAATCAAGTGACAGTTATTTATGACAAAGAAACAGAAGAAATTGTTTCAATAAATTTATTTGATGTAGCAGAGACTTTATCTCTAACGGGAAATGGTCCGGTTGAATTGAGTGATGAACAGGTAAAAAGGGTGAATGCACTCATATCAGAGGCAGGGGTTGATGTAGAAGTTACAATGGATAATCGTCCAAAATTTGTTGCAGGATACGTTGAAGAATGTGAAGATTTAGAAGATTCAGATTATTTATCGGTGACACAAACAGATGTTGGCGGCGAAACCGTTCAAATCGTTTGTGGGGCGAATAATATCGATGAAGATATGACTGTATTAGTAGCATTGCCAGGAGCGGTCATGCCTTCTGGAGCTATTATTTGGGCTGGAGAGCTCCGAGGTACAGAAAGTTGTGGGATGATTTGCTCAACGCGTGAATTAGGTTTAGAACAGATTGAAGATATGCCAGGAATTTGGGAATTAGAAGATGACATTGAACCAGGAACACCTTTAGACGAAGTCATTGCCTATTATCAAGGTTCATAAAATGAAAGATTATCAAGGACCTGTCTTTAATAATCAGCGAGGGGCTAAATCAACTTGGAAGAATCGGACACCGCGTTTTGCTAGAACTAATCAATCGATGTCATTTTCAACAGATAAGCAAATATTAAACGATGATAAAGATCGGTCCCCATTATTAAAGAAACGTTTAGAGTTCGAACAAGCCGTTTCTTCTAGAAACAATACAACGGAAGAGTCGACGGGCAAGTCAGAATATCGGGTTCCTTTTAAACCCTATTCAATTGATGATAGTAAATGGAATTTATCTCCAGAAGAAGAGCAGATAACACGTTATCATCGCACGGCGAAACATCATTCCACCCAATCTTATGAACCGGCTCTGGAAAAAAGAGTGGCGATGGAAGAAGTCGCAACGAATAAAAATAAAAGTCCAGTTGGATCTTCTCAGTACTCAACCTCTGTAGATCCTGAAGAAAAAGTGGATAAAAATTTACGAAAAATTGCCAAACGAATGACTAAATCGCAAGATAGTTATTTGTTATTTCAATAAGCAGGAGTTGGTAAATAAATGAATAGAGAGACAATTTATCATTTTGTCGGAATAAAAGGATCAGGCATGAGCTCATTAGCCCTTATCTTACATGGTGAAGGGTATCGAGTTCAGGGGAGTGATATAGGTAAATACTTTTTCACTCAACAAGGATTGGAAGAACAACAGATTCCTATTTTGGAATTTGATGCTGAGAATATTCATGATGGTTTAACAATTATTGCTGGGAATGCCTTTGGTGATGAACATCCTGAAATTGTAAGAGCGACTGAATTAAATTTACCAATCTACCGTTATCATGATTTCTTAGGGAAACTAATAGGGAATTATACAAGTATTGCGGTGACAGGTTCTCATGGTAAAACATCAACGACTGGATTATTGGCTCATACATTGGGTCGTTTAGCGCCAATAAGTTATTTAATAGGTGACGGAACCGGTTATGGGGATGAAGATGCATCTTTCTTTGCGTTGGAAGCATGTGAATATCGACGTCATTTTTTAGCTTATCATCCTGATTACACGATTATCACTAATATTGATTTTGATCATCCAGATTATTTCACTTCTTTACAAGATGTTATTCAAGCTTTTGAAACATTTTCGAGTCAAGTAAGTAAAGGGATTATTGCTTGTGGGGAAGATCCTTATTTACGTGAATTTGAAACGGAAGCACCTGTTTATTATTATGGATTTGATTCAGAATTTTATGCTTATGCTAAAAATATAGACCGTACAGAAGCTGGTTCTGCTTTTGATGTTATAATTGATGGACAATTCTTTACACGTGTCGAAGTACCGGCTTATGGAGAACATAATATCTTGAATGCCTTAGCAATTATTACGGTTCTATCACTAGAAGGATTTGAAGGTGAAGCCATTGCTGATCAAATACGTTCATTTCCAGGAGTGAAACGACGTTTCTCTGTCAGACAGGTGAATGATTTGACGATTATCGATGATTACGCGCATCATCCTTCTGAAATTACTGCCACAATCGATGCGACAAAACAAAAATATCCCGACAAAGAAATTGTTGCCATATTCCAACCGCATACATTCAGTAGAACCGTTGCGTTGTTAAAAGAATTTAGCGAAGCATTGAGTTTAGCCGATGAGGTTTATTTGGCTGATATTTTTACATCTGCTCGTGAGACAACCGGCGACATTACCATTGATGATTTAGCAGCGACAGTAGATAAAGAAGTAACCATTATCTCGCAAGAGCATCTTTCGCCATTGATGGACTATATAGATCAGGTACTTATCTTTATGGGGGCTGGCGATATTGATAATTTATCACGTCAATTTGAAGAGGCCTATGCTCAATTAAATCAGCGCAATGGTTAACGATAGATTATTTAATGACTCATTCTACACTCTGTTAACATATGTTTGACAGAGTGTTATTTATGAAAGGAGCTTTTTATGTCTGGGAAAACAATTTTGCTTATTGATGGAAGTAGTTTAGCTTTCCGAGCATTTTATTCGATTCTTGACTTAGAGCGGTTCAAAAATAAAGCAGGATTACATACGAATGCTTTATATAGTTTTAATCGAATGTTGGATAATGTCTTGGATCAATTTAAGCCAACGCATGTCTTAGCCGCTTTTGACCAAGCAGGTCCGACATTTAGAACGAAAAAATATACTGAATATAAGGGTGGGCGTAGTAAGACCCCGAGTGAATTCAAAGAACAAATGCCGTACATACGAGTCTTACTGGATGCTTACGGTATAAAACATTATGATATGGCTGAATTTGAAGCGGATGATATTATCGGAACATTATCAAGACAAGCTAATTCAGAAGATACTGTTATTATTCTCTCTGGAGACCGAGATTTAATTCAATTAGCGACCGATCAAACCACTGTTTATATTACGAAACGAGGCGTTAGTCAGATTGAGCCTAACACGCCAGCGACAATTAAGGAAATGTGGGATATTACTCCGAAACAAATTATTGATGTCAAAGGTTTGATGGGGGATTCATCGGATAATTATCCAGGAGTGACAAGAATCGGAGAAAAAACAGCCGTTAAATTAATTCAACAATTTGGGAGTATTGACCATCTATATGAACAAATAGACGAATTAAAACAATCAAAAATGAAAGAAAATCTCATCAATGAAGAAGCAGAAGCAAGAATGAGTCGTTTTCTTGCAGAAATTCATACAAATGTTCCGATGGAAATTGATATAGATAGTATTGAACGAAAAGAACGCAATACTGAACAGCTGATAGATTTCTATAAACAAATGAATTTTAATAGTTTTTTATCTGACCTTGACATCACACTAACAGATGATGAGCAAGAGAATGCAGATTTCTTTACTGAAGATTTTGAATATTTTATTTTGGATTCGATTGAGGAACATCATCTCCCTCAACACGCAACTTTGTACACAGAAACATTTGATTCTAATTATCATATGGCTGAAGTTATCGGAGCAAGTTGGTGCGATATTGAAGCTAAAAAGGCTTACTATGTGCCATGGGAGGTTTTCAGTAACAGTGAATTAGTAAAAGACTGGCTTGCAAATACTGAAAACACATTCGTTGTCTTTGATTATAAGCGTGAACAAGTAATTGCGCATCGTTATGGGATGAGATTAGGTAATGTTGCTTTTGATGTGTTAATTGCAAATTATTTAATTGATACAAATAATAGTCAAAGTATTGCGGATATGTTGACGGCTCATGAACTTCCCTTAATAGTTGAACATGATGAAGTTGTCTATGGTAAAGGCGCCAAGATGGCGGTGCCAGAAACAGAAGTATTAGCCAATCATATGCAAAATAAAGCGATCGCCTTACAAATGTTAAAGGAACCTCTAGCAAAAGATTTAGAGAGCACAGATATGTCTGAATTGTACCAAAACATTGAATTACCTTTAGCAGATGTATTAGCACGCATGGAAATTCAAGGCGTTAAAGTCAATGGGGATGTTCTGCGTGAAAAAAATCAAGAGCTGATTGAACGATTAGAAGAAATGAGCCAAGAAATACATGATTTAGCGGGTCAAACATTTAATATTAATTCACCTAAACAATTGGGTGAGATTTTGTTTGAAGATTTAGGTCTCCCAGTGATTAAGAAAACGAAAACAGGCTATAGTACAGCTGCTGGTGTGTTAGAGAAACTGATTGATAAACATCCTATTATCGAGAAAATTCTCGACTATCGTCAAGTCTCTAAATTACAAGGAACGTATTTAGCAGGATTACCGGATTATATTTTAGAGGATGGGAAGATCCATACGCGTTTTATTCAGACATTGACCCAAACAGGGCGCTTGTCATCGGCGGATCCTAATCTACAAAATATCCCTGTGCGTTTAGAAGAAGGAAGACGGATACGTCAGGCTTTTGTTCCTTCAGAAGAAAACTGGCAATTATTCGGAGCGGATTATTCTCAAATAGAATTAAGAGTGCTAGCCCACATCTCTGGAGATAAACATATGAAAGAAGCATTTATCAATGGGGAGGATATCCATACAGCAACTGCTCAGCGTGTCTTTGGATTACCAGAAGACCAACCAGTAGACAGTGACTTCCGCCGCCAAGCCAAAGCTGTCAACTTTGGAATTGTTTATGGTATCTCGGATTATGGTTTGTCACAAAATTTGAATATTCCTCGAAAAGAAGCGCAACAATTCATTGATACATATTTTGAAAAATATCCGGATATTGCACAATATATGGAAACCATTGTAGAGGAAGCCAGAGCTCAAGGCTACGTCGAAACATTGTTTAATCGTCGTCGTTATTTGCCAGATATTAAAGCGAGAAACTTTAATGTTCGCTCATTCGCAGAACGAACCGCAATGAATTCACCAATCCAAGGGACTGCAGCGGATATTATAAAAATTGCGATGGTTGAATTACACAAGGCTTTGGATGAAAGTGATCTAGAGTCCCGAATTTTACTACAAGTTCATGATGAATTAATTCTTGAGGGACCGAGTTCAGAAATGGTTGAATTAAGTGAGTTGGTACCACAAGTGATGGAATCTGCAGTAGAATTATCGGTTCCATTATTAGTTGAATATAATCAGGGTTCCAATTGGTATGAATTAAAATAAATTTTTATTAGACGACTGATTTTTCAGGCGTCTTTTTTAATTGTGTATAATATAAAATCTTATAGCGATGTCAATAAATATCGATTAAATAATGAAAGCGTACACAATTCATGGTATAATGAAGATGAAATATGGGGAGGTGATCGAGATGGTCAAGTTTGAAGAAAGGTTTCAGATTGAATCGATTTCAGATATTATTGCTCAGTTTCAAGAAGCTTACCCACAGGCACAGTTAACAAAGTTGCAATTAAGTTATAAGGGACCATTTTTACGTTATTCTTTAGTTGGTTTTGATTCTAGTCAACGTTATTCAGTTACATACAATGCAAATACTGGAGATTTAATAAAGGAAAAGGCCAAAGAACTCTCACCTAAACAATTGATGCGACTTAAGAATAAAACACTGGACGTTAATCATTTATTATCAATGGATGAAATTCAGGAGATTGCTGAAAAAACCAGTGAATTGGAACAAGCCATTCAATGGGAATTAGATCAGAAAAAAGGACGGACATTGTGGATAATTGAATTTGTTAAGCCGGATGGTTCCAATATCATTGAAATAAAAATTGATGCACAGGATGGGACCGTCTTGCAGATGAAATTAAAAACATAAACGATAAAATAATGATTCAATCAATAAGTCTTTATAATGTTTCGAACGTTATGAAGACTTTTTTCATTGAAAAACATGTATTCAGTTGGTTTTATTGAGAAAATCCTTTTCATGACTTTTCATTACGAACATTAAATGGTAGTGTTGTAATTATATTCGACTTTTAGCTATTGTTTTTGCTTTATGAATCACTCAAAATGGTATAATTAGAAAGTAAATAAGTAATCGAACAGATTAATGAGGAAAGAGATGATTATATGACACAATTAACAGATATTGAAATTGCCCACCAAAATCAAACAGCTCCTATACATGAGATTGCAGCTTCAATAGGTTTAGCTCCTGAAGAAATTTCTCCATACGGCCATGATAAAGCAAAAATTTTAGTGAATCAATTAGCCAATCTTAAAAAACAAGAGAATGGCAAATTAATTTTGGTAACAGCTATTTCTCCGACTCCGGCGGGTGAAGGGAAGACTACGACTTCTGTTGGACTGGCAGACGGACTCAAAAAAATCGGTAAAAAGACCATTGTTGCCTTGAGAGAACCTTCATTAGGTCCGGTCTTTGGCATGAAGGGAGGCGCAGCTGGAGGTGGCCATGCACAGGTTGTGCCAATGGAGGATATTAATCTGCATTTCACAGGAGATTTTCATGCGATTTCTGCAGCAAATAATTTAGTCGCTGCAGCCCTTGATAATCATATTCATCAAGGTAATTTACTAGATATTGACTTACGTTCGATTACATGGAAACGTGTTGTTGATATGAATGATCGTCAATTAAGACAAATTGTTTCTGGATTAGGAGCGAAATCAGACGGTTTTGCACGTGAAGATGGTTTTCAAATAACAGTCGCATCAGAAATTATGGCTGTATTGTGCTTAGCTGAAGATATGACTGACTTAAAGGAACGTTTAGGTCGCATGATTGTTGCTTATAATCAAGAAGGTACACCTGTGACTGTCAAGCAATTAAATATTGTGGGTGCTTTAGCTGTATTATTAAAGGATGCAATTCAGCCAAATTTAGTACAGACATTAGAAAAGACACCTGCCATTATTCATGGCGGTCCATTTGCTAATATTGCACATGGTTGTAATTCAGTTATTGCTACCAAAACAGCAATGAAATTAGCGGATTATACAGTGACAGAAGCTGGATTTGGAGCGGACCTTGGTGCGGAGAAATTTATTGATATTAAATCAAGAATGGCTGGAATCGAACCCGATGCAATAGTTATTGTGGCAACTATTCGTGCCTTGAAAATGCATGGTGGTATTGATAAAGCTGACCTCGTAAATGAGAATACTGAAGCATTAAAAGAAGGACTTGCCAATTTAGAAAGACATCTCAATAATATTCAACATACCTTCAATAAACCAGCTATCATTGCTATTAATCAGTTTGCATCTGATACTAAAAATGAAATCCAATTGATTGAATCATTTTGTCAGGATCAAGGAGTTGAAGTCGCTTTAGCAGATGGCTT
This sequence comes from Aerococcaceae bacterium DSM 111020, assembly GCA_015863185.1. GTDB lineage: Bacteria > Bacillota > Bacilli > Lactobacillales > Aerococcaceae > DSM-111022. The sequence goes on from JACBXP010000007.1 coordinate 54,333, forward strand.
TAATCGTGGAGGTCAAGGGATGGTAGAACTAGCTGAAAAGGTCGTTGTGATTGCGGAACAAGAATCTGCACTAACTTACGCCTACGAGTTAGAGATGTCTATTACAGATAAATTAGATGCGATTGTTAAAAATGTCTACGGTGGACAAGGAGCACATTTAACGGCAAAAGCACGCCGGCAAGCAAGACAACTGACGGAATTAGGTTTTGACCAATTGCCGATATGTGTTGCCAAGACTCAGTATTCGTTTTCCGATGATGCGAAGCAATTAGGGGCTCCTACTGGTTTTGACATTACAGTACGAGAATTAGTGGTCTCAGCGGGTGCTGGTTTTATAGTTGCCTTAACCGGTAATATTATGACGATGCCAGGACTGCCTAAAGTGCCAGCTGCTCAATCGATGGATATCGATGATGATGGTCAAATTGTTGGATTATCCTAAAAAATTATAGAAAACAAACCTCACAATTCAGAAACTTATCTGCTATCTGAATTGTGAGGTTTTTTGAAATTAAAATTAAGTAGACTTAAATGGAAATGTATGATTCTATGTTTAATCCATTGTTAAAATATGATGTAAATCACGATCCACAGAACCATAATAAATTGGGCCAAATTTTAATAAATGAACCATAAACATATAAAGTGAATAAAAAGAAAGACGATCTTGCCACCCCTCATCTAAGGGATATGCTTCATTATAGGATTCATAAAATGATTGATTAAAAGCACCAAAACCTGATGCCATCCCCAAGTCAAATTCACGATCCCCGTAAAAAGATGTCGGATCGAATAAAGCAGGTGTTCCATCTTTTAGAAACATGTGATTACCACCCCAGAAATCACCGTGTAATAACGATGGGGAGATATTTCGATTATCTAAATGCTTGATCATAATAGAACGTGCTTTAAGATATTTATCTTTATCTTGTTGGCTCCATAGATTTCTTTCCATTAATGGTTCCACCATTTTATCCAACCTTCTCTCAATAAATAATTCAGTCCATGAATTCGTCCATTTATTATTGAAAGTCATAGTTGATCCGGTGTGATCTAAATCAAAACCATATTTTCCATTCGGAGATGTATTCTGATGAAGTTTAGCAATCGTTCTTCCTAAATCTTTCTGTGAACCGCTTCCTTCTGTTAAGAATGACAAGAGTAAATAAGCATTTTTTTGAATAGTCCCAGAATCAATCACTTTTGGGACAGCAATTCCCGCTTCGCTGATTGTTTTCAATGATAGAATTTCATTATCATAAAAATGAACAGACTCATTTGGCCGAACCAATAAGAAATATTCTTGGTCTTGTGCTTGAATATAGTAAGCTTGATTGACATCGCCACCTTGTCGTTCTTCAAAAACTTGAATGTTTTTAAGTGGTAATTGGTCACTCCATTGTTGAATATTAATCGTCATACAATCACACCTTTCATTGTAAAGTTTATCATATAAAAAACAATTATAAAATAAATAAGTGTGTTATATTTTGTGACATGAAATGATTGAAATAATAAAAAATGTGAAGTTTTTTCTCATATTAGTTGATTTTTATGCCATCATTCTATTAGAATAGAATTAAATATAGAGAAAGAGGTGTCATAATATGACAGTTTTTACGGATGAACAGAAGATAAAATACTTACAAGATATCGTTCAAATTAAAACAGTTAATGATAATGAAGAAGAAGCAGCAAATTATCTTGCAGGTTTATTGAAAGAATATGGAATTGATAGCTATGGTGTAAAATATGACGAGGGACGGGTCTCGCTAGTTGCTGACGTCAAGGGACAAGAAGAAGGGAAATTACTTGTCTTGTCCGGACATACGGACGTTGTTTCAGAAGGCGATCCATTTTATTGGACATATGATCCATACGCAGCTGAAATTCACGATGGTAAAATGTATGGACGTGGTGTCAATGATATGAAAGCTGGATTAATGGCTTTAGTGTTAGCCATGATTGAATTGAAAGAAGAGGGTGCTGATTTCAATGGTACCATTCGTTTGGCCGCAACAGTTGGCGAAGAAATTGGCATGTACGGTTCAAAACAATTGTCCGAAGAAGGACATTTGGATGGAGCGGACGGATTTCTAATTGCTGAACCTTCAGGTCAAGGGACAATTATCTATGCACATAAAGGTTCGCTTCAATATGAGATTCATGCACAAGGCCAATCAGCTCATAGTTCTATGCCTGAAGTAGGGATCGATGCGTTACAATTAATGGTTGATTACATTAATAACTCCAATGAAAAATTTGCTGAAGCATTTGCCAAAGGAACAAATGAAGATTTGGGAGATACGATTAATGTTAATACAGTCATTAATGGTGGAGCACAAATTAATTCCGTCGCTGAAAAAGTCATCATGAAAGCGAATGCGCGTACAATACCAGAAGTGGATAATCAAGTAGTATTGGATCAGATTAATGCAGCGATTGAAGAAGTGAATGCCACTTCTAAAGGCGAATTATCATTAAATATATTACAAAACAATTATTTTGCAACATCACCTGATGATAACCCATTGATAGAAGCATTAGTAAATGCGAACGAGAATCCAGAAGCAGTCTCTCGTGAGACAATTGGTGGTGCAACTGACGCTTCCAACTTCAGTCGTATATCTGATGAATATGACTTAGCCATTTATGGACCTGGTGATATGTCTGTAGCACACGTGGTTGATGAATATGTTGAAGTACAAGAATATTTAGACTTTGTAGATATTTATAAGCAAGCGATCAAAGACTATTTAAAAGTATAGGAGGACAAATGAATGCAAGATTACTTACAGGTTGCTAATAGCAACATTGTCTTCTTACTATGTGCCATCGTTATTTTAGTTGTCTTCCTTCAGGCTGCGATTTTCGTGCGAAAAGCATGGAAACGTGGTCTTGAACTAGACATGAATAGTGCGGATTTAAAGAAAGCAGTTTATAATTCAGCCGCACTATCCATGGTGCCGTCATTACCGATTATCGTAATGATGCTAGCTCTTTCAGTTCCATTAGGTAAATATTTTCCATGGTTACGTCTATCAATTGTAGGTTCAGCAGTTTATGAAGGAACTGCTGCAAATGTGGCTGCTCAAGCATTAGGGTTGCAGAACATCTCGGACCCAGGGATGTCCTCTGAAATATTTGTTATTATTATGTTAGTTATGACGATTGGAATTATTTGGGGAATTGTTTTCAATATTTTCTTTATGAAAAGATTGGATACTTTTATGAAGAGTTCTAAATCAGCCGCTGTTGGTGGTGGCTTTATGAGTGTTTTTTCTGGTGCGTTATTTATTGCCATGCTCATTACCTTATCGACACCTTATGCAGTGAATATTCAAAATACTAACGGAATGGTTGCTTTCTTTTCATCAGCGATTGCAGCGCTAATTTGTAATTGGGCAGCCAAAAAATTTAATCGCTCGACATTGAGTGACTTCTCTTTGCCGATATCTCTTATCGTTGGCATGGTTGCAGTCATCATCTTTGCGAATGCTTAAGGAGGAATCACATTGACAGAAAAAATTAACAAGGATCAAGAAGCGTCAATTCGTTTCTCTAATGAAATCAATAATTTAGGTAGAGTGACCAGTATTATCGCTTTAATCGCGATGTTTTCCGTGCCGATAGGAACCGCATATTATTATGGAGTGGGGTTGGACTTTGGTAAAGCATTGGCTGCCAGCTCTTCATTAATTGCAATTTTTCTACCTACTGCAGTGGTTGAAAACTTGTCTTTCTATCCAGTTTTTGGAGCAGGAGCAATGTATCTGGGATCAATCACTGGGAATATTACGAACATGAAATTACCAGTGACTATTTCGGGACAAAAAATTATGGGTGTGGAACCCGGAACCGAAAAAGGTGATATTATTGCGATTATCATGGTCGGTGTTTCCTCAATGGTAACGATTGTGATTTTGATTTTAGGAGCCTTTTTGATTGGAACATGGCTTGTTCCTATTCTTAATCATCCCTACTTAAAACCAGGTTTTGATCAGATTACACCTGCACTTTACGGTGCGATTACGGTGCCTCAAATCTTTAAATCCAAGAAATTATCTATCACACCTTTAATCTTTGCTATTGGGCTGTTCTTTATCTTAGGCCCATCTGGCTACGCGTCAAATCAGTCGTATATTTTGATTACGAATATGGTTGTTTCGTTAATTGCGGCCTATTTCTTATTTAAAAAAGGAAAATTAGAGGACTAAATTAAAGCAGTTTGAGTTTTATATTCAAGTCTACGAATGATTGTTTGTGCAATCGTTCGTAGGCTTTTTTGTTATTGATACAGTATGAATATAATCATATTGTTTGCAATATAATGATGGCGTGTTATGCTAAAGTTAACAAATAACATCAAATAAAGGAGAATATTATCGATGCATAAGAAATTATTATTAGCAGCTTGTGTTGCATTATCAGTAACACTTCCAGTACAAGCTCAAGAATTATCAAGTAGTACCAGTGATATGTCAGAATCTATTGAAAGCTCAGTCAGTTCAGAGACATCGACTACAGAAACACATATGCATATGGAACATGATGAGTCTGGAGAATTACCTGAAGGACTAAAAGAGGCTGAAAATCCAAAATATAAAGAAGGTGAGTCTGTTATCTTAGATACAGATCATATGCCTGGTATGCAAGATGCAGAAGCAAAAATTGTGGGTGCTTATGAGACCATTGCCTATGAAGTAACCTATGAAGATTCTCAAACAGGAGAATTAGTTGAAGAGCATCGTTGGGTTGTCCATGAAGAAACAAAAGAAGGCCAAAAGCAAGAGGAACATCAAGCTTTTGAGGTCGGTGATACAATCACCATTGATGCCGAACATATGGAAGGCATGAAAGGCCAAGAAGCTGAAATTACAGATGTTCAAGAAACGATTGTGTATATGGTAGACTATGTGCCTACAAATGAAGCAGATGCTGAACCAATGCGTAATCACAAATGGGTCACTGAAGAAGAAGTCAAGCCGGCAGAAGAGTCGAGCGAAACCTCAATTGATTCTTCAGAAGATGCTTCAACCACTTCAAGTTCACAAGATGAAAGCACTGTTTCATCAAATGGAGAATAAAATATTTGCTTATTTATAATACTAATAACACCCTGCTATAGCATAGCGGGGTGGTTTATTGTTACAATAGTACTCGATACATTTTAAAATAAAAGTGAAGATAATATATAGTTTATTGCTTAAATAAGGTATACTTAAGCAACAAACTATATAAAGCGGGTGGAAATTTTGAAATATATCATCTCGACTGAATCAGGTTCTGATTTAACGCAAGAAATGATTGAAAAATATGATATTCGTGTGGTACCTATGCATGTCAATATGAGTGGTGAAACATTTAATGATGGTGATTTTCCTGCATCGGAGATCTATGATTATTATGATACAAATAAAGTACTGCCACAAACATCTGGCACGACGCCTCATGATAATGAAGAACATTTTAAAGCCATTTTTTCAGAAAATCCTGATGCCCATATTATACATATAGGCTATTCAGCAGTCACCACAGTGTCATTCCAAGCAGCAATCATGGCTGCTGAGGATCTAAACCCCAATAAAATTACTTTAGTCGATAGCAAGCAAGTATCGGTGGGATTAGCACGAATTGCGATTGAAACAGCAAAATTTGTCAAGGATAATCATAAGCTTGAGCTTGAAGAGATTGTTCATTTTATTGAAACTTTACGTGATAAAACACATTTTCATTTCCTTCCGCAAACACTTTTATATTTAAAGGCGGGCGGTCGCGTCTCTAGCTTAGCTTTTCATGGAGCAAATATATTAAAGATTAATCCTACGATTGTAATGGATGATGGCTATTTAGTACCAGGAAAAAAATATCGTGGTTCATTTGAAAGAAATATTGTTAAATTGATTGATCATTTCATGACAGAATGTAATATTCAACCAGAATCTGTATTACTCTGTGCTACACCAGGTTCAACTGAACAACAAAGAGAGATTGCTTATCAGCGATTGCGGGAGCATGGTGTAGAAATTGATGATTATGTCGAAACGGGTGCCGTCATTGCAACTCATGGTGGACCTGGAGTCATAGGTATCGCAGGAATTGAAAAATAACACTAATATACTTACAAGCGAATACGTTTAGAGAGTGGGGGAAGAATGAGTCAAGATACTGAGTTAATCAAAAAACAAGTTCAACATTATGAACACATCTTAAATCATACAACCCAGTTAATCAGACAAATGGATGAATTAACACAAAGACTGCAGTCAAATGAAGCAGATTACCGTTCGCTTGTTGCCTATTATGGTAGTGAAGTTTATCGACAAGGCATGGAACTATCAGAAACAACGAATGCATTACAGGATATTAATTGTGGTGTCTTATCCGAACATGCGGTATTTAATTTGATGATCGAATACCGTGAATTATCCATCAAATTATTACAAACTGCCACGACCATGTTACAAGATGAGTAAAGAATATAATAGAAGCATTGAATAATCAATTATATTTTAGTCAAATAAAAAAGGGCGATGGAAAACCATCGTCCTTTTATTATTCAGTCTTTATTTAGTTTTGAGAATCAGTTTCTGTTTCGACAGAATCTTCTGAAACTTCTTCTTCAACATTTTCAACATTTTCTGAAGCTTGCTCTTCCGCATTTTCAACTTCTTCTGATGCAGAGTTTTCTACAGATTCAACTTCTTCTGAAGCAGAGTTTTCTGAAGCTTGTTGTTCAGATTCTGCAGCTTGTTCAGCACTTTGTTGTTCTGCTTGAGAAGCATCTTCTTGAACTTCATCTTGGTTTAATACTTCACCAGTGATCGCATCAATATGTACTTCGGTATCTTCGTCAGCATCCATATTGTCAATTTGGATTTCCCAAACTGGGTTTTCATTACCTTCGTCACCGAATAATCCCCAGAACTCTGCTGTATCAGACTCTAAGGTCCATTCAGTAATTTCACCTTGATTCCCCACTTCATTTAAAGCAATTTCTGAAGCTTCATCAATTGAAATTGTTTCTTCAAGATTTAATGTTTTATGTTCGAATTCTTGAACGTCTGAGGCAGATTCGCTTGATGCACTTTCAGGTTCTTCAGAATCATCATTTAGCCAACCTTCATTGAATTCTTGTTGACGAACTTCTCCGTTTACCCATTCAATGTCTAGTTCATATTCATTAAGGTCTTGATCTAAACCTTCAATCTCAATATTATAAACACGTTCTTGTTCAGTAGATGTTGATTCAACATTTTCTGTATCATCATCGTCTTCGTCATCATCGTTTTCAAGTTCAACTTGGATTTTTGAGATTTGTGATTCAGGATATTCTTCTTCGAAGATTTTAAGTGCTTCTTCGACACCTAATTGCGTTTCTGATGCCGGTGTTTCTTCAGCGTTTGTTTCAACACCTTCAGAAATTTCTGACGTTGATTCAGAAGTAGCACTTGATTCTTGTGCAGTAACAAGATTAGCTGAAACGCCAACCACCATCATTGCACTTAATCCAACTGTGATCATTTGACGTAAAGATTTCTTCATAAATTACATCTCTCCTTTAAGGTTTGATTTAGACAAATATAGCATCTAACGTCTATGTATATTATTATAACCCAAATACATAAAAAGGTGTTGAAATATGCCTAGCTGTGCTATTCACTAGTAAAATCAAGCAATATTAAGTCATCTATACTATATAACTGTAGTGTGTTTTTTTATTGATAGGCCTTGGATTAAAGTTATCATTTGTAATGAATTTATAAAACGAAGAATCTCGTGGATGAAGCAGTGGCTTATCATAACGTATCAAATAAAAAAGCATTCCTATTTTGAGGAATGCTTTTTAATATATTGTTCTAAATGTTAAAACATTATTGGAGCACCTGGTCCTAAAGGAATATTGAAGAAATACCAGATAGCGAGTAACAAGACCCAGCCTAGTGCGAATGAAATAGAGTAAGGTAGCATCGTAGAAATTAAGGTACCTAGACCGCTTTTCTTATCATATTGTTTCATGAAAACTAATACCATCGCAAAGTAACTCATGAGAGGTGTTATAACATTAACAACAGAATCTGCGATACGATATGACGCTTGCGTTAATTCTGGTGTTAGTCCTAATTGGAAGAGCATTGGAACAAAAATTGGTGCCATAATTGCCCATTTCGCTGAGGCAGAACCTAGGAATAAATCTAAAACCATTGCCAAAGCTATAAATGCTAAAATGAGTGGGAATCCTGTAAAGCTGACCGATTCTAAAAATTGAGCACCATTCACTGATAAAATAGTGCCTAAATTGGTATAGGCAAAATAGCTTATAAATTGTGATGCAAAGAAAGCCAAAACAATATAATTTGCCATTGTGCGCATTGATTCAACCATACCTTCAACAAAGTCTTCAGTATTTTTAATTTTACCAGTAGTTAGACCATAAGCTACACCAGGAATTAGGAATAGCAAGAATAGTGCAAAGATTAAGCCATTATTCATAAACTCATTAGTTGTCATGAGTCCAGTCTCAGGATCCATTGAGCGTAATGCACCATTTTCAGGTACTAACATGAATGCAAATATTGCAATGAAAATAATTAAGGAAATGAATGCGTTACGTAACCCATTAGATTCCTGCTTCGTCAGGGGTGTATTTTCAGGTTGATAATCACCAGTATATTCACCAAGACGAGGTTCTGTTACTTTAATTGTAACAATGGTTCCTATTAAAGTAAGTAAGAAAGTCGAAGCAATCATAAAATACCAGTTTCCAGTAATCGACATTTGGTAGTCAATACCCGCACTTCGTAGAGCTTCGTTCGTGAGCCCCGTAAGTAATGCATCATTAGGACCAATTAATAGGTTAGCAGAAAAACCACATGAAACACCTGCAAAAGCAGCCGCGATTCCTGCCACTGGATGACGTCCCGCACTTGCGAATAGAATACCACCTAATGGAATAACAACAACGTATCCAGCATCGGAAGCAATACTTGACATGACACCGGCAAACACGATAACTAATGTTAGCAAGCTATCAGGTACTGATTGGATCAGTCTTTTTAAACCGGTATTAATTAATCCTGTCCATTCTGCAGCCCCAACTCCTAACATAGTAACAAGTACAGTTCCTAAAGGTGCGAAACCTGTAAAGTTTAAGACAGCATTATTAAAGATATATCGAATACCTTCTTTATTCATCAAGGTATTAGCATAGACAGTTACGTCTTGTCCTTTAGCAGAATCAAAATAAGTAGCTGATAAATCAAATCTAGCGGCTAATTCTGAAATGACTATAACGATGAGTGCTAAAATAATAAATAAAACAACAGGATGAGGTAACTTATTACCTATACGTTCAATCCCATTCAAAATACCGCCATGGTTCTGGTCAGTATTGTTTTCATTGTTTGCCATAGGTTAACATCTTCTTTCTATATAATATATTCAAATCTTAAAAAATAATTTAACATGAATCAGTAAAAATAGCTAATTAATGGTATTAAAATTTATGTGAATAATTCAAGTTAAATTTAAAGACAACAGTGTCTCTTAACAATAGCTTCATCATGTAGAACTCAAAGTTAATTAAAGGAACATTTACTTTATTTGCGGGTTCATTAAAGGTTCGATACAATAGTATTAATATGAATGAGGAGTGATTTCGTGAAAGTAGCGTTACTTGAACCATTACGAGTACCTGAAAGTTATATCAAACAATTAGCAGAAGAAATCGAAGAATTGGGTCATGAATTTGTTTATTATGACAACAAAACAACGGATGTTGATGAATTATACGAACGTAGTAAAGATGCAGAAGTTGTGATCATTGCAAATAATCCCTATCCTAAAGATGTGATTGAGCGCTTAGAGAAAACAGAACTTATCAATGTCGCTTTCACTGGAGTGGATCATGTTGACATGAAAGCAGCTGCTGATAAAGGCATTAAAGTGGCGAATGCCTCTGGTTATTCGAATACGGCCGTTCCAGAACTTGCCATTGGTCTAGTGTTGAGTTTGTACCGAAATATTGTGGAATCAGATGCTGATACAAGACGTGGTGAAGACTTCTCAGAACCGTTCCAAGGCCGTGAGATTAAAGGGAAAACCGTTGGAATTGTCGGGACCGGTTCATTAGGATTAAAAACTGCGGAACTATTCAAAGCATTTGGCGCGGAACTCATTGGTTATAATCGTTCTGAAAAAGAAGAAGCAAAAGAATTGGGCTTGAAATATACTTCATTAGAAGAATTAATGAAAACAGCTGATATCATTTCGATTCATTTACCTAATACTGAAGACACAAAAGGAATTATCAGTAAAGAATTGATGGATTCAATGAAAGACGAAGCGATAATAATTAATGTTGCACGGGGTCCAATTGTAGATAATGAAGCATTAGCTGATTTATTAAATCAAGAGAAAATTGGTGGAGCTGGTATTGATGTATATGACATGGAACCACCTCTTCCTAATGATTATCCATTAATTCACACGAAAAGATCCGTATTAACACCACATATTGCTTTCTTAACCGATGAATCGATGATCGATCGAGCGAACATTACTTTTGATAATGCAATTAAATACTTGGAAGGCGAAGAACAAAATATTGTCGATAATTAAAGGTATCCCTTGTGCTTTTAGCACGAGGGTTTCTTAAATTGATGATTGAGTGGAGATGATGATGGAAAATATTAAGTTGGTTCCTTTAAAACAAGAGGATTTAAAACAAATTTGGGTGGATGGTTATTCAGAACAATCCCCTGATTGGAAACAATATGATGCGCCATTTATTGATGATTATCATAGTTTTGAGACAGCTCACCATTTGATCGTCTCTTCTCTGGGGAATTATTTGCAAAGTGACGCGGTCAGAGGAATTGTTGTAAAGGATCAAATAATTGGAATCGTTAGTAGACATTGGATTGATTATAAAACTCGGTGGCTGGAGGTCGGAATTGTTATATATCAAGCTAAGAATCGTGGCCATCACTTTGGTATCAAAGCTTTATCACAATGGATTACTGAAACTTTTGAATCAAATAAAGGGATTCAATACTTAGGGTTGACGACATGGTCTGGCAATAAAGCGATGATTCAGACAGCAGAGAAGATTGGCTTATTAAAAATGGCGCATATTCCACGAGTAATCTATTGGAATGATGAATATTATGACCATCTAAAATATGGTGTGCTACGTGAAGATTGGTTTGATGTCGAAAAAACACAAAAAAGCACAAAAAAGCATCTAGAATAGTATCTAGACGCTTTTTTTATTGTTAATTATTCGCTTCAATGAGCTCTGCGCGACGATCTTTTAATTTGGCTTTGGTTGAGAAATAAATCTCAAAGATCGAATCAGACATAAAGACCCCTAATGCAATAGCGCCGGCTGTCATCATTGTACGAACGAGGAAGTTTGCAGCTTCTGAAGGATTCCCATTAATAAAGTGAAAAGCTGTCTGATAAATGGCCGATCCAGGTACATAAATGAAAAAGGTCGGTATATAAAACATAGTTACTGGAGCTAGGTAATGTCTTGCAAAAAATTGCGCCATAATCGATGCGATAAAACAAGCATAAAAAGTGGCTAAAAATTCTGAAACACTAAAATAATTAAATAATAAATAGGTAGCATAAGAAACAACACCGACTGGCCATATTTTAAATAATATTTGTCGTGGCGCTTCCAGAGTAATGGCAGAAAAAATTGTTACCATCATCGCAGCGAAAAGTTGCATAACGACGTTAAATATATTTATTGCATCCATGCAGAGACACCTCCATATAAAGAAAGTCCAATTGCGACACCTAGTGCAATCGATAGAGCGATAACAAATGCATCCGCAATTCGGGCCACACCAGACACATAATCGCCTTTAAGTGTGTCACGAATCCCATTCGTAAAAGCAGTTCCCGGGTAAAGTGGCATTAATGCCGCAATAATAACGATACTACTCGATATATCAAAAGGTAATAAATTGGTAAAAAGTTCAGTTGCAAATGCTGTTAGTATCGTTGTAAACATGGTGAAAATGAAATCATTCATATCAATGAAATTCTTCCAAATTCTTGATAGAGCAACAACCGCGCCAATAAAGAAAGAAATAATAATATCAAATAATTGCCCACCACCTAAAATCGTAAAAGCAACAACTAGTAAAATTGTCGCAATATCGATACTATAGATAGTATATTCCGACTCATTGACAGCATTCAACCGCTCACGTGCTTCATCAACATTCATCCGACCGCTTGTTAGCGCACGAGAAATATTATTTACGCGATATATCTTATTCAGATGATTTCCACGATGATTAATGCGGCGAACAATTGTTATCGGATCAACCTCTGGATTACTATCATCCAGTGTTAGAAATAAACCTGTCGTATTAGTGACCACGTCAATTGAATCCATTTCGCTTGTAGCTAAAATACGGCGAACGGTATCTTCTACACGATAACTCTCAGCATGTGACTCCAGCATTATTTGTCCCGCTAATGCAGCGACTTCTGCTAAATTTTTGTGTTCCGTATTCACTTTCTCACCTCGATGAATTGTATTTGGGATAAATCTTAATAAATGGTAACATAGTTAAAGAAAATTAACTATGAGAATTATGCAAATAAGGCCGTTAAACTTATAATTCTGACCATTTTTCATTCAGAAAATGCTTACATAATTAAGGAGCAAATATGAAGATTACCAAAATTGAACAACAAAAAAAAGACAAACAACGCTATTCCATTTATGTGGACAATGAATTTTTGATTGGTATTGATGAGCAAGTATTAATGGATTTTGCATTGTATAAGGATCAAAATATTTCTGAAGATATAATACAGCGATTAAAAGAGGCTGAACAATATTCTAAGTTTTATCAGAGAGCTCTGAATTATTTGTCCTATCAGATGCGGTCAGTAAGAGAAGTCCAAGATTATTTAAAAAAATTATCGTTAACAGATCATCAAGATAAAGCACAGACGATTTTATTGGATTCACAGACCCGCCAAAAGATTATTGACAGATTATTATCGCAAGGTTATTTGAATGATTTACAATTTGGAAAGAGTTATGTTCGCACACAAGCCACAGTTAATTACAAAGGACCATCTAATATTCGTCATGAATTAGTCAAAAAAGGATTAACAGAGGATGAAATCGAAGATTCACTTCATGAGTATCCCATAGACCAGCAGTTGGAAAATGGTTTAGAATTAGCACAAAAATTTGTGCGAACACAAAAAAATAAAACCCCCAAAATTATTAAACAAAAACTTCTAGTCCATTTGATTAATAAAGGATATGGCAGAGATATTATTCAATATGTCATGGGTGAGATTCAAATCGAAAAAGATGAAGAGGATTTAACACTTATTCTGGAAAAGGACGCGGAAAAAAGTTTTAAAAAACGGCAACGCAAATTTAGCGGTTATGAGCTGAAGCAACGCATTATTCAAGATTTACTACGTAAAGGACATTCGATGGATGCAATTAATTATTGGTTATTAGATAATGAATCATTATTAACACAAGAATAGGAAGAAATTTGTTGACTGTAAAAAAAGAAGAAAAATTGATTGACTGGTCTGAAGATAAAATACTTGCCTTTCGAGAAACATTACTTGATTGGTATGACCGTGAAAAAAGAGATATTCCGTGGCGGCACCATGCTGACAATCCTTATTATATTTGGGTGAGTGAAATTATGTTGCAACAAACGCAGGTCGCTACAGTTATTCCATATTTTGAGCGTTTTATCAGCACATTACCTACTATTCAAGCCTTAGCTGAAGCTGAGGAAGAAGTATTGATGCATTTGTGGCAAGGATTGGGATACTATTCTCGCGTTAGAAATATGCAGACTGCTGCTCAACAAATAATGGATGAATATCACGGTGAGATGCCTCGAACGTATGAAGAATTGTTGCAATTAAAGGGAATAGGCCCTTATACTGCAGCCGCAATTGCTAGCATTGCCTATGGAATACCGGAACCGGCACTTGATGGGAATCTGATTCGGATCGTCACACGTTTATTTAACTTACATGATGATATTACTAAAGCAAAGTCTAAACGTTTATTCAGAGATATTTACAAATTATTAATCGATCCTGAACGACCGGGAGATTTTAATCAAGCATTAATGGATATGGGGGCCACCATTATGACCGCCTCTAATCCTTATCCTGAGCCACATCCACTTAAAGTCTTTGATGCTTCCTATCAAGCAAAAACGGCACATTTATTACCTAACAAGCCTAAAAAAGTTAAACAAACACAGCATTTAATGAATGCTTATCTTGTGTACAATCATGAGGGAGCTATATTGATGCGGAAACATGAAAAAGGTGAATTGCTTCAAGATTTGTGGCATTTTCCAATAATTGAGCAACAATCATTGCAAGAGAATAATGATCTCAATCATTTGCATGAATTTAGAGAATGGATAAACAAACAAGGGATTGAAGATGTAGATATTTTAAGAGCTCGAAAAATGGATCTGCCATCGATTAAACATGTGTTTAGTCATCGTATTTGGGAATTGGATCGATTCTTGATCGTGACAAATGAATTTGAATTACCTCAAGGTATGGTGTGGATTCAACTCGAAGATTTAGTGGATTATCCTATCTCAACATTACAGAAAAAATTATTGAAAGATATAAAGGGGTGATTGCATGAAACAGTTAGGAAAATATTTTCAAGGACGTAAACTTATCAGTGTTTTAGGGCCGATATTTAAGTTGATAGAAGCATTATTAGAATTATTGGTCCCACTAATTGTTGCTCGTATTATTGATGAGGCGATTCCTGTAGGTGATACGTCACATTTATTCCGATTAATGCTGGTGATGATTGCATTAGGCTTTGTAGGTTTTATTCTAGCGATCGCAGCTCAATACTTTGCCTCAGAGGCCGCGGTGGGATTTGCGAAAGATTTGACGGCTGATTTGTATGAACGAAGTATAAGATTAAATAAAACACGCAAAGATGCTTACGGTGGTTCGAGTTTGATTAATCGTATCGCAAGTGATACATTTCAAATTCAAACCGGATTAAATATTTTTTATCGTCTGTTCCTAAGATCGCCTTTCATTGTATTGGGATCATTGATTATGGCAATTCAAATTAATCGTCAAATCTCGATTTGGTTTATTTGGATGATCGTTATTTTGACCATCGTTGTGATAGCGATTATGAAGATTGCATCGCCATTACTAGATCGGATTCGTCAACGATTTGATAAACTCGTTACACAGACAAGAGAACAAATACAAGGGATTCGAGTCATCAAAGCTTTCAACCAACAACATCGTGAGATTGAACAATTTAAAGAGACAAATCAAACATTAACGTCTACTTTATTGCGCGTTGGTAGAATAAATGCGTTAAGTAATCCACTGACCTATTTAACGGTGAACTTTATTTTGATTGGAATGATGTGGCAAGGTGGACTTCAAGTTTCTGTGGGGACCCTTACTCAAGGACAATTAGTTGCATTAATTAATTATTTATTATCAATATTAGTTGAATTAGTAAAGTTAGCGATGGTTCTTGATGTCATTAATAAATCCTTAACAAGTGCACGTCGTGTCAATGTCATTCTTGAGGAAGATACAGAACAATTAGATGGTGAGACAATTAAAACACCAATGGATCCCAATATGAATCAAGCGATGATTATTGACCAAGTGTCCTTCTCTTATCCTGGTGCTCGGTCTAATGCTTTGGAAGACATTCAATTGGCTATACGCCAAGGAGACTTCATAGGAATTATTGGTTCAACCGGATCTGGTAAATCGACATTGATGCAATTATTAACGAAAACATATGAACCTACGGAAGGAACAATATATTACCATCCTGAATTATTCGATACCCAATCTTTGTCTAAGTTAAGGGCAGATATTTCGGTAGTCCCTGGACAACCGACACTCTTTAAAGGAACGATACGCAGTAATTTACAGATGGGGAAAGAGAATGCAACGGATGCCCAAATGTGGCAAGCACTAGACGATGCACAAGCGGGAGAATTTGTACGTCAATTAACTGATGGCTTGGATGCACCAGTGCAAGCATTTGGCAGAAATTTTTCTGGCGGACAAAGACAAAGATTAACCATTGCACGCGCTTTAATTAAAGATAGTGCTTTACTGATTTTTGATGACTCTACATCTGCACTGGATTATGTGACAGAGTCTAATTTCCAGAAAACATTGAAGAATAATTATCAAGATCGAACAATAATTATGATTTCTCAACGAATTCACAGTTTAAGACATGCTGATTTGATTACGGTACTTGAAGCAGGGCGACAAGTTGGTGTTGGAACGCACGAAGAATTGCTTGAAGAGAATACCGTTTATCAAGAAATCTATGCATCCCAATCGGTAGCGGAGGTGGAGAAATGACCCAATATTCTACTATTATGAGATTATTTAAAAGATTATGGAAACATCCACTACTCATTATATTGGCTATTGTATTAACGGTGGCGCAAGTTTTGTTAACGGTCTATTTACCGATATTGATTGGACAAGCAGTGAATCAAGTAGTTTCAATTGATCAAGTTAATTTTATTATGTTGAAGCAAATACTAATGCAAATGGGACTAGTCATTTCAATCAATGCATTTGTTCAATGGCTCAACCCTTTAATTTATAATCGTTTAATTTATGAAATGATTCAACAATTGAGAAATGAAGTCTTAACTAAAATGCATAAAGTGCCATTGAACTACATTGACCAACAATCGACTGGAACAATTGTTAGTCGAATTACAACGGATACCGATCAACTTGCATCAGGATTATTGATGGTTTTCAATCAATTTTTTATTGGACTATTGACCATTATCATAACAATTGGTACCATGGCTCGTTTAGATCGAACGATGATGTTGATTGTTATATTATTAACCCCTTTATCCATGATAATTGCACATTTTGTTGCAACTAAATCTTATAATTTATATACTCAGCAGACACAAGAAAGGGCTCACCATAGTGAACATATTGAAGAAAGTATACAACAAGCAGAATTAATACGACTTTTCAATCAACAAAAGAAACAAAGTGAGACCTTTAATGAGATTAATGCACAATATAGTCATTATTCCAAATGGGCCATTTTCGTTTCTTCGACGATTAATCCAGCCACAAGATTTGTAAATGCTGCCATCTATGCTTTAGTCACTTTTGTTGGTGGTTTACGCATTATTTCCGGAGGATTTACAGTGGGTGAATTAACAACTTTTCTGAATTATGCGAATCAATATATGAAGCCATTCAATGATATATCTAATGTGCTAGCTGAATTACAGTCAGCAATTGCTTCAGGAGATCGCATCTTTGAATTAATTGATCTTGCAGATGAAGTGGAAACGGGTCATGGGAAATTAGAAAGTGAACAATTACATGGGGCAATTGATTTTGATGATGTTTCCTTTAGCTATGTTAAGGATAAAGAATTGATTCGAGACCTTAAGATGGCAGTAAAGCCTGGTCAAACGGTTGCGATTGTTGGTCCTACGGGTGCAGGAAAATCGACTTTAATAAATTTATTAATGCGATTTTATGATGTGGATGAAGGAGCAATACTCATAGATGGAAAAGATATGAAACAGTTTACTCGTCAATCTGTCAGAGAACAATTCGGCATGGTTTTACAGGAGACTTGGCTCAAAACAGGAACCATTGCTGAAAACATCGCCTATGGATATCCAGAAGCGACTGAAGAGGCAATTATTCAAGCAGCCAAGAGTGCTCATGCGGATCGCTTTATACAAATGTTACCTGATGGTTATCAGACTCATCTTACAGATAATGGGGGGAATTTATCTACAGGTCAGAGACAATTGATTTCGATTGCCCGATTATTTGTAGAACTACCTGAGATGTTGATTCTTGATGAAGCGACTTCATCTATAGATACGCGAACTGAAATTTTGATTCAACAAGCCTTTGATGAATTAATGGTGGGACGTACAACTTTTATTATCGCCCATCGCTTATCAACGATTCAAAATGCAGATATCATACTTGTCATGAAAGATGGACAAATTATTGAACAGGGTAATCATGACGAATTAATGAAACAAAATGGTTTCTATTATCAAATGCAGTTAGCGGGCGCTGGTCAAGATGAATAAAAGAAATGAGTCATTGAAATAGACTGCCGAAGTTATGTTTAATGAGTTGTTCGAACAGAGTCAGAACACTTCCCGGAATCTTTAGGTAAACGAGAACTTTATCCTTTTAATCCAATTTTTCTGTGCTATAATAAGATGTGAAAATACTCAATCCTCTTGGATTGCTAAGTATAATATTCAGAAAGTTGGAAAGTGATGAAACAACCTAAAGAAGGTGAATTCATCACTATTAAAAGTTATAAACATGATGGATCACTCCACCGCACTTGGCAAGATAATATGATTTTGAAGACCAGTGAACAATCAATTATTGCTTGTAATGATCATACATTAGTGATAGAATCTGACGGGCGCAAATGGCATACACGAGAAGTTGCCTTACTTTATTATCATAAGAACTTCTGGTTTAATGTCGTGGCAATGCTACGCAAACGTGGGGTTACCTATTATTGCAATTTAGCTTCACCTTATGTGATTGATAATGAAGCATTGAAATATATCGATTATGATTTAGATATCAAAGTTTTTCCTGATGGTGAAAAACGTTTACTAGATGTGGATGAATATGATTTGCATGGTAGACGGTATCATTATTCAGATGACATTGATACCGTAATAAAATATCAGATACAAGAACTTGTTCGATGGATAGATCAGGGTATTGGACCCTTTAATCAAGCGTTTATTGATATATGGTATGAACGATATTGCCAACTAACACATCAATATATTAATAATATAACTAAATAGTAGTGAATTCACTCGTAACTCAAATTTGAGTCGGAGAGTTTGTAATAGGCTCGACCTGAGAGGGTTGAGCCTGTTGTTATTTTATATAAAGGAGCACACAGTGAGAACACCATTAAAGATGCGGGACGACTCATACCCGCGAGACAGATATTATCAAGATGCCCTGATGCGTTTAGGTCAAGATAGTATGTTTACAAAGACACGACATTATGATGGAGAATTAGGTGCTGTCTATTCAGACCAGGCAACGATATTTCGATTATGGGCACCGACCGCCTCCCAAGCCGAATTAATTATATATGATGATTGGTATGGGGAGATACAAAAAAGTATTTTGATGGAATTTGATGATCATTTAAGGATTTTTTCGACAGAATTAGTAGGCGATCAACATGGATTGACCTATGCTTACCGCTTAACATTCTTTACAGGTGAACAAGTCATTACCAATGATCCCTATGCTAAAGCTGCCACTGTTAATGGGCATCGTAGTGTAGTGGTGGATTTGTCACGCACTAATCCTGAAGGTTGGGGAGAACGCATGCCTTCATGGCAGACCCCTGAAAAGACTGTTATTTATGAGGCACATATCCGTGACTTGACAGTGAGTGAGTCCAGTAATATTCAAAATAAAGGGAAATTTTTGGGACTAACCGAAGAGAACCGTGTGAATGATTACGGCTCTCCAGCAGGCTTAGATTATTTAGTCGATTTAGGAGTCACCCATATAGAGTTATTGCCCGCATTTGATTATGCGACCGTTGATGAAACAGAAGAACCGCCTTCTAGTTATAATTGGGGATATGATCCATATAATTATAATGTTCCTGAAGGATCTTATGCTACGAATCCATTTGATCCATTTGCTCGTATCACTGAAATGAAAGAGTTAATCAAAACATTTCATGACAGAGGATTACGTGTCATTATGGATGTAGTTTATAATCACGTTTATGAAGTAGAGAATCATGCCTTTCATAAGACAGCCCCAGGATATTATTTTCGTTATAATGAAAAAGGTGAACTAACGAATGGTACCGGTGTCGGCAATGATACGGCGTCTGAAAGAGCCATGGTACGAAAATATATCGTGGATAGTGTCACGTATTGGGCGCGTGAATATCAAATTGATGGTTTTCGTTTTGATTTAATGGGAATTCATGACATTGATACAATGAATGAAGTCAGACTGGCCCTTAATGAAATTGATCCTGCAATCCTTTTATTTGGTGAAGGATGGGATTTATACACCCCTTTATCAAGTGATGTGCGTGCAGCTAATCAAGGGAATGCTAAGTTTATGCCTGGTATTGGCCAGTTTAATGATGGTTTGCGTGAAGCAGTCAAAGGAAATGACTTTGAAATTACTGCCAAAGGTTATGTTAATGGCGCCTGGTATATGGAGCCACAAGTGGTGAGTAATTTCATGGGAGGAGTTGACTTTGGTAACTATAATGATCCCTTGCAATTAATTCAATATATTGAGGCACATGATAATTTCACCTTGTATGATAAATTGGTCGCTTCGAATCCTCAACAAGATGAAAGAATTGTTGAGCGACAACATATGTTAGCGACAACAATCATTCTTTTGGCCCAAGGTGTACCATTTTTACATGCAGGCCAAGAATTTATGCGTACAAAATTTGGCGTCCGTGATAGTTACAATAAACCCGATGAAATTAATCAAATTGATTGGAATCGTCAAGAATCCTATCGTCAAAGTGTGATGTTAGTGCGTGAGTTGATAAAATTACGTCATAATGAACCATTACTGCGCTTGACGAGTTATGAAGAAATTAAAGACACGATGAATGTGATTCGACAAGACTATAAAATAGTTCACCTAACATATGAATGTGAGGATTATCAATTGGTTCTCGTCTTTAATGCACAAAGTAATGTCTTGAATGTTCCAGTTGAGTCTGGTAAATATACTATTTTAGTTGAAGATCATGTTGTCTACAATGATCACAGTAACCATGAAGAGATTAAAGAGTTTAAATCAATTCCACCCATATCAACATTGTTAATGAAACGTTATTACTAATTCCTTGAATGCATTGAGCAAAGTCAATGCATTTTTTAAATATTAAAGCTATACTAAATGTGAATATATGAAAAAAGGGGATAGATAACATGTTATTTGATAATGTCATTGATTCAATTGGTCATACACCATTAATAAAAATCAATCATTTAGATGAAGAGTCTGCCGATATTTATGTAAAAATTGAAAAAAATAATCCATCAGGTTCCGTAAAGGATCGTCCAGTTAAATACATATTGAAAGATCTAATGGAGTCTGGAAAATTAAAAAAAGGTGACACTATTATCGAACCAACTTCCGGTAATACAGGCGTTGGCTTAGCGATGGCTAGTGCGGCTTTAGGTTTGAAAGCTGTGATTGTTATGCCAGACTCAATGTCAATGGAGCGTCGTCAATTAATTCAAGCGTATGGAGCAGAATTAGTATTAACACCGGCTTCTGAAGGAGCAATGGCTGGTGCCAAAGCGAAAGCAGAAGAAATTGCCGAGGAACGTGATGGACTTATTTTAGGTCAATTTAGCAACCCAGCGAATATTAAAGCCCATGAAGAGACAACGGCAAAAGAAATTTTAGAAGATTTAGGCAATATCGATGCATTTATTGCAGGGATTGGTACTTCAGGAACAGTCGTAGGCGTTGGTAACGTCTTAAAAGAAAGCAATCCTGATGCATTAGTCGTTGGATTAGAACCTGAGGACTCCCCATTATTCTCTAAAGGCGAATCAGCATCCCATAAATTACAAGGTTTAGGAACAAACTTTGTTCCTGAATTATTTACAGATAAAAATATTGATCGTTATATTGGTGTATCGAATGAAGAGGCTTTCGATGGTATGAGAGAATTAGCGAGAACACAAGGGATACTAGCTGGAATTTCTTCAGGAGCTAATTTTGTTGGTGCGAAACGTTTAGCCAAAGAGCTAGGTAAAGGTAAAACCGTTGTTACCGTACTACCAGATTCAGGCGAACGTTATTTATCAATGGAGATTTTTTCAAATGAATCATAAGGGACCAGATTATTGGCGTAAAGAAGCTGAGTATATCTTTGAACAAGATCCAGCATGCCATTCAGTTGAGGAGGCTTATCTTTATCCAGGTTTGGTAGCCCGTCAAATGCACCAAAAAGCACGCGAAGAATATTTAGAAGGAAATTATTATCAAGCACGTGTTATTTCGGAAGAAGGTCGTCGAACAACAGGAATTGAGATTCATCCAGGTGCAGAAATAGGCAATCATTTCTTTATTGATCATGGTATGGGAATTGTGATTGGTGAAACATCAATCATCAAGGACCGTGTAACGATGTATCATGGTGTAACTTTAGGAGGAGTCTCAACCGATCCAAAGTCCAAGAGACACCCTACTATTGGTAACGATGTTGTGATTGGTGCAGGAGCAACAATTCTAGGAAATATTTCCATCGGCGATGGAGCACAAGTTGGTGCCGGTGCGGTGGTACTGAAAGACGTCCCTGCCGGTGCGACGGCTGTAGGTGTTCCTGCTAGAATTATCGAAAAATAACCATAACCCAAGGAGCCGCGTGCTTCTTGGTTTTTTTATTGAGCAATTATGCTATCATTATCAATAGAATCATTGATATAATATATAATTATAACGCTTAAAATAATTAATCATAAAATAATATTAGGAGAAAAATTTAAAGTGAAAGTTTATACTCGTTCAGGTATGTGGCTAAAAGAAGTGGAAGCAAACAATGTTGTTATAGGAATGTCACCTAAAGGACAGGATGATATTGGTGAGGTAGCCTTTATTGAATTTTTAGAAGATGAAGCGATAGCGGTAGATGAACCATTTATTGCGATTGAAGGGTCGAAAGCTGTTTCAGAAATTCCTGCGCCTATTAGTGGACAGATTATTGAAAAAAATTTGCATTTGTTAGATGAGCCTGAATCTCTATCTCATCCTGGTGACCAAAATTCTTGGATAGTAAAAGTGCGAGTTGATGCATTTGATTCTGATGATTATTTACAAGAAGATTTACCAATTGAAAACTAGTTTTTAACTTAGAAAGTCATCTTGCACAAAAATTCTATAAAACTAATTGATTACTCATAAATTTAATAAAATCATCGATGAGCACTGGATATCTCACTTTCATTCCATTATAATGTAATTAAATTTTAATTAGAAAGTGTGTTGTTTATGCAAAAATTAGTAATTATAGGGTCAGGGCATGTCGGCGAGCATGTACTCGCATATGCTGTCTCATCTGAATTATTTGGCGAAGTAGCTATTATTGATCCACGAGATCAAATCGCCTTTGGTGAAGCATTAGACCAAGCTCATGCGACAGGACTTCTGTCACGAAATAATGTGGATATTCATGAAGGTGACTATGAGGATGTTCACGATGCAGATATAATTATTGTTACGGCAACATACTATTATTATCCAGACCCAATACCAGAGGATCGTCAAGTATTATTAGGTAATAATGCTGAGATTGTGCGAGATATTATGAAGAATATTTCAACACGAACCAAAGAACCGATTATTATTTTTATCACGAATCCTGCTGATACGGTGGTACATATTGCAGCGACAGAATTTGATTTTCCTGTTAATAAAATAATGAGTACTGGCTGTATGTTAGACTCATCTCGTTTACGTTATTATATTGGGCAGCATTATGGGGTAGATCCCAAATCAGTGTCGGGTTATATGATGGGGGAGCATGGTTATACCGCATTCCCAGCTCTGAGCCATTTAACAGTTGGAGGCATTGCTTTTGATGATCTTGAAACTTATTTCCCAGAGATAGCACCTTTGGAACCCCATGAGATTAAAGATAAGATAGTGGAATCTGCATATGAAGTATTCAGAGCGAAGGTCGGAGTAACCAATGCAGGAGTTGCTCAAGCATCTATTGATTTAGCACGAGCTGTTTTACTTGATGAAAAGTCAATCCTACCAGTGTCGACTTATTGTGGTGAAGGGACGCCTTATGCTGACAATCCGATTTCATATTCCACGCCAACAATCGTAGGTCGTCAAGGTTGGGAGAGACAGCTTTTCGTGTCCTTAAATGAGTGGGAACAAGAAAAACTAGACACTTCTATCGCTTCTATCCGTGCAAATATTAAATTAGCCGAATCATTGAAATAAAATGTATCCATGAATATTTAAAGAGGTACTTCCTATGCTGGAAGTACTTTTTTTATGCTTAATTTAAAAATAATAAAAATGCTTGCATTTTATTTTAAAAGGCTTTATAGTTTACTTAAAGGGTTAGTCAGTTGACTAGTTAACTAACGAAACGATGCGGAAAGGAGACGGCAATGGATCAAAATTTACCGATATATTTACAGATTTCTCACTATATAGAAAATGAAATTTTGAATGGCCATTTTATAAGTGATGATAAAGTTCCATCGACGAATGAATTTTCTAAAATAATGAATGTTAATCCAGCAACTGCAGGGAAAGGTTTGAATGAATTAGTGGAACAAGGCGTACTATACAAGAAAAGAGGACTCGGAATGTTTGTTACGAAGGAAGCAAAAGAAATAATCGTCGCTAAAAGAAAGCAACAATTTATGGAACAGACATTACCTGCCTTATTAAAGGAAGCAAATCAATTGGGACTTACACAGGAAGAAATTATTAATATGATTAAGGAGGCTTAATATGCTAACAGTGAAAAATGTATCGAAACAATATGGAAAACAGATGGTTTTGGAGGATCTTTCAATAAATTTTGAGGATCCACATGGTGTGTATGGAATTTTGGGGAGAAATGGCGTGGGGAAAACAACTTTGATGCGAATCATCTTTAATATGATTCCGACATATCAAGGAGATGTTTATTATAAAAATCAATCCATTAAAGAATTTCCAGAAGCATTAAGTGAGATAGTTTATGTTGGTGGAGAAATCTATGATAATAATTCTTTGTTTCAAGGAAACATCAAAAAGTTAATAGAAGTTTATAATAGGATGTATGAGACGTTTGATATTTTATATGCCGAACATCTATTTGCGCAATTTAATATTTCTTTAAAAAGTAGTTTTAGTAAATTATCTACTGGGAATAAAACATTGGTTCAAAATATCATTGGTTTAGCTTCACATTGTCCAATTACACTCTTTGATGAGCCGACCAATGGGTTAGATTCAGTGAATCGACAAAAATTTTTCCAATTAATGATGGAAGATTATGCTGAAAATCCGCGAATGATATTGATTTCAACACATCTAATCCAAGAAGTCGAAAATTATTTAACACATGTTATTATTTTAAAAAATGCTTCAGTATTGGTAGACCAGTCACTTGAGACCTTTCAAAGTCAATTGTATAAAGTGGACAATTATCAACCTGAAGATAAAAATATTATTTATCAACAACAATTAGGAAATAAAATTTCGTATTTTTTATATGACCAATTATCAAAAGAAGAAAGATTGGCCATGGAATCTGTTGGAGCGAACATTCACCGTTATGACTTACAAACAGCATTTAATTATTTAGTGGGGGAATAGATATGGGACGTACAAATACATTGAGATTGATACAACTGAAAGAAACTGCAAAATGGGCATTTTTTGGTACGGTAGGGATTGTACTGGTGGGGCTTATTCTCATTATGATGGTCAATAGGACTGGCGAAATACTGAGCATCCAGAATCTCATCTTCGGAGTCGTGTCAATTTTATCAACCTTCATTTATTTATTGACTTTTATTATTCCAATCACAGATGGTACCAGTGATTTTGACACGGCCTTGCGTTTTGGAGTTTCTAGAAACGGTTACTTTCTGTTTAATATCTTTTTATACACGATCGTAGCAGTACTACATACATATTTTTCCAATATTAATGGAAATAATGGTCAAATGAATGTAGAAAATAGTACGCTTACAATGACGAGCAATGCCCTAACTCAAATGACATGGCAAGGAATATTAATCAATTTGATCACTATGCTGGGGATTGCTTTATTGTCTTATGCATTCTATCGATTTGGCTGGAAAGTTTTATTGTGTTTATTTGCAATAAATGTCTTGTTTGGTCTGTTAATAGGATTAGGAGTGCTGGCATTTGGAGATAATATGTTTTCTGTCTTATCATTTTTCCAAGGAGTAGTACATTTTATTGAACAATTTGGTACTCTTTTTAAAGCAATGGGAGTCGTCTTAATTATTGCACTTTACTATTGGACGATTCAGAAAATGCCGGTCAAATAAAATAGTTTCATTAAAGAAACTTATAAACATTGAAGGGAAGCTGGTCAATTTTGATCAGCTCTTTTAATATTTTTGAATGACAGCGGCGTTTATGAAAGTTCATTGCCAAGCAACGAATCTGTTTGGTATGATAGTTAACATAATTATAGAAGAGGGGCACATCATTGAATGACGAGGATTGGATTTATTTCAGATTTACATATCGATTACTTGAGAAGCTATCGACCAGCAGAGATGATTGAAGAATTAGTGCATAGTGCGCAAGATAATGCTTTGAGTCATTTAATTATTGGTGGCGATATTAGTAATTCATATACGATGACGCTCACTTTCATTGAACAACTACAACAATCCTTAAGTCCTATAAAATTATATTTTATTCCAGGCAACCATGACTATTGGCAAGACCCCAATGCATCAAAAGAAACTTGGAAAATTCATCAACTTTATCAAACACATCCGCTTTCTCTTATGAATGAGCCACTATTAATTGGTGATCGGTTAGCTATTATAGGACATATGGGATGGTATAATCACGCATATTATAACCAGGAAAAATTTTCACCTGAACAAATAGAAATAGGGCGCTATAAAATTGCTACATGGCAAGATAAAAAGCGATTGGATTGGCAAATGACTGATGAAGAAGTGTCGCAAATTTTTGCAGCTGAAATAAAAGAGCAATTTAACCAAGTTAGTGAACGACAAGTTATATTAGTGACACATGTTGTAACGACAAAAGACTTTATTATTCCAATGCCTCATCGTGCCTTTGATTTCTTTAATGCCTTTATCGCGACTGATGATTTAGAACCATGGATGAACAATTCTTCAATCTCTCATCATATTATGGGCCATGTACATATTCGCCATCAATTTCATAAAAATCATCAACAATGGATAACCAATTCCTTAGGTTATGAGAAAGAGTGGCGGACTAATCAATTAAGTCAGGAATTAGCTCAATCACTTTATGTCTTCAACTTTGAATCATCAAATTAAAATAGCAAGCGACCATTTGGTTGAGTGTGGAACTTTTTGTCCCCACTCGTAAAATGGTCGCTTGTTTAATTGTTAGTGCGATTGATTGAATGTTACTTCTTCTCGATATTTACCTCATAATCTGCTTCTAAATGCCAGATATCACGATTATAGTCTGTAATCGTACGGTCAGAAGAGAAGTAACCAGCCTTAGCAATATTTTTAACTACTTTATTCATCCATAAATCTTGATCTTCATAGTCCGCATACATTCTTTCTTTTGTTTCAATGAATTCCTTCAAATCAATTAAGGCCATGAAGTAATCTTTATGAACAATATCATTATGCAAACGATATAAGCGTTCATGATTTCCTAAAGCTTTCGCCTCATCGGAAATAATGAAGTCAACCAATGAACGTAATGCCGGGTCATCATAATACTCATAAGCATTATAGCCATTTGTTTCATAAAGTTGGACGATTTCATCAGCTTTTTTACCAAATAGATAAATATTATCTTCACCTACTAAATCGGCAATTTCAACATTCGCCCCATCTAGTGTCGCAATGGTCAATGCGCCGTTCAACATAAATTTCATATTACCTGTACCTGAAGCTTCTTTGGATGCTAATGAAATTTGTTCTGAAACATCTGCTGCTGGAATTAAATATTCAGCTGCCGTAACATTGTAGTTTTCTACCATTACTACTTGCAAGTATGGGCTCACTTCTGGATCTCGAGCAATGATTTCGCTCATCACCATGATGAAATGAATAATATCTTGGGCAATGATATAAGCTGGTGCCGCTTTACCACCGAACAGAATTGTAATAGGGGTTTTCGGTTTATTTCCTTTTTTAATATCAAAGTATTTATGAACAATATATAACGCTAACATTTGTTGGCGTTTATATTCGTGAATTCGTTTGATTTGGACATCAATTATTGAATTCTCATTAATCACCGTTGCTTGACGATGAAGCAAATGATCTTTTAATTTACGTTTGTCATGTGCTTTTATCGTTGCAAGAGCCTCTTGGAAATCTTTATCGTCGGCATATTTTTCTAATTCAGTTAAATCATGATTCACACGCCATTCTTCACCTAGTTTTTCATCGAATAAACTTGATAAAGCTTTATTTGCATTCATAATCCAACGACGGAAGGTGATGCCATTTGTTTTGTTATTAATTCGCCCAGGATATAAAGCTTCGAACTCACTTAATTCACTGTCTTTTAGTATATCCGTGTGTAACTGAGCCACACCATTTACACTGAAACCATAGTGAATCGACATATTCGCCATGTGTGCACGACCATTATTATCAATAACAAATGCGCCTGGTTGATTAGGGTGAGCTTGTTTGACACGACCGTCTAAATCACGAATAATATGCGCAATATCTGGGTTGACTCTCTCTAAGTCTCCCATTGGCCATTTCTCAAGTGCCTCTGATAAGATTGTGTGGTTAGTGAAGGCAATGGTATTCTTAACAATTTCGACCGCTTCATCCATTCCAATATGATGTTGCTGAGTAAGTAAGCGGATTAGTTCAGGAATGATTAGAGCAGGGTGTGTGTCATTAATTTGAATCACAGCAAAGTCTGCTAAGTCATGAATATTACTTCCACGTTCGATAGCCTCATCGATGATTAATTGAGCAGCATTGGATACCATAAAATATTGTTGGAAAATTCGTAACAATTGTCCATTATGATCGGAATCATCTGGATATAAGAAAAGTGTTAAATTTTCCATAATATTTGTTTTATCGAAATTAATGGTTCCATATTCAATTAAATCACTATTTAATGACTCGATATCAAATAAGCGCAAACGATTGCGTTTTGTATTATTATAGCCAAAAATATCTAAATCATAGAGTACAGAGTTGATGGTGAAATTATTAAAAGGTATTTCGAAACGTTTTTCAGATTTCTTTAACCAAGAATTTTCACCTAACCAAGCATCAGGAACAGTGTGTTGTTCGCGGTATACAAGTAATTGTTTAAATAAACCAAAATGATAATTGATTCCAACTCCATCACCATTGATTCCTAATGTAGCGATAGAATCTAAGAAACAAGCGGCTAAACGACCTAAACCACCATTCCCTAGTGAAGGCTCGTTTTCAGCTGCTTCTACTTCAGCTACAGAACGACCAATACTTTGTAATTCACTCTCAACTTCATCATATAATCCAAGATTCAACAAATTATTTGATAATAATTTACCAATTAAGAACTCAGCAGAAACATAGTATAATTTTTTCTTTGAATTATTAAGCGGATAATCATTGGCTTTCTCTTTAATATATTCTAACAGTGCTTGGTATAATTCTAGATCCGTCATTTCTTCTAGTGACTTACCATAATTATTTTGAACACGTTCAGCTAATAAACTCATATCATTTTCTCCTTCGGGTTTTTTATGCAAAATGGGCATCAAACATATTATAACACTATGATGTTTAGATAACCATATTTATATTAGCAAAGTAATCATTAATTTGGGTTGGTATTTTACCAATCCTAACGTATTATAACAAATTATATTTTTTATGCAAACGTTTTCCTTTCTTAATTAATATGATATAATCAGGAATAATATTGCAATATTTCAAATTATAAAATTTACCGTTAATCTGTTCCTTCGATTAACGAAAGGAGGTAGAGGTATGGCCATCACTATTAAAGATGTTGCTAAACGAGCAGGGGTTGCTCCATCAACTGTTTCGCGAGTCATTAGTGACAATAAAGCAATTAGTGATACTACTAAAATTCGTGTTCGTAAAGCGATGAAAGAGTTAAATTATCGTCCAAATGTGAATGCACGTAATCTTGTGCACCAAACAGCAAATGCTGTAGGAATTGTTTTCCCTTCTGAAGATTCTGATTTTTATCAAAATCCTTTTTTTATTGCGATGTTAAGAGAAATAAATGTTGAAGCAGTCAATGAAGGATATTCTATTATCTTATCGATAGGTGAAACACTTGAACAGCGCTATCAACAGGTTCAGCAACTCGTTTTGGAGCAACGGGTAGATGGTTTACTTTTCTTATATGCTAATTCTGAAGATCCTATTATTCAGTTTGCTTATGAAGAAAAGATTCCCTTTACAATTATTGGCTATATGGATCATCCTGATATTAATTTTGTAGATAATGATAATTTTCGAGCTGGTCAAATGGTAGCCGAAGCTCTGATATTAAAAGGATATAAACAATTATACTTATTAGGAGGTAATGCGGTCCTTAGCCATATTACACACCGTGAAGCTGGAATTCGTCAGGAAGCAGAAAAGCACAACATTTTACTGACAGTTAATAATTCCGCCGGAACAACTATTGAAGATGGGTATAAAATCTATCCAAAACTCAAACAAATGAGACCAGATACTGCAGTCATTATAACAGAACAGACCTTTGCAGATGGGGTTATTATGGCTAGCCAATCGGATAACGGTCATTTGCCTATTATTACATTTAGAACAACTGGACAATTCCCGCTTGCATTCTTAGCAACTGATGATTATATCGATTTAAATACATCCGAATTGGGCAGAGAAGCCATGAAAAATTTACTTACACAATTAAAAAATCCCGACGCACCCTGCCAACAATCTTATATTGATGTTAAATGGAGACATGCTTAATTAAAATTCGCTTTCTTTTATTTAGAAGTCAAACAATATGACGCCAAGAGAATCCGCTAATATAAGCGGGTTTTTTAATATTTTATAATAAAATCATCGTAATGAAAGATGTTGTATAGTATTTCATTGAAACACGGACATTCAAAGAATCTTTCGTATCAAATTGTAAATATAGATGACTGTGGTATCAGATTGAGCTATAATTAATGAGAAGTATGGATCTTAAATTAGAATTCATTAAGAAAATATTTATTTATCATAAGGAGGATTTATGAGCAATTTTTTAGTATTACAGTCAGATTTTGGGTTGGATGATGGTGCAGTGGCAGCAATGCGTGGAGTTGCTTATACGGTTAATCCGGGATTAGAGATTTCTGATTTAACCCATGGAATTGAACCTTACAATATTTTTGAAGGAAGCTATCGTCTTTTACAGACCGTTCAATATTGGCCGAAAGGCACGGTATTTGTTTCGGTTGTTGATCCCGGGGTGGGGTCTGAACGTCGCTCAATTGTAGCAAAGTTACGGACTGGACAATATATTGTGACGCCAGATAATGGAACATTAACACATGTTGATCATTTTTTAGGTATTGAAGAGGTACGCGTGATTAATGAAATAAAAAATCGCT
Source organism: Aerococcaceae bacterium DSM 111020 (assembly GCA_015863185.1). Lineage (GTDB taxonomy): Bacteria > Bacillota > Bacilli > Lactobacillales > Aerococcaceae > DSM-111022. Next base: position 85,759 of record JACBXP010000007.1, read on the forward strand.
TACCTCATTCTGAGGAAAGTCATACATTCCATGGAAGAGACGTCTATGTTTATAATGCAGCTAAAATAGCAACCGATGAAGATTACTTTTATCAATTAGAAGAGTTAATCGCTAAGGAGAATTTAGAATTTATTGAATTGGATGAGCCATATATCGACGATGAAGGTGCCGTTCGTGGAATGATTGATATTTTAGATATTCGATTTGGTTCCCTATGGACGAATATCCCTTCTAGCTTGCTTAGGGAAGCAGGGATTAAACCGAATGATACGGTTGAGATTATCATTCGTAAAGACGGGGTCAAACAATATCATAACCAGATACTTTTTGGAACAAGCTTTGCAGATGTCCCACGAGGTGAAGTGATCGGTTATGTTAATTCATTGATTAATTTTGGTGTGGCGATCAATCAAAATAATTTCTCAAAAGTTTATGGTATAGGTACCGGTCGTGCATGGACTATTGAAGTGAGAAAGAAATAGGAGAAATCATTATGGAAAATAATAAATCAACATTAACAAATATCGTTGCCATTGGTATTGGAGCAGCAGTGTTCTTTATTCTTGGACGATTCTTATCGATTCCTACTGGAATTCCGAATACGAGCTTTGAAACGACTTATCCTTTTCTTGCATTAATGGGAGTGATTTATGGACCTGTTGTTGCAGGACTCGTGGCTTTTCTAGGACATGCCATTAAGGATTTGATGACTTATGGTTTATGGTGGAGTTGGGTCATTGCCTCTGGTGTTACAGGATTAGGATATGGCCTCATTGGTCGACAACTAAAAGTTGAATCAGGAATCTTTGATGGGAAAGAAATCGTAAAATTTATTATCGGAGTAACGATTGTCAATTTATTAAGTTGGGCTGTGATTGCGCCTGGGCTAGATATTCTTATTTATTCAGAGCCAGCCAATAAAGTATTCTTACAGGGGCTTGTGTCAGCTGGACTAAATTCAATCGCTGTTGCTGTTTTAGGAACAGTATTGATTAAGGCTTATGCGTCGACTCAAACTCAGTCAGGCAGTTTAACGCGAGAAGATTAGAAAATGAAAACTGCAAAGATTGAATTCGAACATTTTACTTTTCGATATGATAGTCAAGCAGAGCCGAATTTACGCGACATTTCCTTTCAAATAGGTGAGGGGGAAACGGTCCTTATTGTTGGGCCAAGTGGATCAGGAAAATCGACCATAGGAAAAGCAATCAATGGCCAAATCCCCCATCGTTTTCGAGGTGAATATATTGGAGAAGTCCAGGTTAATGGTCAATTGGTTAAAGACATTGATATAGCGAACCTTTCTTTAATGGTTGGAACGGTTTTACAAGATTCAGATGGCCAATTTGTTGGCCTTACCGTGGCAGAAGACATTGCCTTCGCATTAGAAAATGATGCGATTCCGCAGAAAGAAATGCATCAACGTGTAGGAGAATGGGCAAAAATATTAGAACTTGATTTACTTTTAAATAATCGTCCGCAAGATTTATCAGGAGGGCAAAAGCAACGTGTCTCAATTTGTGGTGTGATGATTAATGAGGTTCCAATTTTAATCTTTGATGAGCCTTTAGCGAATTTAGATCCTAAAACCGGACAAGAAATGATTTTACTGATTAATCAACTCAGTCAGCGTTTAAGATTGACCACTATTATTATTGAACACCGATTAGAAGAATGTCTATTAGCAGACATTGATCGTGTTTTAGTGATTTCAGAAGGAAAATTAAAAGCAAATCTTGGTGTGGATGCATTACTTCGTTCTTCAATTTTGGAAGAAACAGGGTTAAGACTACCGTTATATTTAGATGTTCTAAAAAAGACAGGTTTTCCTTTGGAAAATATTCCGCATTTAAATGCTTACGAGAAGACGGCATTGCCTGATGAAGCAATTCAAGCGGTTGATCAATGGGCTCAGGGATTAGATTTGGTAATGAATGTTCCTGACAATGCATTTATCTGTGAGGTAGTAGATGTATCTTTTAAATATATTCGACAGTTAACACCCTCCTTAAGAGCTGTTGATTTTTCCATTCGAAGAGGCGAAATGGTTTCCATTGTGGGGACGAATGGTGCCGGGAAGTCAACCATAGCCAAACTATTATGTGGCTTTGAACGACCAGAATCTGGTCATATTAAAATAAATGGTCAAAATATTGCTTCCTTATCGATAAAAGAAATTGCAGATACTGTTGGTTATGTTATGCAAAACCCTAATGCAATGATTTCTAAAATCACTGTTTATGAAGAGGTTGCACTGGGATTGTTGAATCGAAATGTTTCTGAGCAAGACATTCAAGAGAAGGTAGCTGAAACATTAAAGATTTGTGGATTATATGAATTTCGCAATTGGCCAATTTCAGCTTTAAGTTATGGTCAGAAAAGACGTGTAAGCATAGCTGCCGTTTTAGTATTAGATCCAGAAATACTCATCCTAGATGAGCCAACAGCAGGCCAAGACTATCAGCATTATACTGAGATGATGGAATTTTTACGGTATCTTAATGAAAGTTTTAAGACGACGATATTAATGATTACGCATGATATGCATTTGATGCAAGAATATACTGATCGTGTATTGGTATTTGATGCAGGCCGCTTAATTGCAGATACAAAACCAAGAGATTTATTTAATGAACAAGATATTTTAGAACATGCTCATCTAGTTCCTACGAGTCTCTATCAATTAGGTGAGGCATTGCCAAATACTCAAGCCGATGATTTTCTTGAACAATTCATTGCTTATGAGAGGGGCAGGGGCATTGAATAATCAATCTTATTTAGGATATGAGCCAGGGGATACATTTATACACCGTTTGAGTGGCACAACAAAACTGATTTGTTTTCTAGCCTTATCTCTGATTGCAATGGCGACTTTTGACACACGTTATTTGATTGCCATCGGTATATTTAGCGTCGCACTCTTTATGATTGCAGATATCAATTGGGAGTCGATTAAATTTCCAATGTTATTGGTGTTTTGGTTTTCAGTGATTAATTTAATCATGATTTATATTTTTGCACCAGAGCAAGGAGTTGAAATTTACGGAACGCGAGATGTGATCTGGGAAGGAATAGGAAGATATTCTTTAACATGGGAACAGTTGCTGTATGAAATGAATATAGCCACTAAATATTTTACAACCATCCCACTAGCATTTATTTTCATTATGACCACTCATACTAGTGAGTTCGCATCGAGTTTGAACCGAATAAAAGTTCCTTATCGTTCAGCTTATGCAGTGGCATTGACTTTACGTTATATTCCCGACATTCAAGCCGAATACTTCACAGTACAACAGGCTCAACAAGCGCGAGGGATTGAGATGTCGAGTAAAGCAAACACACTGACAAGATTGAAACATTCCGCGAATATTGCTATTCCCTTAATATTCTCAAGTTTGGAACGTATTGAAGTAATATCGCAAGCGATGGAACTCCGACGATTCGGTAAGAAGGATCATCGAACATGGTATAGTTATCGTCCATTTCAAAAGTCTGACATCATAGCATTGATTGTGGTAGGAATAATTATATGTATCGGAATAGGACTCTTCTTTATTAATGAGGGACGTTTCTGGAATCCATTTGTATAGTACTTTGACGTGATAACACATCACCATTCACCTAATTTTAGAATTCGTGAATGGCAGTTAAAAATTAGTATAGTGATAAAAAATGTGAGTGTTGATTTTTAATAAAAGAATGTGATTGATGATATGCTAAACCCCCTAAAGATAGATTTTATGATCTAACTTTAGGGGGTCAATTTTAGTTTCTATTTATTTATAAGATTCTTCAAGATTGGTCATCCACCAACCTACGGCTGCTCCTAACACAAGCATTACAAAGCATAATAAATATTGTATCAAGCCAAAGCCAGCATATGCTTCACCGGTTGGTACAATCATTAAGGTTGAGGCTATTACGATCCCAAAGATAAAATGGAAGAAAGGGCTATAGTATCGTTCGAATATTTTTTCGAAAAATTTCGCAAGACCAAAGATTGTTATGATGCCACCAATAGCAATGGGAATAATGACAGAAAAGTCGAGTGTTTTGAATCCGTCTGACATCTGTTCATAGAGTCCCATGTAAAGAATAAAATTTGAAGGGCTTAACCCAGGTACTAAAATCCCCAAGGCAATTAAAAATCCACAAAGCATCCAAGTGAAGAAGTTGGCATCGACAGAACCTGAGAATAGAGTCGCTCCAAATCTTAATAAGAGAAAACCTAAGATAAAAGTAATTAACGCAATGAGCAAATCTCTTTGAGTGCGACCTTCTGCACCCGCTTGTTTCCACAAGGCAGGAAGGGTACCAACAATCGCACCGACGAAAAACCAAAGCACAATGGTCGCATAATTACTGAGGAAGAAACTGACACCCCATGAAAAAAGGACCAAGCCTGTCAATCCACCTAATCCAACAGGAATGAAAAAGATAACATTATTAATAAAATCATGAGTGATATTTGCTAAAAAACGTATAATTGGCTCATATAAATTAAAAACAGCAGCCAATGCTCCACCACTTATACCTGGGACGATAAAGCCTGAGCCAATAAAAATCCCTTTAATAAATCTTAAAAACCAGCTATCGTGTGTATGTTGGTCGCTGATAGAATGATGTTTTGTCATGATGTCCTCCTGAATTGTAATTAAAGACAAACCCTCTTCTTTATGATAATCTAATAATGATAAAGAGGAGGAGAATGCATGAAACCAATATTATTTTATAGTGATAAATGTCCCGATACCCCTACTTTTGTAGAAGCGTTACAGAAATACAATATTGACTTTCAAAAGATAAATATAACAGATTCCATGAAGAATTTAAAGCAATTTTTGGTTTTAAGGGATCAAGACGCCGCTTTCGAAGGGGTGAAACAGGATGGAAATGTAGGTGTCCCTGCATTATTAACAGAAGAAGGAAAAATTATCTTATCTGTCGATGCACTGGGTGAATTAATATGATGCGTTATATAACGGGATTTGTGTTGGCCTGTTTTCTAACGATCAATGATCCTTTAAATATTGTAGAACCTATCAAAGCTCAAGCAGAAGTGGTTGAGATTGATCAAGAAAATAAAGCAAATCAAGATTTTATCAACCTTCATGAACAGACAATTCTAGCGACAACTGCCACAGAAGGCAGTACCTCTGAAGATATAGCTTTTGATGAGTTGTCTTTTGATGAAATGATTGAATATAATGAAGGAAATCAACGCATGTTATCATTGCTTTACGATGAAGAGACAACTGAAATTATTTTATATTTCATTGATGATAGTCTGACTTATTTAGGATGGACGAATTATGAACCAACTTCTAATCCCGTTGGTGAAGGATATGTCAGTGATACCAATGAATTAACAGCTTCTATAAAAAAGATAGATAATAATGAAAATAGGCAACTTGAAATAGATTCTGGCGATCGGCAAGTATATTTTGATTACAATACTGAGTTGATTAATAGTCAGCTTCATGCCTTTAGCTTCTTGATTGATGAAGCAGATCTTGACTTAGACATTGCGATAGATCCCTCAGATACACCAAGTGATAATTTGACTGAATCCATTGAAGAATCCATTGAAGATGCTTCTCTCGATTATGTGGAATTGGTTGATGATCCAGCTTGGCTAATTGAAGAGACAAATCAACCACCTTCGGTATTAATTGAAGCATATGAAAGAATAAAATCTGGTGGCGAACTTGAACTTGAAAAGCCGGATGAAAGTACTGAGGCTTATGATATTTATTTAGGAAGTACGTCCGATCTTTTTGTGAAGCTAGAAGTTACGAAACAATCGCCTCGCTTGGTAACTTTGAATCATTATACAACGGATGTCTATCAATCTTTTCCTAATCATTTCGATGTCAATAGAACATATGATGCTGAGGAGTTGGTAAATAGATTAGGTCCTGTGACGATTAAGCAATTTGATTTAGAACATTTAACAGAAAGGTATGCGTGGATAAGACTTGCAGACGATAATGTGCCGAATGTATTAAATGCTTTCCCTGATCCTCAATCTGATGGTGAATATATTGTAGAATTTAATGAAATAGAGGAATAAGATATGAGTGAACAAGAATATAAAAAATTAGTAGAAGCTGCACGACATAATCTTGATAAAGCTTATGTTCCCTATTCACATTTTCCTGTGGGGGCTGCTTTATTGATGAAAGATAATACTATCATTTCTGGTGTCAATGTTGAAAATGTTTCTTTTGGAGCCACGAATTGCGCAGAAAGAACCGCTATATTCTCAGCTATTGCACAAGGATACTCGAAAGAGGATTTCAAAGCGATGGCGGTCGCAGGAAATACGAATGAATATTTACCACCATGTAGTATATGTCGACAAGTGATGGTAGAGTTTTGTGATGACCAATTTCCGGTATACTTGACCCGTGAAGATCATGAGATTACGATGATGACCGTTGGAGAATTAGTGCCGATGGCATTCGAAAGTATGGATATTTAAGCCGATTGATTGATATTCACCAATAAATTTGTTAATTTAACAATAGAAAGAAAAGGAGTGAAGTATATGTCACAAAGATTATTGCATGCATGTTATCGTATCGAAGATTTAGATGCATCTTTGAAATTCTATACTGAAGTATTTGATTTTGAAATAAGTCGTAAACGTGAATTTCCAGATGATGGTTTTGATCTCGTTTATCTATTATTACCAGGAGATAATTTTGAATTAGAGTTAACTTACAATTATGGAGAAGGTCCATATGAAATTGGTAATGGATTTAGTCATTTAGCTATTTCAGTAGATGACCTAGAAGAATACCACCAAAAATGTGTGGATTCTGGTTATGAAACAACCGATTTAAAAGGGTTACCTGGTCATGATCCGAGTTATTTCTTTGTCACAGATCCTGACGGATACCGTTTGGAAGTTATGCGTGATAAAAACGCTTCTTAATAACCATTAAGCAATTGTAAAAAGAGCCGATGAGGAATTCATCGGCTTTACTTATGCATTATATTATGTTAAATTAAAGTCCGATGAGCCGAATTGTGACCGATGTCACATTCATAAAACACACCTTGAATTAGATTTCAAAGCCAGGAAGGCTGGTGTGTTAATAATAGATGATGTGAACATCTATTATTTCTCCCTAGAGAATTTCTCTAGGGCTTTTTTTATATCAAAAAAACACTAAAAAATAGTAAAATTGAGATATTTAGTTAAAAATTGGCTATAAATTTAAGGACAATAGCTCTTTAAAAGACGTTAATATGAGCTGTTGATGAAAAAAAGAAAACATTTTCAAAAAAGTTATCAAAATTAAAGCAAAATGAGATAATTATTGGTATACTATATACAAGAACGAATCATGATTTAAAAGTAAAGAAAACGCTATCATTTTTCGGAGATACTTAATTTTTATGTGGATTTTGAATTATCAAAATTCATTAGAGTGAGGTGGAATAGATGTCTGATGCTTTAGTCCCTGAAATAGATCTTGAAAAAGAAACCTATTTCTATAATCAAGGCACACATACGAAAGCTTATCATTTTTTAGGTGCGGTACGATTGGATGAAGGATTTAAATTTACTGTCTGGGCCCCCAATGCATATCAAGTCGAAATTCAAGGCGACTTTAATGATTGGGCATTGACATCAATGGAAAAGATTCCTGGTGGAATGTGGACCGTTGATATTAAGAATGCTAAACATGGTGATCATTATAAATATGCGATTGATAATGGACGAGGATATAAAGAATATAAGATTGATCCTTTTGCCTATCGATTTGAAGAAGCGCCTAAAGATGCGAGTATTGTGTGGGAATTGCCTGACAAGAAATGGACCGATCGACGTTGGTTACAGAGACGACGTCGTACCAATCATTTTGAGTCTCCTATGAATATTTATGAAGTACATCCTTCTTCTTGGAAGCAACATGAGGATGGAAGTCTTTATAACCTTTCAGAACTGGCAGATGAGTTGATTCCTTATGCTAAAAAGATGGGATATACTCATATTGAATTGATGCCACTCATGGATCATCCACTCGATGCATCTTGGGGTTATCAAATAACAGGATATTATGCTGTCTCTGCTCGTTATGGTACACCTGAAGATTTACATTATTTCGTAGATAAAGCGCATAATGCGGGTCTGGGTGTATTTATGGATTGGGTGCCTGGTCATTTCAATCGAAATCAGAATGCACTAGCTTTTTATGATGGAACTCCGACATATGAATTTGCAGACTATAATCGTGCGAATAATATTGGTTGGGGAACACTAAATTTTGATTTAGGAAAAAATCAAGTACAAAGTTTTTTAATTTCAAATGCGCTATTTTGGATCAGAGAGTTTCATATCGATGGATTACGTGTCGATGCCGTATCCAATATTTTATACTTAGATTTTGATGAAGGGCCATGGACACCGAATGAAGATGGAACGAATCTAAGTAAAGAAGGTATTCAATTCCTAAAGAATTTGAACAATCGAGTGCATGAAGAGTTTCCAGATGCCATTATGATGGCGGAAGAAAGCACAGATTGGCCTAAAATCACCCATCCGATTGAAGATGGGGGCTTAGGTTTTGATTATAAATGGAATATGGGTTGGATGAATGACACATTGAAGTTCTTCGAGATGGATCCGCTTTATCGGCCTGAGAATTTGAGATTGGTTACATTTGTTTTTATGTATCAATATAATGAACGTTATATTCTTCCATATTCACATGATGAAGTGGTTCATGGTAAGAATTCGATGCTTGGAAAAATCCCTGGTGATCGTTACCAACAATTTGCTACCTTGAGAACAATTTTTGGTTATATGTTAGCACAGCCTGGTAAGAATCTTTCATTTATGGGTAATGAGATTGGTCAGTTTCTAGAATGGCGCTATTATTCTGGTTTGGAGTGGGGTGATCTTGATCAGCCTTATAATTCAGAATATCAACATTTTATTGAAACAATTAATAATTTTGCGATTAATGATAAATCTTTTTATCAACTGGATCATTCCCCGGAAGGATTTACTGGTTTAGAAGCAGATGATTTTGAAGAAGGAAAATTATCATTTATTCGACGCGGGAAAGCTCCAAGAGACTTCACCATTATAATGTGTAATTTCGTACCTGTAGAACGACAACAAGTACGCGTGGGTGTACCTTATAAGGGGACCTATGAAATCGTGTTGAATTCTGAGATGAAAGAATTTGGTGGCAATTGGGAAACAGCACAAACTATCTTCAAAGCTGAAGAGATTCCAGCGAATGATCAACCGTACTCAATTGAGATTATTGTACCATCGCTATCTGTTCAGTATATTAAGCCGAAACGTGTTTATGGAGTCAATAAAAAATAGAAAGGAGTAGAATATCGACTGTCGATATTCATAATCATTATGAAAAATGAAATGATTGCTATGATCCTAGCAGGTGGACAAGGAACTCGCTTAGGAAAACTAACTCGCGAAACTGCTAAACCTGCCGTACCTTTTGGAGGAAAGTATCGTATTATTGATTATGCGCTGAGTAATGCAGCGAACTCTGGAATTCGTAATGTTGGTGTGGTAACACAATACCAACCACTCACATTAAATGAGCATGTTGGCAATGGTGAACCTTGGGGCTTGAATTCACGACATGGTGGAGCCACTATCTTGCAGCCTTATTCAAGTTCAGATGGAGAGAAATGGTTCAAAGGGACTGCTAATGCTATATATCAAAACATTGGTTATATCGATTCATTGAATCCAGAATATGTTTTAGTGTTATCAGGTGACCACATCTACAAAATGGATTACAGTAAAATGTTGGATTTTCATGTTGAGAATGATGCCAGCTTAACAGTAGGAGTTATCCCTGTTCCGATGGAAGAAGCATCACGCTTTGGAATCATGAATACTGATCAAGGACACCGCATTATAGAATTCGAAGAAAAGCCAGCTGAACCAAAGAGTAACCTTGCATCGATGGGGATTTATATCTTTAATTGGCCAACTTTACGTCGCTATCTTGTGGAAGATCAAGCGAAAGATCGTCAATTAGAAGACTTTGGTCACGATGTTATTCCTACATACTTAAAAAATGCCGAAAACTGTTTTGCTTATGCTTTTGACGGTTATTGGAAAGATGTGGGAACAATCGAATCATTATGGGAAGCAAATATGGAGATTCTAGATCAAGAGCACCCATTAAACCTTTCAAGTAACGAATGGCGAGTTTATACTAATAATATCGTTACTCCGCCACAATTTATTACTGAAAATGCCAAAGTAAGTCACTCACTAATTAATGATGGATGTTTTATTGCCGGTGACATTACTGATTCTATTTTATCTCGTGATGTCCGAGTAGGACAAGGCAGTGAAGTGTCTAATTCGATTATTATGGGCGATACAACAATTGGGGAGAATTGTGTAGTTGAATATGCGATTCTTGGTGAAGGCGCTGTTGTAGCTGATGGGGCTAAAGTTCAAGGAACACGCGATCAAATTGCAGTAGTTGGATTTAACGAGATTATAGGAGGTCCGAAAAACGATGGTGAAGAATAAATTATGTGCAATTGTCAATTTAACAGAAGATAATACAGTAACAGAACCTTTAACGAATGCACGACCAATCGCAGCATTACCATTTGCTAGTCGCTATCGCTTAATTGATTTTGTTCTGTCAGATATCGCTTATGCTGATATTGCTTCTTTAGCACTTTTTATCGGAGACTCTGGTCGTTCTATTTATGACCATATCCGTTCTGGTGAATCATGGGACTTAAATAACAAAATTCATGGTGGCGTCTTTACTTTCTCACAACAAAATTGGAAAAAACAAAATTACTCACAGGATGATTATGAAGATTTTTACTTCAATCATCGTCTCTTCTTAGAACGTTCGAAAGCTGATTATGTGTTCGTCTCTGGTAGTAGTATTATAGCCAATGTGGACATCCAAGCAGTCACTGCTCAACACAAATCATCAGGTAAAGATGTCACAGTTATTTATTCACCAATGAATGATGATTTAGATAATGTTGTTGAAAATTATCGTATTTTCCTCGATGTTTCTGATGAGACAAATGTTCGTGCAATGGGATCTGAAGAATTAGCAACAGCAGATCGAATTAATGTGAGTTTGAATATGTATGTACTAAGTGTTGAAAAGCTCATTGAAATGATGGATCAAGCTCTGGAAGAGGGGATTTATCTCGATTTAGATGCTTTATTAGAGCAATACTTAACTGAATATTCAATCAATGCTTATGAATACACTGGTTATGCAGCAAAAATTAACTCAATCGAAAGTTATTATCGTGCAAATATTGAGATGCTAGATCGTAAAAAATTTGCTTCATTATTACAGACTAGTATTCCAATCCTAACAAAAGCAAAGAATGGTTCACCTACCTATTATGCGCCTGAGTCTAAAGTCGTTCAATCGATTATCGGTTCAGATGTTAGCATTTATGGGCGTGTAGAACATTCATTGGTTAACCGTCGGGTGGATATTGCTGAAGACGCACAAGTTGAAGATAGTATCCTACTTCAAGGTGTTAAAGTAGGTGAAGGTGCGACTATTAAGTATGCTATCATCGATAAAGATTCAGTCATAGATGCAGGAGCTCAAGTGGTTGGTTCGCCTGATGATATTCTCGTGGTGCCTAAAAGCAGCCATATCAAAGCATAGGTGAGGACAATGAAAGTATTATATACAGCTGCCGAAGCTGCACCGTTTTTTAAAACGGGCGGCTTAGGTGATGTTGCGTACGCGCTGCCTAAAGAGATTGCCAAAGATTCTTCCATCGATATTCGCGTCGCGCTTCCATATTATTCTTCTATTCCGGAAGAATATAGTGAACAGATTGAAGATGTAAGACATTTTCGTTTTCAATTAGGAAATAAGAATGTCTACTGTGGTATTAAACAATTAGAGCTGGATGGAGTCATTTATTATTTCATCGATAATCTTGCTTATTTTGATCGTCCAGAATTATATGGTCAGTGGGATGATGGCGAAAGATTTGCTTATTTTTCCTTAGCGATTATTGAGATGTTAGAGGTCATCGAATGGATTCCAGATGTCATTCATACCAATGACTGGCAGACAGCGATGATTCCGGTGATGTTAGTAGACCGCTATCATTGGAAAGAACCTCTAAAGGACATCCGTAAAGTTATTTCAATTCATAATATTCGTTTTCAAGGAATTTATCCGCCGAATATCTTACAAAATGTGTTTGGTACTGGATTTAATACTTTTACTGAAGATGGTGTAAGAGATAATGGCAATGTTAATTATTTGAAGGGTGGCATTAATTTCTCTGATAGAGTAACAACGGTTAGTCCGACTTATGCGGAAGAGATTATGACACCAGAATTTGGTGAAGGGCTAGACGCTGTTATTCGTCATAATGGGTGGAAAGTTCGCGGAATTATCAATGGTATCGATTACGATTTAAATGATCCTGGAACTGATCCTCATCTTTCATATCATTATAATGCGGATGATTTATCCAATAAATTCAAAAATAAAGAAGCCTTGCAAGAAGAGTTAGGTTTACCTGTTGATAAAGACATTTTTATGATAGGTGTTGTGAGTCGACTAACTGATCAAAAAGGTTTCCAACTGGTTGAGGCGGCACTGGAAGAATTATTGCAGACAGAAGTTCAAATCGTTGTACTAGGGACAGGAGAACCTCAATTTGAACATTCATTCCGTTACTTCCAAGATCGTTACCCAGATAAAATGCGTGCCTTAATTCAATTTGATATAGGCTTAGCCCAGAGAATCTATGCAGCAAGTGATGCCTTTTTGATGCCTAGTGCATTTGAACCATGTGGTTTATCTCAGATGATTTCGATGCGTTACGGTACTTTACCTATTGTTCATGAAACAGGAGGGCTACAAGACACTGTTCAACCATATAATCAGTATACTGGTGAAGGAACAGGGTTTACGTTTAGTCGTTTTGATCGAGATGATATGTTACCTGCAATTTATCATGCGATGCATGTATATTATAATGACAAAAAAGCATGGTATGGAATGGTTGATCAAGCAATGAATGCAGACTTCACTTGGAGGGATCCGGCTAAGGAATATATTCAGATTTATCGTGAGATTACGGGAATAGAAGATTAATCATCATATTATGGCTTTTAGCTAATGAGATAAATTAGAAGACAAAAAAAGTGTTGGAATTCCAACACTTTTTTTATATGTTATTTCTGAAAGACAGTTCTATCCTAATAATTCATAGATTTCAATTGCGACTAAGTCAATATCGTCAAAACGATAAGTAGTATTGCGTTCAGAATCTCTTAATTCAAACGCTTCCTCTTCTGGGAAGTAAGATACTTGACATTTTTCTACACCGTCTAACTCAAAGCGACGAACCTCCGTCTCAGATGCTTTCGTCATTACTTCAAGTCGTTGAATAATTCCTGATAATACAGATTTCATAGAAAGTCCTTTCTCTTCACTAATATTTAGCAAACTAATTCTTGAATAGAATTATGGTAACAAATACGCATTAAATTGCAAGTTATGTGGTGAAAAAATTTAAATATTAAGAATCTTCACCGATTACAATATTACGAATAAATCCTTTAAAGCCATTTTGAATTCGATTGAGAAGGGGCATTTTGTGTGTTTTTCTATCAGATTTGACTATTTCATAGAATTCTAAGACATTGTCCGCAAAATTTTCAGAGGAAATACATTTTAATGCTTCCTCAGGTATTTCATGCTGTTGATTTTTTTTACGGTCGTCTAAGAAGTCGATGACTGTGGCTGCGAAATCTGTTGGTCGTTCGAATAAAACTCCCAAATCACGGGAAAATGATAAAATATCTGCCAAATAATCATTATAGAGAGCACAAATCGGTAAACGATTAACCATCGCTTCAAGGTAAGTAAGACCTTGAGATTCAGAATCGCTCGCATTCACATATAAATCTGTCATTTGATAAAAACGAGTGACTTGATTATGATCCACTTCGCCAATAAAGTGGATTCTATTCTCCATATTGATAGAACGAGCTTGTTCTTCTAATAAAGGACGAGCAGGACCATCGCCAACAATTAAAAGATGGATCTGAGGATGTTGTTGATAGATATCAGGGAAATATTTAATGAGTTGATCGATATTTTTTTCTTTTGAAACACGAGATAATGATAGTAAGAGGAAGTCAGATTCACTAAAACCATATTGCTTACGATCTTCCTGCCTTAGTGAATGAGAATAAGGTGGAATATCAACACCAGTCGGGATGACACGCATTTTGGTATTAACGCCATACTCTCTTAAAGTGTCATAAGTCATTTGACTTGGTGAAATAATTCCGTGAACTTGTTGACAAAAAACGCGTGTCATCGTGCGAACATGCTCAGGTTTAACTAGATCTCCGTCTAAAATGTAATGCGTGTATTTTTCATACATCGTATGATATGTATGAATAATAGGGATGTGAAGTCTAGTGGCAACGTATTGTCCTGCTAGACCTAAACTAAATTCAGTATGCGTATGGACAATATCTAGATGGTATTTCTTGGCAATTTTTAGTGCACGGTCAAACCCACTATAAGCAATTCGGCGATCCTCAAAACTTACCAAAGGAACACTAGGAAGTCGAATGACATCTTTTTCCTTTGAGTCTGCAGCAGGATCGGTAGTAGTAAAGATAATTACTCGGTGTCCCTTCTTAACTAATTCATCTCTTAGCGTTCGGATTGAAGTCGAAACTCCACTAATTTGTGGAAAGTATGTATCTGTAAAAAAACCTATGTTCATACCGGAACTCCTTTCTTCGCTAATTGGTTCATTGTTAATTGGTATATTTCAATTTTTTTGAAAACATTTTAATATTCACTCACTTTAATTATATACGAAACAAGCGAGTCATTCATTAAATATTTATTTTAAGTGGAAAGCATTATTTTATCATGAATCATCTTGAAATTAAAAGGAAGCCTTGTCAATGCTGAAAACAATGAGATAGAATAGCGAGTATGCTATAATAAATTATAAATTCAATTTTTTAGGAGCAACTATGAAAAAATATTTTACACCAACTTGGAAAATAGAATCGATCTATGCCATCACGCCCGCTCAATTGATTCAACATGATATCAAAGCAGTTATTGTTGATTTAGATAACACACTCCTTCCCTGGAATGAACCCGTTTATTCCAAAGATATGGAAGAATGGATTACAGCGTTACGTGCCAATGGTTTAGGAATATATCTTTTATCGAATAATAATTATGATCGGGTTGCGAAAGTAGCAGAACCTTTGCAACTAAATTTTACAGCATCTGCATTGAAGCCACGTGGCAAACATTTCAGATATGCAGTTAAAGATTTGAACGTAGCGGATGAAAATATTGTCGTCATCGGAGACCAATTAATTACCGATGTCTTAGGTGCTAATCGCAGAGGATTAAAGAGTATATTGGTAAAGCCAATGGTACCGAACGATAATATCTTTACATGGTTAAATCGCACACTAGAAAAAGGTTTAATGAAACTTGTCGGGATTGATCGCAAACAAGATTGGGGGAACCGACTTGACTGAAGAGCAATATCAATGTATTGGATGTGGAGCTGAGATACAAGTAGAAGAGCCCGAAGAAAAAGGCTATCTTCCACTAAGTGCATTTGAAAAAGGAAAAGAAAAAGGCGAATTTTATTGTCAAAGATGTTTTCGTTTGCGCCATTATAATGAATTACAAGATTTAGATATTTCAGAAGAACTATTTTTAGATCGACTGAATCTAATCGCTGAGGATGACGCCTTCGTTATTCAAGTGATTGATCTATTTGACATTGAAGGAACTGTTATTTCCGGATTGGAACGATTCATTCAAGGACAGCCTTATATTGTTGTTGGAAATAAATTGGATATCTTACCTAAGTCCGTCAAAGAAAATAGAATTCGACACTGGTTAAAGGAACAATTATATATTAATGGTTTACATCCGGAAGAAGTTATCTTATTATCTGCTACGAAGCAGTCAACATTAGAAACTTTAATATCAATCATTGAAAAAGAAATACATCACCATAATATTTACATTGTCGGAGTGACTAATGTTGGCAAATCGACTTTAATTAATCAACTGATTCAATATTATGGTGGCGAAGCTAATATTATTACTACCTCGAATTTTCCAGGGACGACATTGGATTTGATTGAGATTCCCTTAACGGATAACAATTCAATCATCGATACCCCTGGAATTATACGACAAAGTCAAGCAGCCCATTTAGTTTCACGTCAAAGTATGCAGAAATTATTACCTACTAAGCCTATTAAGCCTAGAACTTTTCAATTAAATTCGAATCAATCCATCTTTTTTGGCGGAATGGCTTGGCTTGATTTTGTAAAAGGAGATAAAACAGCATTCACATTTTATGTGAATAATGATTTATATTTGCATCGTACGAAAACAGAAAATGCTGAAAATATTTATCAAGAACATATAGGAGAACTACTCAGTCCACCCATGAAACATGAAGTTGATGATTATCCGGAACTAACAAGTATTGATATTCAACTGAATGCAGAGCAAGACTTAGTAATCTCAAGTTTAGGATGGGTGACAGTAAACAAATCTGTTCAATTAAGACTGCATCTTCCTAAGCGCGTCCATTATTCAATCCGTCAACAAATGATTTAGGAGATAGAATGACCAAATTAACAAAAACACAACTCAAAACATTAAGAAAATTGTCTCATAAAGAAAAACCCATTTTACAAATAGGTAAACAAGGGTTAACCGATGCTTTTATTGACCAAATAGATTCTGCACTCGAGAAAAGAGAATTAGTAAAATTTAATATTTTACAGAATTCAGACGAATCCATTGAGAAAGCCGCAGAAGATATTGCCACTCAGATAAATGCTCAGATCGTTCAAACCATTGGGAGCACAGCGATATTATATCGTCAATCAACAAAAGAAAAAAATCGAAAAATAACAGAACAACTTTAAAGCGTTAGGAGAGAATAATAATGAGTTTTTCAATGGTTGACACCCAAATAAATCTCGAAGATCTTATAGCGAATCTCACACTTGATCAACTAGCTAGTGAAATGAATGATCAAGAGAGACGTCGTATCGGGATTCTTGGGGGGACCTTTAATCCTCCTCACTTAGGACATTTATTAATGGCAGAACAAGTTGGGAATCAATTAGAACTTGATGAAGTTTGGTTCATGCCGACTGCTAAGCCGCCTCATAAGCCGGGTAAGAAAACAATTCAATCCCAGCATCGATTAGCAATGCTTGATTTAGCTATCTCGAACAATCCATTATTTAAGATTCAACCGTATGAAATTAATCGTGGGGGGACGAACTACACGATTGATACAATGCGACACTTTACGCAAAATTTTCCTGAATCGGATTTTTATTTTATTATCGGTGGTGATAGTGCAAATGATTTGGATTTGTGGCGTGAAGCAGATGCACTGACGCAATTAGTTCAATTTGTTGGTGTAAGACGTCCAGGACAGCCGCCCTATACAGGAAAATACCCGATTTTATGGGTGGATTCTCCTTTGGTTGATATTAGTTCCACTGAGATTCGTTTGCGTGTATTTTTGGAACAATCCATTCGATATCAAGTGCCGCTTGAAGTAGAAAAGTATATTCAGTCGCACCAGTTATATAGACAGATTTAGGAATGGAGTAGAAATGCCCTATGTCCAAGATGAATTCATTTAAACGTAAGGATATTGTTCGATTCGTAAAGAAACAATTATCACCGTCACGTTTTAATCACACTTTGAGAGTAGAAGAAACAGCACTTGATATAGCGAATCATTATCATTACCCTGCAAATGCTGTAAGTGTAGCTGCTTTACTTCATGATGTTTGTAAGGAAATTAAGAAAAATGAGATGTTTCATCTAGCGACCAGTTATTTGCAGCGAATGAATATTGAAATGGAGATTGAATCAGGTGGACCCGCCATTTGGCACGGTTTAGCAGCGGCCGAACTTGCTGTGACGATGTTTGGTATTCATCAACCTGAAATTCTTTCTGCAATAGCCTTTCACACGACAGGATGGTATGAGATGTCCCCATTAAGTCAAATTATCTTTATGGCGGATTATATAGAACCAGGGCGACAATTCAAAAAAATAACGAAAGCTAGAAAATTAACGTATACTGATCTAGATGAGGCGACGATTTTTCAAATGAAACAATCTATTCGTCATTTAGCAAAAAATGAACAACGTATTTTTATTGAAAGTGTAAAGATTTATAACCATTGGGTCGCAAAACTTTAGGAGGTATCATGACACCGATAAATAAATTAGAAATCATAACAAAAGCTGCCGATGATAGTTTGGCGAAAGACATTGTGGCATTAGAAGTTCACGAATTAACTCCATTAGCTGATTATTTTCTTATTATGAGTGCTAATAATGAGAGACAACAAGATGCCATTGTTCGCGAAATTATTGATACGTGTAAAATAGAAGATATTGATATAAAGAATGTTGAAGGAAAAGCAGGCGGACGTTGGACTTTAATTGATTTACATGACATTATTGTTCATGTGTTTCATTATAATGAACGATCACACTATAATTTGGAAAATATTTGGAAAGAAGCACCACTCGTTAATCTCAATGATTGGATTGATGCAGATGAGTTTTCATAAAATAGCGAGTGTTTACGATCGATTTAATGATTTGTCAGTTTATGCTCATTGGCTAGATTTCACTTTGAATGCATTGAATGAAGAACCAGAAAAGGTACTGGATTTGGCATGTGGAACAGGTTGGTTTACCCAATTGTTGAGTCCTTTCTGTGGTCATATTACGGGGATAGATATTGATCAAGGGATGCTTGATATTGCTGAAAAAGAATTGAAAAACCTCGAGAATGTGACACTTAAACAAGGAGATATGAGGAGTCTGCAGTTATCGGATAATCAATACGATTTAGTAACCTGTTATTTAGATTCGATTTGTTTTTTAAAGGATGCGTCAGCAGTTCAGCAAGCTTTTCAAGAAATGTATCGTGTCCTTAAACCTGGTGGAACATTATTGTTTGATGTATTTACACCAGCGATGATTGTAAATAATTTTGATAATTTTATGTATCATGATTATGATGAGACAGCTGCATTCATGTGGGATAGTACGATATATCAAGAAGATATATCGGTATCTCATCACTTGGTGGTATTTGAAGAAAAGAAAGCCACAGGAAATTATCAGCGACATGAAGTCACTCTGGAAGAGCGAACGTATCCCCTGACAGATTATCTGTTATGGCTGGAGCAAGCTGGTTTCAACAAAGGTATTGAGATATTCGTTGATTATGCGCGTCGTCCCTTAGATATTGAGCAAGACCAAGATGAGGAAAGATGGTTTTTCAGAATTGAAAAATAAGCCTATTGTTTTAGGAATTATTGCAGAGTATAATCCATTTCATTATGGACATGCTTATCAATTGCAAGCTCTGAGAGAGATAACACGTGCTCAAACGGTGATTGTATTAATGTCCGGAAATGTTGTCCAACGGGGCGAATTCGCGTTGGTAGATAAATGGAAACGTGCCGAGGCAGCACTGAAGTCAGGGGCGGATCTAGTTCTCGAAGCTCCTATTGTTGCAAGTTTGCAGGGAGCAGATTTTTTTGCGAAATACAATGTCCAACTAATCAAACAGTGTGTTGTGACAACCTTGGGGTTTGGAACCGAAACGGCCAGCACAGAAGAATTAAAAGAATTTCTTGACTGGCAAAATATCCACAAGAATGCCATTGATCGATATATTAAGGAAGCTCTCCAGGAAGGGTTATCCTATGCAGCGAGTTATCATTTTGCTATTCATCAGCTAGAGAATGTACCCACCTTTGATATCTCGAGCCCGAATCACATGCTTGCTGTTCAGTATATAAAAGCAAATAAAGAGTCTCTAAATCAAATGGATATTGTCGCTTTGCCACGATTAAATTCACAAGATGGCCAAATCATTCATTCAGGTAGTGAGATTCGTCAGAAACTAAAAAAGGAGGAAAAGCCTCAAGAACTAGTGCCGCAATCGATGGCTCAATTGTTGGAAGAAAGCTATCTGATGGACTGGGATCATGCCTATCCTTTTTTAAGATATCGATTAGCGCAACATCAGCCTGAATCATTGCGTCATATATGGGGCATGAGAGAAGGCATTGAACATTTATTATTAAAAAATATTTATCTGACAAACAACTATAATCATTTCTTAGAGAGTATGCTTAGTAAGCGCTGGACAAAATCCAGTATCCAAAGAATTCTAATGAGTATTTTATTAGATATTTCTACTTCTGAATGGCATAGATGGGAAGCACAACTTTACCATCAACCAACAGTTCAAGTATTAGGATTCACAGAGGCTGGACAGAAACATCTTAAAAGCTTAAAATCACAGCATAAAATGACGATGATTAGTAATCTGAATCAAAAAACAGCCTCTCTATTTTCTGGAAATTTGAGGGCAGATGCGATAATGCGAATGATTTCATCAGATGAGATCTCAGAGCAAAACTTTACTAGAAGACCTATCATAATAAAATAAAACGACAAAATAATATTGACTTTAAGGCAGAAATTGCATATAATGTTATTTGTTGTTTCAGAGGTGATAACGATGAAATTTACGATTCAACAGATTAAAGAGCAACCGAATCAATTATTGAAACTTGAAGAAGTACTAAATATTAAAAATGATTTAATAGAACGGATGTCTTCAATTATTGATGTTCACAATACCCATGTTGATGGCTATTATGTCGCAGTTGATAATGAAGTATTACTCCATTGCACAATTGATACAGACTTAACATTGCCTTCAACTCGTACGCTCGAACCGGTAACCATTCATTTAACGATTCCTGTCAAGGAACGTTATGTTACAAATAATCAAGCGACAAATCTTGATGAACATGAAGAGGTTACGATTGTCGTTGAAGATGAGACATTGAATCTTCAGGAAGTTGTCATTGATAATATCTTACTTAATATTCCGATGAAAATAATAGGTGATGATGAATCAGATGACGCATTGCCATCAGGAAATGATTGGACAGTGATGACTGAAGAAACATACCTACAACAACAAGCAGAAATTCAAGAATCTGCTGTTGACCCGCGTTTTGCAGCATTGCAAGACTTATTAGATAATGAAGATTAATCACTTGGAGGTGTATAAAAATGGCAGTACCAAAAAGAAAAACATCTAAATCTAAAAAAAGAATGCGTCGTACGCACAAGAAATTAAATGTTCCTGGGATGACAGCTTGCCCACAATGTGGTGAGTTCAAATTAAGTCACCGTGTTTGTCCGTCATGTGGTAATTACGATGGCAAACAAGTAGTAGAAGCATAAGAAAAGATAAAATAGAAGCCTTCGTAAGAAGGTTTTTTTATTTGTATATAAAACTTAGCAGGCGCCTTTTTTAAGATTATTTGATTTAGTGTATAATAAATATTAATAAAGGTGTCCTCAATGTATTAACATTGAAGACACCTTTTATGATGTTTGTAAAAATTTTTATTTTACGACAGTGGCTGAACCACCTGCGAAATATTCAGCAACATTTTCCAGAGATGTAATGACAGCTTGTCCGTTAGGCGTATTTTCAACGAAAGAAATAGCTGCTTCAACTTTTGGCAACATACTTCCTGGTGCGAATTGGTCTTCATCAATCCATTGACGAAGTTGATCTGTTGAGACTTCTTCTAGCTTTTCTTGATTTGGTTGGTTGTAATTTATATAAACATTGTCAACGCCAGTTAAGATGAGTAAGAAATCAGCTTCGACTAATTCAGCTAATTTGGCAGAAGCAAAATCTTTATCAATAACCGCTTCCGCACCTTCTAAACCATTTTCAGTCTCAAGAACAGGAATACCCCCACCACCAGCTGAGATGGTGATAACGCCGTTAGAAACGAGTTGTTTAATGACGTCTGCTTCAACAATGCTGACCGGTTTTGGCGAAGCAACGACTTTACGATAGCCACGACCAGCATCTTCAACAAATGTATCACCTGTTTCTACAGAGCGTTTGTCAGCTTCATCTTTACTAAGAAATGGTCCCACTGGTTTTGTTAAATTTTGAAATGCTTCGTCATTAGGATCCACAACAACTTGTGTTAACAATGTAGCGATTTGGCGATTAATTCCTTCAGCTTGAAAGGCATCATACAAGGCATTTTGCATCCAATACCCAATAGAACCTTGTGTCATTGCAACACAAGAATCTAAAGGTAGGGCAGGATTTTCAGGTGAATCTGCAGCTTCTTGTTGGAGTAGAAGATTTCCTACTTGAGGGCCATTTCCATGCGAAATAATGACCTCATGACCTTGTTTGATTAATTCGATAAGATGTTTTGCCGTTTCTTGTAAAGCATTGATCTGACCTTGAGCAGATGGATCATCGGTTAAAATAGCGTTCCCTCCAAGGGCTACTACAATACGTTTTGACATAAAAACCTCCTAATAAAATGTTTGATTAAGATAATAATAGACACCATATAACATATCATATCCTGAACTCGCACCATATGATTGAATATTATTCACTGCCTCTTGTAATTTTTTTTGATTTCTCTTTGCGACTGCACGGAATAATTGATGCCATGGCTCATTAATTTGTCTTTGAAAAAGTGAATCATAATAAGCTTTAGCGATATCTGTTGTTGAATCTTGATTAATTAAATTTTTAACAGCCTTAATGAATGAAATATTTTTGGTTAGCATGGCACCAACTAACATTCCTTGAATAAAATCATCCCCACTAGGGGTGAGCCCCTGTCCCATTCCAATCATATCCTGAACCGATTGTACACAGAATGCTTGACTGTTAGGGAAGTTAAGGGTTATTTTTTGTACGAGAGCGGGGTCACATTGCTTCTTATAATCCACTTCGGCTAGATGATCTATCAAAAAGATAAGGTCATCTTCTGACATTGAAATATGTTTTATAGATAAATCAATGATATGTTTATCATCCCACTTTAAATCGAAAGTAAAAGGGTGTGTAAAAAAGCGAAAAAAATCTTCTTGATATTGAACACGATTTCCAATGCGTAGATATTTCTTTATTGATTCAAAAGAATCTGTTGAAATCAACAAACCATGTGCGGAAAGTGATTGTTTATAAGATGAAATATAGATAATTTGAGACATTGACTGCAAATTAAAGCCATTATCAAAGATCGAGTGAACCGTCCAAAATTTATGGGACTGAGAATTCAGCGCCTCCATTACGGAAGCGCTGATCTTCATCTCTGTTTGCAATGATATCTGATTAGTCTTCATCTACCTCAATACCGATAGATTTCGCATAAGCAACAAGTGCTTTTTCAAAACAACCCAGTGGTGCCCGGACTGTCCCAGCACCAACTTGACCAACACCAGCTTCCTTATGAGCAATACCGGTGTTGATTATTGGTGTGATTCCAGTTTCTACAACTTTGCGAACATCAATTCCTAATGGAGCACCCTTGAAGTCCCAGTTTGGAATTGGCCAGGTTGGATTATTTGTGGTAACAATTTGTTCCATTTCTTCAGAAATGTTTTGAGCATCTTTTAAGCCGTTTAAGCCGATAAAGCGGGTCACACCTGGTGCAGCAATCATAGACATTCCGCCGACCCCAATTGTTTCGGTGATTGCAGAGTCACCAATATCTGCGTTAGCATCTTCTTCAGAATAACCTGTGAAGTATAGACCATTCGGTGTGTTAACCGGTGCTGTAAACCATTCGTCACCAGTAGCACCAATGCGAATACCAAAGTTTTCTCCATTACGTGCCATTGTGGTAACGATGGTTCCAACTTCTTCTTTACGAACATAGTCAACAATCGCTTTACCAGCTGCCATTGCAATATTCAAGAAGAATTGGTCTGTGTCAGCAAGGAATTGGATAACATCTCGTTTATCTTTTTCGTCAATATCAAGCGTTGAAATCGTCGGCGTGATTTCTTTTAGGAAAACTAATGACGCAGCAATATTGCGTTGATGGAATTCGTCTCCCATACCGATTGCACGAGCCATAATAACATTTAGGTTTAAGCCACCTTCAATTTCACGTAAAGCTTGACCTAATACAGGACCTAACACATCTCGTTGCCATTCAAGTCGTTCGATGACTGCTGGACTGTTTGCACCGAAACGTAGTACTTCACCAATTCCTTCGTTCATAATACAGAATCCAGTTGTTCCATCGACTTGGTTTTCGACTACGAATACAGGGAAGTTTTTCGTTGTAATACCGCCCATTGGTCCCACAGCACCGACAGAGTGACAAGGTAAGAAAGTTACTTCGTTATTATCTAATTGTTGACGGGCTTCTTCTTCATCTTTAGCCCATCCTTCAAATAGCATGGCCCCGATAACAGAACCTTGCATTGGACCGGTCATATTTTCATATTTGATAGGCGGACCAGCATGAAGAACAATTTTCTCATCGGTATCGAGTTCAGGAATCACTTCTTTTGCTGGACGGTTATCCACTAAGAATGGTTGTGACTCAATAAAACGATCAATGATTTTCTCATTTTCAGCATTAATCTCATCTTCACGCATATCTAATTCGTTTAAAATCTTGATTAATTTTTGATTACCGCCGGCACGAGGGCGCCATGTGTATTGAACAGCTTCACCACCATAAGTGCGGATTGGTTCAGTAAAACTTTCAATCCCAATATTAATCACTTTAGGTAATGTGTTTAATAAATTTATTATTTCTTGAGAAGGTTTCTCTAACTGTAACTTTTCACCAGTATAGTCAACAAAGGATTTATCTGGGAATTCAATATGTTGTCCCATAAGAGCTAGAGCATAAGTTATTGCATCAGCATTACTATCTTTAACGATGACTCCTGCATCTTCTAAAGTCGCTAATGTTTGATCATAGTCTTGTGGATCTTGTTTGGTACCGACAATACTAGCAATAACATAAAGCGGGCGTCCTTCTTCTTTTGCAGATGAAAGTGCTTCTTTGATTGACGGTGCCAATGCACCAGCCATATCTGGGTGAGAACCATAGCCTAAGACCACATCTAAGAGAATAATTCCTGTTGATTGATCTTCTAACACTTCTTGTAATTTTTGTACACGTACTTCCGGATCAATCATCGGATGAGGTTTCCCTTGTGTATAGAAGTCATCACCTAAATCCATAACTTGGAATCCGTTGGTATTTAAGATATAACCATGTTCACCTTTGATGCTATCTAACTGCAAAGCATCAGCAATTAAAGTAGCTGCTTCATTTGCTAATGTACCACCGGAATATAAACCTTTGACGGTTTTGTCTCTTAATGATTCGTCCATTTTCACATCAACAGCTTCGGTGTAATTTGCTTTGATCTCATCACCATTTGATAAATCAACAGCCATCTTAGCTGCTTCTTCCAATGTATAAGCAAAGGCAACATTTCCTTGATGTTCCATTGGTTTTTCACCTAGGAAAATTGCAACAACTTTTTTAGAGGAAGCTTGTAATGCAGATACAACTTTATCACGGACTGCTGGAGCAGGTGGTTTAGAAATAACAAGAATGACTTCTGTTGGATCATGTTCTTCGAGTCCTGCCAAGGCATCAAGCATAGTAATGGCGCCAACTTCTTCTGATAAGTCACGACCTCCTGTTCCGATTGCGTGAACGACTCCGCCACCTAATTGATCAATAATCGTCGCCGCTTCTTGAATACCAGTACCTGAGGCTGCAACAATACCGATGTTACCTGGGTTGACTACATTCGTAAAGGCTAATGGAATTCCAGAAATAGTCCCTGTACCACAATCTGGTCCCATTAAAAGAAGGCCTTTTTCATGTGCCTTTTCTTTTAATCGTACTTCGTCTTCCAAAGGAACATTGTCAGAGAAAGAAAAGACATGAAGACCTGCGTCTAAAGCTTTCTCAATTTCAGGGGCAGCATAGGTTCCTGGGATTGAAAAGAGCGCTAAGTTAGCATCTGGTAATGCTTCATGGGCATCTTTCCAATTACTTACTTTGACCTTGCCTTCGCCACCATCTTCTCCGCTAGCTAATTTTTGGATAAATTCATCGATGGTTTCTAACACTTTATCCATTGTCTCTTCTGAATCAGAGTCTACAACAATGGCCATGTCATTAGCACCTGCAGCATCTAATTCGTCTGTATAAAGGCCAGCTGTTTTGAATAAATCTTTGTTTGAATCAGTGGCCATCATAACTTGTGCTTGATTCACATCGTCAAGATTATTCAATTCAGTCGTCAATAACATCAAGTTTATCGAATCTTGATAATTATTTTTCTTAATCACACTGTTTATCATATAAATCCCCCTTTTAC
Organism: Aerococcaceae bacterium DSM 111020; assembly: GCA_015863185.1. Taxonomy (GTDB): domain Bacteria; phylum Bacillota; class Bacilli; order Lactobacillales; family Aerococcaceae; genus DSM-111022. The sequence goes on from JACBXP010000007.1 coordinate 112,089, forward strand.
TTTATTATAACCGCTTACATAAAAAATTAAATGGTAATATTACTAAATCTGAAATATCTGTTGTGCAGAACCGCCAAATTGACAACATAATCGACAAAAAGAATGTCGATTGTGATACACTAGCATTATTAGATGGGGGTTAATGATGGAAAGATTGGAGATTTCGACCATAAAAATGGATAGCTTATCTTTATCTGCTTCTTTTTTTATACCAAAAAAAGCAATTAAAGGTGTGATTCTGTATTTTCATGGTGGAGGATTAATATTTGGCGAGAAAAATGATTTGCCAGATCAGTATGTAAAATTATTTGAACAGGCAGGGTATGCTCTTGTGAGTTTTGACTATCCTTTAGCGCCCGAAGTCAAGCTAGACCAAATTATTAAAAGTGTAGACGCTCAGTTGGCCTGGTATTTTGAAGGTGGTTATCGAAATATTGAAAGCAATCAAAAATTTCCCACTTTTATTATGGGGAGATCTGCTGGAGCTTACTTAGCGATATTGTTTGCTGGCAAGTATCAAAATGAAATCGAAGGGCTGATTTCATTTTATGGGTATTATAATTTAAATGATGCAAATTTTGTCTTACCTAGTCGTCATTATTTACAATATGGCAAAGTATCAGAAGATTATTATCTTTCTTTTGAAGGCCAATCACCTGTGCTATCAGGAGACTTTGATGAACGTTATATTATCTATCTGTCAGCGAGACAACATGGATATTGGCACAAAATCTTATTACCACCAAACACATCAGCCAAAGATTTTAGTCTAACGCCACGAGACTTACATAATTTTCCACCAACATTTATCACAGCAGGTAAAGATGATCCAGACGTGCCTTCTCGTCAATCTGTCTTGATGGAGAAAAATATTTCAGATGCTGAATTACATCTTGTGGAAACGAATGAACATGATTTTGATCGCACACAAATAGAGCAACTGGGTGTACCAATCTATCAAGCGCTAATTCAGTGGTTAAACAATTATTTATAAAAAGGATCAGGGGAGGAACATATGCAATTAGATTTCTTTTTAACACTTCAGAAGGTGTTAATTTTATTCTTACTCATTGTGATTGGTTTTGTAGCTGGACGGACGAATCTTATTTCAGCTAAGGGACAAAAAGATATCACGAATCTAGTACTTTATATTACAATGCCAGCTACGATTTTTAATGCGATGCAATTGCCATTGAATCAGGAGCGGGTACAGACATCTTTAATTATTATTGGGATTATGATTTTTTGTTATACAGTAATGTTTTTAGTGGGATTATTTGTATCACGTCGTCTTAATCTGACTTTAGGTCAAAAGGATATATTCCATACAGCATTATTATTATCGAATACGACTTTCATGGGATATCCGATTGTCAGTAATCTCTTAGGTGAAGAGGCATTATTCTATGCTGTACTTGGAGCGGGATTTATTTTTGAAATCGTTGCTTGGACACTGGGGATTTATTTGATTGGAAGAAATGCTAAAGCAACCACTACATTTAATTGGAAGAAAATTGTTTTTAGTCCGGGGATCATTTCAATTGCGATAGGATTACTATTTTTCTTAACACAATGGCAGTTACCAACGCTCTTGCAAGACGTTGTTGACACTTTATCGCCGGCAACCTCGCCATTAGCGATGATTGTTGTAGGATTGATGTTGTCGCGAAGTGATATTCAAGCAGCCTTCAAAAATCCTGTTTTATACCTAGCAGCTTTCTTGAAATTATTAGCTGTCCCATTATTGATTGTCTTGATTTTGAAGACGCTAGGATTTAGCGACCTAACTCTCGTCATACCGGTGATTATGATTTCTATGCCTTCAGCGTCTTATGTGGCGATGTTTGCTGGAAATGCAGAAAATGATACGAACTTTGCTAGTCAAATTGTCTTTATGACATCTTTACTTTCAATCATCACTATACCCATTGTGACATTGTTCTTATAAAAAAAGAGGCCTAAGGCCTCTTTTTTGGATTAAACTGAAGAGTTAAGATGGTAAAACGAGTCATGTTATTTTTTATGATTGAGCAGTAATTCTAAAGCCATGCGTAAATTTAGCGAATATTCTGGCTCTGTAATATCACGTTCTAATATTTCTTCGCATTTTTGGATCCGATATTTGACGGTGTTGCGGTGAACATATAATTTAGAGGCGGTTTGAGCAATTTCGCATTGAGAACTTAAATAAACATACATCGTTTCACGTAAATCGGATAATGAATCATTCGACAAATCGGCAAAGGGACCTAAAATATTCTGGATAAAGAAATCAACTTGTTGTTGATCAATGGTTGTGAATAGATGCAGAATACCTTTGTTTTCATACGTTGTAACTGTTTCAGAAGAAGATTGTTCCATTCGTTCATCATGAGTGATACGTGCTTGTGTTAAACTGCGTTCAATAAGATTGACTGAATTAACCGGGCTACCGACATTATATGCAATCGATATTGCAGTCCGTTTTTCTAGAATATTTGCTAATTTTTCTAATTTAGCTGTCAAATTTTCAATAGGTTCTTGTAAGAGAATGAGTGTTTCCAAATTGGATGATGAATAGATCACTTTTGCTTGAGGTGAGATATCACTGAGTGATTTTTCGAGCCACAAAGCAATCAGCCACAGAGTTTCTCTATGTGAGATACTTTTTTCTTTTTGTTTGTTTAAAATGGATAAATCGCTCACTTTAATGACTTGATAATAATTGGAAGAGATAAAACCATATTTATACTGGTGTGTCTGCGAGAAATCAAATTTTTCTTGAATCCAATCTTTGAAATATTCTGCTTCTGTCGTTAATTCAATTTGATGGACTTTGTCATTTTTCAATAAGACAAAATTTAAAGCCAGTGCTGCTTGATCCATTGCGAAATGATTTAAGGGTTGCGGAATTTGTTCTGGATGGAGAATCACCAAGTATTCACTGAAAAAATTGTGAATATTTAATTCTCTGACAGCGATTTGTATCGGATTGTTATCAAAGTCTTTTACAATGTATGAATGGGTTTCATCGGTCATATCAACACTTTGCAGGCGAATTTGCTTAATGAAGTCATTGACTTTATCCGGTTGATTTTTAAAGTGGTTTGAATAAGTAATTACTTCATAAAAAGAATCTAATAGAATAACAGGATTCCGGATCATTTGGCTGAACTCATTGATATATAATTGAATGGGAGCATCTTGAACAACAAGATTCTGAAATAGACGTTGAATATCTAGTGCAAAATCAATTTCCTCATGTTTTTCATGACGAACAATATCCATCCATTGGTGGAGCAAACTACCTAAATTATAATGATCTGGAATCTTAAAGATTGGAAAATTTTTACTATCGGCATATTTGATAATCTCATCATCGATTTGACCTAGAAAACGGTTGACCTTTATACCCATCCCGATCGTTTTTGCGCGAATTAAGGAATCGATTAAAGATTTTAATTTTGACTGATCGCCTTGATAGATCATGCCCGTTGTTAAAAGAACAGTACGATTCGGAATATAATGCTCAATATCCGGGGTTTCTGAGATTTCAATGCTATTGATATTAGTATCATTCGGTCCCTTATACTTTGTTAAGAATTGCAAATCATTATAACGAGGGAGATTGAGCAATTCGGATAATGTTGTCATAAATTTGCTCCTTTTATAGTAATTAACTAATGAGTTATGCATTTTAAACAAATGGTAGTCTTATTATAATTGAAATTTTATGGTATATCAATTATTCACAAAAATATTTTTTAATTTAGTAGAGTTGCTATTTTAGCAGAGAATATTTTTATTTTTTAGAAAAAAGTGATACAGTTACAGAATAGAAAAGGAGTATGATCGAGATGATAAAAGATTTCAATATACCACAACGAACGATTATGACACCAGGGCCTGTAGAAATTAATCCCAAAGTATTACAGGCGATGTCTAATCGTATGCTAGGACAATTTGATCCGGCATTCTTGAAGATTATGGATGAGAATCAGGAAATGATGCGTCCCATTTTCGGTACAAAGTCTGCGAATACACTCGCAGTGGATGGAACCTCAAGATCGGGAATTGAAGCAGCATTAATTGGCTTGATTGAACCGGGTGATAAGGTCTTTATTCCAGCATACGGCCGTTTTGCTTATTTGTTAGCTGAAATTGCTGAGCGTGCACAAGCGGAAGTGGTCATGATGGAAAAAGAATGGGATGCCCCTTTTGAGCAAGCAGATATTATTGCCAAGATTAAAGAAGTTCAACCCAAAATTGTTGCGATGATTCATGGCGAAACAGCTAATGGCCAATTGCAATCATTGGATGAGGTTGGCGCTTATTGCCAGTCGCAAGGAATTTTCTTTTTGGTGGATTGTGTTGCGACTTATGCTGGGATTGAATTTAAAATGGATGACTGGGGTGTCAATGTAGCGATTGCAGGAACACAAAAATGTGTCAGTGTTCCAACCGGTCTTTCTTTAGTAGCATTTGATGACAAGGCTAAAGAATTCTATTTATCTCGTTATCAAAAAGAACGGGGGATTCGTACCGAGGATGATCCGACGAATGACCGTCATATATCGAGTAACTATTTAGATATGAGTCAATTGATTCATTATTGGGGCCCTGATCGCATTAATCACCATACTGAAGTAAGTGCTTTAAATTATGGCCTTCACACAGGATTAAGACTCATTTTAGAAGAAGGATTAGAAAATGTATTCCAACGTCATCGATTAAATAATGATGCGATCGTTGCTGGAGTTCAAGCAATGGGTCTTGAGATATTTGGCAATCTGGACACAAAAATGAATACCGTGACACCGATTCTTATTCCTGAGGGTATTGACCCAAATGCAGTAACTGATTTTCTATTAGAACAATTTGGCGTAGAAATTGCTGGAAGTTTTGGGCCATTATTCGGTAAGATATGGCGAATCGGGAATATGGGGCATAGTAGTCGTCGTGAGAATGTTCTTCAAGTATTATCCGCTTTAGAAGCGACATTGATTCATTTTGATGCACCGATTAATAAAGGTGAAGCAGTTCAAGCAGCATTAGATATTTATTTAAATCACGCTTCCTAAAAAACAGAAATAAAATTAATAAAATATTAGATATTGAATATTATTAGCGCCACTATCATGGAATGTTTGTTAACAATCACTAAATAGAAAGTTTCCTTTGACTATTTAGTTCTATGATAGTTGGCGCTTTCATTTTATAATAGAATAAAATATAAAATGAAAGAAGGGTATTGTATGCAAGAGAAGACGAGTGGTCTCAGTATGACTACCAAGATAGTGTTAGCGATGTTTCTTGGAATTTTATTCGGTTATTTTTTTCCGTCTTATGTTGATTATATTTCTTTCTTAGGAGACATCTTTTTAAGATTAATCCAGATGGGGATCGTCTTTTTGGTGATGGGACAAATTATTGAAGCGATAGGAAATTTACAAATTTCTCAGTTAGGAAAGATTGGTCTTCGAACGATTATTGTTTTCCTTGTTTCTTCAACATTAGCTTCTGCTTGGGGCGTATTATTTGGAATACTGTTCAAACCTGGCTCAGGGATTAATCAGACAGTGGATAGTGATGTGGTTATTGAATCAGCTGAACAAATGCCCTTTACCGAAGTGTTTACAAATTTTTTCCCACAAAACATAATGGAATCGTTGGCCAATGGAACGATTGTACAAATCATTGTGTTTGCGATTTTCTTTGGAATAGCAGTGAGTTTACAAAAAGAAAAGACCAAGGCTGTCTTCCTACCCGTATTGGTAGACTTTAATGCCATTATATTAGAGATGATCCGGTTCATTATGGGATTTGCTCCAGTTGGGATTTTTGCTTTACTTGCGTCAACCATTTCGGATTATGGCGTATCTGTTATTATGCCATTACTTTCTTATCTAATTGTTTATGCTGGAGCAACATTATTGTTTTTGCTTATTTGGATTGTGATTATATCATTGTATCTGAAAATATCTCCCATTTTACTTATCAAGAAAATGGGCCGAATGTCGATATTAGCAATGGCAACTACTTCTTCGGCGATAACATTACCTATAGCGATGGAGGATACAGAAGCCAATTTAGGATTACATAGTGAAGTGAGTCGAATTGTATTGCCATTAGGAATGTCCTTAAATAGTAATGGTTCTGCGATGTTTATGTCGATTACTTTAATCACTATTGCCCAAATATATGGTGTGACTTATGGGTTCTCACAATTATTCTATATTGTTTTACTATCAACATTTGCGTCATTAGCCAATGCGGTTGTACCGGGTGGAGGGTTAATTTCACTGTCAATCGTGGTTCCTCAAATGGGGTTACCAATCGAGAGCATTGCTATCTTTGCAGGAGTGGAATGGTTTACAGGAATTATTCGGACGATTTTGAATGTGAATTCTGATGTCTATAGTGCACTCATTGTTGGGCAGAGCATGGACCAAATAGATCGTCGCACTTTATTAGATGAACAAATTGTGAAACAATAAAGTAGAGTAGGTATTTTGTTCAAAATAACCATAAAATTATTTTATTTTGTATGATATTATAAATATAGAGAAAGCGCTTTTATATATAATGGAAGTGTGAATGTATAGATATGAGATGGAGGAAGATCAATGATTAACATTGAACCAAAATATGTAGATGAGATGATGGACTGGATTTCAAATATCTCAGACGCTGAAGGGCCAGGGACAACCCGCTTATTATATAGTAAGTCCTGGGTAGAGGCACAACAAGCATTAAGTGAAAAATTCAAAGAACTCGGTATGCAAGTCGAATTTGATGCTGTAGGTAATCAATTTGCAACAGTTAAAGGAACTGAAAATCCTGAAGTAATTCATGCGACCGGTTCACATATTGATACGGTTGTTGAGGGAGGTCGTCTTGATGGCCAATTAGGTATTATGGCTGGATATATGGCATTAAACGGACTCATTGAAGAGTATGGATTGCCAAAACAGTCGATTCGTATTATTTCAATGGCAGAAGAAGAGGGATCGCGCTTCCCATATGCTTTCTGGGGCTCAAAAAACATCTTTAATATGGCTAAACGCGAAGATGTTGAAGGAAAGACAGACGGTGAGGGGATTAAATTCGAGGATGCGATGCGCCAAGCTGGATTTGAATTTAAAACGATGGAGACAGATGGCTTTGATCAAATGGATTCATTTATAGAATTACATATTGAACAAGGGAATTTCCTTGAAAACGCCAATAAACAAGTAGGTGTAGTGAATGCCATTGTAGGTCAGAAACGTTATGATGTGATATTAAAAGGGCAAGCGAATCATGCAGGAACGACATTGATGGAATATCGACATGATGCAGTAGAATGTTTCTCACGCATTGTTGTAAATGGTATTGATAAAGCTAAAGCTGAAGGGAATCCATTAGTTTTAACATTTGGAAGGATTGACGCGGTGCCAAATGTGGTGAACGTGGTCCCTGGAGAAGCATCGTTCTCAATTGATTGTCGTCATACCGATCAAGAAGTATTAAATCGTTTCACTGCTGAACTTGAGGAAGAAATGACGAAAACGGCTGAAGAAATGGGCCTAGAAATTGAAATCAATCTTTGGATGGATGAATCGCCCGTTCCAATGGATACTAAAATCGTTCAATTAATTGAAGAAGTTTGTGAGGAGAATGAATTGAATTATCAATTAATGCATTCAGGGGCAGGACATGATGCACAAATATTTGCACAACATGTTCCTACAGGGATGATTTTTGTTCCCTCAATTGATGGAATTAGTCATAATCCGCAAGAACATACTAATGCAGAAGATATTGCTGAAGGGATCAAAGCGTTAGCAGCTGCCCTTTATAAACTAGCATATTAATAAATAAAGGAGGTCGAAAGATGACAATAAATGAAGGGGTTGTAACTCCGGAAGATAAGGCGAGGTATAGAGAACGTGGCTATGTAAATGAGGACATGTTGCCAAAGACACCAGAAGAAAGAATATCTTCGACAAGTAATTATTTTACACTTTGGCAAGGATCGATTCATAATATACCAAACTATGCAGCAGTTGTTGGGTTCTTAGCATTGGGCTTATCCCCATTAAATACCATTATAGGAATTACATTGGGAGGTTTGGCTGTAGCATTATTCATGACAGTGAATGGTCATGCTGGAGCTAAATATGGAATCCCATTTGCGATGCATTTACGCTCGACGTATGGAAGTGCGGGATCCAAATTACCAGGATTCCTTCGAGGAGGAGTTGCGGCGATAGCTTGGTTTGGTGTTCAAACCTATACGGGTGCTGCGGCACTTGCCATTCTAATCTCTCGAATATGGCCTGGATTTTTGGACATCGGTGGCGGACAAGAAGTGTTAGGTATTACGATTCCAGTCTTAATTTGTTTCGCAATTTTCTGGGCATTGAACATGGCTGTTGGTCTAGGTGGTGGAGGCGTCTTAAATAAATTTACTGCTGTGTTATCGCCAATTATCTTTATTGTGTTCGGTGGGATGACAATATGGGCAATCAATGTCGGTGGAGGCATTGGCGCGATTATGTCATATGAAACAGTGACAAGTGGTGTTAATCCGATTTATGCGTTTCTCATTATCGCAGCTTCATTTCTAGGAGTATGGGCTGCACCTGGAGTGTCAGTAGCTGATTTCACGAAAGATGCTGAGTCTCAAAAAGCACAATCCACAGGGCAAATATCTGGATTATTTGTAGGGCATCTAATCTTTGCGATTATGTCTGTCATTATCATTATTGGTGGAACCATCCATTATGGAGCACCCACTTCAGGAAATGGAGTCCTTGATTTCATTCAAGAATGGGATAATATTCCAGCAGTTATTATTGCTACAGGGGTATTCTTGTTAACGACTATTTCAACGAATGCCACAGGAAATATTTTGCCAGCGGGATATCAATTATCCGCACTCTTACCAAATGCGATTGATTACAAAAAAGGTGTCTGGATTGCAGGGATTGTATCATTCTTGATCCAACCTTGGCGCTTTATGTCAGGCGGAGGAGCCATTCTGGTCTTCCTTAATTTAATTGGAGCCTTGTTAGGACCAGTGGCAGGTGTGATGGTTGCTGATTATTATCTAGTTAACAAACGTCATATTGATATGGATGAATTATATTATGCTGATGATCAGGCATCAAGATATCGTGGTGTCAATGTACAAGCATATATTGCCACCCTAATTGGTCTTGCATTATCCATTATCGGACAATTTGTTCCTGCACTTAAAGTTCTTTCAGATGTTGCTTGGATTTCAGGATTTGTAACAGCGTTTATTATTTATTGGTTATTAAAAAAATTTAGTAGCAATCAGTAATGTTTGCGAAATTAGGAGGAAAAATTATGAAATATGATTTGGTCATCAAAAATGGAAAAGTCATTTTAGAGAGTGGCACTGTAGAGGCGGATGTAGCCGTTAAAGATGGTAAAATTGCTGCGATTGGTCATGACTTTGAAGCGGAACAAGTGATTGATGCAACGGATTTAATTGTCAGCCCAGGAATGTTTGATGCACATGTTCACATTACTGAACCAGGCGGTGGCTACCGTGATGAATGGGAAGGTTATGTGACAGGGACATCAGCAGCTGCTAAGGGTGGCGTTACTTCATTCTTAGAAATGCCATTGAATCAAGTTCCTGCTACAACTGATGCTGAAACCATTAAAATCAAATTTGAGGCAGGAGAAGGAAAATTATTATCAGATGTTTATTCATTTGGTGGTTTAGTGCCTTACAATATTGAAAATGGCGGGATTCAAGAATTAGATGAAGCAGGCGTTTCGGCATTTAAATGTTTCATGGCTACATGTGGTGATCGCTCAATTGAGGGCGACTTCATGAATGTAGATGACTATTCACTTTATGAAGGAATGCGCCAAATCGCTGAAACAGGAAAAGTATTAGCCATTCATGCTGAAAATGCTGCGATTACAGATCGTTTAGGAGAAATCGCTCGTTCCCAAGGACAATCAAAACTATCCGAATATGTTGCGACACGCCCAATCTTTACAGAAGTAGAACCTATTCGTCGTGCGATTCTTTTCGCAAAAGAGACAGGTTGCCACATCCATATTTGTCACATCGCTTGTCCGGAAGGTGTCGAAGAAGTGATTAAAGCACGTGCTGAAGGTGTGGATGTTACTTGTGAGACTTGTCTACATTATCTATACTTTACAACGGATGAAATAGATGCGATTGGTAATACAGCTAAATGTTCCCCACCGATTCGTGGTCAACGTGAACAAGATGGATTATGGGAATTATTATTCGACGGTCACATCCTCACTCAAGTATCTGACCATTCACCTTGTACACCAGATTTGAAAGACACCGAGAATGCCTTTGATGCATGGGGTGGTATTGCTGGATTACAAAATGATGTAGATATATTCTTCGATGAAGCTGTTCAAAAACGAGGAATGTCACTAGAACAATTTGCTGATATTATCGCTACAGCTCCGACGCGTCGCTTTGGAATTGAAGGAAAAGGCTCAATCGCAGTAGGGATGGATGCTGATATCGTCTTAATCAAACCAGATGCTCCTTATATTTTGGAAGCAGAAGATTTAGAATATCGTAACAAGATTTCACCATATATTGGACGCGAAATTGGTGCGCAAGTTGCTGCTACTTATGTTCGTGGTCATGAAGTATATAGTCAAGAAAATGGTGTCTCTGAAAACTTTGTTGGTGAATTCAAATAAACTAAAGGCAAAATCAGCTAAACTAATTTAATGATCAATGACCCCGTCAAAAGTTAGAACACTTTAACTTTTGACGGGGTTTATATCTTTCTTTAAACATAACGCAATTTAAGGTGTAAAACAAAAGCACGTTAAAGTTTCTTTTTAAAAGTGAAATAATTTCTTATACATTGCTTAATGGTATAATAAATTAATAAAAGATAAAGAAAGATAAGAGAAAATGAAAACTGTTATGAAATGGTTCATTGGTGGGATAATAGTATTCACAATCGTGAGTTTATTTATCCTGATAAATTTAAATACAAGTGAGAGTCCAAGAGAGTCTGATGTCATTATTGTCGCATCCGGTAGTATTGATCGGGATTATCGAGCTGGGGTATTGTATTGGCAAGATTATTCAAGGTCTAATAAGATTATCGTATCTCCATTAGAACCACCGTCTCAAGTCGCATATATTTCCTTAGGAATTGCACCAGATCATGTGATCGAAGAACCACATGCTACCAGTACCTATACTAATGCGACAAATACATTAAAAATGATGGATGAATTTGGTTTTACTTCAGCTATTGTGGTCACTTCTGATTATCATCAATTACGAACCCGCTTAATTTATGAACGAGTGAACCGAGAATATGGGTTTGATTTAAATTATGTCGCTTCCTATCATCAACACAATGGTGTAGCTAAGCCATGGTATCAGAATCCCAGATTATGGATGCCTGCACTAAGAGAAGTGATATATTTTTATGGTTATTTGATTGGATTATATCATTGGATTGATCGATAAGAAAAAATGTGATTGATTTATTGTTTGTAAAAGGTGAGATTGACACATTTCTTATTCTTAATATTCTTGCTATGTGGTATAATCAAAACGATAAGATGAGATGGGGTGGAATATTGAAACGGAAAATAAAAAAAATTTTATTTCTTTTTTTGCTAGGTTTAGGATTGTTTTGCCAGGTTCAGGGAATTAACGCTGAAACTCAAAAGAAGGTATCGGATCCTTTTACAGTCCTGATGCTCGGTGTGGATACTGGTGAATATGGGCGCGAGGATGTCGGACGATCTGATATTATTGTGGTGGCATCAGTCAATCCGAATACGGAGACAACATTGATGACGAGTATACCTCGTGATAGTTATACTGAAATAGTAGGCGAAGGGTTTATGGATAAAATTAACCATGCCTATGCTTTTGGTGGAACAAATATGTCCGCAGACACAGTTGCTAATTTCTTGAATATACCGATTGATCATACCATTGCGGTAGATATGGGAGGTTTCATTGAATTAGTTGATTCAGTGGGTGGAATAACGGTTGTTCCTGATACGAATTTTGAATTGAATGGATACTACTTTGAAGCTGGAGTACCAACGGAAGTAGACGGTGAAGGAGCGCTAGCTTATGTTCGTGAACGTTATACTTCGGGTGGTGACAGTGCTCGGCAAGTACGTGCTCAAGAAGTGATTCGTGAAATTATAAAAGAAGGTTTGAGTCCCGCTAATGCTTCAAAGATGCCGGAGTTTTTGAAAGTAGCTCAAGAATATATTAAATTAGATGTTGGTTTATCTGATTTAGCTACATTAAAAGATAGCTTTACTTCAATGTCGAATACTGCTGAGGCAGTTCCTTTAGAAAGTTATGGGGAAACAATTGATGGCATCTATTATGAAATCGTTGAACCAAATTCACTCGAAAATGCCAGTCAAGCACATCGAGAAAATCTTGGTTTAGAATAAATGTCAGAACTTTGATGAAGAGCAGGCACTTGCCTGCTTTTTTTATCGTGAACAAATTAGAAATTCGTAAATAAAAATAGAGAATGTATTTTGGAATAACACAATCTCAAATAAATGATTACTGCTCTGGCAAATAACGTTGACTTGAAAGCGTAATCCGTATTTTTTACGTAATATAGCAATTTCAATCATCATGGGTGATTGGTGATGACGATCAAGGGCAGCTTGATCAACCCAATAGGATACTATGAGGATCATCGACAGGAATATAATAGGCATAAGAAATGTTTCCCTCTTGTTGGCGAATATGATCAACCAGACCGAATTCCATCATTTCCTTCATGAATAATTGCGCAAGAATTTCCTCTCCAATGTATAGAAGATGAACCATAAACATCAATATCTCTCCTTTTTATTTAGACAATGTTTTATTGCTTGAATTGTAAAATTAAGCTAGAAAAATAAATAAACCATTTGTGGTACACTCAAATCAAATTTCCAACCACGAAAATTAGAGGAGTGACACAAATGACCTACACACATCTTAGCATGAAAGAACTCGGATGGATAGAAGCTTATTTTGATATCGGTTATAAAGCCTGTGATATCGCAAAAAAGCTTGGACGTTCCAATCACCCCATCTATAACGTTGTCAACTTCCTTAAGAAAGGCGGCACTATTCGTGACTATTTTGAACGCTACACACAGAATAAATCGAAAT
>JACBXP010000008.1 GCA_015863185.1 Aerococcaceae bacterium DSM 111020
TCTTTCCTGTTTCGGTGGGTCGCTAGCGCAACGTTATCTAATATAACATCACCGTCTCAAAGTTGTCAAGCACTTTTTGAAATTATTTCAAAAATATGACGGCCTCTTGGCGACAAGTAATAATATAGCATGGCTTGAAATTTGTGTCAACAGAAAAATAAAAACTCTACAGAATAATCTGTAGAGTTTCATATTATGACGCTAATAGTTGATTAATTAATTCTTCTGGACTGATATCTCCGATGTATTTTTTAATATCCAAGTCCTCTATTGATTCAATCATTGCCTTGCGTTCGTACTTCGTTCCAACTAGGTTTTTTTCTACATCTGAAATATCACCTAGACCAAAGAAATCTCCAAAAATTTTAGCATCTTTTATTTTACCTTGCGAAACATTTAATTTTAAGTCGACAAATCCGAATGGAAATTTATTCGAATGTTGTACATCAAAGTCTGGAGACTTACCATAATTCCATTCCCAGTTCCCCATTCGTTCATCACGAATTTTTTTAACACCTTCCCAATCCTTTGGAGTGAGTTTCAATTCAGGCACTTCTTCTTTAGAATCAACTTTAAATATCTCTAGCAATAACAAATCTCTAAACTCTTCTGTCGATAAATTTTGATATTTTTCATCAACATAAGGCTTAATATTTGTCACACGTGAACGCACTGACTTTATTCCCTTAGATTCAATTTTTGCTTTTCTAGGCTTCAAAGCATTATTTACTTCTTCTAGATCTGCATCAAAAAGAATGGTTCCATGTGCAGTCATACGACCGTCCCTAGCATACATCGCATTGCCACTAAATTTTTTTCCATCTACTAATAAATCATTACGACCTTGCAATTCAGCAGATGTTGCTCCCATGCTTTGCAACGCATCTATCACTGGTTTAGTAAAACTCTGAAAATCTCGGAACGACCCATCATCATCTTTAATAAAACAAAAAGAAAAGTTCCCGCGATCATGATACACAGCCCCTCCGCCTGACATGCGGCGAACGACTTGAATTCCTTTCTCTTCTATATAAGGTTGATTAATTTCTTCAATTGTATTTTGATTTCTTCCTATAATAATCGAAGGGGCATTAATGTAGAAAAGTAAAATTGGTTCATCGACTAATCGATTTTCAACCAAATAAGTTTCTAAAGCAATGTTTGTTGCTGCATCATAATTATTACCATTATCTACAAATATCATATAATCCTCTTTCTATCCATTATTAATAATTCTTTCATAGGCTGATTCATCCAAATTATCTATAATTAATTTCATTAATTTGATTGTATTTGTATAATCATCTTCGTGAATAACCGATGTATGAGAATGTAAATATCTTACAGGTACTGTAATTGCAAGAGAAGGCACCCCATCATTTGATTGATGGAATGAGCCAGCATCTGTTCCACCACCTTGGATGACAGTCGGTTGATAAGGAATATCATGTTCTTCACATAATCCAATAACAAAATCACGTAAACCTTTATGTGGAATCATCGAAGCATCATAAATAATAATTTGTGGGCCTTTGCCTAATTCAGAATCTGCTTCATCAGGTGTCATTCCTGGGGTATCTCCAGCTGTTCCTGTATCTAAAGCAAAAGCAATATCAGGTTTAATCATATTGGCAGCTGTTTTCGCTCCTCGTAATCCAACCTCTTCTTGCACATTAGAGCCCAGATACAATTCATTCGAATGCTCTTGCTGATGATAATGTTTGATTAATTCAATCGCAACGGCGACTCCTATTCGATTATCCCATGCTTTACCTAATAAGAAAGGCGAATCTGGATTCATCCGTCTCGTTTTAATATATGGTGTAATCATGTCACCGGGACGAATTCCCCATTCTTCAACTTCTTCTTTAGACTGTGCTCCGATATCAATGAAAATATCTTCCATTTTCATCGGTTGCTTTCTAGCTTCTGCTGTTAATACATGTGGTGGCTTTGATCCAGTAATACCATGGTAAACTTTCCCATTCGAAGCTAATATCTCTACTTCTTGGGCTAAGACTACTTGGCTCCACCATCCACCCACTGTGACAAATTTGATAAAACCTTCTTTAGTAATTTGTTTAACCATAAAACCTACTTCATCAAAATGAGCCCCTGCCATTATTTTTGGCCCACTTGATGTTGACGAAGCTAACTTACCATACAAACTACCCAGTCCATCTTGAACGAAATCATCAACATGGTCTTGTGTTTTTTCTTTAAATAATTCTCTTACTGGACTTTCATGTCCAGCCACTCCACGAGCTTCTGTCAATTCAACTAATAATTCTTTATTCATCATTCCACCATCCCATCATTAATAAAATGTATATAACTTATTCTAACACATTCATTATAATAATATACTTTCGGAATTTTCTTTAGTTCTGAATACTCTTATTCCGATCAAATGTTCCCTCTTTCCATTTCTTCTATATTATGTATGATTCCATAATCTTCATTATCAATTGATCCTTAATTAGAATAATTATAAAAAGACTTGCTATTTAACTCGATATAATTTATAATCATTCTAAAGAAGGGAGTGTTGATAATGTCTCGCTATTTTAGAAAAAATCGACCTGCACAATTTCTCCTTATCGGTTTCTTATTAACTGTTATAGGATTTATCTTTCAGTTTTTCGATTCGGAGTACAGTCGAATTATTTTCTATTTTGCTATTTTCTTTTTAGGATTCTACGCTACCAAAGAAGCCGTTAACGAAACCTTTACTTCTAAAAGACCTAACGTTGACTTATTAATGATTTTAGCAGCCTTGGGGGCAGTATTGATTAATTATGAATCTGAGGGTGCCATGTTATTATTAATTTTCGCAGGGGCGGAAGTATTAGAAGATTATGTTAATGATAAATCCACTGCGTCAATTACAGAATTAATGGGACAAGTTCCTGATACTGCCGAATTAATCATTAATGATCATGAAACAAAAATGGTCCAAACACATCAACTACAAATCGGTGACCGTGTATTAGTTGCTAAAGGTAGCAATATTCCAATTGATGGTATATTAGATCGAACCGCAATGATAAATGAAGCGGCTTTAACAGGTGAATCTATTCCGGTCACTAAAGAACAAGGCGAAGAAATCTTCGCAGGAACAGTTAATGTAGGAAATGCTTTTCAGTTAACAGTGAACAAAACGAGTGATCAGACGGTATTTTCAAATATCGTTCGCATGGTGGAAGAAGCACAAACAAGGCCTTCCAAGGTTGCCCGTTTCATTGATACATTCGAAAGTAAATATGTCATTGGTGTTCTTATCGCTGTGCCTGTATTTATCTTTTTATTGATGGCTTTCGCTAATTATTCTTTTCAAGAAGCGTTTTATCGTGGAATGGTATTATTAACGGTAGCGAGTCCTTGTGCTCTTGTAGCTTCCGCTACACCAGCTACATTGTCTGCAATCAGCAACGGAGCCACAAATGGAGTATTAATTAAGGGGGGCGCTACACTAGAAGCCTTAGCAGATACTTCCGTTTTATTCTCTGATAAGACAGGTACTTTAACCTTTGGTAGTTTTGATGTAGTAGATTACGTGATTGAAGAATCAACTTTACCTCATGTTATTTATATGGAACAACACTCAAATCACCCTATCGCGAAAGCCATTATCCAAAAATTTAAAGATGTTTCACCGTACAAACAAACAGAGGACGAAGTGCTTGAAATTCCTGGGAAAGGGATGAAGATGGGGCACTTAACTATTGGAAAACCATCTGCATTTGATGATTATGATGACCCAAATAATTATCGTCAGAAAATAATGGCCCATTTAACAACCATTTTCGTAGGACGTAATCAGGAGATAGTCGGCTATTTTGCTCTCGAGGATCAAATTCGCCCCCAAGCCATCGAAGCGGTCATTCAATTTAAGAAGGCCGGAGTGAATGTGGTTATGTTAACAGGAGACAATGAACAAGTAGCTCGATTAGTTTCGGAACAAACAAATATAGATCATTATTATGCTGGTTTATTACCCGAAGATAAAATCAATCATATTTTTGAGGCTCAGAAAGCTAATGAAGAAGGAATCATTGCGATGATTGGAGATGGTATCAATGATGCGCCAGCTTTAGCAAATTCAGATATCGGAATTGCTATGGGAAGTGGTTCTTCTATTGCAATGGAATCGGCAGATATCGTGATGGTCGAAAACAACCTCCAAAAATTATATTATACTTTCGAATTAAGTAGTAAGCTCAATAAAATTATACGACAAAACATTATTTTTGCTGTGGGTGTAATCATTGTGCTAATCATTTTAAATCTATTAGGTTGGCTCGATCTACCGACAGGAGTCATCTTTCACGAAGGCTCTACAATTTTAGTCATTTTAAATGGATTGCGACTATTAGGAACGAATGATAAATAATTCGATTGAATATTCTTCTATTTAATCCAATACTCTCATAACATTCTCAAGTATAAATAGAACATATACACAACTCGCCCCCTAGAGCAGGTTTCATTGAACCAACTCTAGGGGGCAAGTTTATTGTTTATCCTTCATAACTCAGATTAATATAAAGAAAGATGTTAATATTGCAGAATGTTAACCATGATCTTGCTTTGACTATTTATTTTCGTCTATGATTCATGTCTCGTCGACTCCACCAGGGCACATAAACATAAACTATTCCTAAAAGAACGATGCTCCAAACTAATAAAATAATTATTAGCCAAAATTGCAATCCTGATTTTAAGAAAGCACTCGTAAAAAATAAGAATAATTGAATCAAAAATATAATAGCAATAGACTGTTGAAATGCTTTTAATTTGTTATCGTGATCATTCGAGTAAATTTGTTGGAAAGGATGCTGATCATAGCTATTTAATAGAGGTAATAATTGAATAATCGTCATGAACATACCAATAATTCCGGCTGTCCCAATCAACCAAGGAATTTCCATCACAAATATCAGTAATGCCATGAATAGAGTAACCTTTACCCATACTGAGCGATATAAACTATTTCTAAATAATTGTCTGATAAACAAAAAACCATAACGGTTTCGATTTAATTGTGGCAAACTCAAAAATAAACGATCTAAAAATTGTTGTCGTTTAATTTCTGGTTTAATGATTGGCACATCTACAAATAAGGATAGAAATCGATAAAAATTTGCTTGCCTTTGCTCTTCCTTTTTGACGACATATTTAAAATCAATGGCAAATTGTTTTCTTTGTCGCATTTGCCAAAAAATCCACACTGATAATCCCAAGAAAACAAACCCGACAATGCTATTCCCAATAGTTAGTGGCAGTAAAAATAAACAAGCCATCAAAATAACAAACCATAAAACATGAATGAAACGTGAACGCATGAATTTACTAAAAGAAGTCTGGTAAATTCCTAAATAGTAAATTAAGCGACTTATGCATCGAGCTAATATCAACCAAAATAAAAACAGCCACATTGATGACATTGTCCAAAATGTAACGTTCACTATAAAGGGATAGATTAAAATCCCCACCACAATTATAAAAATCATTGGCATGATATCTCCAATAATTGATCCTTTCAACCAATACCAATCAAATTCATGTCCTTTTGGAAACAAATAACTAATATCAGCCCGTTTAGTTAACCATAATGGCTCACCAATCATAAAAGCTAATGAAAGCAAAAAAAGACTCAAAATAATAATTGGTACTGCCTCTTGACCCGGTAGTAAAGTTGATACTCGCGTCAATAAATCTTGGTATGCCATCGCTCCGAATCCAAATAATACAAAAAGAATAATGGATAAGTGGTCATTAAAGATTAATTTTCCATACTTGCCCAATTCTTTTAGATAATTCGTTAAGCGTTTTTTCCATAGAGTATTTAAAGTTCCCATTATCCATCCCCCTTGTCAACGGAAAGGGGTGCTTTTGTATCTGTCATAGCAAAATAAATATCTTCTAAGGAAGCATCTTCATTCCGAAATTGCTCTCTTAAAGAAGTTAAATTACCTTGTCCTACTAGATATCCGTTACTTAATAACAAATAAGAATCACACAACTCATCAGCAATCGAAAGCATATGTGTCGTAAACAAAATAGCACTGCCTTCTGACGCACGTTTTTTTAATAAAGCAATAAAATCACGAATAGCTAATGGATCTAAACCTAAAAAAGGCTCGTCAATAATAAATATTTTAGCATCTGTTATCAATGCACAAATAATCATCACTTTTTGCTTCATTCCCTTTGAGAAATGTATCGGAAACCAGTTCATCACATTTTCTAGTCGAAATATTTTCAAGAGTGGTTCTGCTCTCTTTAGCGCCTCTTCAACAGAGATATTATAACCCAACGCTGTCATTTCGATATGCTCCTTTAATGTCAGTTCTTCATAGAGCACAGGAGTTTCTGGAATATATGCAATGTGCTGTGCATATCGTGAATGATCATCAAGGATTGTATGACTATCTATTGTTATTGTCCCTTTTTGAGGGATAAGTAATCCTAAAATTGTCTTCAAAAGCGTTGATTTACCTGCTCCATTAAGACCAATTAACCCCACTATTTCTCCATATTCGATCGAAAAGTCTATGTCCTTCAGTACCGGTATCTGTCTATAACCACTTGACATATTTTTTACTTCTAATCCCATTATCTACTCCTTATTGAATACCTGTTAAAGTCTTTTGAAAAATCTGTTAGTGTCAAATTACTTTTGTCAATGAGACATCAGTCGAAATAAAATTGATTAGAATTGACGTTATTTTTGTAACATTGTCTTCATCAATTCTACAAACTTTATTCATTGCATCGTGCAAATTTTATTATATAATAATAATATTTCAATGATGCGTATCTTTTATAAAATATACTTGTTATTGAAATAAATATTATCATCTATTGTAAATCTAAATTTTCTATTATTCTTTTTTATGTAATATTACTCAATTATAGCGCGTTCATACGCTATTTTTAAACTGTTTAATGATGCGCTGAAATTTAAAGTCATATTTTAAACCCATAAATAGAATAATTATGATAATTCATTCCAGCTTATCATAAAGAAAAAATAAAATTTGATATTTTTATAATAATCTTGATAACATTTTACTGTTATTTTACCACAAATATGTGTATAATGTCTTATTGGGCGAATAATTAAAACAATAAGTGTATTATCAGATAGCGATACCCTGAAATAAAGGAGCTATTCTAATCCACATATCAAATTTAAGGAGGATCTAAGCATGGCTTTACTAGATGAAAATAATGAATTAGTCCAAATATTTAAACTGATGGGGCATCCTATCCGTTTGTCTATTATCCGACTTCTTAAAGATGAAGAATACTTAAATGTCGGTTCCATTGTAGATGCATTGGAGTTGCCTCAAGCTACAGTTTCACAGCAATTAGCAAAGTTAAAAGCTGGTAATATCGTTACTGCGAAACGTGATGGTACAAAAGTTCGTTACAGTTTAACAAATGAGCATGTTGTCCAAATCATTGATTCACTACAAAACGCTAATTAATAAAAGAAGCATCCTGTTAACTCAGGATGCTATTATTTTATTTTCGACGTCTACCAGAAAGGAGCAGGAGCAATGCAACAACGAGAATAGCACCACCAGCTATAATATAAAACCATGGTGACCGTTCACCTGTCAGTGGTAAATTTCTTTCCTCTGAAGCTGGTTCTGAAGATTGTGACTCTATTGATGAAGATTCACTACTCAACTCTGGAAACGAGGCATTCGCACCAGGCGTCAGTTCTGTGTTCTGTGAATTTTTTGGTTCATTTCCAGGATTTACTTCAACACCAGTTCGCGTATCAGTTTTAATAGTAGGTTCTGAATCAGTTTTTTCACTTTCCGATTCGCTTTCCATCACACCGACAATATCGTTTTCAACTAATTGATTTAATAGTAGTTTACTATCCACTTCATGTATCGTAATGTTTTCTTCTGATTGATGCATCACGTGATAAGCCTGCCATAATAGTGTTGCATCAGTTACATCACCAAGAGAATCTGCATCGATGTTCGTCTGATCCACTAATTGTTCACGTAATTTTATTGCTTCTTCTTCAAAAACTTCCGGGAAATCTTTAGCTAATTGATCGAATAAGCCTTTGACATCATCTGAAGATAAGCGGCTTACGTAATCGAAAATGGTCTCATTAGAAAACTGTCCAAATTGTTCCTCTGTCATAGGTGTGTTTGAGACCAATTGTTCTTTTACATCATTATATTGTGTTGAGTTATCCACAATATCACTTCCGTAAGTATTAATAAGATCCTCACTCAAAACTTCTAAATCTTCTTGCCCTTCTCTTAAATAAATTTCATATTCCCGCCACAATAATTGGTCATCTGTTATTTTATTTTCTAAGGAAGGGAGATCTATCGAATATTCCTTCAATTCTTCTTTTATTCGATTAATTTCTGATGTGAACCGTTCTGGATATTGTTCAACTAATGCATCATACAATAACACAGCTGTTGGAGATTCATTGAGACTATCAGTAGCGTCTACGAGCTCATCATCAGAGAATAAATCAAGTTGACTTTGAATAATCGGTGTTTCTTGAATCAATTTTGTTCGCCATGCATAGTCTTGAACGATTTCAGAGGCTATTCTTTCGTCAGAAGAAGATTCATCAACATCCGACTGTTCCTGAGAATCACTGATACTTTGACTTGAATCACTCGCATCAATAAGTTCGCCTGGTAAAACATCATAATTCTCAATCAACACTTCTGCCATTCGCGGAATATTTTCTTGACTATCTTCATGCCAAACTTGATATTCTGTCCATAAAAGATCAATCGCAGAGACATTTGCCTTCAATGAATTAGAATCTAGCAACGGTTCTTGAACCGTCAGTGCATCTGTGAAGCGTTGGACCTCAGATTCAAATACTTCCGGAACATCACTAACTAACTGATTGAAAGCATCACTAATCACTAATTCATCCGCTTGTTCAGGCAATGTTGCTTTAAGTTGCTCATCTGTAATTTGATTTAATTGTTCAGGTGTCATGGGTGTTTGTTGAATTAACATCGACCGAATCGCATCAGACGAATATTTCAATGTTGTATCTGTGTCTCGCTCTACTTGATAAGTATCCACTAGGTCAAGAGCTAACTGTTCATAATCTTCACCCATTTGCTCTTCAACTTCCCATTTAGACCATAATAATTCCTCATCAGTGACAAGTTGATTCAATGAATCTGGATTCAATTGGTGTGCTTCCACTAACGTTGATCTAATTTCACGAATTTCTGATTGAAAAACTTCAGGCGAACTCAACAATAACTGATTAAATATATAACGAAAATCTTCTTCCGATTCGAGCGGCACTTGGAGTAGTTCTTTTAATGTATCATTTGGAATAGCAGATAGTTGTTCCATTGTTATTGGTGTTTGTCCTATTATTTCCCGTGACAATTGTTCTAACTGTTCAGTGGAATCATCTACTTGATTCGATTCTTCGGATTCCAATTCAGAATCTCCAGCGCTATCCGTTAATGACTCATCATTTGAACTGTTTGTTTCATTTTCGGCTTCCGTTTCTTCAGTAACTATTTCTTCACTATTTTGAGCTTCAGCTTCTCTCATTTCATAAGCTTCAATCTCTGATTGAATCCAAGGTTCAATGGCGATAATCGTCTCCCCAACATTATCACCATTGTTAGACATAGTTTCTCGATATTTATCAAGTAGTTCCGTAGATTCCACAGCTTTTAATTGATCAGCAGTGAAGGAAGCTTGATCAGTAATTGCATCAACTACTCTATTATAAGCATCATAATCTTCGCCAATTACGAGTCCCAAGGATGGTGTATAATTCGCTATTAATTCATAAATCGCTTTAATATGTTCTGCTTCATTGGTTACTAACGGATTCGATGCCGCTTCATGAGAATAAGTCATTAATAAATCATCTGGAACTTGTCGAAGCTGTTCCGCATTGATGGGTTCATTCTCTAACAAATCTTGTTTAATTGAATCTATAGTAACATTGTCTGTATTTATTTCTTGGGCATAAGTCGAATGCACAAATGATACAGGTGTAGCAGTATCGACAAATAACATTGTCAAAGATACAAGTGCGCCACATGTTAACATGATAGGTTTTTTCATGATGACTCCCCCTTTGTTTGACAATTATACCGCAGAAATATGAAGTTTTCAGGATTTTTCAGCGAAAATCAATACACTCTATTATCGATTAACCTTAAAATCTTGACCTTTCATAGATAGAATGTGGTATGATAGGCTGAGTAAAAACAACCCTTTTAAGGAGGATTCGTAGATGATTAATGTCTCAAATGTTAGTCTCGTATTTCCAGATAAAAAATTATTCGAAGATGTAAATATTACTTTTACCCCAGGAAACTGTTATGGAGTCATTGGTGCTAATGGTGCAGGTAAATCCACTTTTTTAAAGATACTTTCCGGTGAAATTGCCCCCACTACTGGGAATGTTTCCATGGACCCTAATGAGCGTCTCGCAGTGCTCTCTCAAGACCATTATGCATATGAGGATGAAACTGTTATTGATACGGTGATGATGGGCCACAAAGAACTTTATGATGTTATGGTGGAAAAGGACGCGATTTATATGAAAGAAGATTTCTCAGATGAAGATGGTATTCGCGCCGGGGACTTAGAAGCTCAGTTCGCAGAGATGGGCGGATGGGAAGCTGAAGCTCAGGCAGCAGATATGCTACAAGGTTTAGGAATTGATCGATCACTTCACCATAAATACATGCGTGAATTAATTGAAGCAGATAAAATCAAAGTCTTATTAGCACAAGCAATCTTTGGTAATCCTGATAATCTATTATTAGATGAGCCGACAAATGGGCTTGATGCAGCAGCAATCGATTGGCTAAGTGATTTTATTATCGACTTTCCGAATACTGTCATCGTGGTTTCTCATGACCGTCATTTTTTAAATACTGTCTGTACACATATGGCAGATGTTGACTTCGGAAAAATTAAAATTTATGTTGGGAATTATGATTTTTGGTTGCAATCTAGTCAACTTGCAGCGAAATTAGCTGCTGATCAAAATGCAAAAAAAGAAGAACAGATTAAAGAATTACAAGAATTTATTGCTAGATTCTCAGCCAATGCTTCCAAATCCAAACAAGCTACCTCACGAAAAAAATTACTAGACAAAATCACTCTGGATGATATCCAACCATCTTCTCGCCGTTACCCATATGTCGGCTTTAGCCCAGAGCGAGAGATTGGAAATGATTTATTAAGAGTCGAAGGATTATCAAAAACTATCGATGGCGAGGTTCTCTTTGATAATGTGACATTTACACTGAGTCCTAATGACAAAGTAGGTTTCACTAGTCGAAATGACAATGCTATTTCAGCATTATTTGATATATTGATGGGTGAGATGGAACCTGATGCTGGATCATTTGAATGGGGCGTTACAACAACTCAAACTTATTTACCTCGTAATTCAGCAGATGAGTTCGATGGAAATGATTTACCCATTGTTGATTGGTTACGACAATATGCAGATAAAGACGAACAAGACAACACTTTCTTAAGAAGTTTCTTAGGCCGGATGCTCTTTTCAGGCGAAGATGTCATGAAACCAGTCAATGTCTTATCAGGTGGCGAAAAAGTTCGCTGTCTCCTATCTAAAATGATGTTATCCAAAGCGAATGTACTTGTTCTTGATCAACCAACCAATCACTTAGACCTAGAGTCCATTACTGCTCTTAATGAGGGACTTATTAAGTTCAAAGAATCAATTTTACTTGCATCACATGATTATGAAGTGATGAATACAACTTGCAATCGCATCATTGAAATTACCCCTACAGGGGCATATGACCGCATTAATACGAAATATGAAGATTTTGTAAATGATCAGGAAGTACAAGAACGCATCAACCAAATGTATCCTGAACCAGTATCTAAATAGTTCATTGAACTCTGAAATAATTATCACTCTAATTATTTCAGAGTTTTATTTTATTTATTAAATGCTCATCAATGATCATTATATAATGCTTTTTAAACTCTAAAATGAATTCACTTTTTAGTAAAACTTTTATATAATCTTCTTAACATCCCATTCAAACAAGTTTATAATAAACCAATATTATAGAGAGAAGTGTGAGAAGATGGGGAGAAAATGGATGAATATCCGCGAAAAGAAAGGTAAAAAAGATCGCGACATATCAAAAATTTATGCAAAATTTGGCATAGAAATTTATGCGGCTGCTAAATCTGGAGAACCTGATATTAATCTGAATCAAAAATTACGGTTTGTTGTTGACCGTGCGAAAACATACAATATTCCAAATCATATCATCGATAAAGCAATAAAGGAAGCGACAATGAAGATTATGATGAATTAAGATATGAGGGATTCGGCCCCCATGGATCAATGATTATTGTAGATGCTTTAACTAACAATGTGAATCGTACCGCAGCAAATATTCGTTCACATTTTAATAAGAATGGTGGTAATATGGGAGTAGCGGGTGCGGTTAGCTATCAATTTGATCATTTCGCAGTCTTTGTTTTCCAGTCTAATGAGGATCCTGAAGACATTATGCTAGCATTACTCGAGAAAGATCTCGAGATATCTGATGTCATTAGAGAAGATAACAATATCGTAGTTTATAGTGCTCACTCTGAATTCAACCATGTACGTGATGCTCTAACCGATTTGAATATAAGTTCTTTTGAAATGGCAGACCTCGCCATGGTTCCAAAAAATGAAATCTCATTGACTAGCCTCGAATTAGATTCTTTTGAAAAACTCATTGATACTTTGGAAGAGGATGGAGATGTTCAACATGTCTTTCATAATGTAACAAATGCCTAATAAAAAAAGTGTGAGAATCATAAATGATTTTCACACTTTTTATTTTAACGATTTACAACGGTTTGGACATCATATCCTTTTTCCGTCAGTGATTTTGTCAGTCCATAAACATTTTCTGCCTCAACATGTAGAACAACTCGCACTGCTTGATCAAGGTGGTAAACTTGCATATGTGTTAAATTATGATTCGTTTCAACCAATGCATCGCCAATTTCCTCAATAACTCCTTGACGATCCTTTTCTAATTCAATCACTAGGCTTGTGCCTTTAGTATAATACCCAGATATATCAATAAACGCTTTAAAAATATCCTTGTCCGTAATAATTCCTACAACATTTGATTGTTCATCCACTATTACTAAAACACCAATATTATTATTCGCCATTGTCGCTGCCGCTTCATCTAATAATGTATCTGGTTGTTTAGTGATGACTTGGCGCATCATAATATCTTCAACTTTAGCTTTTTCTAACAAATAATTTAACTCATGGCGATCTAAACTCGTCGCATCGGATGGTGAATTTTTAACAACAATATCTCGCGTCACTAATCCTACGAGCTGATTATTCTCAATCACGGGTAAACGATTGATATCATGGGCATCCATGAGACTATTTGCCTTGGCGATGCTTGTATTCCGATTTACTGTAATCAATTCGGTTGTCATATAGTCTTTAATATACATTGATTATCCTCCTAAATATGCTTTCTGAACATCATCACTTGCTAGTAAATCTTCACCAGATCCTGAGAGTATAATTTCACCGGTTTCTAGGACATAACCGCGGTCAGAAATTTGAAGCGCCATATTTGCGTTTTGCTCAATCAATAATACTGTGGTCCCTTGTTTTTGTATATCCACAATGATATTAAATATTTCCTTGATGAATATTGGTGCCAATCCCATCGAAGGTTCATCTAATAATAATAATCGAGGCTTAGACATTAACGCACGTCCCATGGCTAACATCTGTTGCTCACCACCTGAAAGTGTGGATGCATCCTGTTTTAAACGTTCTTTTAATATCGGAAAACGCTCATAAATTTCTTGATAATCTTTTTGTATTTGATCCTTATCTTTTCTTAAAAAGGCTCCCATTTCTAAATTCTCTTCAACCGATAACCCTTTAAAAACATGACGCCCTTCTGGCACTTGCGAGATTCCCTTTTGAACAATTTGACGAGGAGAATCCGCCAGGAGGTTCTTTCCTTCATAAATAATCTCTCCTGCTGCAGGCTTTACCAATCCAGAAATAGTTCTTAAAATAGTTGATTTCCCGGCTCCATTAGCTCCAATCAATGATACAATTTCTCCTTGATTGACCTCAAAATTTATACCCCTTACAGCATTAATCATACCATAATTAACTTCTAAACCTTTGACTGTTAGCATCAATCATTACCTCCCAAATATGCCTGAATAACCTGTTCATTGTTCTGAATTTCTTCAGGCGTTCCTTGGGCAATTAGACGCCCATATTCTAAAACATAGATACGCTCACAAATATCCATAACCAATGACATATCATGTTCAATTAAAACAATTGTTAAATCAAATTGTTCGCGAATTTGTGAAATTAATTGTGTCAATTCTGCTGTCTCTGCTGGGTTCATACCTGCTGCTGGTTCATCCAAAAACAATATCTTGGGTTGAGTTGCTAATGCACGCACAATCTCTAATCGTCTTTGTTGACCATAGGATAGATTTTTAGCCGTTTCAGCTGCTTGTTCAGCTAAACGAAAAATCTCTAATAATTTCATTGCATCATGTCGCATTTGTCGTTCTGTTTCATAATGTGTGGATGTACGAAGAAATGCATGGATCATCGATGGTCCTTTTTCACGGTGCATCGCTATCATGACATTTTCTAGCACACTTAAATCAGAAAACAAACGTATATTTTGAAATGTTCGAGCAATTCCTTGCCCATTAATATAATCTGGTGATTTACCATTAATCACTTCCATTGATTGATTATCTGATGCTAATTCTACCGTGCCTTCTGATGGTTCATATACGCCTGTCAATAAATTAAAGAAAGTCGTTTTTCCAGCACCATTAGGTCCAATTAAACCAATCAATTCACCCTTTTGGAGTGTCATAGAAACATTTGAAACAGCTGTCAGCCCACCAAAGTGCTTCGTTAATTCTGTCACTTTCAGCAATGTATTATCCACTCTAAACGACCTCCTTATCCGACTGACGATCCATTAATTGGCCAAATCGAAATTCTTTGGTTCCTAACAGACCTCCTGGTTTAAATATCATAATACAAATCAAAGCAACTGCGTAAAGAACCATCCGTAGCTGACCATAATCTTGTAGAACTAGATTAATAATCCCAAGAACGATTGCAGCAATAAATGTTCCGGTGAAACTACCGATACCACCAAATACAACAAAAATCAAAATATCAATAGAACGATTGAAAGAATAATCTTTCGGTGTTACAACCCCTAGCATCGTTGCTTGAAGAGCCCCACCGATTGCAGCTGTTGCTGCTCCAATGACAAAAGCAGCTACTTTATATCGCGTCACACGAACTCCCATTGCTTCTGCGGCAATCTCATTTTGTTCAATCGCTCGTGTCGCACGACCTGTACTACTATAAACATAATTAAGCACAATAATTGTCGTAATAACCATAAAAACATAGACCCACTGCCAATTAGTAATTGACGGTATTTCACTAATACCTGCGGGACCATTGGTCACACTACGCCAGTTATTGATAACAACCCGGATGATTTCACTCACTCCTAGTGTTGCAATCGCTAAATAGTCTCCTTTTAAACGAAGGGTCGGAATACCAACTAATAAAGCAATAATAATGGCAACTATAACTCCCACGAGCATTCCTATGCCCAATCCTACATAACTATTTGTAAAAAGCTTCGTAAAAATAGCAGCGGAATATGCTCCTATCGCAATAAAACCTGCATGTCCTAACGAGAATTGCCCTGCCACTCCAAGGACTAAGTTTAAGCCAACAGCGTAAATAATATTCAACATGATCGTCATTAAAGTAATTCGATAGTAAGAGTGAATAATGCCTGTTGCATTAAGGATATATAATAAAATAAATCCAAATACTATGAGGCCCAACCACGCTATATTTCTTTTATGTAATCTTTGCAACAAGCTCACCTACACTTTCTCAGTCGTATTCTTACCAAATAATCCTGATGGTAAAACAAGTAATATGACTATCAATAAACCAAATACTACTGCATCTTTATACATTGATCCACCCATTATCGTCACAATAGTTTCTAAAATACCAATGAGATAACCACCAATCATCGCACCAGGAATAGAACCAATACCTCCAATGACCGCGGCGATAAATGCTTTCAGTCCCATGGCCGTTCCCATGGTAGGTTGGATGGAATTGTAATAAATACCTACTAAAATTCCCGCAATTCCTGCCAGTGCGGAACCTAATGCGAAAGTAAATGAAATCACACGATCGACATCAATTCCCATTAATTGAGCAGCTTCTGCGTCAACAGAGACAGCTCGCATCGCTTTCCCCATCTTGGTTCGATTAACAATGATGTTCAATAATATCATCATTAAAATTGTTATTACAAATACAAGAATTTGTTTTGAATTAATAACGATTCCAAACACTTTAAAAATCTGTGTTTCAATTGGTGATGGAAATGCTCTTACTTCTGGTCCTAAGAAATAAATCATAATATTTTGTAAAAAATACGAAACACCGATTGCTGTAATCAATGCAGCTACTCTAGAAGAATTTCTTAACGGCTTATAAGCAACGCGTTCAATCACCATTCCTAATAATGCCGTCACCACCATCGTCACAAGCATTGCAACAACAACATTTATTTCTAAAACAGTTATCAAATAAAAACCAATAAAAGCTCCCATCATATAAACATCTCCATGGGCAAAATTAATCAAACGAATTGTCCCATATACCATTGTATAACCTAACGCGATCAATGCATAGATACTTCCTAACGCAATGCCATTGATCATTTGTTGCATAAATATTTGCATCTGTCCATTCCTTCCTTCCATTCGAATGATTATTTATTTTTCGCTTATTGAATTTAAACAATAAATAAGCGTTTATTTTACCCTTTATTTTATGACCTTATTCATAAGTGCGAACATCCTATAGAATCTTATCTATCTCTACAAATATAAACATGAAAGAATAAAAACATTTCCGAAGATTTTTAAATTTGTCTACTCTATTGTTCCAAGATGTGAACAATTATTTAAAGACATTACTTCGGAAATGTTTTTCAGGTATAAAGAATTAATAGCCTAGTTGATACTTTTTACAAATTGATTCCAAATTATTCTGCTTCAACCGCTTCCGAAGACACTATTTTTCCATCTTCTATTTTTAATACGAGTGCTGGTTTAACTGGGTCATGATTTTCATCAATTGCAAATGTTCCAGTAACCCCTTCAAAATCCTCTGTTGCAGCAATCGCATCTTTAATGGCTTCCGGATCAGCCTTTCCAGCCCTTTCCGCAGCATCAAATATTAAGTTTGCTGCGTCATACGCTAATGCAGCGAATGTGTCTGCTTCTTGACCATATTCTTCTTCATAATTTTTCAAGAATTCCTGAACTGCTGGATCTTCACTTTCAGTAGAAAAATGTGACGTAAAGTAAATATCGTTGGCATTTTGGATCTCAGCTAATTCAACTAAAGTTGGGCTATGGAACCCATCTCCACCTACGATTGGTTGTGTAATTCCCATTTCTCTTGCTTGTTTGATAAATAATCCTGCTTCCGTATAGTAAATAGGAAGGTAAAGAACATCAAAATCTTGTGCCAATAACGATGTTAATACTGCTGAAAAATCTGTCTCACCTGATTGTACTGACTGTTTAGCAACTACTTCTCCACCAAGTTCTGTAAATTTATCTTCAAATGCGCCACTTAATCCTAACGAATAATCAACTGCCTGATCTTCAACGATCACTGCCTTAGCGACTTCAAGATTATCCACAACATATTGAGCAGCTACTTCACCTTGGTAAGAATCAGCAAAACTCACTCGGAAGAAATAATCGAATACTTCACCGTCTTCACTTAAGGTAATATTATCCAATGTTGCAGCTGGTGCTACTGCTGGAATACCGCCTTCATTAATAACTGGAATTGAGGCTTTAACATTCCCTGAAGGTGCTGGTCCAACAATTGCCATCACTTGCTCATTCACTAAACGTTGTGCTACTGAAGCAGCTTCCGTTAAATCAGAACGATTATCATATTCGACATATTCTATTTGTTGCCCGAGAACACCACCATTATCATTCGTTTCTTTTACCGCTAACTGAACTCCCTTTGACATCGGAGTTCCATAAGAAGCTGTTTCACCTGACAGCTCAAAGTTTCCTCCCAATTTAAATGTATCTGCTGCTTGCGTTGCTAATGGTTGAATCGATGTGAATAAAGCACCTAATACCATCATCGACTTAACAAATCTTTTCATTTTCATCTCAAAACCTCCACTTATAATCAAAAGACAATGCAATTTATCATAAAACATTGATAATCCCCGTTAAAATTAGACTATTATTAGGGATTTCTCATTTTCTTTCCCATATTATAGCCATAATTTTTTAATTTATCAAGGTTCTTTTAGTTGTTTTTAATAAAACACACCATGAATACGCTTAAATCTTTTTATAGAGCCATCAATATTTTTAATAATGAATATTTTTTCAATTTCTTCTTTAAAAAAGACCACAGATGATTGAATCATCTGTGGTCAATATAAATTTATCTATTTATTACATCTCTACTTCAAATACTACTGGAATAGATTCGCTATTCTTCTCTTGTATAACAGTCGGCTGGTTCGATTGTGTTAATTGTCTATGACGATCGGCAGGCTGAAAAGCATATTCATAGCTGCCTGTCATTGTGATTAATTCATCCGTACAATCCACAATTCTTCCGCGGATTTGACGGCCACTTGGATTGCATACGCCATCTTCTTGAGCTAAGAAACTTCCTTCATAATGATTAAAAGTCCCTACAAAATGTAGAAAACCTCTGAATAAAACAGGAGTGTTTCCTTGAACATCTGGATCAAATTCATATCGAATATGATGACTATAGGCCATCCCCTGTGTGCCATTTCCTTGAACTTCAAAGACATAATTTTCGAGATGTATCGGAACACCTTCATCTCGATCATGATAGTCATGACAATTGTAACTGATTTCTTTGAATGTTAAATTCAATGTCATCGTTTCCACCTCCTGATTTAATTAAATTTTACCATATTTTTATACATTATCCTAATGGAATCATAAGAATAAAATCAATAGGAAGTTGCAAGAGATTTGACTATTAATAAAATCTAGAAAACATCCACTCATCGCCTTGATAATTCCCTTGCATTAGCTCATGAATGATTTGTCTATTTTCGGTATTCACATCCATTGTCTCTAATTGATAGACACGCACATTCTGAAAGTACTCACTTATTTGATTTCCTAAATTCATCAATTGAAAGACATTATAACTCGTAACTGTGTAATCAGATAGCTTAGTTAATAGTGTCGTTACATTCAGTGATTCGCCATCCGTTGAAATTTTGTCCATAATTCCTGTGATTATTTGTTCTTGGCGTTGTGTATAGGTTGAATCAGTCTGTTCCTCAAATGGTCGACGGTAAACTACAGCCGCTTCGCCATTTAATATCGTTGGTTCACCTTCATTGAAATGGTAATTGGCACTATCAAAAGAAATAGGCGGGGAAACTTCAATCCCGTCCATTGCATCCACAATTTCTTCCACTCCTTCCAGATTAAATAGTAGATGTTCTTTAATCGTCAAATTATAATATTCATTCAACTCTTCAATAACACCCTCTGTACCTTTCATTTGATACAAATCGTTAATGGTTTCTTCTTCATTATAAATACTATCGCTTGGGAGACTAATGAGTGTTAATTCTTCATTTTCAGAATCAATAACTCCTATCGCAACCATTTCTACTTTCCCTTCAAACTCTTTTTCATTAGTAATTTGACTCTCGATGTTTGTAGCCATTCCTGAATCAATGCCCATTAACAGCACCATTTCGGAAGAAGATTGTGCCGCTACGATAAGTGAGTCAGTGGCTACAATATTGAATAAAATAGTCATTATACAACTGATAACAAGATATAATTTTTTTCGCATGATAGTCCTCTTTCTATTTTTTATGAGTTTCAATGAAACGAATTATATCTTAACACAATTAAATCAAGTAATATTGACTCTCAAACTAATTACACACATTTATCCACAAATAATGGTAATTAATTCAAGCTTTATTATTTACATATCTTTATAAAGTATCACCATTAACTGGTTGACAAATAAAAAAAAGGACACCTAATGGTGTCCCCATAAAACTTCTCATTTCAATAACAGAAAGAGATATTAAAAGTTTTATTTAATTATAATATTACATCATTCCCATTCCGCCAGGATTCATTTGGGCTGATGCGTCATCTTCTGTTTCAGGTAGATTTGCTACTACCGCTTCTGTCGTTAACAACAATGCGGCAACAGATGCAGCATTTTGTAATGCTGAACGCGTTACTTTGGTTGGGTCAACAATTCCAGATTTAATCATATCTTCAAATTGGTCCGTTGCTGCATTATAACCTAAACCTTCTTCAGAATTTTGTAAATGATTCACAATAACAGAACCTTCTTTACCAGCATTTTCTGCAATTTGGCGTACAGGCTCTTCCAGAGCACGAGCCACAATTGCTGCACCAGTCGCTTCATCTCCTCCAAGAGATTCTGCTAATTCCATCACTGATTTTTGCACATTGACAAGGGCTGCACCACCACCTGCTACAATCCCTTCTTCAACTGCTGCACGTGTAGCATTTAAAGCATCTTCAATACGTAGTTTACGTTCTTTTTGCTCAGTTTCTGTCGCTGCACCTACGCGAATAACAGCAACTCCACCCGCTAATTTTGCTAGACGTTCTTGTAATTTTTCGCGATCAAATTCGCTTGTAGTATCCTCCACTTGTGCACGAATTAATTGCACACGATTTTTTATCGCTTCTTTATCGCCGTTTCCTTCTACAATTGTCGTTTCATCTTTTGTAACAGTTACTTTACCTGCTGAACCTAAATGTTCCGGAGTCGCATCGCTCAATTCAAAGCCAAGTTCTTCACTAATTACCGTAGCACCTGTTAAGATTGCGATATCTTCTAGCATTGCTTTACGACGATCTCCAAATCCTGGAGCTTTCACTGCTACAACATTCAATGTTCCGCGTAATTTATTTAAGATTAAGTTTGGTAACGCTTCACCATCAACATCTTCAGCAATAATGAGAATTGGACGACCAGATTGCATAACATTTTCCAATAAGGAAAGAATATCTTGAATATTTGATATTTTGCGATCTGTAATTAAAATAAGGGGATTTTCTAGATCTGCGACCATTTTTTCACTATCTGTTACCATATATTGAGACAGATAACCACGATCAAATTGCATTCCTTCAACAACAGATAAGTCTGTTTCGATAGATTGCGAATCTTCTAGGGTAATTACGCCATCTTCTCCAACTTTTTCCATTGCATCCGCAATTAATTGACCTACTTCTGTTGAACCAGATGACACAGAAGCAACTTGAGCAATGGCATCTTTACTGTCAACTTTTTGCGCTTGTTCTCTCAATCCATTAACAGCTTTTTGTGTTGCCTCGTCAATTCCACGACGAATACCAACTGGATTAGCACCTGCGGAAAGATTTTTCATCCCTTCGCGAACAATACTTTGTGTAAGTAAGGTAGCGGTTGTTGTTCCATCTCCTGCTACATCATTTGTTTTAGAAGCAGCTTCTAAAACCAATTGTGCTCCCATGTTTTCATAACGATCTTCTAATTGAATTTCACGAGCAATCGTTACGCCATCATTCGTAATAGTTGGTGAACCATATTCTGAGTCCAAGACGACATTTCGCCCTTTAGGACCAATTGTTGTCTTAACAGTATCCGCTAATTTATCAACGCCTCGTAGTAAAGCTGCACGAGCATCACCAGAAAATTTAATATCTTTTGCCATAAATTATGTTTCCTCCTTGTTTCGTTAATTCTAATTATTGACTAATTTTTGCTAGTAAATCTTTATGTTCAATAATTAAGTACTCAGTACCTTGGTGTTCAACTTCAGTTCCACTATAATTTTTAAAGTAAACTTTATCGCCTACATTAACATTATCTTTCTCTTCAATGTCTGGCCCCACAGCAACAATTTCTCCAAATTGTTCCTTTTCTTGTGCTGAATTAGGTAAGATAAAACCACTTTCTGTCACTTGTTCTGTTTCAGCAATTTGAATAACCACACGTTTTCCTAAAGGTTCAATCATTAATATTCCCTCCATAATTTATTAATTCACTTGAATTAGCACTCTTGTTATATGAGTGCTAACTACATGATTTATAATAGTCTATATTAGTCAAAAATGCAAGCCTTTCGCTTAAATAAATTAAATTCTTATATTTTCTATATCTTTTTCCATAAAAAAATGCTTCAATGCTAGGCATTGAAACATCATTTTTACGTTGTAAATTCATTATCAATGAAGTAGATCAACGTTTGCAATTCATTTGTCAAATCAACATTTTGCACTAACACATCATTTGGAACATTAAATCGTAATGGTGTGAAATTTAAAATTCCACGAATTCCCACTTCAATCAAACGATCAACTATTTCTTCCGCAAATTGCTCGGGAACTGTTAATATGATTATTTCTATGTGTTGATCTTTTATTTGTTGCTCTAACTCATCCATTGAATATACTGGAACTCCGACAAAAATTGTCCCTACTAGGTCAGCATTCACATCAAAAGCTGCACCAATTCGGATATTGTGATTTTTTCTAAAATTATAATTTAGTAAAGCAGAGCCTAGATTACCTACACCAATTAATCCAACAGTAGTTAGACGATCATGATTCAATATTTTAGCGAAGAAATCCGTTAAATAATCAACATCATAACCGTATCCTCTTTTTCCGAGTGCTCCAAAATAAGAAAAGTCGCGACGAATTGTCGCACTATCAACTTTAACTGCTTCACTTAGTTCAGTAGATGAAATCCGTTTCTTTCCTGCATTTTGCAGAAATCGCAAGTAACGATGATAAATCGGAAGCCGGAGCGCTGTTGCGCGAGGTATTTCATTATTCATACATTATCCCCCCTTTACTAATGTATACGAAAATATTATACAGTCTTTTCACAAACTTTACTAGCTTAACCTAAAAAAACATTATCATGACTTTACTCTTCGCGATTACAATATGTCACATTTTCACATAACCTACCCGTGATTAATGACTCGTGTTATAATAGTTAAGTATATTGAAGGAGGTCACCATGATACTATTACAATTAAATAATGTCGCTCGCTATTTTGCTGACGAGAAACTTTACGACGATGTCTCTTTTAATATCCAAACACAAGATCGTATCGCTTTAGTTGGACGAAATGGTGTTGGAAAATCGACATTAATTAAACAAATTCTTGGCGAAGAGCCGATGACTCATGGAAATATAACACGTGCCAAAGATATTAGTATTGGTTACTTAGAACAGCATGTTACGACGAACTCAACTTTAACCATTTGGGAAGAAATGCTTAGCGTCTTCGAAGAGACATTAAAAAAACGCTCAGAACTAGAAAGCGTCGCTCAACGTGTCGCTGACTTATCTGAAAATCCAGAAACACAAGAATATAAACAAGCAATCAAAGAATATGATGTGTTGCAAGAAACATTAGTTCAACGCAATGCTTATGGTATTGAATCAGAGATTCGAACGGTCCTTCATGGTTTTGGATTCTTTGAAGAAGACTATGATCGACAAATTCAATCACTTTCTGGAGGCCAAAAAACACGTCTCGCATTAGCTCAAATTTTATTAATGCATCACGATTTACTGATCTTAGACGAACCAACAAACCACTTGGACATGAGCACCTTACAATGGTTAGAAGGTTATTTACAAAGTTACCGAGGAGCTTTGCTGATTGTTTCCCATGACCGATATTTTTTAAATAAAGTTGCTACTCAAGTCATAGAGTTAAGACACCAAACTTCTCATATTTATAAAGGGAATTATGATTATTATTTAACTGAAAAAGCTGCACGCTTAGAACAAGAAATACAAGCCTATGAAAAGCAACAAGATGAAATTCAAAAATTAGAAACTTTTATCCAACGCAATATTGTTCGGGCTTCAACAACCAAACGAGCACAGTCACGTCGCAAACAATTAGAAAAAATGGACCGAATTGAAAAACCAAAACAAGATGCAAAATCACCGCGCATTTCTTTTAGTGCGGCTAGAAAAAGTGGAGACCGTGTATTAGAAGCGATTCAATTAGGTATCGGTTATCCTGAGAGTGATTTAATTGCTAATAATATTAATTTCGATTTAAGACGCCAAGAAGCCATCGCAGTCGTGGGTCCTAATGGAATCGGCAAGACCACTTTACTAAAGACCTTAATCCAACAAATCCCACCAAAATCTGGAGAAATTATTCAAGGGACCAATGTAGATATTGGCTATTATGATCAAAATATTAATCAACTAGACCCACAATTAACCGTTCTAGAAACACTTTGGCGTGCACACGACACAACAGACGAATGGGTAGTACGCAGTATACTTGGTTCTTTTCTTTTTTCTGGTGATGCAGTTGATAAAAAGGTTTCTCTATTAAGCGGAGGAGAAAAAGCTCGCCTAAGCCTCGCTCTATTAGCAACAAAACATGACAATACTCTTTTATTAGATGAACCAACCAACCATTTAGATATTGATAGTAAGGAAGTTCTGGAAGATGCATTAATCGAGTTCGATGGGACAATATTTTTCGTTTCACACGACCGTTATTTTATTAATCGGATTGCAACCAAAATTTTAGAAATAACTCCTACTCAATCTACCTTATATTATGGTGACTACGATTATTACATTGCAAAGAAAACAGAAATAGAACAAGTAGAGGCACTAAAAAATTCAAATACTCCCGATGAACAACCAATGGATACTTCAAATGCTCAATTATCTTATCAAGCACAAAAAGAATTACAAAAAGAGCATCGCCAACTTCTGAAAAGTGTCGAACATTCAGAATCTAAAATTGAAACACTTGAAATTTTGATTGATCAACTAGAAGAACAAATGGTTCAAGCCA
The DNA here is from genome assembly GCA_015863185.1 of Aerococcaceae bacterium DSM 111020. Lineage (GTDB taxonomy): Bacteria > Bacillota > Bacilli > Lactobacillales > Aerococcaceae > DSM-111022. Next base: position 25,059 of record JACBXP010000008.1, read on the forward strand.
ATGATTCCGGAGATGTTTCTGAATTAATGGCATTACATGAAGAATTTAAAAAAGCACAAAAACAAAATGACTTAGCACTCAATGAGTGGGAACAGGCCAGTCTTGCACTTGAAACATTTTATGATAGGCATTCACAATTTAAAGAATGAAAAAATCCCAAGAATGATTTAATGAAATCGTTCTTGGGTTTCTTTTTATTCTGTCAATGCTAAGCCAGGATTAGCATTAATAGTTATATCTACAAATTCTTGATTTTGGTATTGATGATACGCCACTGCTCCTATCATCGCTGCATTATCACCACATAATCTTAGTGGCGGTATGATTAATTCAATATCAGGGTATGAGGCGTTCAAACGAGCAGTTAATGCTTCACGAAGTCCCTTATTAGCCGCTACTCCACCCGCTAAAACAAACTGTTGAGTATCAGAGAAAGCGTCAAGGGCCTTAACAATCTTGGTCGTTAACACATCAATGACAGCCAGTTGAAAACTTGTCGCCAAATCTTCATGGTTAATGGTTTCACCACGCTGGTTCGCATTATGAACTAAATTCATCACTGCGCTCTTCATACCAGAAAAGCTAAAATGTAAATTGTCCTCATGGATCATTGCTCGGGGAATGTCATACATATCTTTTCCTTTTTGAGCAAGATTATCTAAATGTTTCCCTGCTGGATATGGTAAGCCAATCAATCGCCCGACTTTATCATACGCTTCACCGACCGCATCATCCTGGGTTTCACCGATCACTTTGAAATCCAAATGATTCTCCATATATACTAATTCAGTATGTCCGCCACTAACGATTAAACTCATTAAAGGAAAAAATAACGGTTGTTGCAATTGGCTTGCATAAATATGCCCTGCTAAATGATTGGTAGCGATTAAAGGTTTCTGATGGACGAAAGCAAGTGTCTTCGCTGCTGTAATACCTGTCAGTAAGGCACCAACTAACCCTGGTCCTTGGGTTACAGCAAATGCATCAATATCATCCATCGATACATTTGCTTCTTCCATAGCTAAGTCAATTATTTGCGTGATTTGGTCGACATGGTGTCTGCTAGCTACTTCGGGGACGACACCTCCAAAACGGATATGACTTTGTACTTGTGAAGCAATCACATTCGCCATTATTTTTTTCCCATTTTCAATAATCGCTACACTTGTTTCATCACAACTCGTTTCAATGGAAAGTATCAGTGTCATTTATAACTCCTTCCTTCTGAACATTATATTCTAAGATATAAGCGTCATCCTTAGGATGATGATAATAATTATGGCGACAGGCTATTTTATTAAAGCCAACCGCTTGGTATAATTTGTTAGCACTCATATTTTGTGATCTTACTTCTAATAAAATATGGCGTATTTTTTTTGTTTTACTTAGATGAATCAATTGCTTTAACATCTTTTTACCAAATCCTTTACGCCGATAAAGCGGATCAACATAAACGGTATTAATTTGAAATTCATCAATAATATAATGTAATCCAACATACCCTATTATCTTCATCTGATGATACATCAGAAAATAATACGTAAAGTCAAATTTAAAATCATTGTCACTCATTTTCCATGTCCATCGAAAGGCTGTGTTCATACGAGCTATCTTTCTTTGTTCATGTGATGATAAATCATACCCTTTGCTCCAATTAAATGTTATCTCTTGCATTCTCTCTTCTCATCTTCCACGCATCTTCATAATTATTATAATAATATTGATGGAGTCTTTGAACTTTTTTAAAACCATACGCTTCATATAAATGTATCGCTGAAGCATTAGATATCCTTACTTCAAGTTCGCAATAAGGAATATCCTGTTTATGCATTAAATCAATCCAAAGCGTCAATAATCGCTGACCCACACCATTGTTTTGATATACAGGATCAACGATAAGATGACTAATATGTGCTTTTCTTGCTAAAAACCGGCCAGAAATCATCCCAGCGATAACTTCTTCATGAGTCTTTGGATGTTCCCAAGTTAAAAGCAAATATATTCTATAAGGATTACTTCGAAAATCACGGATAAAGTCACGCATTTGCCAAGCTAATACACCCTGGTATCCTTTTTTCTCTAATTCTAAATAAGCAGGAATATCTCTATACGTGCCAACTCTGATTCTGAAAGCTTTTTGACTTGTTAACACCGATAGATAAATAGGTTCTTGATGATTGATATAAGATTGAAACTGCTCCAATAAAGGAGCTGGACGTACTAAATCTTTGTATTCTTCCAATAACTGGCTGTCCGACCGCCTTTGAGATTTAATGAGTGATTTCAATATATTTGTTATGTTGCTCACTTGGATAACCTTCCTGTTGCTTATCTTGCCATTCTTGCTCAGCGAGTGTTAGATGAGCATAATGTGGAACTAAAAGAGTAGGATTGTTCACTTCCTTGACTAATTCTTGGAATTCAAGTTGAAAAACTGATTCAGCTTGAGGAGATAAATTCATATAATCAATAGGAACAGAATGTTCAATTTGATTGAGGGACTTCTGTAATAAAGAAACATAGTCGACGATAAAAGATTCTCCAATTAAGACAATCCGTTGAATATTAGAAACTTGAGCTACTTGATTTAAGATGACTTCTTGATACACTTCCCATGTAATATGCTTGTCTGCCACTAATGTCTGATATTTTCCATTAATCAATCGATAAATACCACTATAAACCGTCTGACGTCTCGCATCCATCATTGGGATATATAATGTACCCTCTTCAAACCGTTTCAATGGCAACATCATAGCTAAACTGGAAATTGTTGCTAAAGGAAGTTGGAGAGTCTCTGCCCAAGTTTTAGCAATCGTAATCCCAACACGTAATCCAGTAAATGAACCTGGACCGATTCCTACAACTAATTGTTCGATATCTGAAATTGAAACGTCATTTTTATTCATTATCTCTTGAATGATAGGTAAAGCAACTTCGCCATGTTGTCTATCACCCTTCGATTGATAAGTGTCTATTGTTAAATCATTATTGTTTTCCAGTGCCACGCTCATTTTATTAGTTGCGGTATCAAATGATATTATTGTCATTTACGTCACCCCTTTTATCGGTAATATCTTATCATAATTTCTTACATTCAGCTAATTTATTTCTATAGATAGCATAGACTTTCTCCTAATGTGTGTCATTTGGTTCAAAATACGGTATAATAAGATTAAAATGAAGGAGGCTATTAAAATGGAAAATAAATCAAATTTAAAGAATCTCTTTTTAGCTGTTGTTGGTGGAACTGCTATGACTTATGATCGTGCTCAAGATATATTAGATGATATGATTGAACGTGGTAAAGTTTCCGTCAAAGAAGGTAAAGCGCTCAGCGAAGATTTAAAAAGAACCATTAAACGCGAGGCCCCTAATGAGAATTACTCTATCGAGCCCGATGCATTGTTAATGGAAGAAATTATTGGTCTTCGAAAAGATATCAATCAATTAACACAACGTGTTGATGCATTAGAAGAAAATCAAACGAATGAAGATGAAACTCTGTAAACTCTCATAACTTTAGCAATTAATCTTAACATTTCTAATCTCTGATTAGAAATGTTTTTTCATAAGGAGTCACATATGTCGAAGAATCGCACACGTTTCACAGAAATCGTCAATACTTTTGCACGATATGGTTTTGGTGAAATATATAATAGAGGGTTAGGACGCCAAACAGACGAGGAGGGAGCCGAGTCATTGCGTCGTTCTTTTGAAGAATTGGGGCCATCTTTTATTAAAATTGGACAAACTCTCGCTACACGTAATGATGTTTTACCAGAAGCATATATTCTAGAATTAAAAAAACTGCAAACTGCATCACCATCTTTTTCCTTTGAAGAAGCGGATCAAATATTTTTTGATGAACATGGGCTTCACTTGGAGGAAGCTTTCTTAGAAGTTAAACACGAACCGTTAGCTACCGGCTCAATCGCTCAGGTACATTATGGCATCACAGAGGATCACCAGGAAGTCGCGATTAAAATTCAAAGACCCTATATTAAAGAAGAATTGATTCGTGATTTAAATCTCTTTATGCGTTTTATTGAACTTATCCCTATTGCTTTTCAAGGAATTATTGTTGATCCAATCCAAATGGTACGCGAGCTCCGTGAAAGTTCATTACGAGAGTTGAATTTCTATGATGAAGCCCAATCAATGCTACATTTCCAAGAATTGAATAAGGATCGTACACTCATACAATTACCACAATTATTTTTGGAATATTCCAGTGAACGTATTTTAATCATGGAATATATCGAAGGAATAGATATTACTGATATCACGACATTAAACAAAGAAGGGTATCAACCTAGCCAAATCGCTGAACGACTCGTTCAAGCAACACTTTATCAAGTATTCGAAGATGGATATTATCATGGCGATCCTCATCCAGGCAATATATTAATTTCTAACAATAAAATTTATTATTTAGATTTTGGTATTATAGGGACATTAACCGATACCCAAAAAAGTCTCTTATATCAAGTCCTTAAGGCACTTGTCATGAAAGATATTGACCAGTTAACCCATTTAGTCATGATTATTTGTCATGCACATGGTGTCGTCAATGAAAAAGCATTGCATCGAGATATTCGTACATTATATAATCGATATTTAACCGCTGGTTTTTATTCGATTGATCTTCAAGAAATGTTTCAAGATTTATTAAGATTAGCTCTTAAACATCAATTAACCTTTCCTAATACTTATATTTTATTGATTAAAACAATTATTTTAGTTCAAGGAACAGCACAAGAACTTGATCCTGATATGGATTTTATGGCAATTTTAACCGAATTTGGATTAAATACCCAAAAATCATTTCTCGCCAAAGATTTAGCCCCTCATAAAATGGCTCGTGAGGCCGGACGTTCTTTCATTACACTCTTAGGACTGTCTCATAAAGTCGATCAGACACTTGATGATTTGAATAATGATCGTATAACAGTTAATATTGATTTTCGTAATTCTAAAAACATCAGTACTTTCATCAATCAAATTGTCAACCGTATGACCATTGCGCTACTTTTAGCAGCTGTGATTATCTCTTCTGGCTTATTAGCCACGAATGCCAATGCGCGTACCGCAAATATTGGGTTGTTTTTCTTCGTCATTGGTATTATTTTCGCCATCTATTTGCTCTTATCATTCATTCGTTCACGGTGGAAATAATATGTTATAAAAATAAAAAGCGAACACCTAAAATAGGTGCTCGCTTTTTATTTATAACGGATCATTAATATGCCCGTGCAATCCATACCGTTTCAACTGCTGGTTTACCAGTGATAATACATGTTTCTTTTGGTGTAACTGTTCCAGAAAACGGAATATTTCTGGTCGTAAAACCAGTCAACTCCTGAATTTTTGCTTCAGATTCTTCGGTCCCATCCCAACCAACTAACACATAACCTGTTGGTTTATTTTCATCTTGACACTTTGCAATATGTTTTTCTAAGTCTTCCATAGTGTTAATATCATAATGTGTATTTTCATCATACATTTCTTTTGCACGGTCAAATAAACGTTTCTGCATTGTTGCCAATTCTTCTAAAATATAGTTTTCAAATTGATCGAATTCCACTTCAACCTTATCCTCTAAGTCGCGCGCTTTTATAATCACTTGATTATTTTCCAGATCACGTGGTCCTATTTCAACACGCAATGGTGCGCCACGTAACTCCCATTCATTAAATTTATTTCCTGGTCGTTTATCTGAATCGTCAACGACAGCACGGATTCCTTTATCCTTCAGCTGATTAAATAATTCATCAATTTTTTCTATAATTTCTGGATTTTTTTGCCATGGACCTACCGGAATAAACACAACTTGTTGTGGTGCCAGTGCTGGCGGCAAAACTAAACCTTGATCATCTGAATGAACCATAATAAGAGAGCCAATTAATCGTGTCGAAACACCAAAAGATGTAGTAAAAGCATGCACATGTTGATTCTCTTTATTAAGGTATTTAATGTCAAAGGCTTCTGCAAATCGTGTCCCCATATAATGTGATGTTCCGGCTTGGACGGATTTTCCATCTTGCATCATTGCCTCAACAGAGAAAGTACGTTCAGCTCCGGCAAAACGCTCTGAAGGAGTCTTTTCCCCCATAAATACAGGCATAGCTAATGTTTCTTGAATGACTTCTTTATAGACATTTAATGCCCACATTGTTCTTGCTTGTGCCTCTTCAGCTGTTGCATGCACCGTATGACCTTCTTGCCATAAGAATTCTGAGGTCCTCAAGAAAGGTAAAGTTCGTTTTTCCCAGCGAAAAACATTTGCCCACTGATTAATTTCCATTGGCAAATCGCGATAAGAATTTATCCAACGAGAAAAAGCATCACCTATAATTGTTTCAGAGGTTGGTCGAAGTGCGAGTTTTTCTTCTAATTCTTCTCCTGCCGCTTCCGTTACCCACGGTAATTCAGGTGCGAAACCTTCAATATGATCTGCTTCCTTGGAAAAGAAATGCTCTGGAATTAGCATCGGAAAGTATGCATTACGAATACCAACTTCCTTAAACCGTGCATCAAATGCTTCTTTGATATGTTCCCAAATTTCATAGCCATTCGGACGAAAAATCATACACCCCCGTACAGGCGCGTAATCCATTAAATCCGCTTGCTGAATCGTTTGTAAATACCATTTTGAAAAATCTTCTTTTCTTGTAACCATTTTTTTCCTCCAATAATAAAAAAATAGAACTGTCATCCTATTAAGGACGAAGACAGTTCTACTCCGCGGTACCACCTTATTTGTGCATTATTGCACCTACTTCAAGCTCTAAGGTAGCTACCCATTTAAATGATATAGCAGGTTCAATGTATGAGAGGTTTCAATACTTCCAGCCAAGGTATTGTTCTCTATTAAACATCCTACATTTACTTGTCTAATTGATTCTATTATAGCTTCCAATTCAATGAATTGCAATATTAACGTGGAACAATCGCGGTTCCATCTTCAGACAGTTCCCATTTATCAAGGGTTCTAAGATGATCCAACGGCCAAAACACACCATCCGCTTCGCCTTCTACATCTTCAATATTAATGAAGCCGAAAGAGCGTCCATCTACTGAATTTTGTCTATTGTCTCCCATTACAAATAATTTTCCTTCTGGAACTGGCTCATTCAGATTAAAATCTGTTGTAAAGCCTCCTGGATAGGAAGAAATCATATCTTCTAAATATGGTTCACTCATTGGCTGGCCATTAAGAATTAATTGATTATCTTGAACTGCGATGGTATCTCCAGGAACGCCAATCACGCGCTTTACATATAAATTCTCTGGATTATTAGGTGCTGGAAAAACAATAACATCAAATCGTTCAATGTCAGCTAAGCGCAGCAACCATAACTTTTCTTTGTCTTCTAATGTTTCATACATAGAAGCTCCTTCTACTTCTAATGGTTGTGCGATATAAGTGGTTAATAATTTCGTACCCACAATTGTAATAATAATAATTAATAAATAACTCCATAATTCTTTAAGAAAACTTTTCATATTATACCTCAGATTTCTATTTGACTTTCATATATTGTAGCACATTAAGACTTGGGTACTATAAATTTTCAATGGATAATTTAGGATATTTATTTGAATTCTTAAAAAACCGACTGATTAACAGTCGGTTTTAACATCCTATCTATTAGTAGAAAGAGACATGCACATGATCATAGTGATTTTCGGTAATGCTACCACGATCCTCCATAGGTGTCCATTGATGGTTCCAATCTCCGTAGATTTGTTGTTCCCAAATTACATATGAAATGTTATTTTCTGCCATATTACTCGTTGAATAGTTCGCGATATCGTCTCCTAATTGCGAGCCTACTTCAACCATGAAATCAACCGCTCTTCCTGTCCCATGATCTCCCGGATCTCCTGGACGAACTGTACTAAATGAAGTCACGCCAAATTTATTTGCTACTTCATCTTTAAAACGAGCCGCGTCTTCAGTCAATCCAGCATTGCCAGGATTAGCATAAGGATCATAACTTTCTTCTACAGCAGGCTCTTCGTAAACTGGCTCTTCATATTCCGGTTCTTCGTACACAGGCTCTTCGTAAACTGGCTCTTCATATTCCGGTTCTTCGTACACAGGCTCTTCATAGACTGGTTCGTCTACCGGTGCTTCCTCAACAGGAGCTTCTGCTGGAGTTTCTTCCACAACTTCAAATTCCGGTTCGACATATTCAAATGTTTCTTCTGGAATTTCTTCCACAGCAACTTCTTGGTCAGCAGGAATTGTTTCTACTACTTCTTCTGTTGCTGGAATACCTTCAACGGATTCAACGGTTTCAGTTGTTGTAATCGTATTTTCTGGTATTTCTACTTCCGACTCAGCAACCATTGTAGTCGAAGAAACTTCACTTGCCACTTCAGTCTCAGGACTTTCTACAACTTCCGTAGATTCTTCTACATTCGGCTCTGTAATCTCTTCCGTTACATCATTCGATTCTACCACTTCTGATGCTTCATTAACATCCCATTCTTCTACGGGTGCTACATTAGCAGGTTGAACAGGGGCATCAGTTGTTACTGGTGTTTCCATCACTGCTTCAACTGGTGCTTCTTCGGCGGTTTCTGATACTTCGGGTGTAGTCTGATTAGTGGCAGGAGCTTCTTCCGTTACGATCCATTCTTCTACAGGTTGAACAACAGAAGAAGTAGTTACGGGAGCATTTACTACAAGTTCTTGTGGATAACCTGATGTAATATCAAAAGATCGCACCATTCCCTCAGGTGTCTCTAATGAAAGAACTTCCACTTCTTTTTGAGCATTGTATTGAGCTGTCAATTCAACATCTGGTGTCATTAACTCTGCATTTGTTAATGAATCAATTTCTGTCAATATTTCTAAATCAATCTCTAATGCCTCAGCAATCACACTGATAGTATCTCCAGCTTGAATAGTATACTCTGCTTTGCCATCAGTGTAAACGACATCTGTTAACACTTGGTCTACAGAACGTGCTTGCCATGTCGTTGTTTCTTCTGCTTGGGCTTTCTCAATCATAGATGGTGCTATTAATGCTACAACTGAAACAGCACTCAGTAAAAATTTCTTTTTAAACATTTTTTAATCACCTTTATTTTATAAATTTATTTTTAAAGTTTTTTCTCAACTGCCAACTAGTCTAACATAGTAATTCTATAAATAAAGGTGTTTAACCGCTTATTAAATAAAATGACTTAATTCTGTAATATTCACTTTTTTGATTTTTACAAATTAAGTATATAACAATTTGATTAGTACTACCGATACCAATACCACTGAACCCCAACACATTCCACCAATAAAGACCGGCTTTAATCCGGCTTTCTTAATTTGATTTAAGTGAACCCCTAAACCAATAGAGACCAGAGCAAGTGTCATCAATAATTTGCTTGATGTGTTAATAATAGCTAATGCCCCTTCTGGTATTGGGATAACTGTGGCAAATATAACTGCTAAAACAAATAACACCACGAATACTGGCACGAGTTTAACAATCGATTGTGCATCAAGTTTGACGGCAGGATTAGTTTTGTGCTCTAAACTTGCTTGTCTTATACGCATTAAAATAACACCAATTGTTAAAGGAACAAGAAATAGTGTTCGAGTTAATTTGGTTATCGTTGCGATTGCACCCGCTTCATCACTCCATTCAAATGAAGTAGCCACTACCGATGCAACGTCATTGACAGACGCCCCAGCCAACACTCCATACATAGCATCGGTAAATCCTAACGCTTTTCCAATAACTGGCAAAACAAATAAGGCTACCATTGAATAAATAAGCATCGTCGTAATAGAGATAGCCATATCATTATCTTCTGCCTCAATAATTGGGGCTGTCGCAGAAATAGCAGATCCACCACAAATCGAAGTTCCAATACCAATTAATGCACTCAATTTAGGCTCAATATTAAATAAACGATTCGCAAAATAACTCATGCTAAGTGAAGTGAGAACTACGGCACATAGAATAATTAAAACTTGTGCCCCTACCTCTCCTAATATTCTCAGCGACAATGTAAATCCTAAAAGTACAATGCCTGTTTTTAAAATATATTTCGAAACGAATCCCGTGATCTTTTTATCTAAACGATCGAATAATGGTGTATGACGAATAATTGCTCCAATTAAAATTGCAGAAATCGAATTTCCTAACAAAGGGAACTGACTACCTAGAAACAAAGCTAGAGTTGTCGAAGCAAATAAAATAATCAGAGTTAAAACAGAATACATGCGCAACCTTCTTTCTCTTTTCATCATTGTATTATATTATATCATTTGTTTACTTATATAAACATGTAACCTGTAAGCTATTTTAAAAGTAAAATTCTTCTAAAAATGCTTTAATATCCTTAAATCCATTTTATGTGTGAATAATTTGTATTTATTTCAGTCCATTCCTCTTCGGTAAATTTATCAAGTGCTTCTGGTATTAAGGAAGCAATATCTTTATCCGTCATTTCTATAATTTTTGATTCATTAAACCAATGATAATCTCCACCACCTACAGCTCGGTATTGAGATATCGCCAGTGTATAATATTTGGTTGGATCAATGGGTTCATTCGTTCTTTCATCAATAAGAGCGATGACTCTATCTTGCTCTGGCAAATGCATATTAACAATCGCGCGCAAACCAGTATACATATCCCAATTATAATGTTTAGGTTTAGGATGAATATAATCAGGGTTAACAACAAGTTTTCCTGAGTGATTTAATGTGACATACTTCAAATTAAAAGTCATAATATCATATAACTCTTCACCGGTGACGCGTACTATGGCGATGAGATTGTGGTATGGATAAGCATGCAACAATGTCTGTTGTGTAATAGTACCTGTAAATTTTTTATAATGTTCATTGATTAGAGTTGTCGCACTGAAATCTGCACCGGTGACTTTTAATTGAATTTGATTAATCATCTCGACAAAAGGTGTTCCTTGGACTCTTGCCATGAAAATATCATGACTGGATATCATTAATGGTGCGATACCAAGACTTTTATTTAACCATTCGTTCGCATTGGTTATTTCTGGCTCTATTTTTTGTAACAGGTCTTTGTCTTGTGGATAATGATTGGCATCAATTAATTCACTTAACATACTCACTAATTGCTGTTCTTCAACCTCAAACATTATGTGACCTATAGCGCGGCCCGCATAGCCTGGTTGTATTGCAACTGAATGATTGAATCGTTCATTAATTAGTCGATGCTGATGACCGGTAATTAAACAATCAATCCCATCTATTTCTGCCAACATTTGATAACCTTGATTTTCCCCAGTCAAGGCTTCTAGAGGCTCACCAGTGGATAAGTCTCTTTCAAATCCTCCATGATAAGCGACAATAACAATGTCTACTAAAGGGCGTATTTCTTCAACGATTGATTTTGTCGTTTCGAAAGCATCTTTGAATAAAAGTCCTTGATAATGCACTGGTATCTCCCAATTTGGTATGTAGTGAGTTGTCGTTCCGACAATTCCAATCTTCACACCTGCAATTTCTTTAATTTCATATGGTCTTCCAAAATAAGTTTCTTCCGCTTCGCTTGATAAGATATTATTTGAAAGTATCACTGCATTTAAATTAGTTAAAATCGAATTTAAATAGGGTAATCCATAATTAAATTCATGATTTCCGATAACTTGATAATCATATCCAATATGGTTCATTGCCTCGGCCAATACCAATCCATTATCATTAATTTGATTTAAATATGTCGAAAAATCCGCCCCTTGTATGAAGTCTCCCAAGTCAATCAATAAGACTTCCTCACCCATTGACTCATATTGTTTTTTCAATTGCTTCAATGCACTGGCGGTATTGAGCAATGAATGCTCAGCATCATCAAGACGATTAATCCAAAAGCCATGCATATCACTTGTATATAATAGATGAATTTTTTTCATAAATTTCTCCTTTCATCTTGTCCATTCTATCTTATCACTTTTTCAATAAAAAAAGACTGCTCGAAAGCAGTCTTGAAATATATATTTTAGTACCATCCTTGAACATTATGAGCTGCTAGAGCATCTTGCCATGATCCATAACGATTCATTACATAACCGTTACTTGCGGCTTCTTGACTACTAGCTGAACGTGTTCCATCTCCATATTGATGGAAATATGCATCTAACATTTGGTAAGCACCATAATGATTTCCAGATACACTATAGACATCATAATTATGCGTTGATTCACGACGACGAATTTCGTATTTAGCTTCTAATTCACTTACACTTAAGCCGGCATTTTCTGGATAAGCAGCAAGTTCTTGTAAATGAGCTGGAATTGAAGCGTTAACAGCTGGCGTCTCAACTGGTGCTACAGGTTCCTCATAAACTGGTTCTTCTACAACTGGTGCTTCATAGACAGGTTCTTCGTATACTGATTCTTCAGTGACTATCTCTTCATAAACCGGTTCTTTATATACTCGTTCATCATCTGCTGGTGCTTCTACTGCTGGCTCTTCTACTGTTGATTCTGCAGCAACCAGCTCTTCAACGACTGGCTCTTCTAGTGTTGATTCTGCAGCAACCGGCTCTTCAACAACTGACTCTTCTACTGTTGATTCTGCAGCAATCGGCTCTTCAACGACTGGCTCTTCTACTGTTGATTCTGCAGCAACTGATTCTTCTACTGCTGACTCTTCGATCGTTGGTTCTTCTTCAACCACTTCGTTCGATTCAGTAGGTTGAACCCATTCTTCAACAGGTTGAATGGTTTCAACAGATGGTTCAATTGTTTCCTCAACAACAGGTGTTGTATTTTCTTCTGTTTCAGGTGTAGCTATCCACTCTGTAACCTCTTCAACAACTGCAACTTCCGTTGGTGCAACAGATTCTGCTTGAATTTCTACTGGTTCTTGACCAGGATTTTCAATCGTTATTGTTTGTGTTTCTGCATTAAATATTAATGTTGTACCTGCAATAATTAAATCTGGATTTTCAATATTATTTAATTGTGCTAATAATTCAGTTGGAATATCTAATGCTTCTGCAATTCCTGATAAAGTATCACCAGGTTGGATAACATAACTCAAAGAGCCATCTGCTAACACTTCAGCTACATGAGCATTAATTTCATCTTGAGAACGACGCGTCCAATTTGTCATTAATTGTCCTTCTGCATGGGTTGTTATATTCATAAAATTCATCGCTGCTGCTGATAAAATCGCCGCTGCAGTGACTTTGATTGTTTTCTTCATATGAAAAATAAATCTCCTTTTTATTCCACAGAAAAAAATCTTCTGTTTTCTATGCAAATTATAATACCATATTTTTTATAACAAAAAAGCCCATTCCAACCCTTGTTATTAAGGCTTAATAAACTCGGCCTATTTTGTAACCAAACTGTTCTAATGTAACAAAATCGTAATAAAAAATCTGGAACAAAAAGTCCCAGATTTTTTTAATAAGAGAAGCCGTCATATTTTATTATTTTGCAATTAATAATTATCGTATCATTTTCAAACACTTTAAATGTGTTTTGTCTTTTGGCTAATGAGTTATCTTTGGCCGACTGTGTCATATTCTCCTATAACCGAAGACAATTACAATGCTAAATCTTTAAATTCCTCAAGACGTTGTTTGAATAAGTCTAAAGTTGCTATAATATAATCTTCATTTGACATGTCTAAGCCAGCAGTTAACATCGTATTTATCGGGTAATCACTAGAACCAGATTTTAAAAATGTTAAATAATTATCCAATACTTCTTGATCACCATGATAAATTTTATCTGCAAAATAAGTCGCTGCAGCAAAACCTGTTGCATACTGATATACATAATAATTCATATAGAAATGTGGAATCCGTGACCATTCATAAGCAATTTCTGAATCTGAATTCACAGCCTCACCATAGTAACGCTCATTTAATTCACGATAAGATGTATTTAAAAACTCTGCCGTCAAAGGTTGCCCAGACTGATCTTGTTGATGAATAAAATGTTCAAATTCAGCAAACTGCGTTTGACGATAAACAGTTGATTTAACTGAATCCAAGAAATGATTAATAATATAGAGTTGGACAGATTTATCAGAATATGTATCTAGTAAATAGCTCGTTAGGAGATTTTCATTTGTCGTTGAAGCAATTTCGGCTACGAAAATTGTGTATCCACTATAAACATATTCTTGATTGTTTCGAGATAGATAACTATGTGCACTATGTCCCAGTTCATGGACCAAGGTAAACAATGAATTGAGATTATCTTGCCAATTCATCAAGATATATGGATTACTATCAAATGATCCAGAAGAATAGGCTCCTCCTCGTTTTCCTTTATTCTCATAAACATCAATCCAGTTTTCATCAAATGCTTTTTCCATTATCTCAAGATATTCTTCTCCCATTGGAGCTAGTGCCTTCATGACAATATCTTTTGCTTCATCATAAGTAAAGGAAAGTGGGGCATCCCCTAATAAAGGAGTATACATATCATAAAATTCCAATTGTTCCACACCCAATAAGTCACGACGCATTGCAGTATAATCATGTAATAAATGGGTATGATTGTTAATTGTTTCAACTAATGTATCATAAACTTCCTCAGGAATATTATTTTGAGCTAGTGCTGCTTCCCTAGCGGAATTATAATGATGAATCGCCGCATTATAGTTTGCAATTTTCACTTCACCACTCAAAGTTGAAGCTAATGTATTATTAAATTGACGATAAACACTGTAATACTTTTCGAATGCTTCTCGACGAACCTCACGATTTGTAGATTCCAAAAATCGGATAAATGAACCATCTGTCAATGGCACCTGATTACCAGATTCATCTTGGGTATCAGGAAAAACAAAATCTGCATTTGTCATCAAACTGAATGTTTTTTGAGGATTCCCAAAAATTTCAGAAGCTTGTGCAATCAATGCTTCTTGTTCGGCCGAAAGAACATGTTCTCTTCCGCGAACCATATCTTCAATGTAATGTTGATAAAATGCCAATGTATCATTTTCAGAAATAAAGGTCTTTAATTTCTCCGGTTCTATGGTCAATAATTCAGGTTCAAAAAAAGCAATCATTTGTCCAAATCGAGAATACAATTGTAACGCTTTCGCTTCCATTGTTTGATAGGTATCATTCGATTGATCTTGATCATTTTTTAAATGTGCATACACATATACATTTCCAACCTCACGACCAACCTGTAAGATTGTTTCAATAGCTTTCAATAATTGGTCTGAACTTTGCTCTAAGGTTCCTTGAAATTCTGACAAAGTCTCTACTTTCTCTTGAGCTCTATCAAATGCTTGTTGATGGGCTTCATCTGTTTCAAAAAAGGTCGTTAAATCCCACTGATATTTAGGATTCATTTCATCTCTTTGTTTAACTTCCGTCTGACTCATACACTCACTCCTTAATTATCATTTGCTTATATTTTAACATAGACAGACTAATAGTAAAAAAGAACTTGTCGTATTAAAAGGCACATAGAAACATTAATTGTTTCTATGTGCCTTTAATTTCTCAGTTAATAAAAGAATTATTTAATATTCGTAGTTTGTATCAGCTTGTTCATCATATTCTTCTTCATTTTCAACAGGCTCTTCCTCAATTGGACCTTCATAAGTCATCCACAATTGAGAACGAATTTCGTTGAAGACATCATGAACCCGTAAGGAGAGTGTTCCTACCTGATCACTGATTGCACCATAATATAAAGGCTCGGCTGTATAAACAGCTAATGAGTATGAACCGTATGGGGTAACAAAGGTTGCAACATCATTTTGTTCTGTCCCACCCAATCCAGATTTATTCCAGCTGGTTGTAGCACCTCCAATATAGTTTCTCAAAAAGTTATGCGTATTCATTGAAAATTTAGAAATCAGCTGTTCATCATACGGCTCACCATTTACTTGATTATTATACAATAGGGCAAAATAACGCGCTGCATCTTCGGGTGTCGTGGTAAAGTAAGTGTCTCCACCATAGTATTTTCCTGTCACATAGGTATCATATAGCCCCATCTGATGAATGTGCGGATTAATGACTTCGCCTCCTCCGACAGCATCGATTAACATATTTGCTGCTGTATTATCACTATAAACTACAACTAAATCAACCAATTCATCCAAGGTAAATACTGTCCCTGCTGCATATCCCGATATAATACCTGCACCTGGGACCTTGTCAGCATCATACATGACTCGTGTTGATTGATATGGATCAAGTTCACCAGTAGCATATTGATGGTAAAGTTCTCCTAGAACGTAAATTTTTTGCGTGCTTGCTGGGAAGAAAATTTGATTATTGACCGATATTTGGCTCATGGTTTCATTGTTGACAAAAGAGGCACCCACTCTCGCATCAATGGTCGAAAGTTCTTCTTTCAATACTTGTTGAATGATATCTAACAATTCTCGTTCACTGTAATAGGCACGAACATATTCTGCGCCGGATTCATCTTTCTTAATCCAACCTAACTCATCATAACCGATATAAACATGCAACCAAGTACCTTCAAATGTTGTGACTTCTTCAACCACATCCATCGGTATTTCAAAGAAATCTTTTGTTGTAGTTAATAACCGTGAATCTTTAGTCAATGGCGGAGCAGTTAAAATAAGATTATCAGTATCCTTATATAAAATAGAATAAGAAACCGGTTTAATATCAATTAATTGTGCATAATTACCAGCTGGCTCAACGAAAATATAGTTCGGTCTTACTATTGGAACCAAATCTGTCATAATTTTTCGATTTTGCACCCATTCTTTCGTCGATTTAAGAGGGATATAATATTCTTGCATCATCCCGTCAACAAAATAATTCCAACCTCCGAATCGTGTCGCATGGAATCCTGTAAAAGGACGATCAAATTGATATAAAACAATCTGATCGCCTTGCTGATGCCATGAAAAACCATTCAAAGATTCTTCACGGATTAAAGGTTTTTTCTGAGCTAAGGAACGATCAGAAACAGGCTCAACCTCAGGGCTTCCATAAAACCAAGGGAGAACATCTAACTCTAATACAGGGCTATCTTCATCCACCGGTCGATAATTATTTGCAGAGATTTGAGTTAACAAAGGGACATCAGAACGATTAGCGACTCCCGTTTCCACATAATCTTTAACCATTGAATCTACCAAGATTGTTCCTTCTGGTAGTAGATTGACATTTCGTGGCTTCATTACCTCAGAGGGAGTATTATTAGAAAAATTTAACAAGCCATCAGATGGCTGAACAAAAAACTTTGTAATTAAAAAAATATTTAAAACAATTAAAACTAAAATTCCTCCTACAATCAGAGACGTTTTCTTTTCCAAAGTCTTCCAATTCCTCTCTAAAATTTACTAATTAAATGATAATGATGCTTCAGGATTAATGACAAATTCAATTTTTGGAAAGAAATAATCATAAATTTCCTGCGAAAGCTGCATCTCAGGTATCAATTTTACAAATACTTCATAGGGGATTTTTTCTTTTAATTCTATGGGATCTGCTTGCTGATGAATAACATTTTTCTGAATGAACGCTTCATAGGCTAATTCATCTGTTTCGCCACCTAATGATTCAAAATGATTGATAGCAATTAATTTAAACACAAAATCTTCTTTCGCCCGTTGTTTAAATTCTTTCTCTACATTTCCTTTAATCCCCATTACCTTTTGGCCATAATCAGATAAGGACATACTATGCTTGTCAGCATGAACTTTTAATTCATCAAAATAATCAGTCACGAATGCTTTTAGCTCTGCATCATCCAAAGCATAGTCTGATTGTTCTGTATATTTTCTCAGTATCAATGGGAAAATTTCATAATAATACCGATAAATTGATTGTTGTTCTTTAAAAACATTAACCGCCATTCGTTCAAAATCAGCCACATTATTTACTGGCACCTCATCTAATGCATCAATAATTTCATCTGTCAATCTTTGCTCTGTTTGGCCTGTGTTTTTTTGGTATTGTTTTAATGCAAAGGTTTCTAATGGTCGAATCACTGCCTCCCAAGATGGAATTTCTATTTGAAACAATTCCTCTGGCAATGTCATGTTTTTAAATTCTATCGTTTGTTTTAATGTGCTCTTCACGCGCTCACTCCTCCATAGTATTGTAATTTAATTACAAATTATTAACAAGATATTCTCGTCATAATAATACGATAAATATGAACTCAAGATAAAATATTTATTTATCCCCATTTAAAATAATGTTACACTAATAAAAAAGGAGGTTATCGAATGTTAACCGTTAAAAATCTAACCAAATCTTTTGGTAATAATATAGCTGTAAATGATGTTTCTTTCGAAGTAGAAGATGGAACTATTTTAGGTATTATCGGACAAAATGGCTCCGGAAAGACAACATTATTTCGTTTGATTCTCGATTTCTTAACCCCAGAAAATAATGGGATTGTCTTATGGAATAACCAACCCTTTGATGAATCGATGCGAAATGACATCGGTTATTTACCTGAAGAACGAGGACTATATGAAGATATGACTGTCGAAAATCAAATTATGCTTTTTAGTGAATTAAGAGGATGTAACCCACAAGAGACACGTGAAAAAATCGATGATTGGATGTTGCGTTTTGGAGTAAAAGGTGAAAAAACAGATAAAGTAAATACCTTATCTAAAGGGAATCAACAAAAAGTTCAAGTCATCGCAACACTAATACACGAGCCAAAATTAATCATCTTAGATGAGCCTTTTAGTGGACTTGATCCTGTGAATGCGGACTTGTTAAAACAAGGTATTCTTGAATTACGCGATAAAGGTTCATGTATCATCTTTTCCAGTCATAATATGGCCAATGTTGAAGAAATATGTGATACGATGCTGATGATCCATCATGGAAATCCTGTGCTCTCAGGCTCTGTCCATGAAGTAAGAAATACATACGGTCGAATTCATCTATACATTGAAACGGATCGATGGACTCCTGACCAATTGGAACAATTAGATGGGGTCAAGGAAGTTATCATTGAAGATCAAAATTATTATAAATTAATCTTAAAAGACGCATCTTACGGTCCTACATTGTTCGATACAATCACAGCAGGGCAATATATCGCCAACTTCAATCAAACGCCTCCATCCCTTGAAGAAATCTTTAAATTAAAGGCAGGTGAAACTCTTGAATAAATTATGGATTATCGCTAAGCATATTTATAAAAAACAAGTAAAGTCAGCTGGCTTTATCATGCTAGTGCTTGCTCCGTTATTCTTTGTCGCTTTTATGATCGCTATCAGTTACTTTGCTTCAATGTCGCAGGGGGCTTCAAATAACAATATTATGATGGTAACTGATTCAGCTGAGATTGTTGAAATATTAAGAGAAACGGACACAAATAATACGTTATCTTTTACTAAAAATATTGATTCTGCTGAAACCGCGCTTCAAGAAGGAACGATTGATGGGTACGCCACACTAGAAGAAAATGACAATCAAATTCAGGCAGATGTGTATGTTCCTTCTACCAATGATAATATTGATTTGACTGCTGAAGAGAATATGTTAAATGCTTATCGACAAGAAAAAATTGCTTCACAATTGGGCATTACAGGCAATGTGATGCAAGAATTGGTGATGAATAATGTCTCATTTAATCGAAATAATGTCGAGTTCACTGATTCTGGAGAAATAAATGTTGAATCAACCAATTCCATGGATCAAATTATCAAAACAGGCATCGCTTATGGTGTCGTCATCTTTTTATTTATGTTAATGATCTTCTACATCCAAATTATTGCAGAAGAATTAGCTAAGGAAAAGGGTACACGGGTGATGGAAATCATTCTTTCAAGCATGAGTGCCAGTCATCATTTCTATGGAAAATTACTCGGAGTATCATTAATGTTACTCACCCATATTGCTATATATATTGTGATTGGTTTCATCGTATTCTTACTGAATAAACAATTCAAATGGATTGATTTCGCCATGCTCAACGAAATGGGGATTAATCTCGGAGAAATCATTCAATCCCAACTACCAATGATTGTTTGGGCTTCAGTTTTTGCTATTACCGGACTACTTATTTACCTTTCTTTAACAGGTTTTTTCACTTCATTGGCCACAAAAACAGAAGATGCTCAAAAATTAAATACACCGATGACATTAATAATGGTTGTTGGATTTTATATTGGGATATTCGCCCTCACATCACCATATAACACCGTTGTAAAAATAGCCTCTTTCATTCCATTTTGGTCACCGTTTGTGATGCCATTTAGAGTGGCGACCGATAGTGTTAGTCAGACACATTTAATCATCTCGCTCATCATCGCTATTGCATTCGTCATTCTATGTTTCCGATTAGCCACTGCTTTTTATAAAAGTAATGTGTTAACCTATTCAGATAAAGGTATATTAGGACGTATTCGTCAATCCTATACACTTCTAAAATCAGAACGAGAGGCAAATAAATAGTTACACAATGAGATTATTGTATAACAAAGAGAGACCGGGAAGTTGTCCCGGTCTCTCTTTGTTTAATATAATTAATATAAATCGTTAGATGATCATTGATTCTACTTAAATATCCTTATCATATTTTATTAATATCTTAACCGAGCGACCATATTTAAATCTTCAGGCATTAATTCATCTTCAACAATAACTACCTTCCCACTCGTTGCAAGCGTTTTGCGAATCAACTGACCAACAAAATCTTGATCACTCTCTTCATTAACGGCTCCTTGGTCATCAATTGCGCCATGAGTATGGTAGCCTTGTTTGATAGCCAATTCTTCGATTCTACCTTCAACAGCAGCAACAGCTAAATCTTGTTTGATATTTTCAATTCTAAATTCTGGTGTCGTTTCTTGGAATCGTGTCACTAAATTTTGTTGTGCATCTTCCCGCATTGTCTTAAATAATTCCAAAACTTCTGTTTCAATTTCTTGATCAGATTGGCTTGCACCACTTTTTTCAATAGTATAATCACTGAGATATTCTGAATCAGACACCGATTCAAAGACAGCAATATTTTCTGGTAAAGCATAAATGATAAGTGGTGCTTCTTCTTTTTTAGAATAGTGTGTGTCTACATATTGTGCTACTTGACGAAAATAATTTTCACGGTCAATCTCTTTTTCGTTGCTCGTATCATTATGTCCGTGGAATGTTTGTACATTCCCACTTCCACGTGGTCCTCCAAATGTGCCATGATTTAATTCGCCTCCTTCAAGCTCATCTCCAAGAGCTTGAGTTAACGTTAATGGCGCATCATCATCTTCAATCTGAATCGATTCAATCCCTTTTTCGTTCCCTTGATATAATTTAAAATCTTCACCATTTAAAACTAAGACATGATAGTCATTCATAAATTGATATGCTTCAATTAAGGGAATGATATAAGGTTCATTACTGACATCTATATGTGATTCTACCGTATTACCGATGTGATAATAATATATCTCTTCTTTCGTTATATATAAAGCTAAACCACCTCGATGGGCGAGTAATTCACGTTCAGCTTGATAGATAGTATCTAATTGTTCTTCAAACTGTGTCTGTAGCGTAGAATCATCTAAGTTAGATAATTGATTACGGGCCTCTTCAATGCCATTTTTTAACTTGATAGAATCTTTTTCAGAGGTTAAATTTTCTGCATCGAGTGGAACAAGTATACTTATAATATAGTCGAAATCTCTTTCTAATTCTTGGCTTGGGAAATGATTTAATTTTTTCATACTTACACCTTCCTTATACTTGATACAATTATTATAACAAAACTTGTATGTATCATAAAGCAATACCCCTTGAAATGTCATTTTATTGTCTGTGCACTTTTTTACTGTTATTTTCATGATATGAAAATAACCTTCAAAGATTTTTTAATTCTTTGAAGGTTATCTTAGCGGGTTCATTGTTATTTTTTAAAATACTTTATTTAAAAAGTCTTGGGTCCTTTCATGTTGTGGTTGTGTAAAAATAGCTTCAGGATGCCCTTGTTCTACTATATAGCCGTCATCCATAAAAATAACCCGATCCCCCATTTCACGAGCAAAACCCATCTCATGCGTCACAACAACCATCGTCATTCCTTTTGCTGCCAAATCTTTCATAACATTCAAGACATCACCAACCATCTCTGGATCTAGGGCACTGGTTGGTTCGTCAAATAGAATGATATTGGGACTCATTGCGAGAGCACGAGCGATGGCTACTCTTTGCTTTTGGCCACCAGATAATGAATTTGGATATGCGTCTGCCTTATCCGCTAAGCCAACTTCATTAAGTAATTCTATGGCTTTTTGTTCTGCATCAGCTTGTGATAATATCTCCAACTCTGTTGGAGCTAAAGTAATATTTTCTAATACACTCAAATGTGGAAACAAATTAAAATGTTGAAATACCATGCCGATATTTTCTCGTACTTTATTTATATCAATATTTTTTTCAGTTATGTCTTTATCGTTAATAGTAATTGAACCTGAATCAATCTCCTCTAAACGATTCAAACATCTTAATAATGTAGATTTTCCTGAACCTGAAGACCCAATGATACAAACTACTTCTCCTGAGTCAACACTCATGTCTATCCCTTTTAGGACTTCATTATCACCAAAGCTTTTTTTAAGTCCTTTTACAATCACTGAACTCATATAGACCCCTCCATGTTTTAAAATCCTTTGCTTTATATATTCAAATTAACTATTCATTAGAAAAATTAAGTAAACTCATTATACTGATTCCCTCTTCGAAATACAAACACTGATAAGAAGTTTTTTATCAAGCGCTTTGTTAATTTTCCTTATACTTAATTTTTGTTATAATACTAAATAAACTATGACAAATGAAGAGGTGACATTATGTTCACTATGAAGAAAGCGCATCAAAGACAATTGGATATTATTGAACTATTGTATCACAATCAAGGATGGCATCACTTTAATGATATTGCTGAGGCTGTAGATGCATCCGTTTATAGTATCCGTGATGATCTGTCAACGATTGGTTCAATATTTGAAGACTATGTCTTGCTTTCTGAAAATAAACAAACCGTTCATGCTGATTTTCGAAAAGATGCCAATTTAGAAACATTTCGTCGCTATTATTTAAAAGAGACGATCTCATTACAATTTTTAGAAACACTCTTTTTTAATCCATATTTAGAATTAGAAGAGATAGCAGAAATTATCTTAACAAGCCGTTCGACAGTTTATCGTTTTATTCCTGAACTAAATGAGCGCTTATCAAAAGAATTTGCATTAAATTTAACTACAAAACCTTTGAAAATAACAGGAGATGAAAGAAGTATTCGTGACTTTTTCACTATTTTTTTCAATATGCGCTATCATCCATTAGAATGGCCTTTTGATGGTATCAATCAGACCCTCATTGACAATACAATCCAGTTAATTGCTGATATCTTACAATTAACACTTAGTCCTCCGATGCATCGTCAGCTATCTTTAATGACAGCCATAGGGCTTGTCAGAAACAAAAAACATCAATATTTATCGCAGCAGTATTTAACAAAAGACATTTCTACTTCTATTGCACGGATTCAACCTTATTTTTCATCTAGCACAGTCAATCAACAACTGAATGAACTTCTTGATCAACCGTTAGAAACGTCTCTTTTATATGATATATTTTATCCGATCTTACTATTAGCAACAGAAAATTCACCCAAGATGCCAACAGATTCATCATTGATGATCAATCATTTACTATCCTTTAGCGAAATCATGGAATTAACGCTCAATCCTGCCAATGCTAGAAACTTAGCATTTGGAATAAATGCCATCATAAGTCATGACACATTAGCTCTCATTCACCAGTCATCAAAGATCACCCGAGCCAGTCATTTCAATACAATGATTCAGAAAAAGCAACCGAAATTATTTAATCGACTGACACAATTTTTTAAAGATATTGCTTCTTCAAAGAATCAAGACTTCTCTGAAAATACATTGAATCAACTAATTCTTTATACTGTCACCCATTGGGATAATTTATTTCAACAATTGCAAAATGATTCAACACCCATTCCAATATTAGTGATTAGTGATATTAGCGAAGGTCATGCTCAACTTATTAGCGATGATTTAAAAGGATATTTTAATGAGGCCATCGCTGTATCGACCGGTAAGGAAGGAACATACCAAGAAGCTCTCTCATTATCCCCTAGACCTAAGATTATCGTTTCAACTTTCGATATCGATCCAATTTCAGATACATATATTATTAATGCAGATCCTCTTCCCGATGAATTAACCTATGCCGAGGTACAACATGCATTAAATATCATCGAAAGAACAGAATAATTAATTTTTTTATTGTAGGAAATTACTCCATTGTCAAGAATATCTTTATAATAATCAACCCCCAAATCTTAGCATTAAAGCTAGTATTTGGGGGTTTTTCTAATATCTTTATTCGCTAAAGTTCTGAGCGAATTGATAATCCTGTTATCTATTGGCAAGCTATTGACGAATTTGGCCATTTCCTTGAACCGTATATTTATAACTAGTTAATGCCTCTACTCCCATTGGGCCTCGAGCATGAAGTTTCTGCGTACTGATTCCCATTTCTCCACCGAAACCAAATTTCTCACCATCGGTGAAGCGTGTTGATGCATTGACATACACAACAGCCGAATCGATATCATTTAAGAAATCTTGGGCTACAGAATAATCTTCCGTAATGATAGCATCTGAGTGATGAGTTGAATAATGATTGATATGCTCAATTGCCATATCATAATTATCAACCATCCGAACAGCGATAATATCCGCTAAAAATTCTGTTGCATAATCTTCCTCAGCAACTAAGACGGCTTCTCCAATTTGTTCAACTACTTGTTTATCTCCCCTAATTTCAACGCCATATTCCAGTAACGGGGCCAAAATCGATGGTAAATGTGATAACAAAGATTGATCTATAAGAACCGTTTCTAAGGCATTACATACAGAATTTCTTTGCGTTTTTCCATTATTCAAAATAGCTGTTGCCTTTTCAAGGTCAGCTTTTTCATGGATATAAAGATGCGTATTACCTGCCCCGGTTTCAATAACAGGTACTGTTGCTTGAGTCACAACACGCTGAATCAATCCTTCTCCACCGCGCGGGATAAGACAATCAACATACTCATTTAAACGCATTAATTGCCCCGCTATCTCGTACGACGGGTTCGTTATTAATTGCACACTATTCGGATTCAAATCAAACGAACGTATGACATCTTGGACAATTTGGACAAGCATTTTATTACTCTCCATTGCACTGCGACTACCTCTTAATATCACTGCATTTCCTGCTTTCAAACAAAGGGCACTCGCATCAATTGTCACATTTGGTCGAGATTCATAGATAATACCGATAACTCCTAAGGGAACACGACGTTTTGTGACACGCAAATTATCCTCAGTGATCCATTCTCTGTCAACAATATTTAAAGGATCTTCAAGATTAGCAATCTTTTTAATGCCATCAACCATGCCTCGCACTCTGTCACTATTTAATGTCAGTCGTTCTTGCAAAGGCAATGCCATATCAGATTCTTTGGCACGTTCAATATCTTTTTGATTTGCTTCTAAAATAGCGGACTCTTTATCTATAAGCGATGCAGCTATTTTTAAAAGGACATCATTTTTTTGATTGGACGATAATTGAGCCATTTCATGCGAGGCTGCTTTCGCTTGTTTTCCTAATTGAATTAATTCAGGTTCAAATTGTGTCATTATTATCTCCTCCTTCTCTCAACAACTCGGCTAAATAATGTTCCTACATCATTTCCCATAAGAATCTTGAAAATGACTAAGGGATCCTCACTATCTGCAATAATCATACTGGCATCATTCTTCAGCATTCTTTCAGCGGCATTAATCTTTGTGGACATACCTCCTGTAGCAAATTCAGAACCTTTTCCAGTTGCCATAGCACGAACATCATCTGTAATTTCTGATATATGTGATAAACGCTTGGCGTCTGGATAATCTCTTGGGTTTTTATTATAAAGTCCATCTACATCACTTAAAATAATCAATAAATCGGCATTAATATTTTCAGCCACGATAGCTGCTAGCGTATCATTCTCGCCAAATTTAGTCACATGTTCTAATTCTTCAATGGAAATTGAATCATTCTCATTCATGATAGGGATTACACCACGTGCTAACAAATTGAATATAGTATTTTTTACATTCTCATATGATTTTGAAAACTCAAAGACATCCTTGGTTAATAAAATTTGTGCCACATTACGATTATAATAATTAAAAAAGCGACTATAATGGCCCATTAAAGCACTTTGACCAATTGCTGCCAATGCTTGCTGTTCATGAATATCTGTCGGGTATTCATGAATGTCCATAATACTTGCCCCAACACCTACGGCACCTGAACTAATGATACTTACTTGATAGCCCTCTTGAACTAAACTACTACATACAAAGGCCAAGCGATCAAGCTTTTTGAAATCTACTTGATCTACGTCTTTCATAATTGAATTGGTTCCTATTTTAATAACTAGACGTTTCCAATCGTTATGTGATTTCAATTCTATACCCACCATCCATACTAGTAATTATCCATTATCTTTTATTTGTTCAACTAATTTGTTATATTGCATTGCTTCGCGTAGTTCGTTTGAATCAATTCCTAACTCTTCTAAGAGCTGATAAGAAAATTCCAATGCTGTCGCTGCACCTCGGCTCGTAGTCACTGACCCATCTACCACAACCAATGCATTCGCATGATGTGTATCACCCTCAATTTCTTCTTCAAAGCCGGGCGCGTTCGTGAACGATTTCCCCTTCAGTAATCCTGCTTCACTCAACACAATTGGACCTGCACATATGGCTGCTGTTTTCTTTCCAAGATCATTGGCTTCTTGAAGCGCTTCGATGACTCTTTCATCATCACGCAAGTTTGTAGCACCTGGTAGCCCTCCCGGTATGACGATGAGGTCATAAATAGAAAAATCCGTTTCTGTTATTATTTTGTCTGCTTTAACCGTGATGTTATGAGAACCAGTGACTTCTTCGGAAAAACCAATCATATCCACAACTAATTCTGCACGGCGAAATACATCAACCGGTGTTAAAGCTTCAATCTCTTCAAAGCCAGGAGCTAATAAGACGGCAATCTTTTTCATAATATCTCCTCTTTCTTTCCTTTGTGCTATTCTAACATATTCTATATAGCTTTGATAATACTTGACAATCTTTCTGTTATTAACATTTATTCTCTGATATTCTAAAAAATTCAGAAAATAAACTTTTCCAATATTAATAAGAACGCTTGTTATTTGCAATATTATCCTATAAATGTATAATAAATATGCATGGTTTACAGTCGTAAACTAGAAAGGACATCTTATGAAAACACATCAAGAACATCATGAACATCATAATAACTCAAATCAGATGGAACATAAAGGTCATAGTCATGATTCTCATGCTCATACTGACCATACACATCATAATCATGCACATCATCATGGAAATTTTAAAGAAATTTTCTTTAAATCACTTCCGATTGGTATTTTAATTATGCTTCTATCACCTTTTATGGGCTTGACTGATACAGGGCTCATTCATTTCGCCTATGCTGATATTCTTGTTGCGATCTTGTCAACAGGATTATTATTTTATGGTGGAAAACCATTTTTTCAAGGAGCAATGCATGAATTAAAACAAAAAGAACCTGGAATGATGGCACTCGTCTCATTAGGAATTAGTGTCTCATATCTCTATAGTATCTATGCAGTCATCATCCGTTATACCACAGGGAATCACCTGATGGATTTCTTTTTTGAGTTTGCTTCTTTAATTTTAATTATGCTATTAGGTCATTGGCTAGAAATGAAAGCATTAGGCAGTGCCACCGATGCGAGAGCATCTTTAGCAGAACTCTTACCCAAAGAAGCCACCCTTATAAATGATCCGAACCAAACAAAACAAATTTCAATAACAGAGCTTCAAATTGGTGATAAGATACGTATTCAGGCTGGAGAAAATATTCCCGCAGATGGAAAAATTATTCAGGGTGAATCCAGAATTAATGAAGCCTTATTAACAGGTGAGTCTAAACCCATCTTAAAAAAAGAAACAGATGCCGTCATTGGTGGTTCAACCAATGGGGAGGGACAATTAATTGTCGAAGTCACACAGATTGGCCAAGAGTCTTTTATCCAACAAATTCAAGATTTAGTTACTCAAGCACAAGGGGAGCCTTCCCGAGCTGAGAATTTAGCCAATAAAATAGCCTCCCTATTATTTTATGTTGCGATATCGGCCGCTTTTATCGCCTTCGTTATCTGGTTCATACAAGAAGACCTTGAAATAGCGATAACATATATGGTAACCACACTCGTTATTGCTTGCCCACACGCTTTAGGGCTCGCAATTCCGCTCGTTGTTTCCCGTTCAACTAGCATTGGAGCTCATCGAGGACTATTAATTAAAGACCGGAATGTTTATGAATTAACTTCCAAGGCTGATTATATTATTCTAGACAAAACCGGAACCCTCACAACAGGAGAGTTCAAAGTATTAGATACTCAAATATTTTCTGAATCAATGACAAATGATGAATTTATTGCATTACTTGCTGGAATTGAAGCAGGCTCAAGTCATCCAATTGCTCAATCCATCATTGAATATGCGCAAAGCCAAGGTATTCAAGCTATATCATTCGACGATATTCAATCAATTTCTGGTTCTGGTGTAAAAGGGAGATTAAATGGAAAAGAATATCGACTAATTAGTCAAAAAGCGTGGGGAGAAGACTTGGATATTCAAGTTCCCGCAGGAGCCACACTTTCACTACTGATTGCAGATAATGAGGTACTTGGCAGTGTAGCATTAGGTGATCAACTAAAATCTTCCAGTCAGAGATTGATTTCTATATTAAAAGAAAATCAAATAACACCGATTATGGCAACCGGTGATAATGACTCTGCGGCTCAAGAAGTGGCTCAACATTTAGATATTGACTATCATTCAAACATGACACCACAAGAAAAATATGATTTGGTCAAATCGTATCAAGACAAAGACAATACTGTCATTATGGTAGGAGATGGTATTAACGACGCCCCTTCCTTAGCCCTAGCAGATGTGGGTGTGGCAATTGGAGCAGGGACACAAGTGGCTATCGATTCTGCTGATGTCATCTTAACCCAATCTGACCCAGGTGATATTATCGATTTTGTTAACTTATCCGTTCAAACTCATCGCAAAATGAATCAAAATCTTGCCTGGGGGGCTGGGTACAATTTTATAGCAATTCCATTAGCAGCTGGACTTTTAGCTCCTATTGGCATCTCTTTAACACCATCAATGGGAGCCATTCTCATGACTGCTTCAACAATCATTGTCGCTTTGAATGCCTTAACATTAAAAATAGATTAAATCTAAAACGAAGTCAAAGAGAGTCTGAAACAAAAGTTTCAGACTCTCTTTAATTATACAAAGATATTAATATAAACGGGACAAAAAATCTATTTGTTAATATGTGATTACGCTTAATGATTTCTCATGGTTGGGAATAACAAAACATCACGGATTGATTGAGCATTTGTTAGTAACATAACCAGACGATCGATTCCAATACCTAAACCACCCGTTGGAGGCATCCCATATTCTAAAGACTCTAAGAAATCTTCATCAACAGGATGTGCTTCATCGTTACCAGCGTCTTTTTCTGCCATTTGTGCTTCAAAACGATCACGTTGGTCGATAGGATCTGTTAACTCAGTAAAAGCATTGCCATATTCATGCCCACAAATAAATAACTCAAAACGATCAGTAAACCGAGAGTCCTCTTCATTTTTTCGAGCGAGTGGTGAAATTTCTACAGGGTGTCCATAAACAAATGTAGGTTGAATAATTTCCTCTTCACATTTTTCTTCAAAGAAATTATTAATGATATGACCGACAGATTGATCATGCTCTTCAACTGATACATGGTGTTCTTTCGCAATTTTCTTAGCTTCTTCAAAAGTCATTTCTTCCCAGAAATCAACCCCTGTTTTTTCTTTAATAATATCCACCATATGGACACGATTCCAAGCACTATCAAGATCAATGTCATGTCCATCATAAGTGATTTGACCCGTCCCTAGCACTCGATTAGCTACTGTTCTAATGAGGTTTTCGGTCAAATCCATCACATCAGTGTAAATAGAATAGGCAGTATAGATTTCAATCATGGTGAATTCTGGATTATGAGTCGTATCAATTCCTTCATTTCTAAACACTCGACCTATTTCATAAACACGCTCAAAACCACCAACGACTAATCGTTTTAAATGCAATTCCAAAGCAATACGTAGATATAAATCAATATCTAATGCATTATGATGCGTAATAAAAGGTCTTGCATTCGCTCCCCCAGCTAAATTATGAAGCACAGGGGTTTCAACTTCCATATAACCTTGTTCATCTAAAAACCGTCTAATTTCAGTAATGATACGTGAACGTTTTTTGAAGCGATCACGACTATCATCATTACTAATTAAATCTAAATAGCGTTGACGATAAATTTGTTCAATATTTGTCAAACCGTGAAATTTATCTGGTAATGGACGAAGTGCTTTCGTTAAAGGTTGAAAACTTTCCGCACGTACGGTTAATTCTCCTGTATTTGTTTTAAATAAATATCCGGAGATGCCGATGATATCTCCTAAATCAGCTTGATCATACCAATGATAATTATCTTCACCAATCATATCTAAACGAACATATATCTGAATTCGTCCTTGAACATCTTGAATATGGCCAAAACCTGCTTTTCCTTTACCGCGTTTAGATACTAATCGACCAGCAACAGAAACTCTAATTGGTTCATCTTCAGCTAATTGTTCTTTTGAGAGGTGATCGTACGCTTTGATGATATCTTGAGACTCATGAGTTTTCTCGAACCCTGCGTCAAATGGTTGAACGTTTTTATCTTCAAACATTTCAGCCATTTTTTCACGACGTACTTGCAACTGATCATTTAACTCTTCTAGATTTTGTTGATTGTCTGTCATTATTTTCCTCCTGTCATTCCTTCTACTTGATTTAATCATATTTTATGATAGAACTCAATCTTCTTTTCTTTTGAATCACCTATGATATTTATGGTCTAATATATTTTGTAGTTGTGATTCTGTATATTGAAATGCTGAGTTACAATAGTGACAAATTATTTCAGCACCATGATCTTCTTCTATTAGTAGTTGGAGATCCTCTAAAGATAAACGTGCTAATTGTTCTTCAAAATGTTCATGGCTACAATGACAATGAAATTGAATCGGATATTCGTCTAAAATGTTATAATTATCTTTTTCGACGAGAGTAGCTAATAATTCTTCAACCATAATTCCTTGTTCAATTAAATCAGATACACGTCCCAAATCGGACAATTTTGTCTCCAACGCATGAATCGTATCTTCACTTGCATCTGGTAATACTTGAATCATAAAACCACCAGCAGCTTTCACAGAATCATCTGTATCAACAAGTACACTAACGCCAATAGCAGAAGGTGTTTGTTCTGACACAGCCATATAGTAAGTAAAATCTTCGCCCAATTCCCCGCTAATTAATTCTACTTGTCCTCTAAAAGGCTCGCTATCTTGCATATGTTTACTGACAGTTAAAGTTCCTGGCAAACCAACTGCTTTTTTTACATCGATTTTTCCTGCTTCATTTAGCTCGAGAGCTACTTTTGGGTTCGAGACAAATCCTCTAATATCTCCATTTGGTGCACCATCCGCTCTAATAGTTCCTACAGGACCTGTCCCTTTAATTTCAACGGATAGTGTATCATTTCCTTTTAAATTACCGGCCAATAGCGATGTAGCAATCAGTGTTCTCCCTAAAACAGCCGTCGCTGTGTGCCAACTTTGATGTCGAGTTCTTGCTTCTTCAACTGAATTCGTCGCATTAACGACATATACCCGTACTTCGTTGTCATAGGCTAAAGCCTTTAATAATGTGTCAGCCATCTATATCATCTCCTCTTTATCAAACATATGAAAAGCCCGTAGCGACATCGCTAGCGGGCTTTTTAATCATTTATTCCTCTAGATGATCACGGTCTTGTTGAATATGTGCATTACGTTGATTTTCACTAGAAGTATCTTCATTATCATCAATATATTCATCATCAGAGTGATTCTCATCTTGATGATAATGTGCTTGTTCTTCATCCGAAGCTTTTTCTTTAGCCTCTTCAAAGCTATCTGGTTCCTCTTCTTCCTCTTCATATCCAGATAAACGTTCCGGAGGCATTTCTCCTGTCTCGAACAACGCTTTAATTTCACGTGCATCTAAAGTTTCTACCTCTAACAACTTTTCAGCAATGACATTTAATTGTTCACGGTGTTCATTCAAGATTCGATGTGCTTCTTCAAGTGCTTTATTCATCATACGACGAACTTCTGAATCGATACCCGCTGCTGTTTCTTCAGAATAATCTGAGCCATTACCTGAGCCATATTGACGACCAGCAAATGGTTGACCACTATTACCATATTGAATCGTACCTAATTTATCTGACATACCATATTGGGTAATCATCGCTCGAATAATACGAGTAGCTTGCTCGAAGTCATTACTTGCACCAGTCGATTGACGGTCAAATACAATTTCTTCTGCAGCACGACCTCCTAATAGCCCAATAACTTGTTCAAATAGTTCTTTTTCTGTCACAATAAATTGATCTTCTTTAGGAAGCATAATCGCATATCCACCTGCACGACCTCGAGGTACAATGGTTACTTTATGAACGGTACGTGCTTCATCAAGAACCATACCAATAACGGTATGCCCCGCTTCATGATAGGCAACCGTTTGACGTTGTTTCTCTGACATTTGTGAATCTGTTTTTGCAGGTCCTGCAATGACACGGTCATGTGCTTCATCTACGTCTGCAGATGTAATCTCGTGTCGATCAAAGCGAGCGGCAACTAAAGCAGCTTCATTTAATAGATTCTCTAAATCAGCTCCAGAAAAACCAGGTGTTTGTTGCGCGATTACTTTTAAATCAACATCTTCAGCTAATTTCTTATTTCGTGCATGAACCTTTAGAATGGCTTCTCTTCCTTTTACATCAGGATTACCAACGAGAATTTGACGGTCAAAACGTCCCGGTCTTAATAATGCTGGATCGAGAACATCGGCACGGTTCGTTGCTGCAATAACAATGACACCTTCATTTCCTTCGAAACCATCCATCTCAACAAGTAATTGATTAAGTGTTTGTTCACGTTCATCATGGCCACCACCCATTCCAGCACCACGTTGACGACCAACCGCATCAATCTCATCAATAAAGATAATTGCAGGCGCATTTTTCTTAGCCTGTTCGAATAAATCCCGAACACGACTAGCCCCTACACCTACAAACATTTCCACAAATTCAGAACCTGAGATACTATAAAATGGCACTCCAGCTTCCCCGGCTACTGCTTTGGCAAGCAATGTTTTACCAGTCCCTGGAGGTCCTTCTAAAAGTACACCTGCTGGAATACGTGCTCCGAGCGCTGTGAATTTAGAGGGATCTTTTAAGAATTCCACCACTTCCACTAGTTCTTGCTTTTCTTCTTCAGCACCTGCCACATCGCTGAATCTTACTTTTACTTTTTGTTTTGAGACATCTTTAGATTTCGATTTCCCAAAATTCATCATATTACTACCGCCACCGCCACCTTGTCTTACCATTGCAAAGATAAGATAAAATGTCGGAACTAGTAATAATAGAAATGGAATCATACTTAACCAAGCACCTGTACTTGACTCGGGAATAGTTTTTACTTCAGTTCCTTCGGCAATTGCTAAGTCTGTAATCATCTTAAGGGTTGAATCATTTCCTAAGACTTTGGTTTCAAACATTTGAGTCGTTCCTGATGTTTCAAACACACTTAAGAAATCATCCGTCTCTTCAACTTCTTGTTCTTTTTCAAAAGTACCCCGAACATTATATGCTCCAGCACCAATTTGAATTTCTAAATCTTTCACATTTCCAGCTTCTAATTCATCGATAAATTCCGTCGATGAAATTTCACTCACTTGGCCTCGTTGTGCCATATTTCCTGTGAAGAGCTGGAGCCCTCCAATAATCGCAAGAAAAATAAGAATATACATTATTGATCCACGAAAGAAGTTAGGGCTTTGATTGCGGTTATTCATCCAGTCATTGCCTCCTAATTATTTTCATGTATTTAAAAAGTATAGCACAGCTATAATTTTTATGCGAATTTTTACTATTCGTAAACTGATGACTTTAAAACACCAATATACGGGAGATTGCGATATTTTTGTTTAAAATCTAAGCCATATCCTACAACAAATTCATTAGGAATCTCAATGCCAATATAATCAGCTTCGATATCTTTAACAATCCGTCGTTCAGGTTTGTCAAGTAAAGTCGCAATCTTAATTGATTCCGCTTGTCGATATTTAAATAAATCCACTAAATGTTTCAATGTTCGTCCTGTGTCAATAATATCTTCAACAATCAAAAGATGCTTACCGCGAACATTTGTGTCTAAATCCTTAATAATTTTCACTTCACCCGATGACTCAGTACCATCTCCATAACTAGACACATCCATGAAATCAATATCCATATACAAATCAATTTCACGAATAATATCCGACATAAAAATAGCTGCCCCACGTAAAATACCGATCACAACTATTTCTTTGTCACCATAATCTTCCGTGATTTGTTTTCCTAATTTTTGTGTCGCTGCTTGAATTTCTTCTCGTGTAACTAACACACGTTCAATATCTTTATGTGACATAATAGACTCTCTTTCTTATTATTCTCATTTGGTATTAAGTTTTATATTAACATAATTTTAAAAACAAACGTCAATTTATTGTATAAAGAAAAATATATTTAGCTTCTTTCGTTGGTTCTACGACAGGATGATTCGCGATGACTTCTGGCAACATTGCGATAATTTCTTCATTCTGCAAAGTAATGAGCCATCGCCGATTACGCTCTCGTTGTGGCACTTTGTTATCAATCATAATACGGGAAATTTTTTTGTGAAAAATATGCTCTTCATTTCCAAGACGTATCCGATCACCATTGCGTCGATGGCGAATAATGAAAGGCAATTCATTCGTTAAATCTAGTCCTAAACCAAAAGTTGTTTCAGCTTGTGACGAAAGTGCAGAAGTAACATGATGTGCGTGAAAAATTGCGACACGCTCATTATCGCTGATAGAATACCATTTATTTAATTCTGTTAAATGAATCTCGATATCCTCGGACTCAGCTAATGTATTGTTCATTTTCTTGGAGATATAAAGATAATCATATTCACGTTGTGCGTAATAACCATTCCCTAAAGCCAATGATGCATGAGGCGCTGTATGTTGTTCCAATAAATAAGATAACTGTTCAACAAGATCACGATGGTAAGAAGGAACAACATCTACTAATCTTTCTTCAAAGAACAACTGCAAAAAAATACGCCGCATGTTTTTTGATAATTTTAAATAATCGGATATTGAAATAATCCATTCATATTTTTGAATGCTACTAACAATCTGAGGTTCATAATATTGATAGTTTTCAAGATGTGCTTGATAACTAATCGTTAAACTTTGGCTAAGGTCTTCTAAAGTTTCTTTGATTCGTGGATTTTCACGTTCAAGCATCGGTAAAATATCCAGACGAATACGATTTCTCAAATAAGTATCTTGATAATTTGTCTGATCTTCAAAAAAAGGAATCTTATTTTGAACTGCATAGTGATAGAGGTCAGACTTAGCAATGGTCAAAAACGGTCGACTTACATTTACCGCAATAATATCGGTATTTGAAGCTTGCAGATATCTCATACTATGCTCAGTCATACCTTGAATTCCTTTAAGAGAAGTACCGCGAATCATCCGCATAATCATCGTCTCAGCATTATCATCTTGGTGATGTCCTGTTAATAAGATACGGGAATCTGTCGCTTGCAATACATCGGCAAAAAATTTATATCGCGCATTTCTAGCAGTATTTTCTGAAATTTTATTTTGTTGTTGCCAATGTCCCGCAAAATACACTAGACCTAATGACTCAGCGTATTCCATTATCGCAGTGGCTTCTTGCTCACTTTCTTCTCTTAAGTGATGATTAAAATGTGCGACAACTATTTGCTGTTTAGAAAGATAATTATACTCACTTAGACGGTAGACAATGTTCAGTAAAACCATTGAGTCAACTCCCCCCGATACACCGATGACAATTGATTCATGTTTTTTACTGAGTACAGCATCTAAATTCTCTTGTACCTGCTCTTCTAATTTATTCATTTCCTCACATCCACAAAACACTATCTAAAATTTACAAAATCTCGACGATTGTCTAATAGAAAATCACCGAGATTAAATGGGTTGATGGATATATTTTATATACTAATTGCGACGTCCACCACGTCCGCCACGTTTACCTTCTGTATTTCGACGTAATGAAGATAAGTTATCCTCACTATCCTTTAAAAAACGTGACATCATTTTATCAAAATCATCCGAACTGTTCGATTCGTTAGATTTTTTAGGTTGTTCTTTAAATTCTTGTTTCTTTGAGAATTTTTGTTTTACAGGGGCTGCTCCTTGGTCTTTTGCTTCTGTTTGTTCATTGGTTTGACGCAATGATAAATTTATTTTCCCATCATCTGTAATTTTGATTACTTTAACAGTGACTTGATCTCCTGGCGCTAAATAATCATTGATATCCTTTACAAATCCATCTGCAACCTCACTAATATGAATCATTCCAGATTGATTATCCGCTAAATTCACAAACGCTCCAAAATTTTTGACACTTGAAACAGTTCCTTCTACTTTCTGTCCAACTTCAATAGACATGTGTTGCTTAATCCTCCTTAGTGATTACTGAGAATCACTTTCTATATTAAAAATAATTTCACCGGGTTTAGAATAATAATAGTCACGTCGCGCGATTTGAGATAAGTAATCCGGATCAGATAAAACTTTTTTCTGTTCCATTAAATCTTCTAATCGATCTTGGGCTTGCTGGTAATCAGCTTGCGCTACCTCTATTTGTTGCTGATGACTATGATAGCGACGATGGGTTGAGTGAAACCCATAGGCAGCAAATCCTAATGCAATAACCAATACGACCATTATCACTTTAAAATGCCACTGTGTTGTCAACCATTCGAAGTGAGGCGACAATGATGTTGCTCGACCATCCCTATTATGATTATTTTCAGTATGTTCTGTCGTTCGTCTCATTATCGTCCCTCCAGTTCCTCTTTGAGTATATCAATTTATTCATGAAAATACCATCATTAATTCCCTTGTTTTAAAAGTTTGCATCCGAATCAGTGTCTGGGACAATCGTTTCAATGACTTCATACATTTCTGAAGCATCTTCTTTTCGAGTCGAATCCAATAGTTCTTGTACTCGTACTTTAACGGTTCGATTACCATAATGTATCGTAAGAATATCCCCTTCAGCGACTTTAGTACTTGATTTGGCAATCTGATTATTGAGTTCAATACGTCCCTTATCCGCGACTTCTTTAGCTACAGTTCTTCGCTTTATAAGACGTGAGACTTTTAAAAATTTATCTAAACGCATTTTAATCTTCCTTTTCTTTAAGTAATTGATGAGCGTCTTCCGTTAATCGAATAAGTGCTCCCAACCATTCATAAGAGGCTTTACGTGTAATATCAAGCATTACTGTTAATTTGTCTTTTTTCTTTTGAATTTGAGCTTTTAATGGGACATTTTGCAGAATTTCAAAAACGAGTGGACCATTTATTTTTTGAGAAACATTTTCATTAAATACAATCATTAATTGATTATTTTTTTGTGTAATCGTCTCAATCCCTACCTGGCTACCATAATAACGAATCAAACCAACATCTAATAAATCAGATACTTCATCTGGAAATTCTCCAAAGCGATCAATCAATGTATCTTGCAATGCTTGATAACTTTCTCGAGAGTCTATCCGTTGAATCCGCTGATAAATATTTATTTTTTGACGACTATCTTCAATGTATGTATCCGGTAAATATGCATCCAAATTAATACTCCAAGTGAGCGGTGTGTTCTTTTGTTGATTGGTTTGTGATGGATAACGTTTAGCTTCTACAGCTTCTTTGAGCATCTGTGAATACATATCATATCCGACAGAATCTATAAAGCCAGATTGTTGTTGCCCCAATAAATTTCCAGCACCACGGATTGAAAGGTCTCGCATCGCAATCTTGAATCCAGAACCTAACTCTGTAAATTCTCGAATCGCATTGAGTCTTTTTTCGCTAACTTCAGATAATTGTTTCATTGGGTCATACATTAAATACGCATAAGCCACACGATGTGTTCGACCTACCCGACCTCTTAATTGATAAAGTGTTGAAAGCCCCATTTTATCGGCATTATCAATAAACAAAGTATTCGCATTCGGTATATCAACACCCGTTTCAATAATCGTGGTTGTCACAAGAACATCATATTCTCCTTGAATAAATGCCAATAATACTTGTTCTAATTCTCGTTCATTTAATCGTCCATGAGCTACAGCAATTCGGGCTTCAGGAACCAATTCACTAATTACTTCAGCACGCTGATAGATTGTATCAACACGATTATATAAATAAAATACTTGGCCTCCCCTTAATAATTCCCGCTCAATGCCTGTCTTAATTGCTCCCTCATTACGCTCCATAACATAAGTTTGTACAGGGAAACGATTATTGGGTGGAGTCTCTAAAACAGATAAATCTCGAATACCAATCATCGACATATGTAATGTCCTTGGGATTGGGGTCGCTGTCAAGGTTAAGACATCGACTTCTGCTTTTAATGCTTTTAAACGTTCCTTATGTTTCACTCCAAAACGTTGTTCTTCATCGACAATTAACAACCCAAGATCTTGGAAGATTATATCTTTTGACAGCACTCGATGTGTTCCTACAACAATGGACACACTTCCTGTTGCTATTTCTTGGATGGTTTTTTTCTGAACGCTTTGAGGAACAAAGCGACTTAACATACGTATTTCAAAAGGCCACTCTTCGAATCGCTCCCTTAATGTATTAAAGTGTTGTTGAGCTAAAATTGTTGTGGGGACTAAAAATGCAACTTGCTTGCCATCCATTACAGCTTTAAAAATTGCTCGCATTGCTACTTCTGTCTTACCGTAGCCCACATCACCAACTAATAGCCGATCCATAGGTCTTTCCTTTTCCATATCTTGCTTAATTTCAGCCGTTGCTTGAAGTTGGTCAGGTGTTTCTACATAAGGAAAAGCTTCTTCAAATTCTTTTTGTTCTGGCGTATCTTCAGAAAAGGCATATCCTTTTTCTTGCTCCCTCTGGGCATACAGTGCAATTAGTTCATCCGCAATATCCTCTACTGTTGATTGAACTTTTTGTTTAGTCTTTGCCCATTCAGTGCCTCCCATTTTATTTAAAGTCGGTGTTTTTCCTTCGGAAGCGACATATTTTTGAATTAAATTTATTTTTTCTACCGGAATTAATATACGAGCATCGTCACGATAAACAACTGCTAAAAAGTCTCGATGTGCTCCTCCGACTTCTACCGTCTCAATGCCCTTATATTGACCAATCCCATGATCAAGATGCACAACAAAATCATCAATTTTTAATTCATTGTAATTCTTAATTCTCTCTGCATTCGACAGATTGGTCTGCCGACGTCTTGGAGAGATTTGTCGCATCTTATCGAATAACTCATGATCTGTAATAACGGCCCATTTTTCTAAGGGCAACTCAAACCCTTGATTTAACTTTCCTTGAACAATATTAATTGCTCCTGGAGTAGGATTATCCGTATCTTGTATTACAACCGGATGAACTTCATGTTCTTCCAATAATTCTATTAAACGATTTATTTCTTGTTTATTTGGGACAAATATTTGAGTCATTACATTTTGCGCTAAATAATGCCTCAATTCTTCTGCTACGAGTGGCATTTGATTAAAGAAATTAGTCATTGTCCGATATTGATATGAGTGGACACTCGAGAATTGTTTGTCCTGTAATCCTCTTTGTATCACTGAAAAATAGAGTGTCTTATATTTAAATTGACGGATACTTTCAGTGATATCTTTATAAAGTGATAATTTAGGTAGCAAATAACCTTTCAATATTTCTTGTTCGATCCATAATTGATTTTCTTCTGTGAGTTGATTTTGTCTTTGTACAATCGTCGCATATTCACTTACAATCAAAGCACCTTCTTCACTAAGATAATTGAGTAAGGTTGTTGCTTCAGGATCATAAATTTCAAGAAAAGCTGAAGGATATTTTAATGATTCGCCACTTGCCAGTAAATCCAGATGAGCCGAAAACATTTTTTCAATAGTCTCGCTCGCTTCCTCATTTTTCATACTATTAGTGACGGTGGCTAATATTTCCCTTAATTGTGGTAATAATGATTGCTGCTCATTGAGAGGAAATACAATATCTTGAGCTGGCGTAATTTGTATCGACGTAATATTTTCAATCGACTCTTGTGTTTCGGGATCAAAATAGCGTAGGGAATCAAGTTCAGTGTCAAAAAAATCTAACCGCACAGGATTAGGACTTGTTAATGGATATATATCCACTATGCTCCCTCGAAAACTAAATTCCCCTGGAGTCATTACAGCTGACTCAGCATTATAGCCTAAATCTACCAAATATTGGGCTAATTCATCACGCTCAATCTCTGATCCAATTGTTAATGTCTTTTGAGAATTCTCCCACAGCGCACGTGGCGTTAAACGTTGCATTAATCCTGACACATCTGTTATGACAATCCCAGCTTCACCTGAAAATAAGAAGGTTAATGTCTTTAAGCGTTCAGACATGTGATCATGTGAACTGACAGAATATCTGATCGCTAAAGATTCTTCTGCCGGAAAATTATAAATCGGCGTGTCTTCTAGCAAATATAGAAGATCTTGTTGTAATTGTGCATTTGCTTTTAAATCTGGTTCAACGATTAAAAGCGGTCTTGGATTTTCTTTATATAATTGTGCAATCATGACCGCTTTAGCAGAACGATCTAATCCTGTCAAAAGATGTGTATCTGGATCCGCTGGTTTCTTGATTACCTCAATCGCATCTTGAAATGGTTGTTTAAATGTTTTCAATGACACTGCATCCCCTCCAATTTGTAACATGAAAACGAGGGAATGATTCACTCCCCCTGCTTTTAATTAAATTTATTCATGACCTGATTAAAGTCATCCGTCTCTATCCAAAGTTTTATAGCATCTGCCGCTTCACTAATTGTAGTATCCACCAAAGATTGTTCTTCCTTCTTGAAAGGAGCCAGTACATAGTCTACCACTTTCCAACCCCCTGTGGGACGGCCAATACCTATACGCATCCGATTAAATTCTTGGCTATCTAATAGATGCATGATACTTTTCATACCATTATGTCCGCCAGCTGAGCCTTTTTGCCTCAATCGTAACTGACCTGGCTCTAAATCTAAATCATCATAAATAACACACAAATCATCTTGACCAATGCCATAATATGACATCAATGGTAAAACCGCTTCTCCAGACAGATTCATATATGTAAACGGCTTAACCAATAAGACTCGTTCTCCTTGATGACGCCATATGGTATAATCTGCTTTGAATTTAGTTTCATCTAACTTCAAATTTTCTGACTTAACAAGATAATCAATCACATCAAATCCTATATTATGTCTCGTTCCTTCATATTTGTTGCCAGGATTTCCCAACCCTACAATCATTTTCATATCGTATCACCTTTTTATCTCCGTTTTGTCTTTCATATTCATAAAAAATAAAATAAGTCACTGTTTTATTAATCAATGCCCTACTATAATACTATATTTTAAAGGAAAATAATTTAAATATTCATAAAAAAATACTGGAGCCAAGCTCCAGTTATCTTATTCGAATTCAATCGCCACAGTGTCTGTTAAAATATCACGATAAGAATATGATGCACGCTCGAAATTGTTCTCATCTTGATTTAAGTTTACAACAAAGACCGAACGATACGTTTCATGCAAAATTCCTCGACGTTCTTTCTTTTTCTTACGTCCCATTTGAACGGTTACTTTAATTTCCGTTCCCACTCGCTCATCAAGCAAATTTCTAATATCCGTAATATTATCTGGCATCCAATTCACCTCACAAGGTATATGATAACATATTTTTTACAAAATTTCAATTCTATCATAACCTTCTGATATAAACAACTAATAAAATAAAATTACTAGTTGACTAATGCGATATAAAGCTTAGCGAATTCATAAATTGATAAGGATTCACCGCGTCTTTTTCCATCAATTTCTGATTTTTCTAAGGCCGCTTGCAGTTCATCTTCTGTAAATTTTTCTAGCCAATTATCTCGAGCTGAACGTAGATTATTCCATAAAGTTTTTCGTCTTTGTTTAAATAATGTTTGGACCAGGATTTCAAAATCTTCTTGAGATTCCACTTCTACTAATGGTAATTTGCGTCGTGTTAAATTAAGTACTGCTGAATCAACATTCGGCCTTGGTATAAAGACAGTTTTTGGGATTGTCATTGCAATACGACTCTCCATATGATTTTGGATAGCAACCGTTAATGAACTATATTGCTTACTACCCACTTCTGCTGTCATTCTTTCAGCTACTTCTTTTTGCATCATCATCGTTAATCGCTCAAAAGGTAGACGACTATTTAATAAATGCATAATAATGGGTGTTGTAATATAATACGGTAAATTCGCAACAACCACTAAACGCGTGGCATTGAATAAATGTTGATATCTTTCTGATTGAAAATTAACTTTCAATATATCCTCATGAATAATTTCAACATTATCATAAGTAGCTAAAGTATCGTCCAGTATCTGAATAAATCGTTGATCAATTTCAAAAGCTATCACTTGTTTCGAATGAATCGCCAATACTTCCGTTAAGGCTCCTATACCTGGGCCTATTTCAATAACGGTTGTTTCACCATCAATTTCCGCAGCGTCAATCATTTTATATAAAATCTTTGCTTCAACTAAAAAATTTTGACCCAAACTTTTTTTCATCGTTAGATCATATTGCTTCATTATACTTGCTGTCCGTGTCGGAGTTGCTATCAATTTTTCATTCATTTTTATTTCCTCGCCACTCTGTTAACTTTTCACGTAAATTTTCTTCATCAATTTGATAAAGACTTAATTTCTTGCGTAATTGTTTTCCATTAACATAACCTAAATTAAAATAATCCGCAATAAATTGTCGTCTTTCTCTAGAGTCTGCACCACCGATGAGACCTAACTCAATTAGCACACTTTGAGGAATCAACTTGACAGGCTCCGTATTTATTGGAATGGCTACATCTAACAATGCTTGGCGAATAGTCTCATTTGAAGCATGTTCAACACCCAAACTTGCGTGTTTCTCTTTACTTTGGGCTTGTTCTGGCTTTAAATAGGCATGTTTTGCATTAGGTATCATCTCTGTTACAAGACGCCGAATCCGTTCTCCTTGATAATCTGGATCAGTAAAGATGATGATTCCAAATTTTTCACTCGCACGCTCTAATTCAGGTCTTAATTTACGACTTACTGCAGAACCATTGGTCTCAATTGTCTTGATATCTGATCCAAATGTTTGCTTCAATCGTTGAGTATCCGAACGCCCCTCGACAACAATAACCTCTTTGGGTAGCCATCTATGCTTCATCGGGATAATATCCAAAGATGTCAAAGGCATTTTTAGTCGTCATTTCCGCTAATGATTCAAGTGTTATTTCTCTCACATCAGCTAAGCATGTTGCCACATGATAAACAAATCCTGGTTGATTGGTCTTACCGCGATACGGCTCTGGGCTTAAATATGGGGCATCTGTTTCAATCAGCAGTTTATCATCCGGAACGATTTTGGCTGCTTCTCTCACTTCTTTTGTCTTTTTGAATGTCAGAACACCACTAAAACTTAAGTGACACCCTAATTCTAAAAATTTATCTGCCCAATATTGATCCTCACCAAAACTATGCATGATACATCCTTTTTCAGGGAGGCCTTCTTCTTTAAGTACCCGATAGACATCCTTTGTCGCATCACGATTATGAATAGTAATGGGAAATTGATATTGTTTAGCTAAATCAATTTGGCGCCGGAAAGCAATATCTTGTTCTGCGGGGGTCGCATCTTGCCAATAGTAATCTAAACCAATTTCTCCCAACATGTGTACTTTTGGCTCTTTAAGCTTTTCGACTAAATATGATTCAAATGCATCATTATAATGATGTGACTCAGTGGGATGTAGGCCAACCACACTCAATAAATGTTCATATGTTGCGCTTAAGTCCAAGGATTTCTCAATAGTTTCCTGATTGAATCCCACAACCGCCATATAGTGCACATGATTATTTCGTGCACTTTCTAATATCTGTGCTTCAATACCATCAAATTGTTTCGCATTCAAATGCGTATGTGTATCAAATAACTTCATTGTTCATCTCCTAATAAAAACAGGAGCCAATTTTGGCTCCTAAATATTAACCAATTAATGATCCGTTTTTTGCACTATTATCTGCAAACAATAGCCTTAAACCCTCTGATGTTTCAGTCGATAGTATCATGCCTTGCGATATATGCCCCATCATTTTTCTTGGTTTTAAATTCGCAACAATCGTCACCTTTTTTCCAATCAACGATTCGTAATCTGGATAAGACTTCGCAATCCCAGACAATATTTGACGGTGTCCATTATCTCCTGCATCTAAACGAAAACGTAATAACTTATTACTTCCTTCAACGGGTGTAACGTCGATTATTTCCGCGACTTTCAATTCATTCTGAATAAATTGGTCAAATTCTACTTCTGAAGTTTCATCATAAACCA
The DNA here is from genome assembly GCA_015863185.1 of Aerococcaceae bacterium DSM 111020. GTDB lineage: Bacteria > Bacillota > Bacilli > Lactobacillales > Aerococcaceae > DSM-111022. The sequence goes on from JACBXP010000008.1 coordinate 69,841, forward strand.
ATTCAGTTTCTTCAGGATCCCATTGTGATTCACTATCCGTATTAGAATCTGATTCGCTTCCTTTTCCAGTCATTTGTTCTTGAATAAAGGCAATCTCTTCTTCAACATCTAAACGAGGGAAGATAGGGATTCCCGTCTCAATAACAGTTGTGTTCTCTGGAAAATTTTTATATGTTAATTCTTTTAAGTTTAAATCCATTTCTTGTTCGATACCTAATTGTTCAAACATTTGCTTTGGTGCATGTGGTAAGAATGGACGTAAAATATGCGCCACAACTCTTAGTGATTCTGCTAAGTGGTACATTACACTTTGCAACTTAGTTGTTAGTTCGCTGTCTTTTGCTAGAATCCATGGTTCTGTCTCATCAATATATTTATTGGTACGAGATACAATACGCATTACATGATTCAAGGCAATATCTAAGCTGATTTCCTCCATTGCTTCATAGTAAGCCTCTAATTCACTTTGAACCGTCTCTTCGAGTGATTTGTCGGCTTCATTGGCTTGAAATTGGTCTAAATCAGTAGGCACCTTGCCATCGAAATACTTATTCATCATTGCGATGGTACGATTAAGTAAATTCCCCAAATCATTCGCCAATTCAAAATTCACTCGATTGACAAAATCTTCAGGTGTAAATACCGTATCATTACCTTTACTCATTTCTCTCAGTAAATAGAAGCGTGTCGCATCAAGCCCATAACGCTCAATTAATGTTTCTGGGTAAATAACATTCCCTTTTGATTTTGACATTTTTCCATCCTTCATCACAATCCATCCATGAGCATAGATTGTTTTAGGAAGCGGTAAATCTAAGGCCATCAAGAAAATTGGCCAATAAATCGTATGAAACCGTGATATGTCTTTCCCGATGATATGGAAATTAGCTGGCCAATATTTTTCTAACATCGACGTATCATCTGAACCATAACCTAAGTGTGTGACATAATTTAACAAAGCATCTAACCAGACATACACCACATGTTCAGGATTAGAAGGAACATGAATCCCCCAAGAGAAAGATGTCCGGGAGACAGCTAAGTCTTCAAGTCCTGGCTTAATAAAATTATTTATCATTTCAGTTTTTCTGAACTCAGGAACGATCACATCATCACTAGAGTTATAATACTCAAGTAAACGATCCGCATAATTACTTAATTTAAAGAAATAAGAAGCTTCTTTAACTAATTCTACTTCATTGCCTGTAGGTGCTACCCCACCAATGACTTTACCTGTCTCGTCTTTGTAAACTTCTGTTAATTGTGTTTCAGTAAAATACTCTTCATCACTGACAGAATACCAACCTTCATATTCACCAAGGTAAATATCTCCTTGATCTAATAATTGTTCGAAAGCCTTCTGAACAGCTTTCTTATGATATTCATCTGTCGTACGAATAAAACCATCATGTGTAATTTCTAACTTATCCCATAACTCATGAATCATTTCTGCCATGCCATCCACATAAGTTTTAGGATCTAATCCTAATGCTTCAGCTTTTTGTTCGATTTTTTGGCCATGTTCATCAGTTCCGGTTAAAAAATAGACATCCTTACCCATAAGTCTTTGATATCTTGCGGCAGTATCTGCTAAAAGTGTCGAATAAGTATTCCCAACATGTAATCTTCCACTAGGATAATATATCGGAGTGGTTATATAAAATGTTTCTCTTTCTTTGGTCACGAATGAGTGCCCCTTTCACTATATTGTATGCTTATTATAACGTACTATCTTATCCTTAGCTAGTCACTCTTAGAAGCATTCATGAAAAATGACGGTCAGCTAAAAGTACCGTCAAAATAAAAAATCTAGCAGAACACTCTGCTAGATCAAAATTAATCAATTATTTAGCTACACGAACTGCAAATTGTGGCGTATACCATTGTACATTATTGTAACCTAACGGAGAGCCTGGTTGTGATGCGTGAATATATTCTCCTCCACCCGTAGCAATTGCTACGTGAGACGTAGAGCCACCTGGAGTACCCCAGAAATAAAGGTCACCAGCTTGAGCTTCTCCTACTGAGATAACATCTCCAGCATATTGTTGTTCACCAGTCCAATTACCAACATTAATTCCGTAAGTTTCTTGGAATACGTATTGAACAAAACCAGAACAGTCAAATCCTGCAGGCGTTTTTCCACCCCAAACGTATGGCGTTCCGATATATTGCGCTGCATTATTTAATAATGTTTGAACATTTGCTTGAGCCGATGCATTTTGTTCAGCTGCTGCCGCCGCTGCTTGGGCTGCCGCCTCAGCTTCAGCTTGAGCTGCAGCTGCCGCTTCTTCAGCTGCTGCAATTTCAGCAGAATTATCTACTTCAACTGTTTCGTATACTGGTTCAGTATATTCAACAGATGGTTCTTCATAGACAACTTCTTCAACTGGTTCTTCAGTTACCACTTCTTCATATGTTGGCTCAACATATTCTTCTGTATAAGTATCTTCTTCAGCAACTGGAGCTTCTTCAACCATTACTTCTTCGGTAACAGGAACTTCTTCTACAGGCGCCTCAACTGGTTGTTCAACCACTACTTCTTCATATTCAACTTCAGCTGCAACGGATTCAGCATACGCTGCCGCTTCTGCTGCGGTTGCTTCGGCTTGAGCTGCATACGCTGCGGCTTCTGCTTCGGCTTGAGCTGCTGCATCTGCTTCAGCTTGAGCTGCTGCAATAGCTGCATCTTGTGCTTCGGCTTCTGCTAAGGCTTGTTCATAAGCAGCTTGTAACTCAGCATCTGATTCTGCTTGAGCTGCTGCCGCAACAGAAGCTTCCATCTCAGCTTGCGCTTGGATTGTTGCTTGTTCGGCTGCAATACGTTGTTGCTCTTCAAATGCTGTTCGCTCAGCAACTAAAGCATCACGTTGTTCAGATGCTAAGGAAATATCAGACGCTAATTGATTGTAAGCCAATTCTTGAGTAGCTGTTTGTGATGCTAACTCCGCTTTAATATTCTCTAATTCAGAAATGCGTGATAAACGAGCTTGTTTCGCTGATTCCGCTTCTAGTTGTTTCGCTTCAACTGACTCTTTATCTGCTTTTTGGATGCTAATAGCATCTTTATTTGCAGAAATCATTTTGTTAACAACATCCGCACGACCAACAAGATCTGATAAAGATTCTGCTGACGCTACATAATTTAAGTAATTAGCTGAACCAGACTGAACTTGAACTTTACGAGCTTGTTCAGCTAATAAAGATTCTCGTTTACCTATGATTTCTTCAAGTTGAGCAATTTCTTCCTGTAAAGCAGCAATTTGAGAATCATCTGCTTCTAAGTTGGCTAATAATTCTTCAGCTTCTGCTTGAAGAGCACTAATTTGATTGTAAGCATTATTTAATTCAGTATAAATAGCTGATTGCTCTGCTGATAAATTATCGATAGATGTCTGTGAATCACCAATCAATGTATCATAATCTTGAGCATGCGCAATCATTGGTGCAATCGTTGAAGTTAAGGCAATCGCTGATGCGAATACTTTTTTAAATACATTTTTTGAAAAAGACTTCTTCATTCGTTAATTTCTCCTCTTGAATAATTTTATATTTTATTATTGTTTATATTAGTAGTGCTTTTTGCGACTGATAAGATAATAACATATACTTTGAGCTTAAAGTGCACTTTCTTTGATTCGTATACGATTTGTAACACGATTGTAATTTATCAATGAAACCTATTCAGCTCATTTCTACTGTAATTTATCATGTTTCAGCATTGCTAATAATTTTTAGAATTCATATAATAGGTATTAACGAAAAGAAAAAATTAGGAGTGATAGTGTGTCTATTATAAAAGACCTTGAATGGCGTGGAGCTATCAATCAGCAAACAGATGCTGAAGGTTTAGAAAAATTAACTGAAAAAAAATCGATCAAATTATATTGCGGAGTTGATCCCACTGGAGATTCAATGCATATTGGTCATCTCATTCCCTTTATGATTTTAAAAAGATTCCAATTAGCAGGACATCAACCCATTGTTGTTATTGGGGGAGCGACTGGTTCTATTGGGGACCCGTCTGGTCGCTCAAGTGAACGGACATTGCAAACAATGGATGTTGTGAAAGAAAATGCTCGTAAACTAACACATCAAATGACCTCTATTTTCAATAAAGAGGGAGAACATCAATTTGAAATTGTTAATAATTACGAATGGTTAAGTGAGTTATCCTTACTAGATTTCCTGAGAGATTATGGTAAACATTTCAATGTAAATGTGATGCTTGCCAAGGATATTGTGGCTAGCCGCTTAGACACAGGAATTTCATTTACTGAATTCACTTACCAAATTCTTCAATCCATTGATTTTCATTATTTATATAAAAATATGGACGTTCAGTTACAAGTAGGTGGAGCCGATCAATGGGGAAATATTACCGCGGGTCTTGATTTTATTCGTCGAATGGAAGGTCCTGAAGCAGAGGCCTACGGTTTAACCATTCCTTTAATGACAAAAGCTGATGGCAGTAAATTTGGGAAATCAGCTGGAAATGCTATTTGGCTTGATCCTGAGCAAACAACACCTTATGAATTTTATCAATTTTGGATTAATCAACAAGATGATGATGTCGTTAAATTTTTGAAGTATTTTACTTTTTTGGATAGAGAAGAAATTATAGCGATTGGTAAAGAAGTTGAAGAGAATCCTCATTTAAGAGCAGGACAAAAACGATTAGCGGAAGAAATTACGCGCTTTGTCCATGGAGAAGAGGCTCTTCAAGATGCTCAACAAATCTCGGAAGCGTTATTTACCGGTGATGTGAGCCAATTGTCAATGCGTCAGATTGAACAAGGCTTCCAAAACATGCCTCAATTCAAAGCTTCTAGTAAGCCAGCAAACTTACCAATCTGGCTAGTAGACACTGGTATCGTAGACTCTCGTCGTCAAGCACGCGAATTTGTATCGAATGGCGCTATCTCTATTAATGGCCATAAAATATCAGACATTGATTATGAAATTACTAAAGAAGATGCGATCGGCGATAAATATTTCATTGTGCGTCGGGGAAAGAAAAATTATTACCTGGTTACATTAACTGACTAACACAAAACTAATGCTCCAACATTTCCTTAACGAAATGATTAATCATTAAAATAAAGCAATAGACCCCCTAAAGTTAGACTAAAAAAGCTAACCTTAGGGGGTTTTGATATGAAAAATATCATTTCTTATCTGATTCAACTACAATCATCAATATTGAAATATATTTTTATTTTTAATTCCTGTGATATCTTTCAAATGGTAAGCCAATAAACTTTCAGCATCTTTTAATAATTATCTAGAGAAAGTCCAAAGACCTACGGCATCATTACGTAAATGTTGCGCAGAGTGACCAATAAAACTATTTTGTCTTGGTCTATTTGGGTTATCATAAGGATCATTGACGAAGACAGAACCTTGATCATACCCACGAAGCACCATCAGGTGTCCGCCATTGATAAAGTGACCTGGTTTTATAGATGCTAAACCAACTGATCCATTTTGAACAGCACGTAATGCAGAATCAACATTTCGACCATGATTTACAATCTTATAACCTCTATACGATGCAAATGCTGGGAAAGCAGACCAAGCAGTACCAACATTATAAACATAATGTTTTAAACCAGCCCAATCAGCCACTGTCGCAGGTGACACATGCTTACCTGAAAGATAAGAATCAATCATCGCTAAAGAAGCAATGGCACATCCATTCTCCCAAATTGTTCGACTCACATCATTCCCATAAGGGTGGTTTTTCCATGCAGGATCAAATTGACTCAATAGCGGCACATCCAATTGTTTATAACCCGCTATCATAGTATCTTTTGACGGCAAGACCTGAGAAGTCTTACGTGCAGTCGCTAATTTAGGATTAGAAACGAATAAATGTTGACCTGATGGTACCCAGTCACTCTTTAAATTATTCCATGATCTCAATTGCGAAATCGTCACACCATAATTTTGCGACAGTTGATATAGTGTATCACCTGATTTTACGGCATGAATTTTAGGGCTAGTCACATTGCTAGGTGTTTCGGGTTTTACTTCTGAAGAAGTATTACCGCCAGGTGATACAACCAACCTTTGACCCGGTGTAATCAGATTTCCTGAAATATTATTCCACGCTCTTAATTGGTTTATTGTAATATTGTTACGTTGAGAAATTTTATAGAGTGTATCTCCTCGGACAACCGTATACGATGCAGCTGGTTTTGTTTCTGGCTCAGGCTGTGGCTTAGGTGTTTCTGGCTTCTGTGGCTTTTCTGGCTCAGGATTTGATGGTTTAGTTGTTTGAGAAACAATTAATTTCTGTCCAGGATTAATTAAATTTGTTGATATATTATTCAATTTACGTAACTGAGCGAGCGTGATATTGTGTTTCGTCGCGATGCGATATAGTGTATCACCACGTGAAACAGTATAGGTTACATTTGTTACCTCTGGTGATGCAGGTTTTTCAGCAGGTCGCGTCTGTTGTGGTGCCGATACCTTTAAAACCGTTCCACTATACAAAATATTCGAATTTAAATTATTCCATCGTTTAATATCATCGATTGTTACATTAAAGTCCTTAGCAATTTTATATAAATAATCTCCAGGTGTTACAGTATAAGTCGTTTGTCTTTGTACTGGATTTGCAGGCTTTTCACTCCCCGGAGAGAATTGAGGTTTAGAGACAATTAATTGATTTCCTGAATATAACATGTTCGACGACAATTTATTCCAGTCTCTTAATTCTTCAACTGTTACACCATTATTCAAAGCGATTCGATATAATGTATCACCATATTTAACAGAGTATTTCTTCGGCTCTACTATTGTATTACCTTTTGTTGTAATATGCATCGGTTGCTCTAATGATTGCGTATCTGTTTCATCCAGTGTGGCTGATTCTAGGCCTTCATCAGACTCAGAGTCCACTTCCTGGAATTCTCTCCTCTCGACAACTTTTTCTTCTATCGATTCAGTATTTGTTGTGTCCTCTGCATCTTCAGGTATTGGTTGTGTTGTAGAAATAACTGTTTCTGATTCTTCACTCGTCTCTTGATAATCAGATTCTAATGCTAGATCCAATGATTCATTTCCATTTTCACCTTCCACTACCATTGTTGCTTCTTCATTTGCCGTTGATTCAGTGCTCAACGTTTCAAAATCAGACAATTCATAATCTAAACTCTCTTGTGCAGATACAGATTGCGTACTTAAAATGAACGGAACACTCAGCAATGACACCGCTAACATGGTGCTTTTTGACAATCTATCTTTAAACATAGTATCCTCCTAATGTTACCTTCTATATTATTATATCAAGATAATTTTTTGGTACAATATCTATTTATTTGAGTCACCTAATCGTAATATTCATGTCACAAATGAAACAAAACATCAGTAAACGAATCCATTATAAAAAAGTAACACGATCTATCTAGACCGTGTTACTTAATGAAAAATTTTATCACTCTATTCAACAATCCAAATTATGATTCACGACGCCAGGCCGATGCGTCTAATTTTGATTTTTGGGCTTCAATCCTTTTTTCTTGGGCTTCACTCACACGTTGAGCCTCAAATAAGAGCGCTTTAGTAGGATAGTTCTTAGCATACGATTGCCATTTTTTTATATATTTTTTTGACCACTCTGTCATATTACCACTTCTCTGTTATTGTCATTAATTCATTAAATTCTTCTGATTGTTCTTGCAATGTCTCCACAAAGAGATGAAAGACCATTTTATTTTCAGCATCTAATGTCATACTTGCATCATCTATTGTTTGTAACTTTTTAATAATGTATTGATGATATAAACTTTCACTGGTTTTATTCCCAGTCTCTATATAACAAGCATAGCGCATCATCAATGTCATTTTCTCTTCTTCAGACATGAATTCAAATTGATGAATATTAAAAATAGGAAGAAAATTCCACCCTAATGAGCGGGCTAACATTTCAAAAGGAGAAAGCATCTCTGATAAGGTTCTTTGTTCTTGTCCGCCCGATTGAAAATGCTCTTCTTTCCGACCGATGGTTACAATCAATCCAAAATCTTTCCCTGAAAGAGCGTGCATCAATTCTGTGTCTTCAAAATTTAGCGGCAAAATATCATCTAACCACTGTTTTAGAACTGCAGGCGCTTGATACCAATACAAAGGAAATTGGAAAAAGACACGATCATATTTTATTAAACGATTTCTCTCATCAGTAATAACCATATCTTCTAATGAATACAAATCTGTTAAATCTAAATAGTCAACATTCGACCAATGCATACCACTTTCAATTAAGAACTGTTGACTCATTGAAGAATCAAGTTCTGGATGCGCAATGACTACTAGAGTTTTGACCATGTTATCCCTCTTTCTCTTTTGTTGGTAAATGTATCGTAAAGATTGAACCTTTTCCAGGTTCACTTTTAACACTGATATTTCCTCCATGTGCTTCTACCAATGAATGGACAACTGCTAATCCAATTCCTGATTCTCCGTATTTGGTGTTTTTTCTAGAAATATCTGCTTTATAGAATCGTTCCCATATTTTCTCAATATCGTCTGGAGCAATTCCAATTCCATGGTCAATGATATCAATTTGAATCTGCTCTTCATGAGAATGTGCTTTAATTTTCACTTCACTTTGATATGAGAATTGGATTGCATTGTTAATAAGATTAATCAAAATTTGTCTTAAACGATCATAGTCAGCCCATATTTTGAAGTGAGGATCTACATCGACCGTTATCCAAATTCCTTTTTCTTTTGCTTTTACCATCATTTGTTCTTTGATTTCAGTTAGTAATTTTTGAGCATCAATTTCTCTTTTCGAAAGCGTATATTGATTTGTCCGAATACGTTCATAATCTAAATTTTCATTCACTAAACGAGTGAGGCGATCGGTTTCTTTTGCAATTAGTTCTAAACTTCGCTGCTTATAGGATTCTGGTATCATATCATTTTGCAAACCTTCGATTAAACCTTTCATGGTAGTTAAAGGAGTGCGCATTTCATGTGCAGCATCCATCATAAATTGGCGCCTTAAATCTTCATATTTTCTTATTTCCTCTTGTGAGCTCCGCAAGGAAGAGGACATGATTTCAAAGTCTCGTGCCAAGTCACCTAATTCATCGCGACTCTTAAAGTCAATTGATATCTCATAATTCCCAGATGCTATTTCTCGTGTAGCTTGTTGTAATCTTTTAATTTTATGCGTTTGATAAAACGCATAGAAGATCGCCATCACAATTCCAACAAAAATGGCTAGTCCAAAAGATGTATAAATATCTTTTCTTACCGCGGTTAAACGTGATTCTAAATCATCTAATGGGGCTCCTAAACTAATAAAACCATCCGGAAACTCTCCCACATCATGATGGGGTAAGTATACGGTCAAGTAGGGTTCTTCTATGTTATCAGCATTTAATCGATTATCTATTCGAAACCCGATCATTTCATCTTGATTTAAACGGACTAAATCTTCTTGGGTTAATTCGGCATTAAATTTTTGATCATAAGTAGGATAAATAGTTCGACCATTTGGTAAATAGACTTGAATTACGATGTTCTCACTGGCTAGTAACTGAGATGTTCTAACTAAATCTTCTCGAGAAAAATTATTACTGACAATATTTTGGCCATAATTAATTAATTGTTCTTGACGATTTTCTGTAATCTCTTGAGAAACAGATTTTTCAATCCGAATAGCTATAATCATCAAGGCAGTTATCAATACTAGCAACATCCCTAGAATCTGTTGCCAGACTATTTTCATTCATTGTCACCAAGCTCTTCATATTTGTATCCCACACCCCAGACAGTTTGAATGAGTTGTGGACCAACTACTTCAATTTTTTGTCTTAATTTTTTGATATGTGCATCCACGGTTCTTTCATCCCCATAAAATGGGTCTTCCCATAAACTTGTTAATAGATCTTCCCGCGTAAAAACACGTTTTGGAGCTGATGCAAAAGTCATCAATAAATCAAATTCTTTGGGTGTTAAGTTCTCGATTAATGTGTCATTATAATAGGCTTCGCGTGTTGAGGAATTTATTTTAACAACATTCGTTTGAATATCAAAAGCTTCCCCTTCTGTTGCTTCTCTTTCACTTGGAACAATTTGAGCCCGGCGATAAAGTGCCTTGATACGAGCCAATAATGTAATCGGACTAAAAGGTTTCGTTACATAATCATCCGCCCCCATTTCCAAACCGATGACTTGATCACTTTCAGAATCTCGGGCTGTAAGCATAATTATTGGAATTTCTTTTGATATTTTACGCATTTCACGACATAATTGAATTCCATCCATGCTCGGTAAATTTAAATCTAAAATTGCTATATCCCACTGCTCAGGATTATCTTTAAAAGCTTGATAGCCTTCTGCTCCATCATAATAAAAACTCGCTTCATAGTTTTCATTTTCAAAAAACATACTCATCATTTCAGTTACAGATTCATTATCTTCTATCATTAAAATGTTCATCAAACTCACCTCTTTCATTTATTATACTATATTTGATTTAATTAATTGGTTCAAGTTTAACATTTGAAACTCTGTTAATCTCTTCTCATAATAAAAAACTGAGTATCTGTAAAATAGATACTCAGTTTAGTATAAACCATTAATTTTCTGCCAAAGTCATATTAAGACTCTCCATAACTTGTTCACTGTCAATTTCAGTCGACTCTTCTTCTGCCACATTATCACTATTTGCTGGTCTACCACCACTTAATAATGTAATGTTTTCCAACACACATTCCACAACATAATGCTTTACACCCGCTTTATCATCGTAATCACGACTTTGCATGCGACCATTTACAGCGATTTGTTGGCCTTTCTCACAATATTTTTCCATAAGATCAGCTAAACCACCCCAAGCACTAATTGGAATAAAATCTGTCATGAATTCACCATGTTGATTGCGACGCAATCGTTGAACCGCTAATTGATTATTTACTACTCGTATATTAGTATCCAAATGTTTTACGACAACCGGACGCGTCAATCGTCCTACAAATAACGCTTGATTCATAAGACCCTCCTTAAAGTTTAATTGTTCTCTAAAAGAACTCTCTTCACATTACATACGTTTTATCGTACTCATTATAAATAACTTTTTTTGTGGTCTTTAGAGAATTATATCGGAGAATGCTATTTTATAAATCTTCTGCTATTTGAACGATTTTTCTCAAACGATGATTCACACCTGATTTAGAAATCGGTCCACCTGGGACTTGCTCACCTAGTTCTTTAAGCGTCATGTCTGGATTTTGCAAACGAAACTCAGCCATAATTCTTAGTTTTTCTGGCAAATATTCCAACCCTTTTTCCAAATCAATGGTACGAATTGCTTCTAATTGCTTTTGTGATGCATCAATTGTTTTATTCATATTTGCGTTCTCCATATTTACTAAGCGATTCACTGAATTACGCATATCACGAACAATACGAACATCTTCAAACTCGAGCATCGAACTGGTTGCCCCAATTAATTGAAGGAAATCAGAAATTTTCTCAGCTTCTTTTAAATAAGTGATATAACCGTTTCTTCGTACTATCGTTTTTGCATTTAGATCAAAGCGGTTAATCAATTGGCATAGTTGGTCATTATGATCTTCATAAGTTGAATAAATCTCAAGATGATAATTATTTGATTCAGGATTATTAACCGATCCACTGGCTAAAAATGCACCACGCAAATAAGAACGTTGCTTCTGCTCATCATTTAAAATATCTTCGGTTATTGTTCGTTGCATCACTCCATCTTCGAGTATATGGAGATCCGTTAATAATTCATAGACATGATGGCGACAACGCACAATATAAACATTATTCTTTTTTAATTTCATTTTCCGTCGAACAATCAATTCTCCTTCTACGCCGAAATGATCCTTCAATAAAGAATAAATTCGTCGTGCAATCGCAGCATTCTCACTTTGTACATTTAAGGTTAGTTGTTGTTGATATAATGAAACAGCCCCATTAATTCGGACTAAAGCTGCTAATTCAGCCTTAGCATGTTCACGATGTACCTCGAGCAAGGTACACTCTTTTTTTACTTGTGCTGCAAAAGTCATCCTTTCACTCCTTTTTCTTCAATAAAAATATGGGATTTAAAATCCCACATTCATTTAATATCGATACTCGTTTTGAACATACTGTTCTTCTTGATGAATTTTTCGGTTTCTCAAGATATGGCCCAACTCATCAACTACTTTTTCCGTATCATGATAAGCCCCTCCATCACGCATACTTAAAAAATTATTTGAGATAATTCTTAAGCCTTGTTTTTGTAAACCTTGAAAGTCATGCTTGACTTGTAATAAATATTCCTCATTAGGTTGTGTGCGGATATATTCATTTGGTACGGGAGCAATGTTTACCAGTACCGTATCAATAAACGGGGCTCCCAAATGCTCATGTAATGCTTCCACATGATCTGCATCTGTAAAGTTTTCTGTCTCACCTAACTGCGTCATAATATTGCAAATATACACAACCTCTGCGGAAGTTTGATTCATAGCATCACCGATTTCTTTAATCATGAGATTTGGTAAAATACTCGTATATAAACTCCCTGGCCCAATGACTACTAAGTCCGCATCCATAATAGCATCTACCACTCTTGGCGAGGCCTCAATAGCTGGATCTCCTGACATTGTCGTCACTGCAACTTCTTTAATTTTTTTCCGGTGTTTAGCAATTTGAGATTCCCCGACTGCAATGGTGCCATCTTCAAAGATTGCATTCAGAATTAGCGCTTCCTCTGCCGCAGGCAAAACAGCTCCATTTAATTTCATCCATTTTGACAAAATATCAATCGAACCAATCATCGATCCATTCATTTCTCTTAGTGCAGCGATTAATAAATTCCCAATCGCATGCCCTGCTAAGAAATCATCTTCCGTATCAAAACGATATTGAAATAAGTCTAGCATGGGTTGTTCGACTTCTGATAATGCTGCCATACAGTTGCGGATATCGCCCGGCGGCACCACATTCACATAATCACGTAATGCCCCACTACTCCCTCCGTCATCTGCGACCGTTACGACCGCTGTGACATTGACGTCTAAAGCTTTTAACCCTCTTAGAATAACAGGTAAGCCGGTTCCGCCTCCAATGACAGTAACATTATATTTACCATTCATTTCCACCATCACTACGCCTCTTGCTTATTAGCAAATCGCATATCTCGATGCGACACATTGACAACATAATCATCATTACGAAGTTGATTAGCGACTCTTTCCGTCAAAGCAACAGATCGATGCTGTCCACCAGTACACCCAATGGCAATAATCACACTATTTTTACCTTCTTTTTTATATCCCGGCAAACAAAAAGTTAGTAAGTCAATAAATTTATTATAAAACATTTGCGTTTCTGGTTGCTTCATAACATAATCATATACTGCTTCATCTTTACCAGTTAATGGTTTAAGTTCATCAATATAAAATGGATTCGGCAAAAAACGAACATCAATTAATACGTCAGCATCAATAGGATTGCCATGTTTGAATCCAAATGACATCACTTCCACATGGAATGGAATATAATCATCACTTGAGAAGTTATTAATAATAATTTTCCGCAATTCACGTGGATTGATATCTGATGTATCAATCACCAATTGGGCACGTGTTCGTATTTCAGCCAGCATTTCTCTTTCTTGATTTATTCCATCAATCGCACGACCATCCATTGCGAGCGGATGATTACGTCTAGATTCTTTATATCTAGAGATTAATGCTTCATCACTCGCTTCTAGGAATAAAATTTTGGTTGTAATATATTGTGTATTTGCCATTTTAGCAATCTCATGGTCAATCTCTTGAAAAAATTCTCGAGTTCTTAGATCAATCACTAAGGCAATTTTAGTAATTTTGCCCGTTTCTTTCATCAATTCCCAAAACGTCGGTAATAATGTCGGTGGCATATTATCTATACAATAATAGCCTAAATCTTCAAAGCTTTGCACAGCGACTGTTTTCCCAGCACCACTCATTCCTGTGATAATCACAAGTTCTAATGTATCCGACATATCATCCCTCTTTTCTTTGTTCTCTATTTGTTCATTATATCATAATCGTCACGGTTAAGATATTCTATGAATAATTTCTTGCAGAGCTAAAGTATTAAAACAGTTCTCAATGCTATGTACCAGCACTGAGAACTGTTTTTTAAAAGCTATTATTTTCTTTGTCGTTTAATTTGTTAGCGCTCGAATAGCTGCTTCTAATTTCTCTGCTTTTTCATCTACTTCAGATTGAGAATCGCCTTCAACACCTAGATATAACTTAATTTTTGGCTCAGTACCGGATGGTCGGAACGCTACCCAACTTTTATCCTCTAATTGGTATTTTAAGGCGTCTGATTTTGGATAATCTAGTACAGCCTCAACGCCATTTTCATCTTTCTGGACGCTATTTAAATAATCTGCAGCATGGACAACTTTCAGATCTGCTAACGTCTCAATACCCTCTTCACGAATAGACTTCATAATCTCTGCCATGCGTTCTTTTCCTGAAAGACCTGGGAAATCAATTGATATGGTTTTTTCTTTGAAATAACCATATTTTTCATACATATCAATCAGTGCATCACCTAAAGTACGTCCAGCTTTTTTATTAAATGCTGCTAATTCCGCAAGTATAACCAATGCTTGAATAGCATCTTTATCACGGACAAATGGTTCTTTTAAATAGCCATAACTTTCTTCAAATCCCATTAAGAATGTTTTTTCTTTAGTCTCTTCATATTCTTTAATCTTTTCAGCAATAAATTTAAAGCCAGTCAGAACTTCAACCATTTCTAGGCCATTGGCTTCCAAAATCGCATCTGCCAGATTAGTGGATACAATGGATTTAACAGCAACACTATTTTCTGGTAAGTCATTTTGTGCTTTACGTGCATTCACAATATAATCAAGCATAATCGCTGCAATCTGATTTCCTGTAAGCAATTGATAATTACCATCAGATTGACGAATCATTGCTCCGAGTCGATCGGCATCTGGATCTGTTGCTAATAGAATATCCGCTTCTTCTTCATGTCCCAATTTTTCCGCTAATTCGAATGCTTCAGGAGATTCTGGATTTGGTGAAGCAACCGTCGGGAAATCTCCATCGGCTTCTCCTTGTTCTTTAACAACCGTCACATTGGTAAATCCTGCTTGTTCTAAAGCTTTCATACCGATATAATAACCCGTTCCATGTAATGGAGAAAAGACGATTTTGACATCGTCATTCATTTCTTTAATTAAGTCATAATCAATATTAACCGACTTCATCGCTTCTAAATAAGCAGCATCAACATTATCGCCAACAATCTCTATTAAACCTTCTTGAATTAATGCTTCTTTGTCACCTACAGCGACATTCAAGGGATCCTCTACTTGGCGAACATAAGTTGTCAATTGGTCAGCGTCTTCTGGTGGCATTTGACCACCGTCTTCGCCATATACTTTATAGCCATTGTAAGCAGCTGGATTATGACTGGCAGTAATCATAATTCCTGCATACGCGTTCAAATGACGAACAGCAAATGAAAGAACGGGAGTCGGTCTTAGACTTTCATAAACATAACTCTTAATGCCGTGATTACCCAAAACACGTGCTGATTCCATCGCAAATTCTGGAGACATATGCCGACTATCATATGCAATAGCTACGCCACGTTGCATAGCTTCTTGACCAGCATCTAATATTAGCTTCGCTAAGCCCTCAGTTGCTTGTCGTACCGTATAAATATTCATACGATTGGTCCCAGGTCCCAGTATGCCGCGCATACCTGCTGTCCCAAAACTTAAGTTTGCACCAAAAGATTCTTCTCGTTCTTCTTCCGACATCTCTTGCAATTGAGCTTTTAAGTCTTCATCTAAATGTTCAGCTTCCATCCAATGTTTATATGTTTCTTGCCAACTCATGGTGTTAGCCCTCCTTGTTTTTTAATACGCTTTCATTATACCATGAACCGCATAAAATAGTGCCTCATATTCTCAGATTTATGCCATTCTTTTTATATTATTAAAATAATATCCTTAAATATAAAAGCCATATGCTTATTATTGCATATGGCCTTGCTTTAAAACTATTATTTTTCTAATTGGGGTTCTAATGACTGTATATAGTCATAGGCACGTTGACCAGCTATACTCCCATCTCCAACAGCCGTTGCTACCTGACGCAAGTGTTTCTCGCGCACATCTCCAATAGCGAACACTCCCGGAATCGATGTTTCCATAATATCGTTTGTTACAATCCATCCTTCTGGTGTAGTAATCCCTAATTCAGAGACAATTTGCGAATTCGGCACAATTCCTATATAAACAAACACCCCATTGGTTTTTAAGTCCGTCACTTCATTTGTTTTTACATTTTTTAAGGTCACAGATTCAACCATCATATCGCCATTAATAGATTCCACCACCGTATCCCAAATAAATTCAACTTTAGGATTTGCAAAAGCACGTTCCTGTAATATTTCTTGAGCTCGTAAACGATCGCGACGATGAATAATGGTGACTTTTTCAGCAAATTGTGTCAAATAGGTTCCTTCTTCGACAGCAGAGTCACCACCTCCAATAACAACTAACTCACGATTTTTAAAGAAAAAACCATCACAGACTGCACAATATGACACACCTTGACCTGATAATTGATTTTCACCTGGAATATCCAAACGACGATTATGAGCGCCGGTTGCAATAATCACGACAGGAGATTGATATACTTTGTCTCCGACCAAAACCTGTTTCATTTGATCTTGAATAGTAATTTTCTCTACATCTCCATAAACATGTTGGGCTCCGAAGGACATTGCAGAAGAATAGAATTTATCCGCCAATTCTGCTCCAGAAATTTGGGTGAAGCCAGGATAATTTTCAATCTCCGAGGTGTTTAATAATTCTCCACCAGGAGCACCTCTTTCAATCACAATGGTTTTTAAGTTCGCCCGAGATGCATAGAGAGCTGCAGTCAGTCCCCCTGGTCCTGCACCAATAATGATAACATCTGCTTGAATTAATGATTGTTCATTCAATACTATTCCTCCGTATTCGCATTTAAATTTAATAGATGGTCAATGGTACTTGGTTCGGATTTGCCTTGTCTTGTCATAAGCGCTTGAATCCCTTCATCAAGCTGGGCATCTTGATAGATTAAATGATATAAACTCTCAGTAATTGGCATCTCTATATTATGTGATTTCGCTATTTGATAAGCTGCCTTGCAAGTCAATATTCCTTCCACAACCATTCCAATTTCTTGTTCAATATATTCTTTATCGTATTTTTGTGCAAATAATTTGCCCGCACGATAGTTTCTCGAATGAACACTGTTACATGTCACTATCAAGTCTCCCATCCCACTTAATCCACTAAATGTCATAGGATCTGCACCTAACTCAACACCTAAACGCATGATTTCTGCTAAACCACGTGTAATCAGTGCTGCTTTTACATTGTCCCCGAAACCTAAGCCATCTAATATACCGGCTCCAAGTGCGATAATATTTTTTAGAGCCCCACCTAATTCGACACCTAAGACGTCTTGATTAGTATATACACGAAAATAAGAATTCATGAAGACCTCTTGAACCAATTTTGCTGTTTCTAAGTCTTTGCTAGCGGCAGTGATGGTCGTAATTTCTCGTCGAATCACTTCTTCGGCATGGCTAGGTCCTGACAACACGACAATGTCTCGATAAATTAAACCCGTTAATTCTTCCTCGATCATTTCACTTACACGTAAATGTGTCTCTGGTTCAATTCCTTTTGTTGCATGAACGATAACAGGATTGCTCGACAGCTGATCAAATACGGCATTCAATCTTTGCATGACGGAACGAATGCCTTTAGTAGGTATGACAATGAGCACTAACTCACTTTTTTCTACCGCTAAATTTAAATCGGAAGTAGCAAATACCTCTTGAGGCATAAAAACCCCGGGCAAATATTGTGAATTAGTATGCTGATTATTCCATTCTTCTGCTTGTTTAGAATCGCGGCTCCAAATGCTCACGTCATGTTGATTATCGGCTAATACTTGCGCTAAAGCACTTCCCCAAGATCCCATTCCTAAAACAGTAATTTTCATATTAATCACTCCTCATATCGATTGTCCGTATAATAGGGAATATTCGTCGAATGAAGGCGACGATAGACGATAAATACTAATCCTACGATAATAAATAAAGCTGAAACCCATTGCGAAATTCTCAAAGGACCTAGATATAAACTGTCTGTTCGCATCCCTTCTATCCACACTCGTCCTAAGCCATACCAAATAGCATATCCTGCGATAATTTCTCCCTCAAGAGCAAACTGTTTCTTTCTCCTAATATATATAAGTAAGAAGAATCCCACAAATGACCAAATCGATTCATATAAGAAAGTTGGATGATAATAAGTTCCTTGAATATTCATTTGTTCAATCAACCATCCAGGTAAATGCAATTTTTCTAAGAATAAACGGGACACTGGGCCACCATGTGCTTCCTGATTCATAAAATTAGCCCATCTTCCAATCGCTTGTCCTAACAATAATGTAGGAGCTATAATATCAAAATTTTCTACCACATTGATATTCTTCTTGCGACACAAATAAATTAGTGTTAGTCCAGCTCCGATAACAAAACCATAAATAGCCATACCACCATGCCAAATAGCAATAATTTCAGAAGGATTAGCTAAGTAATAATCCAGGCGAAATAATACATAATATAATCGGGCACCGATCCCACCAAACAATAATGCCGGAAAAATAAGGTCAAACAATGTGTCCTCATCATAACCTTTACGTTGACCTTCACGGCGAATTAAAAAATCGCCCAATATAATCGCAATGACGATAATTATCGCATACCATCTAATAGAGAAAGGGCCTAATTCAAACGCAATTGGATTGAGAGCTCCTAGTATTTGTCGCACATAAAACATTAATTATTCTCCGAATTCTGTTGAATCAATTCTGCTAAACGCTGATGGAAAGTTGTTTTAGCGTCATATCCCATCAACATCGCCCGGTGATTCATCGCAGCAGATTCTATAATTGTTGATAAATTACGTCCAATCTTAACAGGAATTCTAATTTTTGGTACTTCAACATCAAAGATTTGTTGCGTCTCTTGATCAAACCCTAACCGATCATATTCCACTGTCCCATCATCAACGACGAGATCAATAATCAATTCCAATCGTTTCGACAAGCGTACTGCAGAGACACCATACAAGTGCATGACGTCAATAATACCTAATCCACGGATTTCGATTAAGTTTCTTAAAATCGCTGGCGCCTCACCAATAATCGTTCGTTCATCTGTTTGATGAAATTCAACTCGGTCATCTGCTACCAGGCGATGGCCACGTTGAATTAACTCCAATCCAGTCTCTGATTTTCCTACGCCACTCGCTCCAATAAGTAAAACACCCATTCCAAACACTTCAACAAATACACCATGCATCGATATCCGATCAGCTAAACGGCTCTCTAAAAAATTTGTAATATTAGATAATACACGGCTTGTCTTAGATTTGCATATTAAAATAGGTATATGGTTATCATCTGCAACCTCGATCAATTCTGTCGGAATATCCATATCTCTGGATACAACAACCATGGGAGTATCTTCAGTGCACATCGTTTCAAATATTTCATATCGTTCTTGGCTCGTTTTTATTTCTAAATAACTCATTTCTGTACGACCAATAAGTTGAACACGTTCATGAGGAAAATAATCTGTATAACCTGTTAAAATTAATCCTGGCCTGGAAACCTCACTGGAGTAAATTAACCGATCCATGTATTCTTCCCCATAAGCAATACGCACACTAAGATTTTCTACTACTTCTGCTACACTTACTGACTGCATTTGACATCCTCATTTCTTGATTATTCATTCCTCATTATAACACGAGTCAGTATGTCACTCCACCGAACCCTTTTTGAGATCATTCCTTCAATTCCTATAAATAAAAATGGCGCAGTACTAATGTACTACGCCATTTTCACATTATTATCAATATTAAAAGTCGCTCCAGTCACTCTCATTGGGCTCTTTTTCTGGGGTGACATCTTTACGGCCATGAGATTGAGTTTTCTTAGTAAATGTTTCAAAAGGGTTTGCCTTATTACGACGAACTTCATAATCATTAGGAAGAACTAATGATAAGATAAGGTAAATCCAGAAGCCGGCACTCCCGCCTAAAAATAGTAGAACAAATATAATTCTAAAGATTGATGGATCAACGTTAAAATATTCACCTAACCCACCACAAACTCCAGCAATATGACGATCTGTTGTTGAACGATAGAGTCTTTTTTCCATGATTATCTCTCCTTTTAGTATTAATAATTATCAGTATCTTTTATAAAAACATCTCCAGTGGTTACTGAAACATTTACATGAGCACTGGTTTCAGAATCACGAGTGACTGTATGACGTTGTTCTTTCGCTACAATAGAAGCATTTGTTAATCGAGAAAAAACTTCACCCATTGATGATTTAACATCTGCATTTAATCCGATTTGTTCTGGTATTGCTATTTTAACATCTCCTGAGATTAATTTCACTGTGATATTAGACGCCTCGGGATTAACTTTAGTTAAGAATATATCGGAATTCGCTGAATTAATCGTTAGATGATTTATATTTCCTTGATAGCGAATATCGCCATTAACATTTTGTATCTTTACTTGTTCAATATTGCTATTTTTTATCTTTAAATCACTATTGAATGTATCAATCATCAACGAATTTGATTGAATTTCATTCAAATGAATATCTCCATTTTTATGTTTTACAATAAAATAATCGGTCGATACATTATTGGCTATTAAATCGCCATGAACTAATTTTACTTCCAACTTATTAATCATTGTTTCAGGAATATAAATATCCAAATCTACAGCATATTTAGGGGACTTAATATTCATATCGAATGCTTGATCTTGATACTGAATGACATTTAATGATTCAAATTCATCAATTAATACTTCACCTTCACTACCAAATTCTCGGATTGTCAAGGCCGCGTAAATTGTTGATTTATCATGAGTATTCACCTTTGCCGAACCATTTAAAATTGAGATTGATATCTGTTCCAAACCTTCAACATCATATTCATAAGATTTCTCAGTAATAATAGATTTTAACCACGGAACTTTTACTCCGATATCTGTATCTTTCATTTGGAAGCTATTCGATAAATCTTGAACAACCGATTTAAGTGATTGTCCTAATGTTTTTGTTTCATTCGCAAAGGTTTTTCCTACGCGTTTAGCTGAATGTGCATGCTCATTGATAAATTGTTTCACATCTTCAGAATATTGATTCAATTTTTCTGATTGAATCTGATCATAAGCTACTTGGGAAAGATTCAATGATTCTGTCGTCGCTTCAATTTTTTGCGTTAACTGTGCTTCTTGCTCCTTTAATTCCTTCAATTGTACTTCCATCTCTTCGGTTAAGTCGTCAATTTCCTGGAATATTTCTAATTCTCTCAAACGCTGTTTGACAATAACCAGTGCTTCTTCTTGCTTTTTCTTCTGTTCAGAGAACTCTTTGATTTCATCACGCAAATCATCTTGTTCTTTCGTCATTTGGCTCTCTTCTGCCTTCATCGCTTCTTGATATTCTTCTGAGAAATAATCTGCTTCATTTGCTTTTTTATTTTTATGCATATCATCTGCAATTTCTTGGTGACCAGCGGCTTCCAATAACTCTAGTGCTTCATCCATTGTAAGAACATTCTGTTTAACGAGCTCAATGATTCTTTCTTTTTCCATGAGCAACTCGCCTCCTGTTTATTTTTATTAAATAGTTTACCTCTGTTTACAATCTTATTATGCCAAATTTTAACACTGTAATCATAGGTCTTGAGGCCTATCTTATACAGAATTCTGCGAATATAATAAAAAATACAACTTTAGTATGAAAAAACTCTTCAAGTTCTTTATAACTTGAAGAGTTTACATAGCGATTATTTATTATTAAACAATTTCTTTAAATACTGTCCAGTATAGCTTTCAGGAACTTCTGCGACTTCTTCAGGTGTTCCTGTCGCAATAACTTGACCACCACCGACGCCACCTTCAGGCCCCATATCAATAATATAATCCGCTGTCTTGATAACATCTAAATTATGCTCGATAACAACAACGGTATTCCCTGCATCGACTAATCGATCAAGGACTAATAATAAGCGTTTAATATCATCTGGGTGAAGCCCTGTCGTCGGTTCATCTAGAATATAAAAGGTATCTCCTGTTGAGACTCTTTGCAATTCAGAAGCTAACTTCATTCTTTGAGCTTCTCCTCCTGATAATGTCGTTGCTGACTGTCCCAATTGTATATAGCCTAGTCCGACATCTGCTAATGTCTGTAATTTTCTTTTTATTTTTGGTATATTTTCAAAGAAAATCAGCGATTCATTGATCGTCATATTTAGTACATCCGCGATATTTTTTTCTTTGTAACGAATTTCAAGTGTTTCAGAATTATAACGGGTTCCATGACAAACTTCACAAGGAACATAAACATCTGGTAAAAAGTGCATTTCAATTTGTTTTATCCCTGCACCTTTGCACGCCTCACAGCGCCCACCTTTGGTATTAAAACTAAATCGTCCTTTTTGGTACCCTCTTAATTTTGCATCATTGGTTTGGGCAAATAAATCACGAATATCATCAAAGACTCCCGTATATGTCGCTGGGTTGCTTCGCGGGGTACGACCGATTGGGCTTTGATCAATATCAATCACTTTTTCCAAGCCTTCCCATCCAGTAATTTCATCAAAGTCGCCGGGTCTTTCTTTTGTACTTGTCAGTCTTTTTGTAAGAGCAATTTTCACAATTCGATTGACCAAACTACTCTTGCCAGAACCGGAAACACCAGTAACAGCTGTAAAACGACCAATCGGGAAGGAGACATCAATATTTTTTAAATTATTTTCACGGGCTCCTGTGACGGTTACCCAGCCGTGGTCTTCACTGCGTCTCTCACTAGGGACTTCTATTTTTTCTTCTCCAGATAGATAACGGCCCGTAATAGAATTTGAATCCTCCATTACCTCTTCAGGTGTTCCAGCAGCAACAATATACCCCCCCTGTTCGCCGGCACCAGGTCCAATATCCACAATATAATCCGCTTCTAACATGGTTTCATCATCATGCTCAACTACAACCAATGTGTTTCCAAGATCACGCATTTGTTTCATTGAATTGATGAGTCGTGCATTATCTCTTTGATGTAATCCGATCGACGGTTCATCCAAAATGTAAAGCACACCTGATAAATTTGAGCCTATTTGAGTAGCTAAACGAATACGTTGAGCTTCACCACCCGAAAGCGATCCTGCTACACGATCTAATGTTAAATAATCTAATCCAACATTATTGAGAAAATTCAAACGATCATTGATTTCTTTAAAAATAGGAGCACTTATCTGTTCATTTTCGGATGAGAAATTAAGATTCGTGATGTAATGATATGCGTCTTCAATCGATTGTTCAGTAAATTCAGCAATATTTTTATCACCAACATATACTGAAAGCGCCTCAGAATTCAAACGTTGTCCTTTGCATGTCGGACAAGGTAATTCATACATATAATCACGCATCTGCTCTCTAACAAATTCTGAACTCGAATCTTGATAGCGTCTTTCAATATTGTTAAGTATTCCTTCGAAAGAATTCATTTCTGATGTCTTCATTCCACTCCGAATACCTTTATATCTAAATTTAAACGTTACATCATCCGTTCCATTGAGCACGAGATCTTGTTGTTCTTCTGTTAACTCTTTAAAAGGGATGTCTATAGGGATATCCTGGCTTTCACAAAAAGCCAGAAGCATCGCATGATAAAAATAGGTTGAATTGTTCTTCCAAGGCGCTAATGCCCCCTCATCTAAAGTTAATTCTTTATTAGGAACCACTAAGTCAACATCTACTGACAAACGTACTCCGATTCCATCACAACTTGGACAAGCTCCAAAAGGTGCATTAAAAGAAAAAAGACGGGGCTCTAATGCATCGATAGTAAAGTCACAAAGTGGGCAAGCATAGTGTTCATTGAAGTATAACTGTTCGCCATCAATGATATCTACAATCATATATCCATCTGAGAAACGAAGCGCCTGTTCCACTGAATCAAACAAACGCGTTCTGATTCCATCTTTGATAATCAGACGATCCATAATTACTTCTATCGTGTGTTTTTTATTTTTTTCTAATTCAGGTACTTCTGTTATATCATAGATCTCACCATCTATTCTCACCCGAACGTAACCATCTTTTTTAATTTTTTCTAAAACCTGTTTGTGTTGACCACGTTTTTCTCGAATGGCAGGCGATAATAGTTGAATTCGAGTTCTATCCGGTAAGTCTTCTATTTTGTTCACAATTTGTTCCGGAGATTGGCGTTCAATCGGAATATGATGATTCGGACAATAAGGTGTTCCTACACGAGCATATAATAATCTTAAATAATCATTAATCTCTGTCGCCGTTCCTACCGTTGATCTAGGATTGTGACTCGTTGTCTTTTGATCAATCGAAATGGCTGGACTTAATCCTTCAATTGAATCAACATCCGGCTTATCCATTTGACCTAAAAATTGTCGAGCATAGGCTGATAAACTCTCTACATAACGTCTCTGACCTTCAGCATATAATGTGTCAAAGGCAAGAGAACTCTTACCAGATCCTGATAGTCCTGTCATCACAATTAATTTGTTTCTTGGTAATTCAATTGATATATCTTTTAAATTATGGGTTCTAGCACCCTTAACATTTATTGTATCTCGAGCCATTTTATCCGCTCCTTCGTTATAATTTCCTACAATATTATATCATATCACAAAAATATAGACGAAACATTTGTTCGTATATGAGATTGATTGATTCTGAAAATCCATTCCTATATAATAGCCATGTATATAATAGCCATGTATTCTAAAAAAGAAAGTGAGCGACTATGAAGCAATATCATTTAACATTATTCGACCGATTCAAAGGTATCCTTTGGGCTGTGCTATGGTTTATGCTCGATCAAGGAGTTGTCGCATTAATTCTCGGAGGCATTGACCTTGAAGGCTCTGCTCCTAACGGTGCTAAAATGCTCCAGGTATTTGGCATTTTGTTGGTATGTTTGCTTTCATGGTTAGCCATTAAATTTTATCGCAAACATCCTTTTGTTTCTGAAAATCTTCCTTTTAAACGAGATGATTTATTAAAATCTGTCGGTTATTATTTTGTCCTGATTTTTGTAACGGGAATCATTAGTTATATAATGTCTTCACAAGGCATCGAAAATACTGAGAATCAACAATTACTTGAATCATTTATTTCTGATCAAACAAGTACTTTAGGTTTAATTTCATACGGTTTTGTCATCGTTATTTTGGCACCTTTCATAGAAGAATTAGTCTTTAGAGGAATATTTACTTCTCGAGTATTACCAGAATTTCCCTGGTTAGCTGGAATTATTTCTAGTATTTTATTCGCATTGATGCATATTCCTACAGATATTTGGTCGTTTTTACTTTACTTTAGCATGAGTCTTATATTGCATGTATCCTATTTACGCCGTGGACAATTAAAAGATAGTATTGCATTACATCTCATAAATAATGGTGTCTCTTATTTGTTATTGATTCTGATGTTAAAGGGAATAATACAAGGATAAAACATTCTAAACATTAAAATCGCCAGCAAAATTTGCTGGCGATTTTTTATCACAATAAAAAGAGAGCCGAAGCTCTCTCATGTGGTATACTAAAAAATTAATTAATTAGAAGATTCTTCTGTTGATTCTTCAGATGTTGCTTCTTCTGCTTCTTCTGATGCTGCTGATTCTTCAGTAGATTCCTCTGTCGACTCTTCTTCAGTAGATTCTTCTGTTGATTCTGTCGCTTCAATAGCTAATGCATCTTCCCAAGTTGTAACTTCACCTAAGAAAATTTGTTTTATTGCTTCTAATGCTAAATCTTCAGCAGGATTATCTTTATGAACGATGACAGCAATACCATCTAAAGCAATTGCATCATGCTCTAATACTTCTTGCTCTTCTTCAGACAATTCACGTGAAGCCATACCTAAATCAGCTGTTCCATTTTGAGCAGCTTCCATACCAGCAGATGACCCATTTGATGTAATATTAATAGTTACACCTTCATTCAACGCTTGGTATTCTTCTGCTAATTTCTCAACAACTGGTGTTACTGAAGTCGAACCAACAATTTCAACTGTTCCTTCTAAACCTGAAGCTTCATAAGCTGGCCCTTCAGTTCCTTCTTCTGTTGATGCTACATATCCTTCTGCTTCAACGATAGATTGTCCATCGCCTGAATCAATAAATGCTTTGAAGTCTTGAGCTACTTCTGACAACTCTTCATCTTTAGACCAAGCTAAGTTAAATGGACGCGCGATTGGATAGTCGCCTGATTTGATTGTTTCTGCTGATGCTTCAACACCATTGACTGTAAGTGCTTTTACAGAGTCATCTAACGAACCTAATGAGATATAACCAATTGATTGCTCATCTCCAGCAACTGTTTGCATTACCCCGTTAGTTGAGTTTTGAATAACAGCTGTCTGTGTTGTCATATCATCTTCGTTTTCATCAACTACTTCAACAATTTCTACGAATGCTGAACGAGTTCCTGATCCGTCTTCACGAGATACGACATTGATTTGACCTGTTTGTGCGAATGCTGGTACTACAGATGATAACACTAAACCAGCTGACGCTAAAAATGGCATAACTTTAATAGATTTTTTCATTAAATGAACGCTCCTTTATAATTGTCATAATTGACTGCAACATTCCACGCTGAACTGAGTAAATCAGTACACTATCAATGTAACATAATTGTGTAAATAAGACGTAAAAAAAGTGTTAATTTTATGTAAATTTTAAAATGACTGCTCTTTCTATATAATATTTAATACAAATTTTGAGATAAGAAAAGAGAGATAAACATAAATTGATGCTTATCTCTCCGTTCAAACGATCTATACACTCTCATGAAAGCCTATTAATAGTGTCATTTATTTATCTATAATTGGACAGCTTTCATATTATAAAGCTTCTTCTGCTTGCTTCATTTTTTTAGGATTTAATAACCACAATAGTAAGACTGCTCCCACAAGTCCACCAATCAACCATGACAGAATATACATTAACGGATTGGTAACTCCATTAGCTAATACAGCAAAGATTCCTCCATGTGGAACATAACTTACACAACCAAAATACATGCTTAATGCTCCGGCAACACCTGCACCAATAGCCATCGACGGAATCATTTTGAGTGGATTAATCGCCGCAAAAGGAATCGCACCTTCTGTAATAAATGCTGCTCCTAAAACATAATTGACCAGGGCACTACTATGTTGCGCTGCAGGATAAAGATTTCTATTTAAAGTTGCAGAAAGTGCAATGGCTAGCGGTGGCACCATACCTCCGACCATTACTGATGCCATGACATCCGATCCTGCACCAGAGGCTTGTGTTACTAAAGCCGTACCTGTAACATAAGCCGCTTTATTGATGGGTCCCCCCATATCAATAGACATCATCGCACCAACTACGAACCCTAATAAAATAGACGCTTCTCGAGGAATACTGTTAATAAGGTTAATCAGACCATTCATCACAGCTCCCATCGGCCCATTAATGATGAATAACATAATGAACCCCATCAGAGCAATCCCTAATACTGGGAATAAAAAGATGGTTTTCATTCCTTCTAAAGACTTTGGCATCCAGCTAAATGCTTTTCTTAATAACCAAACAATACCACCTGCTAAAAATCCAGCCACTAAAGCTCCTAAGAAACCTGATGAAGAAGCACCTTCGAAGACACCCGCTTCTGTATTAAATGCCGATAATATCGAAGGGTTAGCAAACAAACCACCAGCAACCCCTAATACTAGCCCCATCCGATCAGCTAATGATTGCCCAATATAGCCGGCAAGCATCGGTAACATCATTGCGAATGAGATATTCCCCATTGTATTTAAAGCTTGAGCTATAGGATTATATTCTGCATGCGTTGGATCTGAAGAATTAATGCCCCAGAAAAATGAAACCGCAATCAAAATACCACCAGCAACAACAAAAGGCAACATATGCGAAACACCATTCATCAAATGTTTATATATTTGACGACCAAGCGATTCATTATCGCTAGATTCAGTTTCTTCAAGCGAATGCCCTTCTCTTGATGCATGATAAATCGGTGCATTCCCTTCTTTTGCACGTGTTACCAGCTCTTCTGCTTTATTAATTCCATCTGCCACTTTAGTGATCATGACTGGCTTACCATCAAAACGAGCCATTTCAACTTGTTTATCAGCTGCGACAATAATCGCGGTTGCTTTTTCGATGTCTTCTTTC
Organism: Aerococcaceae bacterium DSM 111020; assembly: GCA_015863185.1. GTDB lineage: Bacteria > Bacillota > Bacilli > Lactobacillales > Aerococcaceae > DSM-111022. The sequence goes on from JACBXP010000008.1 coordinate 98,224, forward strand.
GTTAGACGGTTTCCAACACCTGATTGACCATTTGTTTCAACTTTGATGGGAACGCCTAACGCTTCTCCTGCTTGTTTTAATTTCTCTTCAGCCATATAAGTATGAGCGATACCAGTTGGACAAGCTGTGACTGCTAAAACATATTCATCACCCGAATTCGTAGAGACATTCGTTATAGCTTCTTCTTCTGGTTCATCTTTTTTATCAAACTCAGAAATCGTATTAAAGACTTCTTCAGGTGTTTGTGCATTTAATAACCGTTCTTTTGCTTCTGGATTCATCAATACAGATGATAAAGAAGCTAGTGCTTGTAAATGTTCTCCGCCACCACCTTCAGGTGCTGCAATCATAAATATCAATTTTGCTGGTTGATCATCAAATGATTGCCAATCAATCCCTTCTTTATTACGTCCAAAAACAATCGCTGGTTTTACAATAGAAGGATGTTGCGCATGCGGAATTGCAATTTCATCCCCTATACCTGTTGTCGATTGATTTTCTCTTGCTTGAAGACGTTCAACATAACCTTCAACATCGCTCACCCCGCCCACTTGATTGAAGCGAGATGCTAAATAGTGAAGTGTTTCATCTTTTAACATTGATGGCATTTCTAAGTCCATTGCTTCAATATCAAATAATTCTGCTAATTTCATTGTTATTCCTCCTCATTCTCTAGTGATTGAATCGATATTTGTTCTTTTAATTCTTCAATTTTCTCTTTGGTTCCAATACCAACTGAAAATGCTGTCGCACTACCTGAAGCAGCACCTTGTAATAAGCTTTGTTCAAAATCTTTCGTATCATTATAAGCTGCCATAAAACCTGCAACCATTGAATCTCCCGCTCCTACAGAATTAATCAATGTTCCTTTTGGTACAGTTGAAGTATATATTTGGCCTTCCTCGGTCATTAATAGCGCACCTTCTCCACCTCTAGAGACAATAACATTACGTGCACCTAAGTCTTGTAATTTTTTAATATAATAAATAATTTCAGTTTCATCCGTTATTTCAACGCCAAATATTTCACCTAATTCATGATGATTAGGTTTGATTAAGAAAGGTCGAAAAGGTAAACAAGCTGTCAACAATTCTTTGTTTGTATCAAGTACAAATTTCGCTTTCTTTTCCTGTGCTAACTGTCCTATTGCTTGATAATGTCTTTGATCAAGACCGGGAGCAGCATTACCTGCTAAGAACAAAGTATCTTTTGCAGATAATTTTTCCGAAAGATAATCAATTAATTGATTAAATTGATTATCCGAAATGATTGGTCCTTTCGCATTAATTTCGGTTTCTTGTTGAGCTTTGAGTTTGACGTTAATCCGAGTAGTACCTTCTACTTCGATAAATGCTGGTTGTATTCCTTCTTCTGTTAGAGAATTCTTAATGAATTCACCACTAAAGCCTCCCAGAAAACCTGTTGCTATCGTATCCTGACCCAATCGTTTCAATAGTACAGCCATATTAATTCCCTTACCGCCTGCTACATATTCTTCTTCAAAGGAACGATTTAACTCCCCTAAATTCATATCAGGTACGCGAATCACTAAGTCAACCGCCGGATTAAATGTTATTGTATAATTCATGTTGAAGCCTCCTTTATATTTACTTTGTCCTGATATTGTTTTCTTATTTCAGGTGATAGTGAATCTGTTATAATCGTCACTCGATCGATCTCTTCAACTTTAACAAAACTTTTTTTATTAAATTTTGATTCATCGGCGAGTATGTATGGTTGACGACTTTGATGAATGGCCGTTTGTTTAATCACTGCTTCTTGAATATCTGGGGTGGTCAAACCCCCGTTCAAACTAATTCCATTAATACCCACAAATGCTTTATCAAAATGATATTGTGATAATTGTTGCAGTGCTTGTGTGCCAATAACCGCTTGTGTACCAGATTTTAGAATGCCACCTAATATCACCAATTCAAAATCCAATGCTCCCAATTCATGCGCTTGCTGAATTCCATTCGTTATAATCTTCAACCCTTTCTTCTTTTTTAAATAGGGCACCATTGCAAGCGTTGTGGTCCCAGCATCAATATAAATCGCTTCAAAATCATTAATTAAATCAGTAGCATACGAAGCAATCTGTTGTTTTGCTTGCGTGTGTTTGATGATTTTATCTTGAAATTTAGGTTCTGAAGCAGTCTCAAAATAACTTTCTGCACCACCATGAACACGCACCAATAATTTTTTACTTTCTAATTGCGACAAATCCCTACGTATTGTAGATTCCGAAACCTCTAAGGATTCAACCAAGTCAGACACTAATACCGAACCCTTAACATCTAATTGTTCTAATATATACCTCCATCGATCTGCGGTTAACATTCTATCACCTCAAAACCATTATAATATGAAAACATTTACAAATCAATCATTTTCTTCCAAAAACAATTAAATTCATTCATCAATAAGCTGTTTTTATTCTTCAATAATTTCCTTTTATTTGTGTTTTTCACTTAAACCGTCACTATTTTAAAAAAATAAAAACACAAACAGTCAAAATCATTCATTGACTGTTTGCGTCTAGCTTTTTTTACATTTTCTTTTATAAATCTTTCAACATCTACATTATGTCTATTGGGAAATAACGAAAAATATCAATCCGTTCTCTGTCATCATCATCTTGGTGCAAATTAATGGAATCAATTTTATAAAAAGATAAGGTCTTCTCAAGATAATGTATATAATCATTTTGGGGGTAATAGAGTATCACATCTAATTCTCTAGGATGCTGTTCTAAAGAAAGCATCAGATTCTCCATCACTTTCTTAAAAATAACAAAAGTAAACGGATTAAAAAAATAAACAATATTTTGATCAGGTTTAAAATGATATAATTCTGCCGCTTGATGCTGAATACGAATCTGTGTTCCACAAGCATGCTTCGCATTAAAATTAATTAAATTATCATTTAATTGTTGATAGACAGGTTCATTATATTCTACACCTGTGGCGAAACAATTGGTCTGATGCACAAAGAAAAAAAGGGCCCGGCCTTTGCCACATCCAACATCAACCAAATGGTCTGTATCATAGATAGGATACTCTTCTATTAATCGTTCCAACACTTCATAAGAAGTCGGTTCATTCCGGTAATAATGAAGCGAAAAATTAACACTTCCATGCCAATCATTCCATCCGGATGTATTGATATTAAAATACTTATCCAAGTATCATCCTCTTCTCTTAGATAATCACTTCATTGTACATTTAAGTTAAATCAGGATTTCATCATCGGGAAATTAAACATATAGTTAAAAAACCTTTAGAAACTGTTTAAATTTTATACATTGTACACTGTTCTTCTAAATATGTGCAAGCTATTTACATTATCATTATAATAACAAACCTTTCAACGCACCCAATCATCGTTCAGTAGTAAAAAATAAACAACAAATAAAAAGTTATTCTATTATAGATAGTTTAGAAATATTGTCTTCTTACCATCTATTAAGAATAGCTCTTTCATTCTCGTAAAGACACAAACTATATGTATTTTTTTTCTTTATATCTCATTCATCCTTAAGCAAATTGAGCATTATATAAATTAGCATAGAATCCATCTGCTTCAAGTAGAGCATCATGCGAACCTTGCTCCACGACATTCCCTTGATCCATAACGACAATTTTGTCAGCATCACGGATTGTCGACAGACGGTGCGCCACTACGAAACTCGTTCTATTTTCTAACAAGCGTGACATCGCTCGTTGAATCATAACTTCTGTACGGGTATCGACACTCGAGGTTGCTTCATCAAGAATAAGTATTTTTGGGTCTTGTAAGAAAGCCCGTGCGATCGTAATGAGTTGTCTTTGCCCTTGTGATAAATTGACGCCATCTTCTACAAGAATAGTGTCGTATCCATCCGGTAATGTGGTGACAAAGTCATGGACATGCGCTGCTTTGGAAGCTTCCAATATCTCTTCATCTGTTACATCCCACACACCGTATCGAATGTTATCCCAAATCGTCCCATGGAATAGCCATGTATCTTGTAAGACCATTGACATTTTTTCACGTAATACTTCACGATCAATATTGCGAACATCAACGCCATTTACACGGACAGCGCCACCTTTAACATCATAAAATCGTTCAAGAAGATTAATGAGTGTTGTTTTACCAGCACCTGTCGGGCCAACAATGGCAATCATCTCCCCTTCTCTGACTTGTAAGTTAAAGTCTGTCATCAGCAAATCATCTAATCCATCACCGTAGCCAAATTGAACATGATCGAATTCGACAATATAAGGACTATCAGACTTCGTTTCTAAGCCATCAGGATTTTCCATATTCGGTTCATCTATCACTTCAAAAACACGTTCAGTAGCTGCAACAGTGATATTAATTGTATTGGCGATATTGGCAAGCATTCTAAATGGCGAAGCAAATTGATTCGTATATTGTAGAAATGATTGAACAACACCAATCTCTATCTTCCCTTGAAGAACACCTATACCACCAAATGTCGCAACCACTAAATATATAATATCTTTAATTGCTCCCATTACAGGATTCATTAAACCAGTATAAAATTCAGCCTTATACGCCGCTTCATTGACGTCATCACTTCGTTGGTCAAAAATAGCTTGTGCCGTTTCTTCTTGATTATATACTCTTAAAATAGAGTGTCCTGAGTATGCCTCTTCGGTGAAATCATTTAGATGTCCGATATGTTGTTGGCGATAATTAAATTGCTCTTGTGATTTTGGTGCAATTAATCGAATCGCTATTAGACTTAAAGGAATCATTAAAATAACTACAAAAGCTAGTGGACCGCTCATCGTTAGCATCGTAATCAATACAGTAATAAACTGAACGATACTGGTGGTAACTTGGGTCAATGTTTGTCCTAGTGAATTAGCTACTTGGTCCATATCATTAATCGCGCGAGACAAAATATCACCATTGGAATGACTGTCAAAGTAAGAAATAGGTAATTTACCCATCTTTGCATTCATATTCTTTCTTAAATCATAAACCGTGTGTTGCGAAATTCTGGCAGTGATAAATTGTTGAGCATAGCGAGTTAAAGCTGCAAACACATAAACTCCTGCTAAAATCATAACCGTAGATCGCACTTGAGCAAAGTCTATGGGAAACCGCCCGGTTGATTGATCAAAGCCTTGACTCAAACCTTCATAAATGATTGTTGTAATACGCCCCATCACTCGTGGTAATTGAGCACTAAAAAAGGCCGATATCGCTGCTAACACCAACACAAGTAGCATCCACCATGCTCGATTAGACATGTAGCGAATCAGTCTACCAATCGTACCCCAAAAGTTTTTAGCTTTTGCGTTCTTTTTTTGTTGTGCCACTATGCCTCATCTCCTTTCACTTGTGAATGATAAATATCTTGATACACATCGCAAGTTTCTAGTAACTCATCATGCGTACCTGTGCCAACTATCTGACCATTGTCAAGAACCAAAATTTTATCTGCATTAATGACTGTATTTACTCGTTGAGCAATAATTAAAGTAATCGCATCCGCTGTCTCAGGCTTAAGATCAGCACGTAAATTTGCATCTGTTTTAAAGTCCAATGCTGAAAAAGAGTCATCAAAGATGTAGATATCAGGTTGATTAATAATTGCTCGTGCAATACTTAATCGCTGTTTTTGCCCACCAGAAAAATTATTTCCGCCTTGTTCTACACGTGAATCCAAACCGTCTGGTAATTGTTTTACAAAATCTCCTTGTGCCACGTCTAAAGCATGCCACATTTCTTCATCTGTCGCATCCGCTTTACCATAAGCAAGATTTGAGCGAATAGTTCCTGAGAATAAGATTGCTTTTTGAGCAGCAAATCCTATTCTTTCCCGTAAATCATGTTGAGTTACATCTTTTACATTAACACCATTAATTTCAACAGATCCTGTCGAGGCTTCGTAAAGGCGTGGAATCAAATTCGCAATCGTGGTTTTTCCAGATCCCGTCCCTCCGATAATGGCAATCGTATCGCCTGCTTTTACAGAAAAGCTTATCCCCTCAACTGCCGGACGTTCAGCACCTGGGAAACCAAAAGATACATCTTTAAGTTCCAGGGTTACTTCTGATGTCGGTATGGCTTTAGGCACTTCAGGATCTTGAATAGCTACATTAACATCTAAGACTTCAAAAACGCGCTCTGCTGCCACCTCGGCCCGAGGCAGAAAGAACAGAATCATTGCTATTTGAAGTATATTCATTAAAATTTGAAACACATATTGAACAAAAGCAATTAAATTTCCGATATCCATAAGATTTAAACTAATCAGTTCAGCACCATAGAGAAAAACCAACACATTCGTAATCGCTACAGAAATCAAGAACGATGGCAACATAAAGGCAAGAATTGTATTTGCACGTATCGAAGTATCTCTAAAATCACGATTCGCTTCATCAAAACGTTCAGCCTCATATGTTGTTGTATTGAAAGCTCGAATAACTCGTACACCGGTCAACCCTTCACGGAAGATATTATTTAAATTGTCGGTCTTCCCTTGCAAAGAACGAAAGATTGGATTTACCAATTTAACAATAATACTAATTACAATAGCTACTAAAGGCATTCCTACCGCAAAAACCCAAGCCAATTGAGGCTCTCGTTGATATGCCAAGAAAAACGAAACAATGATAACAATCGGAGACATAATAACCAATCGCAACATAAACATTACAACTAATTGAATGAACATTACATCGTTAGTTGTACGTGTTAATAAAGTCGATGTACTGAATTGCGTTAATTCTTCTTGAGAAAAGTGCAATACTTTATTAAAGAATTGTTTTCGAAGACGATTTCCTACCCCTTGACTTTCTGAAGCAGTCAATCGCACGCTAAATATCGCAATGACAATGGTTAATACGGAGATAAGTAACATTATTCCTCCCAGTAATAAAATCCTATCCCTTGAACCATTCATGGCGCTGATATTTAAAATCTCCGCTGCCATTGTTGGCATTAATAAGAAGCCAAACGCTTCTAAAAACACTAAAATGACAATAGTAACCAATTTTTTATGGTCAAGCATTTTAAAAACACGACGCATTTAATTCATCCTTTCTTTTTCATAATATAGAAGCACAAAAAAAGTTCTATGTAACAGTGTTACAAGAACTGAAATTTGTGGCAGAAAATGCCATTAATTTATAATTTGTTCATTCAGCTACTATAAAATTATAGCCCTGAAAGTTATTAAAGTCAAAATTTTCATTCAATTTCTAAAATTTCCTCTGGAATCATTGGCATTAAACAAATACCTTTACTTTTAGCCGCTGTATGAGAAACGATGACGGGGCCCATTTCAGAAACATAAATATCTTCTTTATATTCTGGAAACTTTTCTTTTGCCTCTTTAATAAATTGTTCGATACTTGATTGATCATCAGCGTGAGCAAAGCCAAGGACAAAGCCCTCTGGGTATTTTTGAAATCCTTCTTGTATCAAATCCATCCAACGTTGCTTGACTCTCCTTTTGGTACGAATTTTTTCAAAAAGGACAATTTCTCCTAATTCATTAAAATATAATAACGGAATCACTTTTAGCATACTACCGATCATTGCTAAACTGCGATTCAATCGACCACTCTTTACTAAATTCTCTGTTGTTTCGACCATTAAATAAATCGAACCAGCATTAGCATTGTTTTGCAAGATATTGAATATCTCCACAGGTGCCACTTGCTTATCTATCATCATTAAACATTGTCGAGTTAGTATCTCTATGACAATAGCAGCCCCCTTAGAATCAATGACATAACTATCAATCTCTGAGGCATAATGTTCACTAAGCATTAGAGCGGTTTGATATGTTCCACTAATACCTGAGGATAAGTGAATGCAATAAACTGTTCGATATCCTTCGTCGATGAGTGATTGGTATAACTCAGAATAGACGCCAACAGAGGGTTGTGAGGTCGTTGGAATGGTATCGTAGCCGCGCATCTTCTCAATGAATTCTCTTACATGTAAATTATTGTCAATAATTTGTGATCCATCTTCAAAATTCACTTGTAAATCAACTTGATAAATATGAGGTAATTGTTTTAATTCTTCAGGCAAATATGCCGTACTATCTATAATGATTGCTTGTTTCATGTTGTCATTCCTATCATTTCAAAAAATAGCGACCACAAAATCAATCGCAATGTCTTGTTTTCACAATTCTTTAGATTATAATTAATTATAAATAAAAGGGAATGATTCGCAAGGTTTCCCAGACATTATACACAAAAATACGCTTTATGAGACACTCCAGTATTTCTCGTATTGGTTAGAGAGGAACGACATTATGACCTTAAACAAAGGGAATTCAAAGTCCCGTCAATCAAAAGAAGAAATGCGACAAGCATTATTAATTTTATTAGAGACAAAAGATTTTCATCGTATCACTATCCAAGAAATCACCGATCTAGCGGGTCTCTCAAGACGAACTTATTATCGAAATTACCAATCGAAAATTGATATCGTTTCAGAAATTTTAATGTTTATTTGGCAAGACTATTTGATTGCAATAAAAGAAAAAAAGCCCAATAGTTTATCTGAAATCACTCAAACACTTTATGATGTCTCAACGCAATATAAATATGAAATCATGTTGTTACACAAGCATAATTTGTTACTCCATCTTATCCCTATTGCTATTGACGATTTACCTGACATTATTGCGTATCGTCATCCGAATGTATCTATTGATAATACTGCCATTCAATATATGGTTACATTTATTGTCAGTGGTTATTTTCATGTTATCCCAACATGGTTAGAAAAGAATCCTGAAATTTCCGCCCAACAAATGGGCGAATATCTTGAACGAATGTTTTTAATGTACCTACCTGATTATTTTGATGACGTCAAAGAATAACGATCCTTCATAAAATATATAAAAGCGTTTGATATAAAATACATATAGTATAAATTATATCAAACGCTTTTAATTATTTTGCATAAGATGCTATGACTTCAATTTCTACTACTCCCCCTAAAGGTAAATCCTTTACAGCAAAAGCACTTCTCGCTGGATAAGGTTCACTAAATTGTTCTGCATAGACTTCATTGACCAATCCGAAATCATTAATATCTGTTAATAATACTAACAATTTAACGATATCTTTCATTTCCAAACCTGCTTCTTCCAAAACATAAGAAATATTTCTAAATGCTTGTCGCGTTTGCGCTTCTATACCATCAACTAATTCACCAGTTTGACGATCAATACCTAATTGACCTGACAAATATAATAAATCTCCTGTTCTTACAGCTTGAGAATAAGGCCCTACAGCTTGCGGAGCTTTGTTCGATTCAAATGACTGCATATAATCCCTCCGTACATTTTCTTTTATATTATCACAAATCAGAGTGACATATATATTTTTCCTTTTGTATAAAAACTCTTTTTTAAAAATATATCAATGAGGCAACATCACAATTGTTACAAGTTAATGTTGTCACAATTATGATACAGCTTATTATACGGGTTTACGAATAATATCTAAATATTTTTTGTAACATTATTGTAATCTTTTTGTAACATGTTATACTATAAGTGATGACAAGACACTTTGAATGGAGGTATTATCATGAAATATAAAACATTCCCTTTTGCAAGTAAATCTCTCGCAGTGTTTTTCCTTTCAGCCGCAGCTCTACAACTCTCACAAGTAACTGCCGAAGCACAAACTGCACATACAGTCACCACTGGAGACACACTCTATAATATTGCTACAAGATATAATTTGAGCGTCGATGAATTAAAGAATTTAAACCATCTCTCCTCTGATACCATTTATTTAAATCAACAATTAAAAATCAATGACGAAGCAGATGATTTATCTAAAATAGAGAGTCAGGTTAGTGAGGAGGAATACTCAGAAGAATTAGATTCTTCATCCAAGGTTGATAATCCACATGACGAAATCTCTCATAACCCTGAAGACTCTACCCCCTCTGAAAACCTTGAATCAGAAGAGGAATCTATAGAATCCCCTTCTATCACTACACACCACACTGTCGAAGCGGGGGATAGCCTTTATCAGATTGCACGGAAATACAATGTTTCAGTTAAACAGTTAAAAGAATGGAATAATCTCACATCCGATTTCTTACAAGTCGGAGACAAAATTGTTCTTAAAGAAACAAAAGAACAAGAAAAAGATAACGAAAAGCCAGAAGAAACCGCAAAAACTGAGACATATACCGTTAAAGCTGGAGACAGTCTATGGGCGATCGCCAATAAATTCGGCATATCTGTTAAAAATTTAAGAGATTGGAATAACCTAACTTCTGATTTCTTACAAGTCGGAGACAATATTGTTCTTAAAGAAACAAAAGGTCAAGAAAAAGATGACGAGAAATCAGAACAAACCGTAAAAACTGAGACATATATTGTTAAAGCAGGAGATAGCCTATGGGCGATTGCCAACAAATTCGGAGTCACTGTTAAACAGTTGAAAGAATGGAATGGTCTAACTTCTAATTTCTTACAAGTTGGCGACAAAATCGTTCTTAAAGAAACAAAAGGTCAAGAAAAAGATGACGAGAAACCAGAACAAACCGTAAAAACTGAGACATATACCGTTAAAGCTGGAGACAGTCTATGGGCGATTGCCAACAAATTCGGAGTCACTGTTAAACAATTAAAAGAATGGAATAATCTCACATCCGATTTCTTACAAGTCGGAGACAAAATCGTTCTTAAAGAAACAAAAGAACAAGAAAAAGATAATGAGAAACCAGAAGAAATCGTAAAAACTGAGACATATACCGTTAAAGCCGGAGATAGCCTATGGGCGATTGCCAACAAATTCGGAGTCACTGTTAAACAGTTGAAAGAATGGAATGATCTAACTTCTAATTTCTTACAAGTCGGAGACAAAATTGTTCTTAAAGAAACAAAAGGTCAAGAAAAAGATGACGAGAAACCAGAACAAACCGTAAAAACTGAGACATATATTGTTAAAGCAGGAGATAGCCTATGGGCGATTGCCAACAAATTCGGAGTCACTGTTAAACAGTTGAAAGAATGGAATGGTCTAACTTCTAATTTCTTACAAGTCGGAGACAAAATTGTTCTTAAAGAAACAAAAGGTCAAGAAAAAGATGACGAGAAACCAGAAGAAACCGTAAAAACTGAGACATATATTGTTAAAGCAGGAGATAGCCTATGAGCGATTGCCAACAAATTCGGAGTCACTGTTAAACAGTTGAAAGAATGGAATGGTCTAACTTCTAATTTCTTACAGATTGGACAGCAATTAGCCATTCATTAATCATACAGCTTTATCTTATATCGAAATTACCTATCTAAATAAAAACACGGATAATATTCCCTTCTTTTCAATTAGCTTACTAGAAAAATCAAGCTATATAAATAGAAGCAACAGATTTTATCCGTGTTTTACTATTACTCTATGATGTATTTATCAACAAAATTCCCACATTCCGTAATGTAATTTAAGCCAACCTTTGTTATAATAGTCATAGCTTAACATTCAGATAAGAAAGGCTGTTTTAGATAATGGTAAATAGAAGATCACGAGAATATATCCACCAAAAAAACCATCATAACAAACGACGAAGTCCATTAGGATGTCTATTCAAATTTCTTATTGTGCTTATCATTGCAGGAGGTCTCTACGTTGGCTACACTTATTACTCACTTCGCCAATCCTTTAAGCAAATCAATCAAGCGGAATTATTGCAACGTGAAAGTGGACCTCAAAAAGAACAAATACGTGACAATAATGTCGAAATAGGAGCTGATCCTGTCAGCATCCTTATCATGGGGATTGATACAGGTGGAGAGCGAACCGATACTGGTCGGTCAGATATCATGATCGTTGCGACTTTAAATCCACATACCAATCAAGCAACCATCACTTCTATTCCAAGAGACTCTTATGTAGAGATTGATGGTGTACCAAACAAAGACAAAATAAATCATGCATATGCTTTTGGCGGAGCTAATATGGCTGCCAATACCGTACAAAATCTTTTAGGTATCCCTATCGATTACACTTTCAGCATGGATATGGAAGGATTTGTAAAGGCAGTTGATGCTTTAGGTGGTTTGACTATTACGCCAACCATGACATTCGAACAAGATGTTGATCAATTTGTCGAAGGACAACCCCAGCAAATGAGTGGTTCCACTGTTCTAAATTATGTCCGTAATCGTTACACTGCAGGAGGAGATTATGGTCGACAAGAACGGGCAAGACAAGTAGTAGAAGCTTTATTTGAAAAAATCCGCAACGTGAACAATTTAACCAATATTAATGAATTGATTAATGTATTTGGAGAAACGGTTGCGACAAACTTGACCATTGATGATATCCAAGATCTAGCTCTTGATTCTAAGGACATTATGAACAATTTACAGACGGTCAATCTTGAAGGCCAAGGCGAGACAATCGATGGTGTCTACTATGAGATTTTAGATGAAGACCAACTCAATCATGTTCGTGAAACCTTACAAAATAATTTAGAACATTAATCAGAAAAAACTTTATTAATCAGCAGTGCTTTGAACTGACCCCCTAAAATTGGACTTTCTTGGTCCATCTTTAGGGGGTCAGTTACTTATTATGGTTCTATAATTTTTAGTGTTGATGAGAAATCATCAGCACTATTTTTGTGCATACAAAAAGTCATGCATTTCCGTTATCATATAAGTGTCTAAACAAAATGAAAGGTAGGAAATGTCATGACTCATA
>JACBXP010000009.1 GCA_015863185.1 Aerococcaceae bacterium DSM 111020
CTAATTCATCCGTGGTAAGATGGGTGTAGGTCATTTATGATCTCTCCTATTCTTCGTGGTGGAAGTATAGTAAGAGTGTATCATAAATGACCTTTTTATTTGTCTAGCTTAATATTACAATCTAGGAAATAAAGATATTATTAAGTGCATTGCTACAAAATTATCAACTGACGCCTGAGAGATTCAGTCGTCTTTAAATTTTATAACAAGTTAAGATGACAAACTAATTTAGAAGTGGCATTATTTCCATGTTCATGATTTCTAGATTTATCATGAAAATCGTAAAATAAGACATTTATGATGCCATATTGTTCATATTTTGCCATAAATAATGGTATAATGAAAAAAACAGACGACTAGGAGTGGTTAGTATGAAATGGGAAGATTTAAGAAGGAGTCGAAATGTCCAAGACCGTCGTGGACAATCTTCTGGTATGGGCGGAGGATCAGGAATGCGTCGTTCAGGACTTGGTGGTGGCATGGGGTCATTGCTTCTCATGATGCTTGCTGGACGTGGAGGCAAGTTTGGTTTAATTATTTTAGTTCTGCTGATGTTATTCGGTGGAGGCCTCGGAGGATTGTTTAATTCAGGAACAGATAACACAACAACTAACTCACCAGGCTATGAGCAGACTCAGCCCAATGATCAAGCGATCAATCGTTCTAATCCTAATAGTTCTACGAACACAGCTTCTCGTGGGCAAGCTACTGATACCGAAGTGAATTTCTTATCTGCGGTGCTTGGGTCAACAGAAGATTTCTGGGGAGAGAAATTAGCAAATTATGACATCCAATACTCTCCTGCACAATTAATCGTTTATTCCGATTATCAACAAACAGGTGGATGCGGTTTAGGGAGTGCAGCAGCGGGACCATTTTATTGCCCTGCCGATGAGAGTATTTATATCGATTTATCTTTCTATCGTGACTTGTCTCAGAAATATCAAGCACCTGGGGATTTTGCGATGGCGTATGTATTAGCTCATGAAGTAGGCCATCATATTCAAAATGAAATAGGTGTGATGAATAGTTATCAGCAAGCTGTGAATCAAACACGTTCTGAGTCAGCACGTAATCAATTAAATGTGCGTCTAGAACTACAGGCTGATTATTTTGCTGGCGCTTGGGCACGATATGCTGAAAACCAAGGATTATTAGATGTTGGTGATATTGAAGAAGCGATGCAAGCGGCACACGCTGTAGGGGATGATACATTACAAGAACAAGCATATGGTCGTGTTGTTCCTGATAGTTTCACTCACGGAACGAGTCAACAAAGACAGGCTTGGTTTATGAGAGGCTACCAATACGGTGACTTGGAGCATGGTGATACTTTTAATACACAATTAGGTAGAGAAGGTTATTAAAGACAATCAGATTCACTAAATAGTCTGAGAAGACTGTCTGTGAAACTTCTCTTGCATTTACCCCCTAATGTCTGTATAATTGACATGTAAATGATACGAATGGAGGCAGTAAGTGGGAACACTTGCTGTCTTTCTATTTACAAGGAAAATAAATTAAGGAAATAAGTTGAGGTGAAATATGAGTACAATCATTGAACAAGTGCGACCTATTATTGAACCAATAGTGACTGCTCAAGACTGTGAATTAGTTGATTTAGAATATGTTAAGGAAGGACCTAATTGGTATCTTCGTGTCTATGCAGATAATGCGGAAGGTATCAGTTTGGAAGAATGTGCTAAAATTTCTGAAGAGGTTAGTGAAGCCTTGGACAATATGGAAAAAGATATTTTCCCAAAAGCTTATTTTCTCGAAGTAAGCTCTCCAGGAGCTGAACGTCCTTTAAAAACAGAAGAGGCAATTAAAAATGCCATTGGTGAATATGTGCACTTCGATTATTATGTCCATCAATATGGCGAGAAATTCCATGAAGGATATTTACAGGAAGTGTCCGATGATTATTATATTTTAGAAGTGATGGATAAAACAAGAAAAAAAGAGTTAACAATCGATAAAACAGCAGTTTCCAATGCACGATTGGCCATAAAATTTTAGAGAGAGGTGTTAAATTAAGATGAATGAAGCAAATGTTGATTTGATCAAAGCAATGCAAGTGCTAGAAGAAGAGAAGGGAATCTCACCAGAAGTTGTCAAAGAAGCTTTAGAATCCGCGCTCGTGTTAGCCTACAAAAAGAATTATGATCAAGCACAAAACGTAGAAGTGAACTTTGATATGGAAACAGGAGCAATCAAAGTTTATTCAGTAAAAGAAGTGGTTGAAACAAACTTTGACCGAACATTAGAGATCAGTATCGAGGAAGCGATGGAAATAAATCCGCATTATGAAATTGGTGACTATATTAAGTTTGAAGTCACACCAGATGATTTTGGACGGATTGCTACCCAAACAGCGAAACATGTTATCTTACAACGACTCAGAGAAGCTGAACGTGAAAGTGTCTATGAAGAATATGTTCAGTATGAGGATGAGATTATGACTGGGACAGTTGATCGCCAAGACCAAAGATTTGTCTATATTGATTTTGGACGGATTGAAGCGGTGATGCCCCAGAGAGAACAAATTCCTGGTGAACAATATGAAATGGATGATCGGATAAAGGTCTATGTGTCAAAAGTTGATAAAACAAATCGTGGACCACAAATGGTTGTCTCTCGTTCACAACCAGAATTCCTAAAACGCCTATTTGAACAAGAAGTACCTGAAATTTATGAAGGTATCGTTGAAATTATGAGTATCGCTCGTGAAGCAGGTGATCGTTCTAAGATTGCGGTTCGCTCACGTGATAACCAAATTGATCCTGTTGGAACTTGTGTCGGACAGGGTGGTTCGCGTGTGAATGCGATTGTTCGCGAGCTTAATGGTGAAAACATGGATATTGTAGAATATAATGAAGATCCCGCTATTTTCATTGAAAATGCAATGAGTCCCTCGCAAGTTGTTGATGTGGTCTTCGAAGATACGGAAGAAAATAGTGTCATCGTGGTGGTTCCTGATTATCAATTGTCATTAGCAATTGGTAAAAAAGGACAGAATGCTCGTTTGGCAGCTCGATTAACCGGCTATCGCATTGATATAAAATCTGAAACCGATTATGCTGAATATTTAGCTGAAAAAGAGACGGAAGAAGTAGAAGAAGCACTTGATCAAGCGGATGATTCAACTGATTTAACCATTGACGAAATTGAAAGTGAAGAGACCATACTGACAGATGATATTCCTGTTGAAGCGGATGAAACATTTGAAGAAGTAACATATGGAACAGTAGACACCGATTCGGTTGAAAGTTCAGAAGATCTGATGCGCGTCAATGATGAAGAAAATACCAGTCCTGAGGAAATGGAAGAAGTGATTGGTGATTTAGAAATCGATCGTGAACAAGATTATGATGAATTAGTTGAAGAAACAACCTATGATGAGTATGTTGAAGAGACATCGATCGATGACCCAGTTGAACAAGACACAGAATCACTTCTCGATGAAAATGATGAAATTGTAGAAGAACAATTAGAATCAGAATAAATAAAAGGAGACAATGAATGGCTAAACAACCTAAAAAACGTAAAATCCCCATGCGTAAATGCATTGTTTCAGGGGAGATGTTTCCTAAAAAGGAACTTGTCCGTATTGTGAAAAATAAAGACAATGAAGTTTCTATTGATCCAACGGGTAGAAAAAATGGACGAGGTGCTTATATCGCTTTAGTTCCAGAGTTAGCCGAACAAGCCCGTGAGAACAAGACATTTAATAAAGTGTTTTCAATGTCTATTGATGATTCTTTTTATGATGAGTTAGTGGAATATGTCGTCCATATTAAAGCACGTCAAGAATTGTTTGATGAGGATTAATATGAACTCAAAGCAAAAGGCTCTGAATTTCATCGGTCTAGCTCAACGAGGGAGCAAACTGATTAGTGGTGATGAGCGTGTTGAAAAAGCAATAAAAAACGGACAAGCTACAGTGATTATAATGGCCAATGATGTGAGTGAAAAAACAAGCGAACGATATCAATATTTGACTAAAGCTTATAAAAAACCACTGGTGTCTGATTTTGACTCTTATGAAATCAGTCAAGCATTAGGGAAGAAACGTTCACTCTGTTGTCTCACTGATCGTGGTATGACGAAGAAATTTTTATCATATTTTGCTGAAAGTGAGGTAATTTATGATAAATAAATAGATAGGAAAGGTGATTGAATGACAAAACGTATCTATGAATTTGCAAAAGAACACGACATGTCTAGTAAAGAAGTGTTAAACTTAGCCACCAAAGTCGGAATGGACTATGGTAGCCATATGTCGTCAATTGATGAGAAAGAAGAACAACAACTGATTCAAGCCTTAAATAAAAAGAGCCAAAATTCTACAACACAAGAACAATCCAATGATAAGCAACAGGCTACTTCAGATAACAAGAAAACGAAAAAAGATAATAAGAAACAATCACAACAAAATAAGCAACAAGTAAAAACAAACAACGAAAAACATGGCGCAGATCAAAACAATAAGAAAAAGCAATCGAACGCACAACAATCAGCGAATAATAAATCTAATAATAAAAAAGATAACCAAACGAATAAGAAAAAGGAAACCAAACAAATTTCAAATAATTCAGGTAATAAACAATCCAAATCGAATAAAGACGGTCAAGGAAATCGTAAAAATAATCGCCGCAGAGGCAATCGCCGTCGTGGTAATCGTCGTAATACAAATGAAGGAAAAGGTATCACTAAACGTAAGCATAAAGATTTACCGGAATCATTTGAGTATACTGAAGGGATGAATATTCAAGATATAGCCAAAGTGTTCCACCGTGATGCTACTGAGATCATTATGAAATTAATGGGACTTGGTATCATGGCTAATCAAAACCAAGCTTTGTCTGAAGATGTCATTGAGCTCATCGCTTTAGAATATGGTGTGGAAGCTATTCCAAAAGAAGTGGTCGATGTAGCAGACCTTGAACGATTCTTCGAAGAAGATAATGAAGAAGCCGTTCAAACGAAACGCCCTCCAGTAGTTACTATTATGGGACATGTCGATCATGGTAAGACTACTTTACTGGATCAATTGCGACAATCTGCTGTCACTGAAGGTGAAGCAGGTGGTATTACTCAACATATCGGTGCGTATCAAGTAAATCTAGATGGTGAAGTCATTACTTTCTTAGATACACCTGGACATGAGGCTTTTACGACAATGCGTGCTCGTGGGGCCGATGTCACAGATATTGCTATCATTGTTGTTGCAGCAGATGATGGTGTTATGCCTCAGACTGTTGAAGCAATTAATCATGCTAAAGCAGCAAAAGTACCAATCATTATTGCAGTAAATAAAATTGATAAACCAACAGCTAATCCAGATCGTGTTAAACAAGAATTGACAGAGCATGGAATTATTCCAGAAGACTGGGGTGGCGACAATATTTTTGTTGAAATCTCAGCCAAATTCAATCAAAATATTGATGAACTACTAGAAATGATTCTTCTAGTAGCAGAAGTTCAAGAATTAACTGCGAACAAAGATCGCTTAGCATTAGGTTCAGTGATTGAAGCTAGATTAGATAAATCTCAAGGTTCTACTGCAACATTACTTGTTCAAAGAGGAACGTTGAAAGTAGGAGACCCAATCGTTGTAGGAGAGACCTATGGTCGCGTTCGTACCATGACTAATGATCAAGGTCGTCGTATTAAATCTGCGGGTCCAGCAACACCAGTTGAGATTACAGGACTCAATGATGCGCCACAAGCAGGAGATTTGTTTGTTGTATTTGAAGATGAGAAAACAGCGCGTCAAGCTGGAGAAGAGCGTGCTGCTCGTGCACAAGAATATCAACGTGCTCAAACTTCTAAAGTAACCTTAGATAATCTTTTTGAAACGATTCAAGAAGGTGAATTGAAATCAATCAATGTTGTCATAAAAGCAGATGTTCAAGGATCCGTTGAAGCATTAGCTGCTTCATTTGAAAAAATAAATGTCGAAGGTGTGCGCGTAGATATCGTCCACAAAGCAGTAGGTGCTATTAATGAGTCAGATATTACGCTAGCAAATGCATCGAATGCTATTGTAATCGGCTTTAATGTTCGTCCGACACCTCAAGCTAGACAGCAAGCAGAACAAGAAAATGTTGATATTCGTGGTTACCGTGTCATTTATGATGCGATTGATGAAATTGAAACAGCGATGAAAGGTCTTTTAGACCCAGAATATGAAGAAGAAATCCAAGGACAAGCATTGGTTCGTGAAACCTATTCTGTTTCTAAATTAGGAACAATTGCTGGTTCATTTGTAACGGATGGATATATCGCTCGTGATAGTTTGGTGCGTCTATTAAGAGATAACATTGTCATTTATGAAGGTGAAATTTCCAGCTTAAAACGCTATCAAGATGATGCCAAACAAGTAAATAATGGATATGAATGTGGAATTATGTTGGATGGATACAATGACATCAAAATAGATGATGTTATTGAAGCTTATCATATGGTCGAAATTGAAAGAAAATAATGGACGATTAAGGAGGTATTTTAGTGGCTAATTATCGAGTTCCTAGAGTACGACAAGAAATCCTAAAGGAAATTAATTTGATTTTGATGCGAGAAATTAAAGATCCTCGTGTTGAAGGTGTAACAATTACAGATGTTGAATTAACTGGTGACTTACAACATGCAACCATCTATTATAGTACGATGGATGATAAAGCCGGTGCCAGACAAAAAACTCAGGATGGTTTAGATGCTAGTACTGGGAAGATTCGCAGTCTTCTAGGTCAAAAATTATCAATTTATACCACACCAGAAATAAAATTTGAACGTGATCCTTCGGTCGATTACGGTAATCGTATCGAAGAGATTCTTAATGAGATTCACCAAGAAGAATCTGAAAACACGGAACAAGAAGATTAATTATAATTTATCCGAAATAATTTTAAATCTACTATTGATGAAAGTAAGTAAATGATGCATGTGGTTTACTTCATTTCAAGAGATGATAGTGAGCTGACATATCAGCATCCTAGAAAATCTTTACTATGATATTGATAGTCGATTTTTGTTGTAAATAATATTATATCGCAGATATTTCAAACACTATTTAGATGGAGGCATTTATGAAAAAGATATCATTAACGAATCAAATTCTTATTGCGATGATCTTGGGGATGGTTGCGGGTGTGATCATTGGACCGGCAATCGCACCGATTAAAATATTTGGAGATATATTTTTACGGCTGATTCAAATGGCTGTGGTTGTAATGATTATGGGGGCAGTCATTGAAGCTGTAGGTTCATTAGATCCTAAAGAGCTTGGGAGTCTGGGTTGGAAAATGGCACTCTGGTTCATGGGAGGAACATTACTAGCTGCGACACTGGGAATTCTTTTAGGTTTTATTATTCAACCTGGGGCAAATGTCACAATGGACATTCCTGCGGGTACGGAAGTAGCGACTGCTGATTTGACTTTGTATGATACGATTTTAAATTTCTTCCCAACGAACATTGTTCAAGCAATGACTGAAGGGAATATGATTCAAGTCATTATTTTTGCGGTATTATTTGGACTAGCTATTTCAATATTATCTGTTGATACGGACTTATCGACATTAAAAAATGGCATTCGTGATTTTAATAAAGCCATCGTTAAATTAGTAACCATCATTATGGGGATGGCGCCATTAGGAATCTTTGCTTTATTAGCTTGGGTGACGGGCACGATAGGATTTGGCGTTATTATCCCCTTAAGTAAATTTTTACTAGCAATGGCAATTGGTACACTCATTTTCTTGATTCTTTGGATTATTTTAACTGCCTCTATTACAAAAGTAAGTCCGATTTTATTAGCAAAGAAACTATCTGGAATGACCATGATGGCTTTTACAACGACTTCTTCAGCGATTACCTTGCCAGTGAAAATGAAAGATCAAGAGGAATTATTAGGGGTCAGTAAGCGCGTGTCTGGATTAGTTGGACCATTAGGAATGGCAATGAATTCGAATGGTTTAGCCATCTTTTTAGCTCTCGCTGCAATTACATTGGCTCAATTTTACGGATTAGATTTTACAATTGGTGATGCCATGAATACGGTACTCTTGTCGACATTGGCCACATTAGGAACGGTCGCAGTACCAGGCGGTGGATTAGTTGCATTAGCGATTGTCATTCCGTCATTGGGGTTACCAATCGAATCGATTGCGATTTTAGCTGGAATTGACTGGTTCTCTGGGATGTTTAGGACCGTCCTTAATGTGGATGCCGATGCTACGATCGCGATGGTACTCGCTCAAGGTGAAGGCGAACTAGATCACGATGTACTTAATGCACCGATTCCTAAGGATTATTAATTTCATTCGTAATCGAAATAAATAGGCCTTGAGGCGGATATCTCTTCCTATATGTCTTGCTATAATTAAGATGTTGTTAAGGCAATATAAGGAGGAAATTATGAAAAACATTAAAGATAAATTATCCCTATTTGAAAAATTACCCATCTTTTTTAAATCTTTATTCAAATCGGATACACCTAAATTAGCTAAATTATTAATTTTATTTACATTGGTATATGTATTTAGTCCCGTTGATTTACTACCTACAGTCGTCGGGCCTTTAGGATTGCTTGATGATGCATTACTTATTCCACTCATGACAAATCTAGTTCTTGGTATGCTACCAAAAGAATCAATCATTGAAGAAATTCCAGAAGATAAATTGATTCAAGGTTAAAATAAATAATTAGAGGATCATCTATTATGATGATCCTTTTATTTATTGAATAAAAGTAAACCGATGTTTATGGTTTACAATAACATTTAAGTAAGGTAAAATGGTTAAGTATGAAAATCGTAATGTTGGAGGTTACAATTAATGACAGTGAATTTTGAACAAAAAGATAACAAGGGTGTTTTAACCTTTGATATTCCTAAAGAACGTGTTAAAGAGGGCTTAGATTTTGCATTTAAACGTGTTAAAGGCAATCTAAGTGTGCCTGGATTCCGTAAAGGAAAAGTACCACGTCAAATCTTTAATAATGTTTATGGTGAAGAAGCTTTATATGACGAAGCCTTGAATCATATCTTACCATCTGCGTATGAAGAAGCTTTACAAGAGTCAGGTCGTTCTGGTGATGTTTATGGTCAACCTGAAATGGATATCAAATCAATTGGTAAGAATCAGGATTGGACGATGGAAGCGACACTTTCTTTAAAACCTGAAGTTAATTTAGGTGAATATAAAGGCTTGGAAGTTGAAAAGCAAGAAACAGAAGTAACAGAAGACGAAGTGAATGAAGCAATTGAACGTGAACGTGAACAATTAGCTGAATTAGTCTTAAAAGATAGTGCAGCTGAAGAAGGCGACACAGTAGTGATTGACTATTCAGGTTCGGTAGATGGCGAAAAATTCGAAGGTGGTACTGCAGAGAACCATTCCTTAGAATTAGGATCTAATTCATTTATCCCAGGATTTGAAGAACAATTAGTTGGAGCAGAACCTGGCGCTGAAGTCGATGTTGAAGTTACTTTCCCTGAAGATTATCATGCAGAAGATCTTGCTGGTAAAAAAGCTGTCTTCGAATGTAAAGTTCATGAAGTGAAGACAAAACAACTTCCTGAATTAGATGATGACTTTGCACAAGACGTTGATGATGAAGTAGAAACATTTGATGAATTAAAAAATAAAAAGCGTGTTCAATTAGAAGAAGCAAAACAAACGCAAGCAAAAGAAATGGAAGACGACGAAGCATTACGTCAAGCAGTTGAGAATGCTGAAATCGTTGGTGGTGTTCCTGAAGATATGGTTCATGAAGAAATTCATCGTCAAATGGATTATTTCTTGAATAATTTAAGTCGTCAAGGAATCGATCCAGAATTATATTATCAAATCACTGGTACTTCAGAAGCTGATTTACATGAACAATTTGAAGAAGAAGCAGAATTACGTACTAAAACTAATCTTGTGCTAGAAGCAATTGCTAAAGCAGAAAATATTGAGGTAAGTGATGCTGAGATTCAAGAGGAAGTAGAATCACTTGCAACACAATATGGACTTCCAGCTGAAAATGTGCGAAACTTTGTGACGGAAGATATGTTATCTTCTGATGTGAAAATGAAGAAAGCAATGAGCACAATCATTGACACTAAAACACAAAAATAGGATAATATAGAGAGTAAATAAATAATTCTAGGGATTGCAATTAGTCGTTGATATTTGGCTCAATTGCGTCCCTTTTTCTTATGAATGGATGAAGGGAGAGTCATATGGTAACTACTGACTTTGAAGAATTTCATTGTTCATTTTGTGGTAAATCACAAAATGAAGTAAACAAAATTATTGCAGGTCCAGATGTATTTATATGCGATGAATGTGTAGATTTATGCAGTACAATCATTGCCGATGAATTACAATCAGATGCTTCCTCATTGGAGGACATCCAAGTGCTTACACCAAAAGAAATCATGAACCATCTAGACCAATATGTTATTGGCCAAGAAGAAGCGAAAAAAAATCTTGCAGTAGCAGTTTATAATCACTATAAAAGAATTATGTATAATGATGATTCTAAAGATGTCGAACTACAAAAAAGTAATATTGCACTCATCGGTCCTACAGGATCTGGGAAGACTTTTCTAGCTCAAACATTAGCCCGCATACTGAATGTGCCATTTGCTATCGCTGATGCAACGACTTTAACAGAGGCTGGTTATGTTGGAGAAGATGTTGAGAACATTTTACTTAAACTGGTACAAGCTGCTGATTATGATATCGAACGTGCAGAAAAAGGAATTATTTATGTTGATGAAATCGATAAAATAGCTCGCAAAAGTGAAAATGTCTCTATCACCCGTGATGTTAGTGGAGAGGGTGTACAACAAGCTTTACTTAAAATTTTAGAAGGGACCATCGCTAATATTCCTCCAAAAGGAGGCAGAAAGCATCCTGGACAAGATTTTATTCAAATGGACACTTCACAAATACTCTTTATTGTTGGTGGTGCTTTTGATGGTATTGAAACAATTATCAAAGAACGTTTAGGGTCAAAAGTCATCGGCTTTGGAGCAGACAATAGTTCACTTCAAGAAAGTGATGCCATTATGCAACAAGCAACACCGGAGGACTTGCTAAAATTTGGTTTAATTCCTGAATTTATCGGACGTATTCCAATATTAGCTGTGCTGAACAAATTATCTGAGGAAGATTTAGTATCAATATTAACAGAACCGAAAAATGCTTTGGTTAAGCAATACCAAGAGTTATTGGCAATGGAAGATGTGGAATTGGAATTCGAGGAAGAAGCATTGAATGCGATTGCTAAATTAGCAATCGAAAGAAATACTGGGGCTCGCGGACTTAGATCAATCATTGAAACGGTTATGTTAGATATTATGTTTGATGTTCCGACACGAGATGATGTAAGTAAAGTACAAATCACCGCTGATACAGTGGAAGATAATCAACCACCTGTATACTATGATGAAAATGGTCAAACAATAGAAAGTAAGTGATTTGATGCATGTACAGAAAGCTGAAATAACAACCAGTGCGGTTGAACCAGAATTTTATCCATCAAATGATTTACCTGAAATTGCATTGGCAGGACGTTCAAATGTAGGTAAATCAAGTTTTATTAATAAAATGATCCAGCGATCAGGATTGGCACGCACATCAAGTCAGCCAGGGAAAACACAAACATTAAACTTTTATACCATCAATGATCAATTTCGATTTGTAGATGTTCCTGGATATGGTTATGCTCGAGTATCCAAAACCCAAAGAGAAGAGTTTTCTGAGATGATTCAGGCTTATTTGGAAACTCGACCTAATCTTGAATTATTGCTATTATTGATGGATGCTCGGCATGAGCCGACGTCATTAGATCGAGAAATGTATCAATATGCGGAAACATTGGAAGTACCTTACGCCATTGTTTTAACAAAAGTCGATAAAATAAAAAAGAGTCAGAGAAACAAGCATTTAGCAATGTATAAAAAGGCTTTAAATTTACCAAGTATCGATGCATTATTTGAATTTTCAGCTCAAACAGGAGAAGGTAATCAAGATATCTGGGATATTATTGAGGATATCATAATGGACGAAACTTAAAGGGGTGAGAACATGAGTCGTATTCCAAATGAAACGATTCAAATGGTAAAACAAAGCATTGACATTGTTGATGTGGTCAACCAATATGTTCCTTTAACAAAAAGAGGGAGTAATTATACTTGCTCTTGTCCCTTTCATGAGGATAGAAACCCTTCTTTTTCAGTTTCACAGTCAAAACAAATTTTTAAATGTTTTAGTTGTGGTAGAGGTGGAACGGTTTTTCGTTTTCTGGAGGAAATAGAAGGTATTTCCTTTGTTGAAGCCGTTCAAAAAACAGCAGAATATGCAGATATCCCTTTAGAGATTGATATACAAAGCAATACCACTGATCCCGCACGCACTGTTTTGTATGAAATTCATGAAAAAACACAAGAGTTTTATCATTATTATTTATGTAAGACGGTTAATGGGAAAAATGCGTTAGATTATTTATTAAATCGTCAACTATCCATGGCATCAATTGAGCAATTTCAACTGGGCTTAGCTCCATTGAATTCTGAGGTTTTATTACAATTTTTGCAAAATGAAGGTTTTGATGAACTGGAATTATTGGAGAGTGGCATTTTTTATCAGACAGAAGATCGCACTTTAGTGGATCGATTCAGAGGAAGGATTATCATTCCGTTGCGTAATGAGCAAGGGAGTCCGGTGGCATTTTCAGGAAGAATTTATGATTCCCAAGCACCTCAACAGAATGCAAAATATTTAAATTCACCACAAACAGATATTTTCGATAAATCTGCTTTATTATTTAATTTAGATTTAGCCAAAGGACCTATTCGTCAAAGTAAAGAGGTGCTTGTAACCGAAGGGTATATGGATGTGATTACGCTTTTTCAAGCGGGATTCGAAAATACCGTTGCTTCCATGGGGACGAGTTTAACAGAATATCATCTTTCTCGATTAAGTAAATTAGCGAATACGGTATATTTTTTATTTGATGGTGATGCCGCTGGGAAAAAAGCCACTTTATCTGCTTTTGATCTGTCTCGTCAATACAAGAAGACACAGTTTAAAGCAATTACCATTCCTCAAAAAATGGATCCAGATGATTGGATCAAACAAAAAGGAATGAATTCATTTCAGCGTTTAATAAATCAGGCTGAGACTAGTTTTGATTTCCAAAAAGACTATTATCAATCACAATATAATTTAGATGATGATCATCAATTAGCTGAATATTTAGAACATTTAATTCAAATTATTCAAGAAATAGACTCTTCTATTGAACAACAATTACGGCTAAAAGAGTTAAGTGAAGAATTTAATATCGATGAATCAATTTTAAAAGAACAGTTAACCCGAGTAAAACAAGAAAACAAATACCAAAATGATGATATGATTACTGTGGTGAACACAAATTCTGATATTGTTACTCCAGATCCAGTGGATATGACATCAATATGGAATATTAAATCAATCCGTGTGTTACAAAGTGAAAAATATTTTTTATTTATGTTGATTTATCAAGAAGAAGCATGGAATTATCTAGCTACTTTATCCACACCAGTATTATTAATTAATGATATTTCTTGTCAAGCTTATGCCATATTACAACATTATTATTATGACGAAGGATATCATATTCCTCTGACGGGAATAACCCAATTCATTCAAGAGGATCAAGTGAGATATTTTATTGAACAATTATTTTGGGAATATGAATTGTTTGAATTTGATGAGCGAGCAATGGCTGACACGATTAAAACGATTCAACGTGAATTTATCCATCTTGAGATTGAACAATTGACTAAGGAATTAAAAGAAGCTCAACGATTACAAGAATATGGTCGCTTAAATGAAATAATTACTGAAATCAGTCGTTTAAATCACCAAATAAAACATTAGGGGGAGATTTTATGGCAGAAAAAAACAAACAAGCAACAAATGAATTAACGTTAACAGTTGAGCAAGCCACCAAAAAATTCATTAAAGAAAAGAAAACACTCGGTCAAGTACATTATGATGAATTATCTGATAAAATTGCTACACCATATAAATTAGACGCAAATGCGATGGATAAATTAATCCAACAAGTTGAGGACCAAGGTATTGCTGTTGTCGGTGATGATGGAGGTCCTACAAAACAGCAAATGGTGAGCGCAGAAGAACGGGGAACAACGGACACCACGGCTTCTAAAGCGACACAATCCAAAATTAAAGTTAGTGACCCGGTACGGATGTATCTTAAAGAAATTGGTCGAGTTGACTTGTTAACAGCCGATGAAGAAGTAGCACTCGCTAAAAGAATTGAAAATGGTGAGGAACTAGCTAAACAAGAACTAGCCGAGGCCAATTTACGTCTAGTAGTTTCTATTGCTAAAAGATATGTTGGTAGAGGGATGTCTTTTCTTGATTTAATTCAAGAAGGGAATATGGGATTAATGAAAGCTGTCGAAAAATTTGACTATACCAAAGGGTTTAAATTTTCTACATATGCGACTTGGTGGATTCGTCAAGCAATTACAAGAGCGATTGCTGACCAAGCTCGGACCATTCGAATTCCAGTGCATATGGTTGAAACCATTAATAAATTAATAAGAATTCAAAGAAATTTATTACAAGATTTGGGACGCGAACCCACACCAGAAGAAATTGGTGCAGAGATGGACTTACCGACTGAAAAAGTTCGTGAAATTATTAAGATAGCACAAGAACCTGTCTCATTAGAAACACCTATCGGTGAAGAAGATGATTCACATCTAGGTGATTTTATTGAAGATGAAGGTGCACTAAGTCCTGAAGCCTTTACTTCTAGTTCACTTTTACGTGAACAATTAGAAGATGTGTTAGAGACATTAACAGATCGTGAAGAAAATGTGCTAAGACTTCGTTTTGGTCTAGATGATGGAAATATACGTACTTTAGAACAAGTAGGAAAAGTGTTCGGAGTGACACGTGAACGTATTAGACAAATTGAAGCAAAAGCGTTGAGAAAATTACGCCATCCTTCCCGTTCAAAACAATTAAAAGATTTTCTGGAGTAACATTAACTCATCTATCTTAATTTTATTCAGCCTCAGTTATCAATTGAACCATTGATAATTGGGGCTTTTATTTATGCATATATCAATGAGACACACCATTAATAGAGATATCAATAGTATAATTCGTTCTTTTGTGTTTATATTCTGAATTAGTCAATCATGTTATTATGTGCTACAATTTATAAGTAAATCATAAATTTTAGGAGCAATGAGAATGAACGCACAACAACTTTCTGCACGTCTATTAGCAGTCAGTAATTTTATAATTAAACATGGTCCCAAACCGATACGATTAGCTGATATTGGAACAGATCATGCCTATTTGCCAAGTTATTTAATGCAGAAAAATCTCATTGAATTTGCTATTGCTGGCGATGTCGTTGAGGGACCTTTGCAATCTGCAAAAAATGAAGTAATTTCTCAAGGTCTTCAAGATAAAATCTCTGTTCGTCTTGGTGACGGTCTTGAAGTGATCACAGAGGATGATCAGATTAATACCGTATCAATTTGTGGCATGGGAGGCTCGTTAATTAAAACGATTCTTCAGCAAGGGATGTCATCATTAACGAATTCTCATGTTCTCGTTTTGCAGCCAAATATTGGTGAAGCAATCTTAAGACGATGGTTGATCGAAAATGATTATCAAATTATCGATGAAACAATTATCGTTGAAGGCCGTCACGATTATGAAATTATCGTAGCAGTTAGCCACTCCATGAATCATTCTTTGTCAGATCAAGAGATATTATTTGGCCCGATAAATATTAAATGTCCGTCAGAAGCATTCTTTATAAAGTGGGAGCGAGAAATGAAACATCGAAAGAAAATATTGGAACAAATGCGAAAAGCAAAACAGATTGATTCCACTAGAATAGAAAGACTCGAGAAAGAAATACAGGCAATTCAGGAGGTTATCAATAAATGACAGATATTATTTTTCAAGATTTAATTGATTTTTTAGATGAAAAGTTTCCAAAAGAGCTGGCTGAAGATTGGGATAAAGTGGGGTTACATTTTGGGATGCGACAAAGACCTATTAAAAAAGTAATGGCTGCTTTAGATGCAAGACCTGCAACAATCGAAGAAGCCATTCAATCAGAGGTAGATACCTTAATCGTTCATCATCCCCCTTTGTTTAGTGCCATTAAGCAGTTTGACTTAGAGGAACCGATCCATGAAATGTATGCTCAAATAATTAAACATGATTTGAATATTTATGCTATGCATACAAATGTTGACCGTGCGGAGGGTGGCATGAATGATTGGTTAGCTAATCAATTAGGACTAGAATCTGTGCATCCGACAGGGGTGGAAGAGGGGGTACCGACTTCGATTGCCAGAATTGGTCAACTACCAAAACCTCTAAACCATGATCAATTAATAAACTATCTTAAAAAACAATTAAAATTAGACCATTTAACACTGATTCAAAAAAATGAAAAATCAGTCTATCAAAAGATTATGATTGTTGGAGGTGCTGGTTCTAGCTTAATTGATGAAGTAAGAGAAGTTGAACCAGATTGTTATATTACCGGAGATTTAACATTTCATGATGCTCAAGAATTTTATGAGTATGATCTTACCGTAATAGACGCTGGACATTATATTGAACATATCTTCAATGAAGAAATAGCAACTCTAGTGAATGATTGGGCGACAACAAATAACTATCCTATTGAAGTGATTGCATCAAAAGCATCTACCGATCCATTTAAAATTGTATAGAAAGAGGTAAATTATGTTAAATAAAGAATTAGAAGAACGTTTTATTCGTTATGCCAAAATTAACACCCGTTCAGATGAAAATAGTCCGACTATACCTTCGACTGAAAATCAATTTGATTTACTTAATTTATTGGTGGAAGAACTGACTGAAATCGGAATGGAAGACGTCAAGCTAGATCCTGACAATGCTTTTGTTACGGCTACTCTGCCTGCCAATACAACAAAAGATGTTCCTAATATTGGTTTTATTGCGCATGTAGATACAGCAGATTTTGAGTCTGAAAATGTACAACCTCAAGTGATTGATTCGTATGATGGAAATACGATCGTATTAAATAAATCACTTGGGATTGAGATGGATCCAGAGACTTTTCCTAATTTAAAGAATTATCTTGGACAGCGATTGATAACAACAGACGGGACAACTTTACTTGGTGCAGATGATAAGTCAGGCATTGCGGAAATTGTGGTTGCGATGCAATATTTAATAGAACATCCTGAAATCGAACATGGTCGTGTACGCGTCGCATTCGGTCCAGATGAAGAAATCGGTAGAGGTGCTGATCATTTTAAGGCAGAAGAATTTGATGTCGACTTTGCTTATACATTAGATGGTGGTCCTGTTGGCGAATTAGAATATGAAAGTTTCAATGCAGCAGCTGCTAAATTGGTAGTGACGGGGAAAAATGTCCATCCAGGAACTGCAAAAAATAAAATGATTAATGCGACCGATGTGATTAGACGTTTTATGAATTTATTACCCGAAGCTGAAAAACCCGAAACAACCGAAAATCGTGAAGGGTTTTACCATATCACTTCGATGTCTGGTACAGAAGAATCCGGAGAGGTATCACTGATCATTCGCGATTTTGATTCGGATAAATTTCAAGAAAGAAAACAATTCATTCAAGATTGTATTGATAAAATCAATGAACAATATCCTTATGATGTCATTCAAGCAGTAATTTATGATCAATATTATAATATGAAACAAGTGATTGAAAAGGACATGCGAGCTGTTAATTTAGCTAAAAAAGCAATGGAAGATTTAAATATAGAACCACTCATTTATCCTATTAGAGGTGGAACTGATGGATCTAAAATTAGTTTTATGGGTATCCCGACACCAAATATCTTTGCTGGGGGAGAAAATATGCACGGCAGATATGAATTCGTGGCTGTGGAGTCAATGGTTAAGGCTGTTGAGACCATCATAAACATCATTACTTTGAATACAAAAGCATCTGAATAATGAATTATTTACTAAAGATATCCCCTTTGAAATAGCCTTCAAGGGGGTTAAATTGTATTACTTAATCGTTTTTTAACAAGATATGAAAGCAATTGAAGCTTGAAACGACCGGAATGTTATGATGACTTGAATGAAATTGAGGGGTGACTAATTGAGTTTACAATTTGTACTTGGTGATTTGTCGGTAGACAAGAAATTACCACTTATTCAACATATATTATCTATTTATGACCGTAACCCTGAAGCGATTATCTATTATATCGTCCCTGAACATTTGAAATTTGATATGGAAGCATTTTTACTTAAAATGATTCAAAAAGAAAGAAATGTTGATCGATCGGCGATGATTAATATACAGGTTGCCAGTTTTTCGAGATTACTTTGGTTTTTAATGCCTAAAAAGAATCAAAAAAGTATTCAAGTAACAGATACTGGTTTGGTCATGTTAGTACAACAAATTCTTCATGAATGTGCTGATGATCTTGTTGTTTTTCGTGGCCAAATAAAATATCAAGGATTTGCTAAGCAGCTCGCAGAATTATTCAATGAATTATATGAAGGGCATATCGATACAGATGATCTTTCGACATTATTAGATGACACGAAGGGGAAGATATTACCAGATACCGAACAACATCCAAATTTACAGAATCAACGTATCGAAGAACTGATGATGTTGTATAACAAATTTATAGAATCAGTTCATCACTTAAATATAGCAGATTATCAGATTTATGAAGATTTACATCAATATCTAGGAGAAATTGGCACTTTACCGAATCATTATTTTATCATTGATCATTATTATTATTTTAATGCACATCAAATGAATACAGTCATTGATTTAGCACTGACTTCTGAACATGTATGGATAACATTACCTATTCAAGCTAAATATTTATCCTCTCAGCATTACCAACCAATGTTTGAAATGTTTAAGCAGACTTATCATCAAGTAATTCAATTATGTCGGCAATTTAATATACCAATTGTATCTGACATTGATTTAGATAAACCAGCTTTTAATTATAGTGACAGCATTTTAAAGATTGCAGATCGATTCAAAGATACACATTTATTACAAGATCAGATAAACCCACCAACGCTAAATAACGCCTCATTGGATGTTGAACTAAAGCAGTATGATAATATTCAATCAGAAATAAAACATATCAGTAATCAGATTCATCAATTAGTTGTAATGGAAGGGTATCGATATCAAGATATTCAGGTAGTCGCCCGAGACTTGTCATTGTATCAAACAGTCATTCCTGCTTATTTCAAAATGAATAACATTCCATATTTTTATGATCATGAAACAGCGATGGCTGAGCACCCCTTTGTTCAATTAATTGAAACAATCTGTAACCTCAATACTTATCAAGCACAAATAACCGATATTATCTCTTTCTTAAAGTCTCCATTAATCAAGATACCTTTACAAGAAACGGGGTATCAATATTCAGAAGATGAAATATTTGATGAAACAATGCATCGATTAGCTATCTTTGAAAACATTCTCTTAAAGAATGGTTATTATTCTTATCGCTTTACGAATACTAGCTTTGAGTGGTTTGCTCCAGACGATGATTTATTGTATGTCGACAGCCTTGGAAGAACAACTTCTATCACACATCATGAAATGGCTAGCTATTATCGAACATTCACTTTGGATAATGTTTTTAAAGCTTTTCAAGCGTTCGATAAAACGTTAACTGGAAGTGAAGCCGCGCGCTGGTTATATGATTTAGTTAAAGACTTGAATGTACGTGAAGCGATGGTTGCACTCCGTGATCAAGCGATTGAAGATGGAGACGTCGAATGGTCCCGACAACATGAACAAGTATGGGATGTTTTTGTTGATTTGTTAGATGAATTCCATTTACTTTTCACTGAATTGCCGATTGATTTTCAAGCATTTGAAAAGTTAATTTTAATTGGTCTGACAGAAGCAACGTATCATATTATTCCACCTACTCTCGATCAAGTGGTTGTAACCAATATGGAATCGCCTCAGACACATCCAGCAAAAATCTGTTTTGTAATTGGGATGGATAATCAAACGATACCAAAGGTAAATGAACGTCCTTCTTTATTATCACAAGATGAGCGTTTACAAATTAGAGAACAACTATTACCACACCAAATACTTGTAGATGATTCTCAAATGAATATTAGCCAAGAATTATTTTTAATGTATCGGTTACTATTAAAAGCAACTGATAAAATTTATCTCTCATATAGTGTGGGAAATCTTGAAGCAGTGAATGAAATATCTAGTTATTTAAATCAGCTCATTCAAATGAGACCATTAAGTATCAATATTGTTTCAGATCAAAATATCGGTGAACGTTCTTTAATTGAATCGGATTTTGGTCGCTATAGTATGATACGCGAATTAGTTATGCGCCTTTATCAGTATCAAAGAAAATATGAAGAAAGACCTTCGCAAACACTGATACAGTTAGCATCTTTACTGGATTCCTATCCTTATGAAAGTCGAAGAACATTTCAAGATATATTAAAGGCTATTCAGAAAACAGCATTATTACCGACTCAAATATCCAGCGAAATTGCTCAGGAATTATTCGGAAAAAATTTAAATCTTTCTATTTCTAATTTAGAACAATACTTTCAAGATCCCTATAGTCATTTTCTGGTATATGGCTTAAGATTACGAGAACGCGAATTATTTGAAATGGATAGTCAGTTGTCTGGTGATTATTTTCATGATTTCATGGATCAATTCATCCAAGCCATCCTACAACAATATACACGTTTATCAGATTTAACAAATCAAGAAATTAAACAACTTCAACAACGTATAAATGACCAATTATTAGGTCAATATAAATATCGAATCCTTGAAAGCCATCCACGGTTTTCAGCGATTCATTTGCAAATGAATCAAGAACTTCTAAGATTAATCGAGATTTTAAAAATATATGATCAAACACTTCAGCCTAAGACATTAGCCACAGAAGCATTGTTTGGTATGAATCCTAAATATCCTCTGAAAGGATACTCTATACCACTTAATAATGGTGGACGTCTAGCATTAAGAGGTAAAATAGACCGAATTGATACGATTCATCACCAAGATCAACAATATTTAGAAGTCATTGATTACAAATCCAGTCGTAGAAGTTTTGATTTAGTAGATGTTTATTATGGATTAGATTTACAAATACTCGCTTATTTAGATATAGCTTTGAATAATTATTCGAATACTCAAGCTTTAGGTGGCTTTTATCAACCTATTCGTCAGTCAACGATTGAGGGAACAGAAGAAACATTTAACCACCCAGAAGCACGTTGGCAATCCTATTTGGAGAAGAACCGGTTAGAGGGATTAGTGACGATTGATTCAGAAACGCTGAAAGAAATTGATGAGACATTCGAATTGTCACCTAAGAGCCAAATCTTTCCAGTGAAGTTAAAGAAAGACGGAACCTTTGATGCCTATTCGAGTGCTTATTCACCCGAAGAGTTGAATGTTTTACGGCATTATGTAAGATATCTCTTCCGCCAAGCAGGTGAAGCCATGCATAATGGAAATATTAGTCTACGGCCCTTTAGAGATGAACGCTTTACACCGTCATTGAAGTATCCATGGCGAATCATTGCTAGATTTGACCCAACATTACATTTTGATGTTTACCGCGAAAAAGAAATTAATAAAAAGCATATTTTAGATAAAATGAAGAATGATTTAGATCAAAACAAGGAAGGAGAAGCGGATGATACCTATTAAGCCTAATAATTCTCCCTTTAATGATGAACAATGGCAAGCCATTCATCAAAAAGGAGGCAATATACTTGTAGCTGCTTCTGCTGGTTCTGGTAAGACAACGGTTTTGATTGAACGGATTATTAATCAAATTATGACGGGTTATGCGGAAGTAGATGAATTACTGGTTGTTACGTTTACGGAAGCGGCCGCAAGAGAAATGAAAGAGCGTCTCGAAAAACGTTTGAAAAACGGAGTAAATCAATCTGATACTGAGGACCAATCACTGTTAATGAATCAGTTAAGAAAGCTGAATAATAGTGACATTAGGACACTTCATAGCTTTTGTTTAAAAGTTATTCAACAATTTTTTTATGTTAAAGACATGAATCCTAATTTTGAGCTCATGACTGATGAAACACAGTTATTACTTATTCAAAGGCAAGTCTGGGAAGACATTGTCGCCAGATTAAATCAAGATCCATCACAATGGCAAATTTATCAACGTTTATTAAGTGTCTTTGGTGACGGGCGAAGTGATGATGCTTTATTTGAAAATATCCGTCGCATTTATCTTTTTGCGATGGCAAATCCCAATCCAAGGGCATGGCTAAAGCAAAGTGTCCGTTTATACCATGAAAATCAGAATTTTCAAGAAACGGATCTTTTTAAAGATATTTTAAAACCTTATTTGTTAGACGTAACGCATAATATTGTAATGATTTTGACTAAAGCACTAGACTTACTAAAGTCTTGTCAGTCAGACATTATAGATAAATATTATTCTGTCTTAGATAATCAAAAGCAATCAATGGAATTAATTTATCAAGCAACCATAACAGATGATTTGTCAAAAGTAATTGAACTTGTTCAAAATATTACCATCGAAACATGGCCACGAAATAATAAAAAATATGAAGATTACGAAACCATCAATGAAATGAAGATATTGCGTGATCAAGCAAAGAAACATTCCGAAGATCAATTGAAAAATCTTTTCTCTTATGATCCTGATACGCAATGGGCCGTGGAAAATAAGAGTCTAACGATTATCGAGGATTTGGTTTCTTTAACGGGACTTTTTATGGATAAGTTTCGTGAGGAAAAGTCCAAGCGTGAATTGATGGATTATACAGATCTTGAACACATGACTCTTTCATTATTAACGATTAAAGATAGTGAAACAGGTGAAGTGAAAGCCAGTGTAGCAGCTGAATATTATCAACAACATTTCAAAGAAATATTAGTGGATGAGTATCAAGATATTAATGATATTCAAGGAGAAATTATTAGCTGGCTTTCTAAAGAATATGTTCCAAATAGCAATGGTAATCTATTTTTAGTGGGAGATGTTAAGCAGTCAATTTATGGTTTTAGAATGGCGGAACCCAGTTTATTTCTCCAAAAATATCAATCCTATCAACGAGATGAAAGTAATCATTTGATTTTGCTTAATCGTAATTATCGCTCACGTCCAGAAGTCCTTGAATATACGAACTTTTTATTTGAGCGGATTATGGATGAGAAAGTTGCGGAGATGGATTATACAGAGCAAGAGTTCCTTATCCCAGGTAATCAATTATTGATTGAACAGATGCATCAATCTAAAAAAAATACCCAATTATTACTATCAATAGATGAAGATGAACACGATGATACAGATGATGATGAATCACTGAAGCAAGTCGATAAAGAAATTCATTTAATTGCCCAAAATATTAGCGAACGGATTGAAAATAAAGAAACAATCTATGATAAAGAATTGAAAAAACAGCGGCCCCTGACTTTTAAGGATATTACGATTCTGACATCCACAAAAAATGTATTTTTACCCGTGCAACAAATTTTTTCTCAATACAATATCCCTATCTTGTCTCAAAAAACTGAAAATTATTTTCAGCGACAAGAAGTTCAAATAATGCTTGCCTTATTAAAAGTAATTGACAATCCGATGCAAGACATTCCTCTTGTAGCCGTATTGCGTTCTTATTTTGTAGGATTAACAGATGATGATTTGGCAACGATTCGCGTTCATCATAAAATTGGTAATTATTATGAGGCCGTTTTAGCTTTTATTGAAGATGATAAGCTCAATATATCGGATCAATCATTAAAAACAACACTTCATCAATTTTTGAATCAATTGAAGCAATGGCGTCAACTATTACAAACGACGCCTATTGTAGATGTTATTTGGCAAATATATTTAGAAACAAGTTATTTAGATTTTGTTGGTGGTCTGGAAAATGGGGGACAACGTCAAGCCAATTTACATGCTCTTTATCAACGTGCCGTTGATTTTTCCAATGGACAGTTTAAGAGTTTATCTGGTTTTATTCATTATATTGAACAAATTATGGAAACTGAACAAGATTTAGCTGAACCTGTTTTAATTGACTCGGATCAAAATGTTGTTCGTTTAATGACTGTTCATGCAAGTAAGGGCTTAGAGTTTCCGATTGTATATATCATGAATACAAATAAAAGATTTAATCTTAAAGATGCGCAAAATAAAATTGTCTTATCGAAACATTATGGCATGAGTACCGATTATTATGATATTGAAAACCATTTACAATATCACTCAATTATTAAACAAACCATGAAGTTGGAACAAATCAAAAGACTAAAAGCTGAAGAAATGCGTAAATTATATGTCGCTCTTACACGGAGTGAACAACAATTAATGATTGTAGGAACAATTAAATCGCAAGAAAAATGGGAATCAGAAATTAATGAAATCCAAAATATTACAGCGAATGAATCCTTGTTAGCCAGTGATTCTTATCGTCGAACGGCCAATTCTTGGTTAAAATGGATTCAACAAGCGATTGCGGTAGGAGATCATTCTCAGGGGCAAAGTTCAATGAGTTTACAAGATATTGATATTCATTTTTATACTCAAACAGCATTAACCTATGGAATGCCAGCTATTGACTATCATCATTCTAGGGACTCTTTTACAGACGATTTGATTCATCATTTAGATGGAACATCCTCAGAAGTTATACCTGGGATGAACACGGTAAAAAGTTTGTTAACTTATGAATATCCGTTTCAATTAGCGAATCATACATCAAGTTATCAGTCTGTATCGGAATTGAAACGTTTTTATGAAGAGCCACGGATTGAAAAATTATCTTATTATTCTGACCGTCGGATAAGTAAAGAAAATATGACTTCAGAAGAAACACCCTCGAGTATCCAAGGGATTCGCTATACAGAAGACACCTTTAATGAACCTCGATTTATTAAGGATGAACAGATTCAAGCGACAGATCGTGGAACAATCACGCATTATTTATTACAATTACTGGATTTTTCAGCTTTCAAAGAAAGAAAGATTGAAGAAATATTCGAAGAGGAATTACAACGATTGTTATCAGAACATGCGATAACGCAAAGTGATTTATCCTTAGTAAAAAAAGAAGCATTGCTTGCGTTTCTAGAGACCCCTGTGGCTCAAATGATGATTGAAGCTTCTGAGAATCTTAAAAGAGAACATGCGTTTTCTTTCTTGATTCCAGCTCACGAGATGTTTTATCAGCAAATACCTGAAGAGCAACTGCAAGAATTAGGAAATGATCAATTATTAATTCATGGTGTGATCGATAGTTTTATTGAATATGACGATCACTTAGTGCTCATTGATTATAAAACAGATCAATATCGCCCATTTTTGAACGCTACTCGACAACAACAAATAGACTTAATTGAAGATACTTATCGTTTTCAAATGAGTTTATATCGAGAAGCCTTAAGGGTCGCTAAAAATAAACCAGTTACTGAAACATATTTAGTGTTATTGGATTTTCAAGAAGTCATTAATTTAACCGAATTTTATGATTTTAATCATGTGAAATGATATGGAATAATTGAAACATCTCATCATAACAAAAAGCCACCATCTATTATGAATAATAGATGGTGGTTATTTATATTTATTCTGGTTGAGATTCTGAGGATTCGAATTCTTCTTCAAATCCAAGTGTCTGATCTATTTCAGGTGTATAGTCAACCCCTTCGGTGTAATAGCCACCTGCATTCCATAAGAGGAATTCATTGATCCCATGAGCTGCTAATGCATTGATTTGTGCTTGAACTTCTTCAGGACCATACTCTTGATAGGTACCCGGTGGTAAAAATGAATCAGTAAAGTCTTGCAACCAAGGTCTTGTATTGACATCATTTTCTACTTCCGTAAGAATATTCTTTTCAGCATACATATAGTTATCAACGACTTCATACGGGAATAAGTCTGGGTAAGTAAGACCAAAGAATGATTCTCCCCAATGCGAAGGGTAGATCATTGCTGACACGGTATCAACTTGTTCAGCCATTTGAGCGAAGTTTTGACCAATACCACGTACATCATATGTATCCCCAGCAACGGTAGTATAACCGAAAATATCGGCACTGATTTCAACACCATAGGGTGCTAGAGCTTGTTGTGAGTATGCTAGAAAATCATTGATGGCAGCAACGCGTTCATAACCTTCAGCTTCTGGATCATTTGAGACAAATTTCTCATAATAACCAATTTCATATTCTAAATCGCCAGCCCATTCGAAGAATCCTTCTGGAAAACGAACATAGTCAAATTGAATATCTTTGAAGCCCATTTTTGCAGCTTCTTCGGCAACATCTAAAACATAATCCCATGTTTCATGCATGAAAGGATTCAAAAACTGAGCGCCATTAGCATCTGACCAAATCTCATTGGTTTCTGGGTCAATAAAACTTAAATCAGGTCGTTGATCTGATAGGAGGTTATCTTTAAATGTCGTAATCCGTGCAATAGGATAAATTTGATTTTCTTCCAATACTTCCATAATTGCTCGATAGTCTACTTCTTCAATGGTGTTTTCTTGAACAAGGGGATTATCTGATTCATTGGGTGGAATAATATGTCCCCAATCATCTTTGAAGTCAATAACAACAGCATTTAAATCCGTAGAATTGATATAATTAACGATGGATTCAAAATATTCAGGATCAGCAACATTTTGTGCGGTCAAATAAACACCCCGTACGCCATCTTCAGGATATGGAATATCAACACCCGTGTCATAGTATAAAGATTGCGGTAAGTTTTCTGGTTCATTAAGATAACTTTTTTGTGACAGTGTTATATTCTCATATCGAGCAGTATCCTGTGTTGCCTGACGACCATGAAATTCATCAACTGCTTCTTGATCGTATTTATAAGTAATATCTTCAGCCACATCTGTAGGATTTTCAGTGTTTTCATCATTTGTTTCTTGACAGGCACTTAAAATGAATAGGGCAGAAAGTATTAAGGCAATATGTTTAAAATGTTTGGTATAATTTTTTTCTATTATCATAGGAACTCCTCACTAACTCGCTTCTTGAATATTAGCTAAATGGACTTTTAAATTGATGAGAATCGTATTGATTGGCTCAACTAATTCAATAACTTTTTCAAGATTCATTTGATTGTTAGTGGTTAACACACTTATCTTATCAAACAAGTTAAAGAATTGAGTATAATCTAGATCAGGATTAGCCATTGATTGATATAATTGTTTTTCAGTAGTAAGATTAGCTTGATAATCAGTTGTATACACTTCTAAATGATTAACAAATCCTTCCATTAATTGATCTACTTGTTGAACCTGATCACTTGGCAATTCATTGCGTTCAGCTTGAACTTTAATTTCATCACGTAAATCAGCTAATGTATTACGATGCTCGTCTAATTTTTTCATTAGTTCCTGTCGTGTCTGAATATTTTGATAAATCGAAGCTTCTTCGTTAGCGAAAGCTTGCAATTCTTGTTCCGAATTGATCATCGATTCAAATTGTTGTTGCAATTCTTGTTCATTAAATTGAATCTCACTGATAACATTGATGACATTCGTCATATTGTCCTGAATCAATGTTATCGTACGATCGGAACGTTCTACGGATTGACTACATCCAACGATCAATAACATGACTAGGAAAAGTGAGAGGCTTTTTATTAATTTTTTCATAATAGCTCCTTTATCACCGGATTGTTGTTTTTCTATAACTCAAACTAGTATATAATATAAATATTATCAATTCAATTCTTTTACAGAAAATCAAAAAAATAAAGGGGTTTCAATGCATGATTATCACATTCATAACAATTATTTTGTTAATATTTTGTGATCAATATCTTAAATATTATGTCGCAACACACTTTGAATTGTATCAGACAAAACCGATCATTGATGGTATTTTAAATTTCACCTATATTCATAATGATGGTGCTGGATGGGGAATTTTTGCAGGTCAGCGTCTTTTTTTTATTGTTGTGACGGTGCTTATTATCATTTATTTATTTTATATTTTGATGAAACAGCGTCATCAAAAATGGTACAAACTTATATGGATAGGATTTATTTTGGCGGGTGCTTTTGGAAATCTCATTGATCGTATCC
This sequence comes from Aerococcaceae bacterium DSM 111020, assembly GCA_015863185.1. Classification (GTDB taxonomy): domain Bacteria; phylum Bacillota; class Bacilli; order Lactobacillales; family Aerococcaceae; genus DSM-111022. The sequence continues at coordinate 28,198 of JACBXP010000009.1, forward strand.
TTTTAGGATATGTGATTGATATGTTTGACTTAGCATTCATTCAATTTCCAATTTTCAATATTGCAGATGTGGCTTTGACCGTCGGAATAATTGGTTTATTCATTGTTACTATTTTATCACCAGAAGAGGAGAGTCTCATTTGAAACAAGAAACAATAGAACTGAAATTAGATGGACAACAGGGAAGGTTGGATAAAGTATTGAGTATTGAGCTAACTGATTATAGCCGTACTCAGATTCAACAATTAATAAAAGAAGAAAAGGTGTTAGTGGATCAAAAAATCGAAAAAGCAAACTATAAATTAAATGGTACTGAACGAATTGAAATCACTATTCCTGAACCAGAGGTAACGACTATTGAAGCTGAAAATATCCCATTAGACATTGTTTATGAGGATGATGATGTATTAGTCATCAACAAAGCAGCTGGAATTGTTGTTCACCCTTCAAAAGGACATAGAAATGGGACGATTGTAAATGGCCTTGTTCATTATTTAGGGAGCAATCTATCAGATAGAGAATCGATGGTGCGTCCAGGTATTGTTCATCGTATTGATAAGGATACGAGCGGTTTGATGATTGTCGCGAAAAATGATTTCACACATCAAGCATTAAGTGAGCAGTTAATGGATCGTAGTTTAGGGCGTACCTACTTGGCAATCGTGAACGGACCGATAGAAATTCCTCAGGGAATTATCGAAGTACCTATTGGTCGTGACATTCATCATCGAACCAGATTTTCAGTGACTGAATCTGGAAAAGCTGCCTATACAATCTATGAAGTCATTGAAAATTATAAACAAGCAGCATTGGTAAAAGCCGAATTAAAAACAGGCCGCACGCACCAAATACGCGTCCATTTTGAATATATTGGACATCCTATCGTTGGTGACCCAATATATCGGACCGGTCTAGCTGAGATGAGAGGGTCGATAGTTAAAGAATCTTCAGGACAATATTTGCATGCGAGTGAATTGCATTTTATTCATCCTAGAACACATGAAGAAATCTCTTTAAATGCTCCCATGCCTCCTAAATTTATTGATTTAATTAATCGCTTAGAAAAAATAGAATAAAAAAGGTTTTTTCTTGAAATAGTATATGAAAACTTGATAAGATAGGTATAATACCTATCCGTAGGAGGCAATTATGTCTGAAAATTCCAAAATTTTACAAAAAATAAAAAATCTGTTGTCTTTGGCTGAGGATGGAAATAATGACGAAGAGAGCCAAACAGCGTTATTAATGGCTCAAAAACTTATGTTAAAATACAAAATTTCTCAAGACCAATTAGATGAAAGTCATGATAAAAAGATTATCATCAAATCACTTTCAATCTATAAGCGCATTTATTGGTGGGAAAAAGTATTAGTGCAAATTATTGCTGATAATTTTCGTGTATTATTTTATATTCAAAGCAATCGATTACCTCATCAAAAAAGTGTGAAACGAAAATTAGTATTGATGGGGTATCCTGAGGATGTCGAACTAGCATATGAAGTCTTTCATCTTGCCGCCGATGCGATGAAATTTTATGGGTCTAAATACATCGAAAACGCAAAAGATTCAAATGAATCAGCAGCTAGTTTAAGAAAATCGTACTATCAAGGTTTTCTTGATGGCTTAGAAACAAAATATAAGAAACAACGTGAGGAAATGATTGCGGAAAATGAAAAATATGCCTTGATTATTCAAACGCCAGATGATGTAAAATCAAAATTTAACAAAGAAATCAATGGTCATTTAGCATTCAAGCTTGACGAAGTAAATGTCAAATCGGAATCTTATCTTAGTGGTTATGATAGAGGGCAATCAATCAGTTTAGAAACTAAATACTTGAAATAGAAATAGTCGAATTCTACGAGAATTCGACTATTTCCATGAATTAGGAGTGAGTGTTTGATTGTAGGAATCACAAAATTAAAGTTTCGCATTCAAGCTTTTTCTTTGAAAGAGAAACGACAATTATCTAAAAGCTTAATACAACGCGTTCAACACAAGTATTCTGTCAGTATAGCAGAAACTTCAGAGCAAGATCACTTAGGATTGTTAGAAATTGGTATAGCAATTGTATCGAATGAACGACTGCATATTGAACGGAAACAAAACAAAATTCTAAATTATATCGAAGCACATTATGACGTAGAGATGTTTGATCAAATAGTAGAATATGTCTACGTTTAAATTTTCTGTTTAGATAATTAACATATGATACAATAAGAATTGATTTTATTGATAAAAGGAGAGGAGATGATGGCAATTATTGTTGTCGGAGGGATGATTGGTGCAGGAAAAACAAGTGTTGCCAAGGTCATAAGTGAAGCATTGGGAAGTAAAGTATATTATGAGAATGTAGATGGTAATGAGATATTACCACTATTTTATACAGCAAGTCCCCAGGAGCAAAAAGCCAAACGGTATCCATTTTTACTCCAATTAGAATTTTTAAATAGTCGTTATACGGATATAAAAAAAGCATTTCATGATAGAAATAATGTTTTGGACCGTTCAATCTATGAAGATTGGTACTTTAGTAAGGTTAATAATGAATTAGGGAATATATCTGACACAGAATTTAGAATATATGAAAAGTTACTTAATAATATGTTAGAAGAATTGGAGAGTTTACCACAAAAGGCTCCTGATTTAATGGTTTATTTGTCAGGATCTTTTGAAAAGATATTAGAACGTATCGGTTCGCGTGGGAGAGATTTTGAACAAGATCCGACTTTATATGATTATTATTATAAACTCTGGAGTGGTTATGATGACTGGGTGAATAATCATTATCATGCTTCACAAGTCGTACACATTGATATTGATAAATATGATGTCATCCATTCTCCAGAAGATCGACAAATGGTTGTCAAAATTGTCAAGGATAAATTACAAGAAATGGCAGAGTCTAATACTACCATGAAACTGAATGATAAAAGCTAAAATTAGCTGAGTGACGGCAAGGGAGGAATACCATGTTATATAAGAGTACACGCAATCCTGATCATATTGTGACAGCGTCACAAGCAATTTTACAAGGATTGGCTTCTGATGGGGGATTGTATGTTCCAACTGAGATCCATCCCCTTTCGTTAGATTGGAATGAATTGCAAGATTTTTCCTATCAACAAATGGCAACTTTCATTCTCAAAGAATTTTTAGGTGATTTTACTGAAACACAGATTAGATATTGTGTTAATGGGGCTTATGATGATGGGTTTGATCATGAGACTATCGCACCTTTGAAGAAAGCAGATGGACATTACTATTTAGAATTATTTCATGGTGAAACCATTGCATTCAAAGATATGGCACTCTCTATCCTTCCTTATTTGATGACGACAGCGAATGATATTAATCATAATGAGAAAGATATTGTTATTTTAACAGCAACATCTGGCGACACAGGTAAAGCGGCAATGGCTGGATTTGCGGATGTCCCCGGAACGCAAATTATTGTCTTTTACCCGCATGGGGGAGTAAGTTCAATTCAAGAGCGTCAAATGTTGACTCAAGAGGGAAATAATACGCATGTATTTGCAATCCAAGGTAATTTTGATGATGCTCAGAAACAGGTTAAGGATTTATTTAATGATCAAGCCTTTAATGAAGAACTGAAAGAGCAGAACAAACAATTCAGCAGTGCAAATTCGATGAACATTGGCCGTCTCGTTCCACAAGTGGTCTATTATTTCTTTGCTTATGCTCAATTGGTGAAACAAGGAGAAATCGAACCCAATGACAAGGTTGATTTTTCTGTCCCAACAGGTAACTTTGGTAATATCTTGGCTGCCTATTATGCAAAACAATTAGGACTGCCAATTGGAAATTTAATCTGCGCATCAAATGATAATAATGTCTTAACTGAGTTTTTTGAAACAGGAATTTATAATACGAATCGAGAATTTATTTTAACGATTAGTCCTTCCATGGATATCCTGATATCTAGTAACTTTGAAAGATTGCTATACCACGCATTAGGCGATTACACACCCGCTTTGAATGCGATGATGAATCATTTAAAAGAGAAGGGGAGTTACCAAGTTACTGAAGAAACGTTAGCTAATTTCTCAGACTTTTTGGCGGACTTTGCGACCGAAGAAGAGACACTGCAGGAAATTAGGGACGTCTATCAAAACGCACAGTATGTCATTGACCCACACACAGCAGTCGCTTCTAAAGTAGCCCGAAAATTAGCAACACAACGCGAGGATTATCCACTTGTGATTGTTTCAACCGCAAGTCCTTATAAATTCCCTGAAGCAGTATTGAATGCTTTAAATATCAATACTGACATGATGAGTGATGATGAGATGTTGAATGCATTAAAAGACATAACCCATGTCGATTTCCCACCGGCGATTACAAGTCTTAATGAAAAACCAGCGAATGAACGGACAATCATTCCAATTGAAGAAATGAAAGCGTCCATTCGCCGAATTATCGCAAATTAATTTCTTATTTTACGGAACATATTGGCTGATTTACTGATAGAGTGCTGAGCCAATTCGAACATATGTAGCACCTTCTTCTAATGCAATGAGATAATCACGACTCATTCCCATGCTCAATTCAGTACACGGAGCATGGGGTATTTTTTTTGCTGCAATGTTTTCTTGAAGCGATTTTAATTCAGCAAAATACTCCTGTAATTCTGAATCCGTTGCATCTATTGGAGCCATGGTCATCAAGCCATTAATATGAATTTTATCGAACGCAGCCATTTGTTCGATTATTTCATCGATTTGAGCGGGGTGAATGCCCGATTTTGATTCTTCACCTGATACATTAACTTGTAAAAAGCATTGAATGGTATGGTTCGCTCTTTTTTGAATTTCTTTTGCTAATTTTAATCGATCTAATGAGTGCAAATAGTCAATTTGATTAATGACATCCTTAACCGCACGAGTCTGCAGATTTCCGATAAAATGCCACTGAATAGAATCTGAAACATCTTCAAGCAGACTTTGTTTCTCTCGTAATGCAGCTACACGATTCTCTCCAAAGTGACACATTCCTGCTTCTAATAGTTCCCGCATCTCCTCTTCACCAACATATTTAGTGACAGCCACTAACTGTGCATTTGCATTGATTTCTTGGATATTTTTATTAATTTGTTGAACGTTTTGTTTAATAGACATGATCATTGCCTCCTAAGATTGTTTTGTTCATTTTAACATATTGTATATGAAACGAAGTGAACGTTCATGAAACTTGCTAGTCAATCATCCAAAAATTGGCTATAATAACACTATTATATAAAAGGGGGAATTCGATGTCATTCACTTTAATTGAAACACAATCATTACCTGATATCCATTCGATAGGAAAGCTATATCGTCATGAACAAACGGGTGCTCAAGTACTTCATTTGGACAATGATGATGAGAATAAAGCATTTTCTATTGCCTTTAAAACACCACCCTACAGTGACAATGGAATCACACATATTTTAGAACATTCGGTATTAAACGGTTCTGAAAGATTCCCTTCAAAAGAGCCTTTTGTTGAATTACTAAAAAGTTCAATGAATACTTTCTTAAATGCGATGACCTATTCAGATAAGACGGTTTATCCTGTTGCATCAACCAATGATAAAGATTTTTTGAATTTAATGCGTGTCTATTTAGATGCAGTCTTTAAGCCTAATTTACGAAACAATCCACAGATACTTGCTCAAGAAGGATGGCATTATCATTTAGAATCACCAGAAGATGATTTAATCTATAAAGGTGTGGTTTACAATGAAATGAAAGGTGCACTGAGTTCACCTGAACGTGCTTTGTATCAAGCCACTCTAAAAAAATTATATCCTGAAACACTTTATACTTGGGAATCGGGCGGGGATCCGCGGGCAATCCCAGAATTAACTCAAGAAGAATTTGTTGACTACCATCAAACATATTACCATCCAACGCATACATTAACGGTTGTCTATGGAAATATTAATGAAGCACAAGTATTTGAGGAATTGAGCCATTATTTCGATCAATATACGATGAATACGCAACCAGTTGATTATACTTTTGAGCTACAAGTACCTTCCAATGAAGATGTTCACGACACATACTCTATAACCGAAGGTGATAATCCAGAAGATAAGGCATATTTAGGTTTATCATGGCATGTAGCAGAAGCTGACGATACGCTAGATATTATGGGCATGCAAGTGCTAAATTCCGTCTTATTAGATAATAATGATTCACCACTTAAAAAAGCATTAATTCAAGCACAATTAGGTGGAGATATTTCAGCAGGTGTACAAGAAGTAGGTTGGCCAGTCATGTATACAATTGAAATACAAGATGCAAAGACCTCTAAAATGGCGAAGTTCAAACAAGTCGTCAATGATACATTGCACCATATTGTCCAAAATGGCTTAGATTCTGAGCTGATTGAAGCGTCATTGAATCGTCATAAATTCGCACTACGAGAAGCTGCAATATCCGAAGGGAATCCTCGCGGAGTTCTTTATGGTTTAACAGCCATGAGTAACTGGTTATATGGGGGCTCTCCGTTTGAAAACTTGCAATTTAATGATTATTTAGATCAATTAACTGACAAAGTTTCCGAAAGATATTTTGAATCTTTAATTGAAGAAAAGATTTTAAACAATCCTTATAAGGTTGCGGTTGTCTTGGAAGCACAACCTGGAAAAAATGATCAGTTAGAGCAAGAGAGACTTCAATTATTACAAGAATATAAAGAAACATTAGACTCAAGTCAAATAGACGCCCTTATCAAAGAAACACAAGCATTGATTCAAAGACAAGAAACGCCGGATTCGCCTGAAGACTTAGCAAAGATTCCAACTTTAGAACGAGAAGATTTATCATCTGATATTGAGGCAGACAATCTGGACACGATTGATTTGTTTGAAGAAACCACACTTTATTATAGTGATCAATTTACTTCAGAAATCGACTATGTTAATTATTATTTTGATATTTCTGATTTTTCTCAAGATGAATTTGGCCCCGTTGATATTTTGACAGGATTGATTGGTAATCTAGAAACAGAAAATTATTCCTTATCTGACTTCAAAAAAACAGTGAATCAATATACGGGCGGAATACATGCAGGTCATGTCGTTTATCAGAATCAAGACGGAGAAGTGAAGCCATTCCTTTATCTAAGAGGAAAAGCATTATTTGAAAATCTTGATTCATTGATTGATTTGATGACTGAATCTTTATTTAACTTAAAAATTGAGAATGTCGAACAAGTCACTCAAATTATCCAGTCAATTAAAGCCGATTTAGATGACAAGATTGATTATAGCGCTCACCAGTTAGCAAGTGATTATGTGTTATCTCAATTCAATATTGCGCATGCCTTAAAGGATCAATCTTCAGGTATTCATTATTTCCAATATTTAAAGCAAGTCTTATCCCAATTAAAAGAAGGCAATGGTTCTGAACTTCTTGCTCAGCTCAATGAATTATTAACTCGATTAAAAGATCCAGCTCGAATACATGGACTTTATGTAGGTGATGCCAATCGCGTGCAAAAAGTTAAAGATAAGATGGTTCAATCGATCGGTACGTCGCATGAGCGTCGCAAAGGAAAACCGGCGACTTACCATCTCAATAAGCAAGAAAATATTGCGTTTGTGACATCTCAAGATGTTAATTATGTGGCAATGGGAACAAAAGATGACACAATGGCGGATAAGCATGGTAGCGATGAAGTTATGGCAACAATGCTGCGCTATGATTATTTATGGAATACAATTCGTGTCATGGGAGGAGCCTATGGAGCCATGTATCGTCATGACAATCTTGGGAATGTCAATATGGCTTCTTATCGAGACCCTAATATCATTGAAACATTACAAGCTTATGAAAAGGTTCATGAATATATTGAACACATTGATTTAACGGAAGAGGAACTTCTGAAATATATCATTGGTACATTGAGTCCACTCGAACGACCTTTATCAGCCTTTGAAAAAGGTATTCTGGCCTTTGGTCGATTTCAAACAGGGATAACAAATGAACAACGACAACAAAATAAAGAACAAATACTATATACGACTTCAGATGATTTAAAACGTCGATTGAACTTTTACAAAGATTGGTATGAGGATGCTGGCCGCGTGGTTATTGGTAATAAAGCCCAAATTGATAAGCATGCAGAAATCTTTGATCGTATTGTCGAATTATTTTAATCGCGTTGACTTTATGAAGTTTATAGACAATTAAAAACATTCAGTCTCAATTCAAACAATCACGTTTTAAGTGATCGTAATCGATTGAGACTGATTTTTTTGTGATTCTTTACGGAGAACTGATTGAAAGAGCTAGAATGCTTTAATCGTCCTATTTATAAATTATTTTGTTGGCGTCCCATTTTGATGCTCACGTCCCTCAATAGGTTTCTTAAGACCAAATACATTGTAAACTTTCAGATTCTTCTTTAAGCGCATTCGGTTATACATAGAAAATCGACTGTTCAGCGAGCTGTGAAATTTTAAATTTTCTATTAGAGATAATTAAGTAACCATCTATCTAGTTTGGGGAGGATAGAGTAGAGCGATGACAAATATTATTGACAGTTGTTCTGTTCATTTTATCAATTTATTCACACATTGCTTCTATATTCTATCTTTTAAAGATAAACTGGTCACGATTCATAAAGGACTTCTTGAATGATATTTTAGAGCTATTGTTCTACTACAAGAGGGGATTTTGTTACTATTATTTCTGAAATAAATTTCTTTTTTAAGCCAAAAGTAAGTATCCGATTTGAATAATATTCTTTTTTTATATAATTTTAATGAGTAGTATAAGAAAAATTTCATAATTCAGGATGAACTAGGAATGGAGTCTTAAAACAAGCTGATAAAGGGGATGTTTATCGAGGTTATTGGATAAATCGAACGTTCGTATTGAAGGAAGGCAGAAAAAATTTTCAAGCGGATAATAGTGGCTATACCGGGATTGATAGAATTAATAATGAATATAATATTCTTAAATTATTAAATAAAATAGATGTAACTCTTGAGGTATTTCATTTATTTGAAGCAGGGGAATTAAATTTATAATTCTGGATCATATTGAAAGTGAAACTAAATTCATCAATGATAATACATTCTGTTGTAACGATAATAGTAAATCTCTCTAGTGATAGCTTTATGAAGTGGTTCTAATTTTTTGTATGAGTCAATTTATTGAAAAAGAGTAACAATGAATATTAAAACAATTTTCCAATGGACCCCTTGGTGGTTACTAGGTTTACTGGTCTTTTTTTCTTTAGTAGCTTCACTGGATGGAGTCATATTTGCTGAAATTATTGGTCGTTTATCAGCGTTAGATGAAAGCGTGACTCAATCTGAAGTGGTGGGACTTGCAGTATATGCTTTAGCTCTACGTTTATCTGTTTTTTTGGGGATGTACTTTAATTATCAAGTAAAGGCTAAGATTGAACAAGTATTAAATAAACGACTTAAAGAGAACTACTTAAACAATATCTACCATAGTCAGAATGCTATCAAAGCATCTGAAAGCATTTCGATTATGACAACGGACTATGAAGTGATTAGTGAGAAGTATTTTGGAGTTATTTTTGATATATTTGGATACTTGTTAATGCTAATTACTTCAATTATATATATTTTGTCGATTAATTTTAAATATGGCTTAGTATTTGTCTCTGTTTCTTTGTTGGCCTTATTACCCAGTTTTTTATTTAGCCAGTCATTAAATCAACGGACCCTGAACTTTTTAGATAATAATCAGTATTTTTTGGCACGTCTATTAGATATTATACACGGAATGAAGACGATTAAGACTTACCACCAAGAAAAGACGATTCAACAAAGTATGAAACGAGTCTCAATCAAAGGGAATAGGCTAAATACCAAATGACCATGTTCCAGACATTTGTGACAATAACAGCCAGCATTTTATCCTTGTTGCACGATTTTTGCCTGTTGTTTTAGCACTTTATTTTATTCATTCGACTCAGTTGACGGTTGGAGGTATCATTGCCATTTTCCTGGCAAGGGATCGGATTGACTTTCCCGTTCGGATTATTTCAGGTTATCTCACAATGGCTAAGTCAACGAAAGAAATACGCGAATAAATCTCCATTCAGGAACCTTATCAGAAGATGGTTACGCCATTACTGGATATGTCAAGGATAGATGTGGAAGATTTGACCTTTGCTTATTACGATAAAACGATTTTAAGTCACTTTAATCTTAACATAAAGTCAGGAGACAAAGTACTGGTTATTGGCCCGTCCGGATCTGGTAAATCTACATTGTTAGAGATTATACATGGATTCCTTATGCCACAATCGGGACAAGTAACTTTGGAAGCCAATAACAAAGTGACCAATCAATCTTTAACTGAATTCGATTCGGTCAGTATTATTCAACAAGATCCAGTGATTTTCAATGAAACAATTAGATTTAATGTGTCTTTTTCAAATGACCCTAGTCATGACCAAGAGCTCATGAAACTTCTTGACCAGCTGAATTTAGTTGAGGAGCTGGGAGCTCAACCTTTAGATTTAATGATTTAGGAAGATGGCACCAATCTCTCCGGTGGTCAAAAACAAAGAATTGAAATTGCCAAGGCACTTTTCCATGAGCAAGAAATTATTTTTGTTGACGAGATGACTTCTGCTTTGGATGCAACTAATGCGAATACAATGCGTGATTTAATTTGGAGTTCGCCCGCTACTGTAATCGAGATAGCGCATTATTATAATCAAGATATGATAGACTGTGCGGATAAAGTTATTCGCTTTTGATTCCTCTTTTAAGATTAATGAATGAATCCCAAATCAATGTCATCTCATTGAGTCAAAAAAATTACAAATTATAAGAATACTTAATGTAAATTTGAACTAATCCTCTAAAGTTGGACTACGAAAATATAACTTTAGAGGGTTTTTCATGGCTAAAAATATTTAGATTTTACTTTTGTGCTGTACTAGTTAGAATAATGTCCATATAAAAAGGTGCTGGTCAGCCATTAGATGACTCACCAACACCAAATCATAGTGTGTTTTTATTTTACAAACTATCTTATAAATTGATTCAATTGAATGATTTGGTCACAAAAATGTGCCACTAATTCTTCATCGTGGGTAATGATAATTTGGATAACTCCTTTTTGAGCTAAGCATTTCATTTGATTTCCAAAAGCTTGCATATGATAGTAGTCCAGTCCAGATGTCGGTTCGTCATAAATAATGATTGGTTTTTGTGATTGAATCGCAGAAGCGATGACCAATCGCTGTTTTTCCCCACCGGATAATGTCATGGGATGTTGTTCTTTTTTGTTGTTTAGTTTCATGACTTTCAGTATGTCATCACTATCTGTAGCAATTGTATCTATGCCAAATTCAATCTCTTCTTGGACGGATTCAGTAAATAATTGATAATTGGTATCTTGCATGACCATAAAGGTCTTATTCATTAAATCGTGTGGAGTTTGCTGTTCTCCTTGCCACAGAATATTACCTGATAATGGCTTTAGGAGTCCAGCTAAAGTATGAGACAAAGTTGTTTTACCTATTCCATTCTTGCCTAAGATACCCACGATTTTGCCTGATTGAAAAGAAAAATTCAACGGATCCATTAATGGAGCGTCATAACCAATTGAAAGATTGTGGACGCTTAAGGGAGCACCTGATTGAAAGGTTGCCTGCGGTATGTTTTTAATTTTTTCTTTAATACGGGATAGATGGTGCGTTCTTAATCCCAATTCATGGAGTAAATCCACGTCTAACTGTTGGAATTCCTCATTCGACCATTCTTTTGAGATAGAACCATTTTCCAGTAAAAGATAGCGGTCTACAAAAGGTAATGACCATGCTAATCGGTGTTCCGTCAAGATAATTGTGTTTCCGGCTTCTTTCAGAATCTCAATCATTGCGGAAATTTTGTGTATGGCATTTTGGTCTAAATTAGCAGTGACTTCATCTAAAATAATAATTTTTGGGTGATGTACTAGAGTACTCAAAAAAGCGAGCTGTTGTTTTTCGCCACCAGATAAGTTAAAAATGGAGCGGTTTAATAACGAATGGGCATTAAATTGATCAATCAGCTTGTCGATCCGATCATGTATTGTAACAGGAGAAATTCCTAAATTTTCACTCACTAAAGAGAGTTCATGATTGGTTTCCGTCGCAAAATGTTGAGTCTTTGGGTTTTGAAAGACACTCCCTGAAAGCGGGACTAAGTCATTGATTGAGACCGTTTTTTTATCTAGTCCCAAAATTTGAACTGATCCCGAAAGTTTTCCCTCAATATAATCAGGTATTACACCATTAATAATGCGAGTGATACTTGATTTACCAGAACCGCTTTGACCACAAATTAAGACACATTCGCCTTCTTTGATATTCAAGGATAAATCTGTGAGAATGGCGGACTGATCTTGGAAAGATAGAGATACATTGTTAAAAGAAATCATATGAACTCCTTCATCATGAGCATAAGTAATGGTAATGAGATGGCAATTACAAATAACCCATCGTATATCGTGAAAGATAGCGAAATAATTGATGTTTTATTGCGTTTTAGGTCAAATCCTTTAGTCAACGCTGCAATCGTTAAATCTTCACCAACATGCGTCGCATTCATCAGCAATGGGATTAAAACATACTCAAACATCTTCATCGGATGCTTGAGCCATTGCCATGGGGAAGTGGCAATCCCTCGCATGCGGAGTGCACGAATAATTTGTTGATAATCATGTTTAATCGTCGGAAAGAAACGAACCATGACCATTAATGGGATCGATATAAAAGTAGGGACATGCCACTGATGCATTAGGGCAGTCCATTCAGCCATTGAAGTTGTCTTAAAAAGGAAGTTCAAATAAGCAATAGCAGGCATCAAACTGCGAATGCCATTAGCAAAAAATGACAAAATAAAATAGATAAAAGGCTGATTTAATTTAGGTAATATAAAAATTAAGATGAACCATTGAACAATATAAAAGATGAGTAGTCGGGTTGCTGTTTGGTATTCTTGAAAAAGAAATAAGGCGCAAATAATCATGAGGAATGTTACAACTTGGTATACAATAGGCACATTAGAAGCACTAATGATTATGATGACAACAAGTGCCCATAATTTACTTCGCGGATCCAACCGGAATGTCATTTGATGACGCCTGCCTTTTTAAAATGTTTATTTAACATCCGAAGTCCGAATAATCCCCCTAAAATTGCTGCGACAATCGTCCCAACAAATACAACCAGCCATGCATTTTCAAATAATAGGGAAAAGATGTGATTAATATAAGATTGATCTTTTCCTCTCACTAATAATTGGTCCACATATTCATCGGGATTAAATAAAAGTGGCAGAATCGGTCCAAAATTAGAAAAGCTAAAAACAATATAGCTAGCTAGTAAGCCTCCGCGATGTTTATATTTGAATAAATAAGCAATCACGTCTGCCAGTAATCCAAATCCAACGGCAGGTAGTAATGCTGAAGGGAATAGTCCTGAAAAGAAGAAAAAGAGTCCCATAATGAGAGCTAAAAAAGTAATGGCTCCGAATTGTTGGATTTTAACAGCTGTTAGCATATAGATGGTTCCCGATAATAATGCAGCAATGACAGGAATGTAAAGAAATGAATAGCCAGGAAAAATAAGAATACAAATAAGACCTGAAATTCCTACCATAATAAAATACAATGCCGCAAAAATACCTAATTGAATTAAATCTTTAATTTTATACTTCATAAAATGCCCCTTTCAAGAAATATATTATAACAAAAAAGTGAGTAAATACCATTATAGTATGTAATTTTGACCAACAAAAAAGACACCTCTTTTTTTAGAGTGTGTCTTTATGATAATTGTTAAACATAAAGGTAAATCGATAAGAAAATTCCGAGGGCGCCTAACATGACAAAGAAATGCCAAATCACATGAAAATAAGCAATTTGTTGATCATAACGATAAAAAATCGTTCCAACGGAGTAAGAAATCCCCCCAAACAACAACCAACCTATTGCTTGCCAGGGTAGGGTATGAATGAAACTGGGGATCATAACAACGCCTGCCCAACCCATTAACAAGTAAATCCAAGTGGAATATTTTTTAATCCATTTCGCATTCATTGCTTTGGCGACAATGCCAATAAAAGCAAGAGACCACTCGAATAACATCAGTGCCCATCCTTGCCAACCACCTAATATAATTAACGCGTAAGGTGTATATGATCCAGCAATTAATAAATAGATACTGGCATGGTCAAAAAATTGAAAGATAGGTTTGACCGCAGTAAAATACAGTGCGTGATAGAGAGTAGAATTAAAAAACATGATGCACATTGAGGAACCGAAAATTCCATAGGCAATGAGATGTAACCATGACTGATAATCTAACCCTTTTTGAATTAATAATTGCGTCGCAAAAATGGACAATAATAATCCAATGCCATGAGAAACACTATTAAAGACTTGTTGTGTCACTCGGTAGGATAATGAATTTAAAATGGTCGGGTTAGTAAAAATTGATTGCTTTTTTTGAATTTCCATTGTATCCCTCCTCTTGAAAACATTATAACATAGGAATTTTGGTGCTTACTCTATTATACACACAATGGATTATTTAATCTACACTAAGTTGCACATTTGTGTCGATTTATTGTACAGATAAAAAAATAAATGAAAGCTATTCGAACTACTATAAATTTGTTGGCACATTATGTTATAATACCATTATATTGATTAGGAGGTCATTATGTACGATATTCATGCACATTTTTTAGTGGGAATTGATGATGGCCCAGCGACAATCGAAGATGCGATTGAATTGGCAGACGCTGCTGTTCAAGAAGGCATTACACATGTCATTGTCACTCCTCATCATCATAATGGGATGTGGCAAAATCATAAAGAACAAGTAATGGAGAAATTTGACCAATTTTCTCAAGCATTATCAGATGTTGGCAATCCATTGGTTTTGCGTCCAAGTCAGGAAATTCAAATACAATCTTATTTTTTCGACGAATTTAATGATGGGCAATATCTGTCATTAGATGATTCTGGAAAGTACTATTTGATTGAGTTTCCATGGCGAAGTTATCCTGATTATAGTGAGCCATATTTACAACAATTAGTAGATCAAGGTATCACACCTATTATCGCCCATCCTGAAAGACAGCGCGCATTTTCTGAACATCCAGAAAGACTTGAACGTTTAATTGACATGGGATGTATTGCTCAAGTCACAGCGACTTCTTTAGTCGAACCAACCCATCAGCGTGCTTTAGATGCCAGTTATCAAATGATTAGAGATGGGTTGATTGATGTGATTGCCTCTGACGCACATCATGTCATTGAACGACCGCATAATTTAAATTTAGCCTATGATAAAATTGAACAAACGTTCGGTGAAGACACGGTCAAACGTTTTAAATTGAATGCCAAAGCAATATTTGAAGGAACAAAAATTATTAAGGAGTGATGATGATGAAATATTCAGAAAATCCAATGCTATATGTGACACTTTTATCGCCAATCGTGGGATTTGCAACTAAAAGAATGTCAAAACGAGATGCTCGAGCAATAAATTTTGCTTTCACATTATTTAGTTTCTACTCAGCATTGAAATCTAGACAGAAGAAAATTTCATAATCAAAAGACCTCTCAACAATGGTTGAGGGGTCATTTATATTGTATATAAGATAGGAGAGTTATATGAAAAAACTAATGACGCTTTGTCTAACTCTAATCATGATGCCAATGTTTACTGAAATATCGGTATCTGCTTTTAATTTACCAGACATCGAGATGATTAAAACGTTAAATCCGGACTTGAATATCGATAAAGTAATCGATGAAATACCAAAGGACGCATCATTAAAAGATCCCAATTTAGTGTTGGTGAATCGTGAAAATCCCATTGACTCTTCCCTAGATGTGCCCTTGACTTATACTGAAAATGATATTCCTTATCATCAAGAGATAGAAGAAGCAGTGCTAGATTTATTTACAGCAGCCCTAGATGCTGACCATCATTTATATGCGGTATCCGGATACCGAACGGTCGATCAACAAGCAGCAAATTTTGATGCCCGGATGAATCTTTATTTGGCTGATGGTTATGATGAGGAGACGGCTTATTATATGACTGATTTATTCGTCGCTCCAGCAGAAGCGAGTGAACATTCAACAGGACTCGCTTTGGATTTATTAGGTACTGATTGGGATCAATATGGTGGAGATTTACATCAAGCGTATAAAGATTATCCATCGGCGATTTGGATGGCAGAACATGCAGCTGATTATGGATTCATTATTCGATATTTAGATGGTAAGCAGGAAATTACCCAATATGAATACGAACCGTGGCATTTACGATATGTAAGGGTGGAACATGCACAAATAATGATGAAACATAATTTAGTTTTAGAAGAATACCTTACTTTGATTCAGCATAGAGATGACAATGAATGATAAATGAGTGCAATGAGGTGATAGCGAGTGAATAAAGGATTCGATAATGATATCTATTTAAAAGAACAATCCACACATATTCTCGAAAGAGTTCAAGATAAAGATAAACTCTATCTGGAATTTGGTGGCAAATTGATTGGTGATAAACACGCTAAGCGCGTGTTACCGGGGTTTGATGAAGATGCTAAATTAAAATTACTCACAAGAATAAAAGACCAAGCAGAAGTCATTATATGTGTGTATGCTGGAGATATTGAGCAGAATAAATTACGTGGTGACTATGGAATCACTTATGATCAGGAAGTATTGCGTTTAATTGATGAATACCGGGAACGAGATATTTTGGTCAATAGTGTTTTATTAACACGTTATAGCGAACAAAACACAAATGCTAAATATTTTAAAAACAATTTAGAGCAACGTGGTATAAAAGTGTACACGCATGAAGCTATAAAAGGATATCCATTAGAATTGGATGTGTTATTATCTGAAGATGGCTTTGAAAAAAATTCGTTTATTGAAACGAACAGACAAATAGTTATCGTGACCGGGCCTGGAGCTGGTTCTGGAAAATTAGCAACCTGTCTCAGTCAGCTTTACCATGAACATCAGCGTGGAATGAAAGCTAGTTATGCTAAATTTGAAACGTTCCCAGTTTGGAATCTTCCTTTAAAACATCCTGTAAATATCGCCTATGAAGCTGCTACGATTGATTTAAATGATTCTAACGTGATTGACAACTATCATTATGAAGCTTATGGCGAAGTGGCAGTAAATTATAATCGTGATGTTCAGATGTTTCCTGTTGTGCGTAGAATTTTGCAAAATATTACGGGAGAGAAGTCACCTTATCAATCGCCAACGGATATGGGTGTAAATTGTATTAAGAGCGGAATTATTGATGATGATATTATTCAACATGCTGCTCAACAAGAAATTATCCGTCGCTTCTTCCAAGTAGAGACGGATTATAAAAAAGGGATCGCCACCGATTTAGAACGTTCTAATATGCACTTGATAATGGAAGAAAGTGAATTAAAGCCTGAAGACCGAATCCCTGTATTGCATGCTAGAAATTATCAGGCAATTTTACAAGAGCGGTATGATAAGGATGATTCCCAAGCAGTTATAGCCCTTCAATTACCGAATGAGCAAATTGTAACGGGTCGTCAGACGGAATTGATGGATGCTCCTAGTGCTGTTATTATGAATGCGTTAAAAGAATTAGCTGGGATTAATGATCAAATTGACTTATTAGCTCCAATGATTCTGGAAACAATTCAACAATTGAAATTAGATGCTCTGGGAAGTAAATACCCAACACTTACTTTAAATGAATTATTAATCGCTCTTGCCATCTCAGCGGTCACGAATCCGACTGCTAAGCTAGCTTATGACCAATTAGAAAATTTACAGGCTTGCCAAGCGCATTCGACAGTTATTCTCTCTAATGACAATGAAAGAAATCTGAAACGTTTAGGAATCGAAATAACTTGTGATCCTATTTATTTTGGCAATCGCTTATCATCGTTCAATTAAATGGAGAGTTATATTCTCATTTTAATTAAATTTATAATCGTTCTATTTACATTAGGAGAGTAAGTTAGAATATGATAAAATATAATAAAGGAAGGGGCGATAAAATGGAAGTGGCAGAAATAATGGAGATTTTGGAAGATAAAATGGGCGCGGTTGTAATTTCTTCAGTAGATCATGAGGGAAAACCCCATGCACGATACATTAACGTTGGAGTTGCAAATAATGAAGGAATTTTCTTTATGACGAGTCCAAAAACAAATTTCTATCAACAATTAGAAGCGAACCCCGTCGTGGCACTTGTCGGTTTAAATAAAGAAGATTATCTTATTCAAGTGATTCGAATCGAGGGAAAGGTTCGAAAAATCGGAAAAGATAAACTCTCTGATGTATTAGAAGGTAATCCATATGTTGATATGGTATATCCTGATACAGAGGATAAAGCGAATGTTCAAGTATTTCAACTGTATGAAGGAGAGGGCTTCTATCATAGTTTAACGCAAGGACATCGTTATGTTTTCTCTATCGGGAAATAATAATACCTTAGAAGGACGCCGACCTTTGGGTCGGTGTTTTATGTTTTAAATAGATAAGAAATACGATATACGTGCAATGATGACGAAAAAGCATTAGAATTATAATGATAGATATTAAGAAAGGATGAATGCCTTGTTTGCAATTTTTAAAAAACTAGGATGGTTTTTTAAGTTACGTTGGAAAACATATTCTCTTGCAATAGGAGGATTAATAGCCTGTTCTATTTTATCTGCTATTATTCCTTTACTCATAGGACAAGTAGTTGATTTAATGGCACAAGGAAATATCACTTGGCCAAGTTTAAGAAAATACACATTGATATTATTGATTATTGGTATTGTTATGTATGGTTTACGTTATATGTGGCGTACAACATTATTTTCGAATTCCACATTATTGGAATCCATGATGCGGAATCGCTTATTTGATCATTTCACAAAAATGGACCAACAATTTTATAATGAATACCGTACGGGAGATCTGATGGCTCATGCAACGAATGATTTAGCAGCATTACGATTTGTTGCGGGTGGGGGAATCTTGACATTAACGGATTCCATATCGATAACTTTGGTAACTCTTTTGAGTATGTTTGTCTTAATAGATTGGAAATTGACATTATTTACCATTATACCTTTTCCATTATTAGTTTTTGTCGCACGATATTTAGGTAAATGGATGAATAAATATTTCAGAAAGTCTTTGACAGCATTTTCGAGCATGAATGATCGGGTTCAGGAAAGTGTCGCCGGTATGCAAGTCATTAAAGCATTTGGTGAGGAAGAAGATGATTATGAAGATTTTGTTTCAGAGACAGATAATGTAGTTGAAGCGAACCGCCAAGTAAATTTAGTGAATTCAGCTTATTCTCCGATTATTGAAACCATTACAGGATTAACTTATGTGCTAACCATTTTCTTTGGGACGTACTATATTTCTCAAGGAAGGATTACGATTGGAAATTTAGTGGCTTATTTTTCTTATTTAGGAAATTTAACCTGGCCACTTTTAGCAGCAGGACGATTGATGAATACGATGGAACGAGGAAATGTGGCGTATGATCGAATCGATACGATGTTAAGTCATACCGCAACCGTTCAATCTCCTGAATCAGGAATTGATAGCTTACCATTTAATCATATTGAGGTTGGTATTGATTCATTTACTTATCCTGGAGCATCTAGCCCCGCACTACAAGATATACATTTTGAAGCAAATGAAGGTGAGACGATAGGAATTGTCGGTAAGACGGGTTCTGGTAAAACGACGCTCTTTAATTTGTTATTACGTCATTATGATGTCACAGAAGGCACGATAAAATATGATGGAGTAGAAATTGACCAAATTGATTTGGATTATCTACATGAACATGTGGGTTATATACCGCAAACAAATTTATTATTTTCTACGAC
Organism: Aerococcaceae bacterium DSM 111020; assembly: GCA_015863185.1. Classification (GTDB taxonomy): domain Bacteria; phylum Bacillota; class Bacilli; order Lactobacillales; family Aerococcaceae; genus DSM-111022. The sequence goes on from JACBXP010000009.1 coordinate 48,115, forward strand.
AATCAGAGATAATGTGCGTTTCGGCCGACCTGAATTGACAGCTGAAGAAGTGGAAAGATATACACAATTATCAGATATACATGAAGATATTCTAGAATTTACTGAAGGTTATGACACAGAAGCTGGAGAAAGAGGTGTGTCATTATCCGGAGGGCAAAAACAACGGATTTCAATTGCGCGAACCATGGCAGTGCAACCGGATATTCTCTTTATGGATGATGCGATGTCAGCTGTGGATGCTAAAACAGAAAATACGATTCTTGAAAATTTCAAGATTCAAAATCAAATTGGTATCACAATTATTGCGACGCACCGTATCTCTTCAATTATTCATGCTGATAAGATTTTTGTTTTAGAGGACGGTAAGATTGCGGAAGCAGGAAATCATGAAGAATTGGTAAATGCTGGTAAATGGTACGCTAATATGTATCACCAACAACAGCTAGAACAAAAAATCACGGAAGGGGGAGATGAATTTGAGTCAGCAAAATAAACAAGAACGTCAAACTTCTTTTAGTATCCGTGAACAAATGTCAATTTTAAATTATCTATTCGAATTCGCAAAACCTCAGTGGTGGCGCTTTGGATTATCTATATTATTAATGATTGTCGCTTCTTCGATTACTGCCTTTTTACCAATTATCATTCAACGATATATCGATGAAGTCCTCGCTACAGATTCTGCGACATTAGAAATAACACTTTCAGTGGCAGGTGTCTATCTTGCTTTAATACTAGTGAAAATGATTATTGTTTATGTGAAAGATTATTTGTTTTTTATGGCCTCAGAATTTACCGTAGCGGACATTAGAAAAACATTATACCGAAAATTAGGGGTATTAAATTTATCTTTCTTCAATGATACACCTAATGGGGAAGTTGTATCGAGAGTGACCAATGATACTGAAACAATTAAAGAATTTTGGAATGTGTTTTTATCATTTTTTGATGGTTTTATAAATGCAGCCACGGTAGCGGTAGCGATGTTTTCATTAAATCAAGCAATGGCTTGGGTATTTATGGCTTTTGTACCGATTATGTTGATTTTGATTTATTTTTATCAAAGAATATCGACGGTGGTATATCGGAGAATGCGAGCTGCTTTATCACGAGTGAACGCAAGATTGAGTGAATCGACTACTGGAATGTGGTTAATTCAACAATTCAATCAAACAGAAAGAATGAAGAAAGAATTTAAAGCAATTAACGATGAATATGTTGGTTCAAGGGTTAATATGTTTAAAATGGATGCTCTTTTCTTAATGCCAGCAGTGAGTTTAATTGAGCAATTAGTATTAGTTCTGGTGATTTGGATTTTTGGTGTGCAATTATTAGGAGGAACAGCTCTCGATGTTGGTTTAATTTATGCTTTTACTTCCTATTCAAAATCATTTTTCAGACCAATTGGGCATATGATGGGAAGTTTGAGTATTTACCAAGATGGGCTAGTAGCAGCCTCCCGTGGACGAGATGTCTTGAATTTAGATCGACTGATACCAGAACAAACATCATCTTCAATGGATGAACCGATTGATGGAGAGGTGACAGTTTCTGATCTATCATTCTCATATGATGGAATTCAAGATGTCTTGAATAATATTGATATCGAAGCGAATAAAGGTGAAATGATTGCATTAGTGGGTCATACTGGCTCAGGAAAATCGACCATTATTAATTTGTTGATGCGCTTTTATGAATTTGACCGGGGAGAAATTGAATATGATAGTCAAAGTATCCGTGATTATTCCTATGAACGACTACGTTCAGATATTGCATTAGTTCAGCAAGATGCGTTTATGTTTTATGGATCATTTAAAGACAATATCCGTCTTCATGGAAATTATACAGATGAAGAAGTCATTGCAGCTGCGAAATTTACCGGTGCAGATCATTTTATTGAAGCATTACCGGATGGATATGATACAATAATTAGTGAAGGTGGAAAATCTTTATCAGCTGGACAGAAACAATTAATCAATATAGCGCGCTCAGTTATTAGAAAACCTAAAATACTGATTTTAGATGAAGCAACGGCTAATATTGATACAGAAAGTGAAATGTATATTCAGCAAAGTTTAAATAAAATTAGAGAGAATGCGACGATGATTGTGATTGCGCATCGATTATCAACCATTCGTAATGCCGATCAAATCTATGTTCTTCAAAGAGGACATGTGATTGAACAAGGTCGTCATGATGAGTTGATTGAAAAAGAAGGTACATATTACAATATGTATCAACTTCAAACATTACAAGCAACCCCTTCGTAACGATAACTAACCGACTTCTTAGAAGTCGGTTCCTTTGCACCAGGAGGTATTTTTATGATTGAGCGTTTTGAATACTCTTTTCCTTATCAGGATACAATGCGAACAATCCATTTATATGTTCCACCATATTATTATGAATCAACTGAACATTATCCGGTGATGTATATGCTTGATGGGCATAATTTGTTTCATGACGCAAGTGCAACCTATGGTACATCTTGGGACTTGGAATATTATCTGGATCAATCCGATAAAAAAATAATTGTAGTAGGTATTGAATGTCCTCATGAAGGAGAATCTCGCTTAGCTGAATATGCACCATGTTTATTTGAAAGTCCACGAACAAGCCAAATAATCCATGGTTATGGTGATGAATTTTTAAAATGGATTATTCATCAGTTGAAACCATTTGTTGACACACATTATCGAACACTCCCTTTTCGTGAACAGACTGCCATTGGAGGCTCTTCGATGGGAGGGTTAATGGCTTTGTTTGGTGTCATAGCACATAATCAATATTTTTCAAAAGCAGCTTGTCTTTCTCCATCCATTGGAGTTTGCCGAGAATATTTAAAAAAGGCTATTGATCAAGTAGACATCTTGGACGATACGCGTGTTTATTTATCTTATGGTGAACGGGAAGTAGATATTATTGACACTTTGCCGGATGATGTTGATTATTTTTCGCAAGCTTTCACTAAACAAAATGTGACGTCATTGGTTTATAAGCAAATCGATGGCGAACATAATGAGGCGTCGTGGCGAGAACAAAATCCCTTATATATTAATTTTTTATGGGATGAAATTTAATGATTCAATGAAGCATTATTTAGTCTGGAAAATATTTCCAGACTTTTTTTATACTAAAATTTCTGTCAAAGTGTTTATTGTGATCAAATTTTAAGTTTTATGAAAAGAAGCTAACGAAAAATATAAGTTCATCCTAAACAATATAAAAAGTGCTGATGACTAGTCATCAACACTTGATTAATAAAATATGATTAACTCATTTCTGCAGAAGGTGCCAGAATGTTAACGGTATCGACTCCCTCAAAACCTTTAATGGTTGTCGTAATTTTGTCTTGGTTAGCGGGTTTTGCTCTAAAATAGTAAACTAATTCAAAAGAATCATCTAGAAGATTTTGAGCCTTTAAATTGTAACTAGAAGCATGGTTATATAATGTTTGATCAACTGCTTCAATATCAGCATAACGTCCCCGAATGACTAATAACATATTTTGGGACGAAGAAGCACGATTATCAGCAATAATAAGTAATAAAGCAAGGATTAAAGATCCAAGAACACCTAGAAAATATTCGTGACTGGCTGATACAAGACCAATGAACATGGCCCAAAATACGAAACCAATATCTCGATTGTCTTTGATATTTGTACGAAAACGTACGAGTGAAAGGGAACCAAGCATACCTAGTGAGAGAGCAACATTTCCACGGATGAGTAACATGATAATCGTGGAAATCACGGCTAACATGACAAGCATAATATTAAAATTGGGATCATAAGCTAATTTATTATGCACCTTTTTAAAAGTTAGATACATGATAACCGATAAAATTAACGAAAACACAATGGAAGAAATCACTTCAGCATTGGATAAATTAGGTAATATTTCTGACTCAGTAATTAGTTCTTTTGGAAATTCTAAAAATTCTAACATATGTAACTCCTCATACTTTCTATTAGTAATAAAATTCATTTAACAACGAACGACTCGTACCAAATTTTGAAATGGGACAAGGTTTTAAATCAATCTGAGATAAAACAGTTTGGATATAAGGAAGTAAAAATTGATCATATTTAACTTCCAATATTGTTTCAGTTAAGTCTGTTACAGCTTGGTAATTTTGGTCCGCATCATCAAATAATCCATACTCCCAATTACGATATCTTAATTCATTATCTAAAGTAATTCTTGTAGAGAATTGGGGGTGCGTATAAGCACGACGCTTATATTCCACCATTGATACAGGACGGTAAGCCATGCTGGAACAAATCTCATAACCTAATTCTGCGATAGGGTCATCGTATTCATTTAACGATTCAAAATTTCCTTCCAACATTTCTAAGGCATGTTCTCTCGATACGACTAGACTATCCTTTACTTGAGAATGAGACCATTTCTTCTTAATTTCAAACTTTGCGGTAGTATCAGTAGGGTTATAAATTCTTAACCGAATTCTTTTTTGAAATGGTTCTTTGGTTAATCGATGATTAAAATCTTGATTATCATAACTATCAAAATAAACTGACCGTACAGAATACCCGCTATAGTCACCGTATGCATCAGGGATTAAGAGTGTGTCTAGGGCATGTAATAAATACAAACGATCTTTTAAACCAATTAAATATTTCAATTCACTTCGCGAAACCGTCAGATGATCATTGGCTGATAATTGCAGACCACTCCCATTAAGTTTGCATATTCCATTTACAAATTCTCCTTTCAATATATTAAAGCTTCAATAATCTTAAGACTCTAACATTATTGAAGAATAAATACTTCATCAATGTTGGACGCTAATATTATCAATAAATATTGAGGTTTAAATAAGACTTATTGAGGCGTCTAATAGATAATACGAAGGGAATTTAAATTTTAGGGACTTTTTAGTAAAAACTTTTTATTTTTTCTATTTCAAAAAATTAAAGTAGTGATTGATGAAAAAATAATCGTTTCCTCCCATAATTTATTAGAAACCATTAATTGAAACAGGGATAGAAACACGAACAATCAATTGATAAAAAAGAAAGAAAACATTTTCTGATTGCTTTATATTAATGTGTCAGTTAAACTGTTAAAAACATATCTTAAGAAAGAGGTTACGTATGCGTTTAAATTTACCGTCAGCGCTTGGTTCTGCTGTCACAACTTTTATATGGGTGTATATTGCTTCTATTTTTAATTTACCACCATGGGTCGCTTTTTTAGGTTGGACCATGTATTTTCTGACAGGTGCGAATATGAATGCTATTAGAGTATCAGCTCCAGCGCTTGTTTTTGGTGCTATTATGGCCTATCTAAATGTTACAGTGTCATCTTGGCTTCCATCCTTTGGCTATATTATTCCAACATTTATTGTTTCCATTATGGCATTTATTATTTCTTTAGCTGGCTCAACAGAATTATTGAAGATGGTTGCTGTTTCTTTTGTCGGAGCTAATATTTATTTCGCATGTGGTGATCTTTTCATATCGATTATCTTATCATTAGTCGGATTAGGTATATTAGGACCATTATCTGATTTCTTTACCGCTCAATTTGAACGTTTATTAGCTAAGTGATTAAAATATTTAAAACCTTCGCTTTAAGCGAAGGTTTTATTCTTTATTTAGGTAAACTACTTATCATTTACTATTATTTGTTGTATAATCAGTTTCTGTTCTAAATAAAGGGGGGATTACTATTCATAATCAAGAAAATTTAGCACTGACACACTTAAAAGAAGAATTGTCACTTTATAATTTGAATTTACTAATTGATAAAAAATTATATAATAATGGACATGGGTTTTATTATTTTCGTCCAGTGTTAATTATCAATGGGCCTATCTTGAAGGCACTTGTAGAATATGATGGTAATATCCATTATAATTTAGTGCTGAAACAAGACCAATTTAACGGAGAAGACTTTCATCAATTTGAAGCGATTATCATGGATTATTTAGATGTTTTCGTCCTATTTATTGATTCGCTATCTAATAATACTATTTTTTCAGAATAGTAGATTCATTATACAGACAAGCTGTAATTAGTTAACATGATCACTGATATATCATGGATGAATCATCATAATGAAGTTTTATATTATTAGTAGAGGGTGAGTAATCATATCTCAGGAAAATTTTAAAATTAAAACGAATTATCAAACGGAAAACATTTTACTACAAGCAAATGTCGGTCTCATTGCGGGATCCTTTCTTGCATTTATTAGTAGTTATTTATTATCGTTTGGTTCAACCAGTTCAATGGTAGGTATCATTTCCGCTTTGGGAAGTTTTTTGGTAGTGTTTTTAGCACCTGCCTTAGCGCGTTGGAATATTTATTCCGATTCAATTAATACGATTAAGCAAATTAAATTATTTTCAATATTGGGAATAGTGTCTAGCATTGTGCTGTATTTTACTCAAACCCTCTGGATGATTTATTTTTGCTTTATGATTATTATTATAATTTTTAACTTATTTATCGGTTTGTTGAATACTTTATCAGGAGAATTGACAAATAGAGGATTTCAGCTTAATTTTGGCGTTGCCAGAGCTGCGAATGCACTTGTTTTTGCATTAATAACACCTCTACTTGGTATTCTTGTCAATTATTGGAATATTAATGTGATTGTCATTTTTGGTGGTGTAGGATTTCTATTGATGTTTCTTATAGCTAATCGTATTCCGATGCAGACCATTGAAAAATTGCCTGCCAAGAATCATCCAACTCAGCCAATAGAAAATAAACAACGAACCAAATTTGAAGGTTTAGATAAGAATTTTTTACTTTTTCTTATATCCGTTTGTTTTCTGTTTATTAGCCATCAGTACATCAATACTTACATGTTACAAATGTTTCAGGCTATTGGTGGTTCTACTAAAGAAATGAGCGTGGCTTTAAGTATAGGGGCTTGGGCTGAAATTCCAATTATGGTTTTTTATGAAAAAATTAATCGTAAATTCCCTGATCGTTCATTGATTATCTTTTCCGCATGGGCTTTCTTTATTAAAGCAGCCGCAACATTATTTGCCGGAACAGTAAATCAAATGTATCTAGCAAATTCATTACAATTTTTTGCATTTGCCATTTACATCACGGGAAGCGTCTATTATATTAATAAAAAGTTTCCCGCTAATATGGTTGGAACAGGACAAGCTGCGGCTGTTTCTGCTATGACAGCAGGAATGGTTTTGGGAGCACTTAGTGGTGGAGTAATCATCGATGTTTTTTCAGTGGATATTTTACAAAAAGTGAGCGTATTGAGTGCGTTACTCGGTGGAATCCTCATGTCAAAAGCATTATGGAATGATTAACCTTATCTCCAAAATAATCATTGTATAATTAATATTTTTGATATTTACGAGCATCCTTATGGATGCTTTTTTTGTAGATATTTGAAAAGCATAAATATTGTTGGTGTTAATTTAACTGTTACAATGAAATTAGGACGGAATACATACGAATGGAGGAAAAAAATGAAGGTTGGAGTACATGATTTAATTGACGTGAAACCTAATGAAACCACCGTTGAAGCTTATCAACGGACGGCTTCATTTGTTAAAGAAATTGAAGCGATGAATTACCATCGATATTGGTTTGCTGAACATCATAATTCACCTAATTATGCGAGTGTTGCACCAGAATTACTCGTGAGTTACATGGCGGCAATAACCACCAAAATGCGTTTAGGTACTGGTGGTACGATGATAATGCATTATTCACCATTAAAGATTGCTGAAGACTTCAAAACGTTACAAGGTCTAGCTGGGGGAAGAGTAGATATTGGGCTAGGGAGAGCTCCAGGTAGTGGACCTAATGAGATCACTGCACTGGCTCAAGGTAGACCCAATGCATTCGATGACCAATATGACAAGATTGGCGTTATTTTAGATTATTTATCTGATGAAACTGCTCCTAGTTTTTATGGTAAAACAAAAGCAGCGCCTTTAGACATAGAGACACTTCCTGAACCGTGGATGTTAGGCTCATCTGGTCAATCAGCCCTAAAAGCAGCAGAATTAGGCTTAGGGTATAGCTTTGCTAAATTCTTTGGCTTAGAAACAGATCCAGAAGTATTTGAATTATATCGACATCATTTTGAGAAGAGTGCTTTCTTTGATCAACCCAATGTGATGGTAAGTTATATGATGGTCATTGCTGAGACAGAAGAGGAAGCTGCTTTTTTAGCGAAACCCATTCTGATGAAACAAATTGCGATGAAACGAGGTATAATTCTTGAGAATAAAGATCCGGAATTAGTTAAAGATTATCAGTTTACACCACATGAAGAAAAAACGATTCAACATTACAAAGAAAAACGCTTTGTATTGATCGGATCCAAAGATCAAGTAGGGGAATTATTAAGAGAAGAGCAAGAACTCTTGACAATTGATGAGGTCCTAGCATATTCGCCAATATATGATGACGAGAAAAGACTCGCATCTTACCGATATTTAAAAGAAATTGTAGAAGCATTGTAAAAAATAACAGAACAATCATTATGATTGTTCTGTTTTCTTTTATTCTACTTGCATATTTTTCATTGATAAATCTAAAATTCCTGCTGAATGAGTGATGGCACCACTAGAAATGGCATCAATTTTCATTCCACGATAGCGAGCAATGTTATCAATATTGATATTACCAGAGACTTCAATTTGAGCCTTTCCATCGATAATATCAATTGCTTTCTTTGTATCCTCGATAGACATATTATCCAGCATAATAATATCTGCTCCAGCTTCAACTGCCTCGATAACCATATCCAAACTTTCTGTTTCCACTTCGATAATTTTATTAAAAGGAGCATATTCTCTTGCTTGTTTAATTGCTTTCTTGACATCGCCCACAAAGGATAAATGATTATCTTTTAACATAATACTGTCACTTAAATTGTAGCGATGATTTGTACCTCCACCAATTGTAACAGCATATTTTTCTAAGCGTCGCATACCTGGGGTTGTTTTCCTTGTGTCGGCAATTTTGATACGACTATCATCGAGTGCCGTAATAAGTTTTTGAGTATATGTTGCGACACCAGACATTCTTTGTAGGATGTTAAGAGCGACACGTTCTGCCGCTAATAAAGCATTCACTTTCCCATTGATGGTCATTAGTAGTTCTCCAGCGGATACTTTATCGCCATCAATGACATATTGATGAAAAACCACTTCAGGGTCCAACAATTCAAATACTCGTTGAAAAACTTTTAATCCGCAAATAATACCAACATCTTTACTCATTAAATTGACCGAAGCACAAGCGTCATAATCAAAAATGGCATTACCTGAGAAATCTTGATAAGGAATGTCTTCTTCTAGAGCATTTTGAATGAATGGATCTAATTGAAAAGGATATAAAAAATGGGTCACACAAAAAACCTCCTTGTATTATTTACATTTTACGTTGAAATGTTTCATAATTCAAAGAAAACGATTACAGATTATTTCAAATTTTTTGGGAGTTAATTATATTATGTATCAAAGATTTGAAATAAGAGTAACTAAAAGGTTTATAAAATTTGAGATATTCAATATAATAGTAGATGTGAGAACGTTTTATATTGAAATTTACGAAATGGGTGAAGCGATGGAGAGGAAAGTGAATGAATAAATGAAGAAAAAACATTATATCCAATTATTAGAGGGACTTGATTTAGCCAAAGAAATCCAGGCTACTTTACCAGAATTACCTAAAGGCATAAAACCGAGTTATTTATATGTGTTAAATGTTATCGTTAATTCGAATGGATCATTGCGTATTAAAGATATTTCTGAAGAATTAGGAATCGCGTCTCCTAATGTTACTGCTCTAGTTAATGAAATGGAACAACAAGATTTATTGAAACGACAGACTTTGCCAGAAGACAAACGCGTCACTTATATTTTAGCGACTGATTCTGGACAACAATTACTGGAAATATATTACACAAACTTTCATTTAAATGTAGTAGAGTCGATCGATTTAAAAAAGAAAGATATCAAGAAAACAATAAAAACTCTATCACAATTGAAAGACGCATTTCAAGAGAGTGCTGATATAATCAATGCGGAACAAGATACGAATGAATCATAACGGAGGAGATGCAATGAATAATTATATTTTACATGATGGTTACGCTATACCTAAAATAGGTTTAGGAACCTATCAATTAAAAGGAACGGGTGGGGTGCGAGCAATCGAAGCGGCAATTAATAATGGCTATCGTTTGTTGGATACTGCCTATAATTATGAAAATGAAGGGGCAGTTGGACGAGCAATTAAAAATAGTTCCATTCCACGGGATCAACTGACGATAACATCTAAATTACCTGGTCGCTATCATGGTTATGATGATGCGATTGTTGCAATTCAGGAATCAATCATGCGTTTGGATATCGATTATATTGATTTATATTTGATTCACTGGCCAAATCCACTTGAAGATAAATATGTAGAAGCTTGGCAAGCACTCATTGCGGCTCAAAAGGCAGGCTTAGTCCGCTCCATTGGAACGAGTAATTTTCTACCTGAACATATAGAGCGTTTAGAAGCTGAAACGGGAGTGAGACCTGTTGCGAATCAATTAGAATTACATCCTTCATTTAATCAAGAAGAGGTTTTATCGTTTCATGAAGAACGAGACATTCAAATAGAAGCGTGGAGTCCATTTGGACGGGGAGATATATTTGCAGACGCAACATTAAGAGATATCGCCAATTCGTACGAAGTAAGTATTGCACAGTTAATTAATCGCTGGCATCTTCAAAGAGGAATATTACCGATACCAAAATCTGGTAATGTTCAAAGACAAAAAAATAATTTGGATGTCTTTGACTTTACGATTAATGATGATCATATGAAACAAATTAATGCACTCACTCAAGCTGATGGTAGACGGAAAGATCAAGACCCAGCAAAATATCAAGAATTTTAATTCTTATTAATAGAAGCCCCCAAAGATCTAATTGACTTTTGAGGGCTTTGCTTATTTAATTTTTTAATGTATTCGATGACGATTCAGTATATTCAATCGCGTCATGTAATGGATCGATTTCTGCTAATTCAGGGAATAAACCATGAATGACTGAACGACCAATCGGGCGTTTAGTTCCAATACCAGGATAACGATGTAACGTAATCATAGGATTGAAATTCGCTTCAATGATGCCATATTGATTAGTGTCTGAGATAGGCTGTGTCCAATCTTGAACAATCATATCCACACCACAGAAATAGGCATCTAATGCTTTAGACGCTGCTTGCGCTTGTTGAATATAATCTGGATGTACTTCATCTGTACGATCGATTGAGATGCCACCGGTAGATATATTTGAATTAGATCGCAGATAAATTTTTTCATCACGAGGAGGGATACTGTCAAAGGTCAATCCTTGTTTGGTTAAGAGGACCGTTTCTTCATGACCTTTACTAATCCATGTTAACGGAGCAAAATGTGCCTTTCCTCTCAAAGGATGCTTGTTTTCGATATCGATTAATTCAGCAATGGAATGTTCACCATCCGCAATAACAAAAGCAGGTTGTCTTTCAACAATGCCCAATACTTTATGATTTTGAATATAAAAGCGCAATTCTGTCCCTGTTATGAACTCTTCGACAATAATCGTGTTGTCTTTTTCAAAGGCAAATTTTATTGCTTCTTCATATTCAGATTGCGAAGCCGACTGATCAAAAATGGTAATGCCAATACCATAATTGGTATTTTTAGGTTTTACCACGAAGGCTTTTCCTTCTATTAATGGATAATAATATTTTGCTTCGTCAATGTCATTGAAATCTTGTCCTTTAGGTACCGCAATTTGATTCTCACTGAGTAATTTCTTTGTGACGACTTTGTTTTCCATCATAAAATATGAAATCAGATTGTCTAAGCGGGTCATATTGCCATTTCTAACATTTTCCACTTGATCTTTGAAACTTAATTGAACAAAATTATCTTTTATATCAAGGATATTTACTTTAACACCTAAACGAATCGCTTCTTTTAGGACATCTTGAGTGGATAATTCAAATGCTTCGAAGCCATGGAGTGAGTAATTATCTTTTAAATAAATTTGTTGATAATCTTTGGCTAATGATAGACCATATTCCAAGAAACTTGGAGCTTGTTCGATATTTTTAACTAATTGCCCGGAAAGTGTTAATTCGGGTTGTTTAATTTGTTGGCGTTTGGTGTCAATGATCTCGAATAAGTATTCATGATTGGATAAGTGCGTGGCTGTCTCGGCCATTAGATCTAATAATTTATAAGCTTCTTCCGGCTCAGTACAAGGCAATAGAGCATCTTCTTCAGCGACTCTTTGATTTAACTCGTGACCATATATTACATCATCTGTGTTTGTATCTTTGTCGATATAAAGTAAGGAAAGAACAAATAACTTAACAAAGTCCATATCCTCTGTTGCCATACCATTTGGATGGAGTGGATTTAAATCAAAATTTCGAAGTTCAATATAGTCAATACCATCTTCGAGCATTTTTCTTAAAGGTGCACCTTTTCTGAAGCGGAGATCTGAATAGAACTCTTTTTCTAACATCAAGTAATCTGTTTCAACATACTTTTCAATATCTTCGACAAACGTTTCAAGTGAATCATAAGAAACTTGAACATTTGGATGATTTCGGTATCCATATCGACTCTGTCTTAAGGTACGGACACGTTGTTGTTCTGGTGTTCCATAGAGTTTGGTGCCATAATTTTCAGCAACATAGGGAGAAGCTCCTAATAAATAAGTTAAGAGCCAGCGATAGCGTAAATAACGACGGCCAATTTCAACATAATAAGCTGATTTAATATCTCTAAACGATTGATCTGTATATGGAAGATGGTTATCAATCATTTTTTCTTTGATGCGTTGATCCATAATTTCTGGATTCATCTCAATATTGTAATGAATACCCGAAATTAATTGAACATCTTTTCCATAGTAGACTCCTAAATGCTCACGGTAAGCAACTTCATCAGGATCAGATAATTGTGCAACTTTTATATTTTCTCTGTCTTCTGGAATATATGCTGGAGTGGAGAAAGGCCATAGTAATTCATCAAATTCTTCATTGGTTGTTGCAACAATTTGGTGAGTTGCTTTTAGCCAATTTTGAACACCTTCGCTAGTTGAACAGGGGGGAGTGATCAATTCAAGTTGTGCTTCAGCAAAGTCCGTCAAGATATATGGATGATATCCTCTTTGTCCCCACTGTTTGGAGTGTGGTTGCTCCGACATGGTACCATCATGATTGAGACGTACCGTTTCTCTTTCAAGGCCAACGGTTGATTGCCATAATAATTGGATGTCTTCTTTTTTAAATAAATCTTTCATAATTAAACTCCTACAAGTCCGAAGTAATTTGGACATATTTTATTAAGGAACATTATAATACAGTTATTCAGCTTTTGTATAAAGTCTACTTATAAAAATTGAATATAAAATAGAAAGAAACCACCCGTAGGATGGTTTAAATCATTAATAATAATAATAAGCTCCTTGTGTAATAATATTGGCGATATCGTGAATACTCATGTCACTATTTAAAGAATATTCGTCTGCTACGATGACAGTTTCTAGTCCCCATTCCTCAATTAATGATGTGAAATCATCGGCTGAGGCAATGTAGCCTGCCTCTTCTAATTGCTGAGCAATTTCACTTGTAGAGGAGCCTTCTGCAATCGTAAAGGTTCCAGCTTCGTCGGGAGCAGCTAATCCATTCTCTGTTGTTTCAACATTTTCATTGTTTTCGCTATCTTGATTTGCTTGTTCCTCATTATCAGATTGTTCAGGATTTTCACCATCTGAAGTTCCATTTGATTCATCTGAGTTCGATTCTTGAGAAGTTTGGCTTCCAGATTCGGATTGAGTATTTGATTGATTATCGGCAGATGATTCTTTTAAAACAGCAATTTCATCATTTAATGAAGTGTTTTCTGATTTTAAATCATTGTTTTCTGTCTCCAATGAAGCGAGTACTTCTGAATCTGAATTATCGACTGATTGAGTGCCATTTGGATTAAAGAAATTATATGCACCCACTAAGACACCTGATAAGAGAAAGCCAATACCTAAAGAGCGTACTGATCTTTTATTCATATATATCGTCCTTTCCTAGCGGTTTTCGATATAATCATCGATGATTGCTTGCACAGTGCCTGTAGAAATACCAACATGATTACTAATTTCATGCATAGTATAGCCTTGAGCATAGTCATTAATAACCGCTTCACGGATATCATCTTCAACATCATTAATGTCTGTAATAACTTCCGTATCATTTTCGGAAACAAAAGTCGTATCTGTTACGGTATCATTTGTTTCACTTGTTGAACTAGATTGATCAAATACGGTATTTTCTAATTCAGAAATGCGTGTTTTGATAGAAAATAGTTCCTGAGATTGTTCTTCCATATAACGATTGAATTTATCTTCGAGTTCTTCGTTCGTGCTATCTTTTGAGAACATTGAAATTACAAGTAAAATAATGGCAATAATAAATAAACCAATTACTACCCACCATAGATTCATTGAATCCACCTCTTCCTAAAATTTACTACTAATTTAATTTTATCAGAATTTAAGCAATAATCAAAGATTACACTATTAAGTTCTGACTACAAAACTAAGAATTTTCTATGAAGATGGAATACAAAGATAAAAAATAAAAAACTGGCATTCTTTTCCAAGCCATGTTACAATATTCAAGTATTGTCTGAATAGACAGATTAATCAGAGATATGGAGGGATTCACATGCGTGTAAATATCAATTTAGAGTGTACTGAGTGTGGCGAACGCAATTATTTAACGAATAAAAATCGTCGAAATAATCCAGATCGTTTAGAAAAGAAAAAATATTGCCCACGAGATCGTAAAGTAACACTACATCGTGAAGTAAAAAAATAAATTTATTAGAACTCGGCTGCGCCGAGTTTTTTTATTTGGATAGAAGTTCAGTATAGAAGTGTGCTACAATTATAAAAAAGAAAGTCTATTAGAAAGGTTATTATGCATTCAAAAAAGGATTTAAGAACACAATTATTAAAAAAAATGCATGCATTAAATGCACAACAGAGGGACTGCTATCAAACCCAAATACATATGCAAATATTACAACTCATTGAGGAATATTCTTTTCGAACGATTGCAGTTTCTTATAGTTTTGATCCGGAAATCGATACGCATTCATTAATAGAACAATTGATTAAACATAATTGCCAGGTATTATTACCGCGTATGTATCCTAAACGAAAGATGAAATTTCATCAATATCGTCCAGGTGACGCTTTGGAAAGAGTGTATAAAGAGGTTCGTCAACCATTAGAGTCTGCCCTCGTTGTCGAGAAAGAGAACATTGATTTAATCATAGTCCCTGGTATTGCTTTCACGACAAATGGTCAACGCGTTGGTTTTGGTGGCGGATATTATGATCGTTATTTAGCAGATTATCATGGGGTTACGATTGCCCAAGCATTTCCTTTTCAATTATTTGATCAAGCTGTCTGGAATTTAGAGAGCCATGACATTTTAATAGACAAAATAATAACAGTAGAGGAGCCAATATGGAGAAAATAAAATCCTTATTTATATGGAATAAGACGCTTGTCACGACTATTTTAGTCTTCATTAATGTGGCATTTTTTTTATGGATGATGATTAATTTTGGGTCAACAACGGATATTGAGGCACTTCTTCAAACCGGTGCAAATTTTGCTCCTTTTATTATTCATTACCAGGACTGGTATCGTTTAATTACCGCAGCATTTATTCACATCGGAGGGACGCACCTTCTAATGAATATGATTGTTCTTTTCTTCTTAGGTATTGAATTAGAACCGATTATGGGGAGTCTTCGATTCCTGATTTTATATTTTGTTGCTGCGATTGGTGGGAATGTCGTATCATTTGCATTTAATGATAATATATCTGCAGGTGCGAGCACAGCTTTATTCGGAATGTTTACAGCGATGTTAACCTTATCAACAATTTATCCTGATAATCGGTATTTAAAATCAAGAGCCTTATCAATGGGATTTGTTCTCGCATTTAATATTGTATTAGGCCTCATTAATCAAGGGGTCGATAATTTTGGGCATATAGGCGGGGCTTTATTTGGAGCATTGATCACTTATGGTATTGAGACTCCCATTGCGTCACACAATAATCGACTTTATCGCTTATTAGCTGTTTTGGGAATCGTTATTTTATTTTTATTATTTGTTTGGTATGGATATTATTCAAGAGGGATTAATATTGGAGGGATCTTAGGATGAATGAATATATCATTGCAATTGATCTAGGGGGAACATCCGCAAAGATTGCAGTAATTAATGAAGAAGCTAAAATCAAGGAGCGCTGGTCTGTTCCAACGGATATTTCTGAAGAGGGTAAACTAGTCATTCCTAATATTATACAGTCGATTGAATCTTTTTTTAATCGAGAAAATATTTCTACAACGCAGATAAAAGGAATCGGACTGGGAACTCCGGGTACGATTAATCAAACTGCTGGAACAGTGGCAGCGGCTTACAATTTAAATTGGCATGGTGCTCAACCGATCAAGAAACAATTCGAAGAGGCTTTTGATGTTCCGTTTTTTATGGATAATGATGCGAATGTTGCAGCATTAGGAGAGCAATGGCAAGGAGCAGGTGATCAAGCTGCCAATGTCGTGATGGTGACATTGGGAACGGGTGTTGGTGGCGGCGTCGTTATTGATGGACATTTAGTTCATGGTGTGAATCAAGCTGCTGGAGAAATTGGGCATATGACGATTGAGTTTGATGATCCAATCCTTTGTACTTGTGGTAAATTAGGATGTTTAGAAACAGTTGCTTCTGCAACTGGGGCTGTTAATTTGGCCAAACATCATGTATCATCATTTACAGGAACTAGCGCATTGAAAGACGCTGTTATCAATCACGAATCTATATCATCTTATGATATTTTTCAACTTGCTGAAGAGCATGGTGACCCTTATGCAATAATGATTGTTGACACCTATTCGGATTATTTAGCCCGTGCATTATCGCATATAGCGAATACATTAAATCCAGCAAAAATTATCATTGGTGGCGGGGTATCTGCTTCTGGAGAATTTTTAAGAGAACGGGTGGAACGCTTATTTAAGCAATATTCATTTTCACAAATCAAAAATTCTACTCAAATTGTTCTTGCTGAATTAGGTAATGATGCAGGCATTTTTGGTGCAGCGCAAATTGTCAATAATGGCTTATCAAACTAGAATCGAGGATTTCATTTGTTAAATACAATTATTATCACTATTGGTGTTATTTTATTAATTTATGCTTTATATGAGTTCATTCTTTATATGATGCGTCGTCAGTCTGCCAATACTGTAGAGGCGTATGAATTAATGCCGATTATAAGAAAAGTACAAGTAATCGATGTGAGAGAAGAACCTGAATTTCGAGCAAAACATATTTTAGGAGCGAGAAATATTCCTTATTCCCAATTCGGACAAAGGTTTCAAGAAATCAGACGAGATAAACCCGTTTATCTTTATGGAGATGGAAATTATACTTTGAGTCGTGCTGCTCATGTACTGAAAAAGAATCATTATAATAAAGAGAATATCAATATTCTTAAGGGTGGCATGGAAGAGTGGCCAGGAAAAGTAAAAACCCAATTATAACAAAACTACTTGCAACAGTTTTTAACTTTTGCAAGTTTTTTCATTACATAGAAATAGAGAGGTGAAAAATGACACAAGCAACAATTATTGTCAATCCACAAGCAGGAAATGGCGTTGAATCCAATCATGTAAATCAATTAAAGGATAAATTAGATAAATATTTTGAACAAGTCATTATTATGGAAACGAAAGAAGAAGGGGAAGCGGCAAAATTTGCTAGACAAGCATGTTCCGATAATATCGATAGTCTATTCGTTATCGGTGGGGATGGCACTTTAAATGAAGTAATCAATGGTATCGCCGAGGAGTCATTTCGACCGAAATTAGGTCTTTTACCTGGCGGAACAAATAATACGTATCTTCGCAGTCTAAATAATGCGACAGAATTAGGCGAGGCAATTGAATATTTGGATTTGAATAAAACATTAAAGGTTGATATAGGTAAGATTAATGATCGTTATTTCTTATACTATATTGCATTTGGCGAATTGATTAATGCAAGTTTATCCACATCAGATGAAGAAAAAGATGAAAAGGGATCATTGGCTTATGTTGAAAATATTTTAAAAAGAATCCCTCAAGATCAACTTCACTCAATTCAATTATCTATTAATGATGAAGCATTTGAAACTTATCAGATTTCTCATTTCTATGCATTATTGACGAATTATTATGGTAATATTAAATTAACGCAATCTAATATCAATATTTACGATGGTGAAATTCTTTTAGTATTGTTAACAAATTCTGAACTGAAAGCAAAACTCCATCTTATTAAAAATTTAGCGTTAGGCAATCTAGAGGAAAATGAAGACATCCTATTATTGAAGGCGAACAAATTTAAGTTAGAAGTGGAGGAAAAACATTTGATTATGGATATTGATGGCGAAGTAGGCCCTAAACCGCCATTAAAAGTTGAAATTTTAGAAAAACATGTCCCAATTTATCAATCGAAAGATTGAAGCGCTTTAGATTACAATAAATAGGATTTCATTCATCTAATTGAGTGTCTAAGATATTGTTGCATTGGGATTGTTATATAAAAGAGTAGACAGGTAAAGACTAATTATTCTCCTTTTTATTCATTTATATTAGAAATTACTGTGGAGGTTATTATGAAGTTACTGAAACAATTGTTTTTGATTCTTTTATTTTCGTTGTTAGGTGAAATTTTGTCTGTTTTCATTCGAGGTATCATCGCTATTCCGGGAAGTGTTATTGGCATGCTGCTATTGTTTTTAGCGTTACACAACAAATGGGTTAAAATGGAACAAATTGAAGAGGTAGGAACTTGGTTAACGGATAATATGGCTATCCTCTTTGTTCCAGCTGGTGTAGCATTGTTAACACACTTTGAGTTATTAAGTAGTGTTTGGTGGCAATTACTTTTAATCGTCATTATAACAGTAGCTATTACTATGGGATTTGTTGGCATTTTAGTCCAAAAAATGACCCGCAATAGAAAGGAAAACAAATAATCATGAATATCGTTCTTAATTCGCCAATTATCTGGCTTGTTTTAACAATAGGTATTTATTTAATGATTGCGAAGATACAAGCAAACATTAAATCGACGACATTAAAACCTTTTGTTAATCCATTGTTATTATCAATTATTGTCATTATTATAATTTTAATCCTCTTTGATATTCCTTATGAAATGTATAGTAATGGTGGACAATATTTATCATTATTTGTTACACCTGCTACGGTAGCACTGGCTATTAAATTAGAAAAATCATTTATCTATCTTAAACGCTATATGCAACCTGTTATTATTGGTATTGTGAGTGGGGCGATTTTACATACGATTTTAATCATTATTTTCGGAGTCATATTTAAATTTGATTATGAAATGATCGCCACTCTCTATCCTAAATCTATCACAACAGCTATTGCGGTAGATGTGTCCCAATCAATGGGTGGTTTAGTTTCTTTAACGGTAGCAATTGTTGTGGTTACGGGTGTAGTTGGAAATGTTATCGGTGAATCATTGTTAAAAAGTCTCAATGTGACCGATCCAGTAGCCCAAGGTATAGCCATTGGTACTTCGGCTCACGCTGTCGGAACATCAAAAGCCATTCAGATGGGAGAACTTCAAGGAGCGATGTCTAGTCTGGCGATTGTTGTTACAGGGATTGTCATGGTTTTATTAGCACCGGTCATGAGTATTATCTTGAATTGGATGTTCTAAAAATTCAGCACTTCGCCTTATAAGTTGACGTCATGGTATTAAAAAATGAGCGACTGTATTCGATTTAGTCTGAATGCAGTTGCTCATTTTTCTATTAAACAGGTTAAAATTTTGAAACGATCGTTTTTCCCAACCTATATTTTATTATTCGATATACTAATCAAGACACCTTTAAATGTAAGTTTATACCATTTCAGCAATAAACGATTAAATTCTCTTCATTAAAAATAACTAGCTAGTGAGAAAAATAGTGAGATAAATAATGAACCTACAAAGGAAATAACGATGAGAATAACGAAAAATTTCACTAAATTATCTTTAATCTTTTTTTTCTTTTGTTCTTTTTTCATGATGACTCCCCTTTACAAACAATACAGTTATTTTACCTAACAGTTGGTTAAAATGCAATTCTAGACGAGAAATACTCTTATAAGGATGATTTCATAAAAACGTTTTTTTAGAATGGCTGATAATCTAGCAATAATTATTAAAATAGTGTAAAATTAATAAGAATAGAGAACAAATGAGGAGGAACATTCATTGACAGAAAAAGAAAAACAACGTGTGCTCGTCATTGAAGATGAAAAGAATTTAGCGAGCTTTGTGGATCTTGAACTACAACATGAAGGTTATGAAACAGCGATCTGTCATGATGGACGAAGTGGCCTAGAAAAAGCGTTAGAAGAAGATTGGGATGTTATACTATTAGATTTAATGCTACCAGAATTAAATGGCCTTGAGGTATGTCGACGAATTCGTCCGATCAAAGATACACCCATTATTATAATGACAGCTCGAGATAGTGTTATCGACCGGGTATCTGGCTTAGATCAAGGGGCTGATGATTACATAGTTAAACCCTTTGCCATTGAAGAATTATTAGCACGATTACGAGCATTATTCCGTCGCATTGATCATGAAGAAGAACAAAGAGCACAACATCAGCCGACAGTTAATTACCGGGATTTGTCTATCGAGAAAGCAAATCGCATTGTTCGCCGTGGTGATGAGATTATTGATTTAACAAAGAGAGAATACGAATTATTATTGTTCCTCATGGAAAATATCAATATGGTAATGTCTCGTGAAGTATTATTGGAAAAGGTTTGGGGCTATAAGTCCGAAGTAGAGACGAATGTTGTTGATGTGTATATTCGATATTTAAGAAATAAAATTGATTTACCAAATCAAGATTCGTATATCCAAACCGTTCGGGGAACCGGTTATGTGATGAGAACTTAATATGGCAGAATTAAAAGAAAAATTAAAACAACCCCTTTCCTTAAGATGGAAATGGGGTATTTTATTATTTGCTATCGCAGCTCTTTTGAATGTCTTATTATTATTTGTTTTATATACTTATTCTTCATCAGCAGCTCGTGAAGATTTAGAAATAGAAATGAATCAAGGGTTACAATCGATTACAACTTATTTGGAATCGTCAAAGTCTAGTTTTTTGTCTTATGAACAGATGCAAGATCACTCGACAGTAGGACTTCAACTAATTCACACTCAACAGCGTTTTTTATCTAATTTAGCACATTTTGAACATGATCGCTTCGGTATGTTATTATTTTCGAATGCAGGAGATGTAATTTACCAAACCAAAGATATTCAAGTGAAAGATTTACCATTAGCGGATACTGTTCAAACTGCAATAGTAAATGATCAAGAAACAATTGGGGTTCAAGTACCAGTCTCTTCAGACACAACAGGACAGGTTATTGGTGAATTGGTAATGGTAATGGATCCAGATATTTATCAAAAGCGAATGTACCATCCAAATAAAATATTTCTCATAGCTGGAATTGTGATGACTGTCATTCATCTAATTAGTGCTTTTCTCATTAGTCATTATTTCTTCCGACCACTGAATTATTTAAACAGTGCATTAGACCGGGTAGAAGAAGAGAGTCTGTCTGATATTCGAGTTCGAAAACCAGAAACCGAAGATGAGTGGAGCGATTTAAGTTTACATGTTAATCGTCTACTCGATCGGATTGATTTATATGTAACGAATCAAAAGCAATTTGTTGAAGATGTGTCGCATGAATTAAGAACACCTGTAGCGATTGTTGAAGGCCATTTAAAAATGCTAAATCGTTGGGGTAAAGATGATCCTGAAGTGCTAGAAAATTCAATTGCTGCGTCATTACAAGAAATGAGCCGGATGAAAAATTTAGTACAAGAAATGTTAGATTTATCGAGAGCCGATCATGTCGATGTTGATTACCGTGATGAAATCACTGAAATTTATTCAGTGACGGAACAAGTATTTCAAAACTTTGACATGCTATATGATGACTTTGAGTTTTATTTAGATATGGATCAAATTGGTAAGCAACCATTATATGTGCGAATGTATCGTAATCATTATGAACAAATATTAATCATCTTATTGGATAATGCGGTTAAATACTCCCAAAATCGCAAAGAAGTACTAATATCCGTTAGTCGTTCAGTAACACAAGTTGAAATTGCTGTTCAAGACTTCGGTGAAGGAATGTCTGAAAAAGATAAGAATAAAGTCTTCGGGCGCTTTTATCGTGTGGATAAGGCACGTTCTAGAGATAAAGGTGGCAATGGTCTTGGCCTGAGTATCGCTAAACAGTTAGTTAACAGCTATCGAGGTGATATTTGGGTGGACAGTGTTGAAAATGAAGGGTCTATTTTTTACATTGATTTACCAATTTTGAAAGACGATGAGAAAATTGAACAGTTGAAGCAATTGTCTAAAAAGAATAGTGAGCATTGATTTAATAATATTAATCATTGCTATAAAAAATCAGAGTGAAGATTTAAACTTCACTCTGATTTTTCTTTATTTTCGTTTCTGTTTTCCGGCATTTCTCTTTTTATTGTTGACATTTTGTTTGATTGGAATCAATCGATCTGAATTGTCTGCTTTTTTGGCTTGTTTTCTAGGTCTTTTGTATTTTGGTAATTTTTCATATTTTTTAATTTCTTCATCCATCATTTTTGTTACGCGAGGTCTAATGATGTGATTCATAATAAATTGTTGGATAACCATAAATACTCCACCGGTTAAGAAATAAATTCCTAAACCTGCTGCAGAAGTCCAAGTAATCCAACCTAACATGATAGGATTCATCAACATCATTGATTTTTGTGTTGATGCAGCTTGAGCATTATCAGTCTGCGGAGTTCCTTTAGACATTAACCAACCTTGGAATGCATAGACTAGTACCACTGCAATCACTAATGCAATACTACGTTCGCCTAAATGAATACCTAAAAATGTTGAATTTTGAATTTGTTGAGATGAACGAATCGCGGCATAAACGGCAGAAATAATTGGCATTTGAATCAGTAAAGGTAAACAACCTGATTTCATTCCGCCCATCATATCAATATCATATTTAGAATAAACTTGGCGCAATTCACTATTTAAACGCATTTGTTCTTCAGGTGATTCTGCTTGTTGTAGGTCTTCCTGTATTGCATCGATTTCAGGTTGAGCGATTTTCATTTTTGCTTGAGTAATCATGGAACTTTTCGTCATATTGATCGAGGATGGTAACATGAGTAGGCGCGTTACAATCGTTATAATGATAATGGCAACACCATAGCTCCCGCCGAAAGTAGTGGCAATCCAATCTAATAAATTAGATGTGGGACGACCTAAATATTCATAAACCCAACCAGTTGGATTACCTGCCTGATCATAAGAGACACAGCCTGAAAGTATTAATATCGCTACTAATAGAAAGCCAAGATAAGCTATTTTTTTATAATGTTTTTTCATATTTTTCACTCCGATTTTTTATCATACTAGACTACTATATATAAAATCAAAGTGCTTTTCAATAAGAATCGTTTAATAAACGATCAGTATACAGCTGAAAATTTATCATATACTTTGTCTGTAGAATAGTCTTCCATTTCAATATGATCAATCCGCATTAAACGGTGTTGTGGCACTTTGAGTGCTTGGATATATGGGGTGACATTATCTCCTTGAGCAATAATCATGACATCACCATTCGATTGATTTCTAACAGTCCCTTTAATATCGTATTGATCAGCGAGCATTTTAGCATAATTACGATAGCCGACGCCTTGAACATTGCCCTGGACGATGAGTTTAAATGTCTTCATGGTTTTTCCTTTCTATTCGAAATTTAGTCACATTAATGATATAATGATTGTTGCGAAAGTGTCAAATTTTATGAGGAGGGAAAGAATGGCTCAGACTAAAAAAAAATCTAAAAAGAAGCAACATTCACAGACATATCAAGTTAGTAGTTTATTGATCGGCCTTGTTCTTTTATTTCTCAGTTTAATGGCAATGTTCCAATGGGGATTGTTAGGAAATTTTGTCGTCAATAGTTTTCGATTTCTTATGGGAGAATTTTATCCCGTATTTTTTTCTTTTATGGTTCTTGTCGCGATACAACTTATTTTAAAAGGGCGTCTTATTAAAATTAATGGACGAATTGTGATAGGTGGGATTCTACTTACCATGGTTTTGACGACTTATTTACATTATTCAACATTCTATCCTCAACAAGGTGATTGGCAAAGTTTATCTGGAGAAATTTATCAATTATTTCGGAATGAACTGTTGATGAATCAGGTCACAATCCCAATGGGTGGTGGAATAATTGGTGCTTTTCTGTATTATATCACTTTGACTTTTTTTGGAAAAAATGGCACTTATTTTTTATTAAGTTTATTATTCTTTATTAGTTTGTTTATGATCATTAATATTCCTTTTGTCGATGTAGCTCAATCTTTGAGACATTTTTTTAAACAGGTGAAATATTTTTTCACACAATCAATTCCGGATCTGGATGAAATTAAACAAGTGGTTGAAACTTATCAAGACGAAGATAAAGTTGAGGATATAGAGACTTCTGAGTCTTCGACCGTTGAAACGTCTAATAGTGAAGACACTGAATCATCGATTAAACCAGTGCGTTCTTCACACCAACCTCAGAAGAAAAAGGAGCGAAAACCTATTTTGTCTAAATTATTCCCAGACAAACGCCCTAAAGTCGACTATTCGACGGATTATCAACCGGCGTTTGATGAAGAACAGCCGGATTTTGTGCCCTATGATGGTCCTGCTCTAACTAAAAAACGAACCAATGATATTATTTTGGATTTAGATTATTTTGATCAGGATAATCCTTCCACCGAAGACAAATCAGAGAAAAAACGAATTGCTATCGAAACTTATGAAAGTGGTCAAGATGAGTCGATCGACGATGCATTTGATTATTCTAAACAAGTGGTAGAAATAAAAACAAACGATTTTGAAGATTCTGACGGCACAGAAGAAGCGTTTTCGAAATCCGAACCCAAAGCTAAGGAAGCGGAGATTGAAGCTGATCCCAATGAAGAAACGAATGAATCAGTTGTATTCAATCAAGAAGCGAGTCATTGGCAAGAACAAGCAAGTCAATCCAATCATTTAACCGATGATCATTTAGAAACCACACTTGCATCGGCTGAAAATACGAGTGTTTCACAGCCAACATCAAAAAAGAAAACCAACAAAAAGAGAGGAAAATACCAATTACCTTCAAAAAATTTATTAACCAAAATTCCTCCTGTGGATCAATCAGAAGAATATGAGAGAATCAATGAAAATATTGACAAGTTAGAAACCACCTTCAAGAGTTTTGGTGTCGATGCAGCAGTGGTGAAAGCGAATTTAGGCCCGGCGGTTACCAAATATGAGATTGAACCTGCTATTGGAGTGAAAGTCAGTAAAATTGTCTCCTTATCTGATGATATTGCGCTAGCTTTAGCGGCTAGAGATGTTCGAATTGAAGCACCCATTCCTGGAAAATCTCTCATTGGGATAGAGGTCCCTAATACGCAAGTGAGTCCAGTATCTTTCTGGGAAGTGATTGATCCGGCTTTAAATAGCGATAAAATACTTGAAGTACCTTTGGGAAGAGATGTTTCTGGTACAGTATGTCTAGCAGATTTAAGCAAAATGCCCCATTTGCTCATCGCAGGGGCTACAGGAAGTGGTAAGTCAGTAGGGATGAATGTCATTATTGTTTCATTATTAATGAAAGCCAAACCAGAAGAAGTGAAATTTCTAATGATTGACCCTAAAAAGGTTGAATTGACCATGTATAATGATTTACCTCATTTATTATCCCCAGTGGTAACAAATCCAAGGAAAGCAGCTAAAGCACTCAATAATGTGGTAGAAGAAATGGAAAGAAGATACGAATTGTTTGCAGCTACGTCTGTAAGGAATGTCGATGGCTACAATGATTATATAAAACAAGTTAATTCTGAAGGGCAGGAACAATACGAATTACTACCGAAAATCGTAGTATTTATTGATGAATTGGCGGATTTGATGTTAGTAGCGAGTAATGAAGTGGAAACAGCAATCATTCGACTAGCACAAATGGCTCGTGCTGCCGGAATTCATATGATCATTGCCACACAAAGACCTTCAGTCGATGTCATTACAGGAATTATTAAAGCAAATGTGCCTTCTCGATTAGCTTTTGCCGTTTCTAGTGGAACAGACTCTAGAACAATTTTAGATTCAGTTGGTGCTGAAAAATTATTAGGCCGTGGAGATATGCTATTCCAACCAATGGGGTTAAATAAACCCGTTCGTGTGCAAGGAGCTTATATTTCAGACTCAGAAGTAGAACGCATAACAGACTTTATTAAAGACCAAAGAGAGGCAGAATATGATGATTCGATGATCGTTACTGAAGAGACAATGGAAATGGCGAATGCTTCAGAAGATGAGTATTTCGAAGAAGCAGTGGAAATGATTAAAACAATGGATACTATCAGTATTAGTCAATTGCAACGTGTCTATCGTATCGGCTATAATCGGGCCGCACGCTTGGTCGATGATTTAGAAGCGATGGGATTTGTGTCGGAAGCGGATGGTAGTAAACCGAGACAAGTGCTAATCAATGAATAATTTGATAAAGAAATTCATCACGGTGCCATAATTGACGCATGCAAATGATAATAAATTTTAAAAGTCCTCAAAAGTTTATTGTTTATAACTTTGAGGACTTTTTATATATCTAGAAATTCACCGAAATTTAACATTCTAAACATAGGAAGATAACTTAAATTAAGGTATATTTATAATAATGCAAATAAATTAACCGGAGGAAAAGAATGAATAAAAGAATTATTAAATTCTTAATCATGTTAGGGGTGATGATGACTTTTCCCTTATGGGATCCCCCATTGAATGATCTTATTGTT
The DNA here is from genome assembly GCA_015863185.1 of Aerococcaceae bacterium DSM 111020. Classification (GTDB taxonomy): domain Bacteria; phylum Bacillota; class Bacilli; order Lactobacillales; family Aerococcaceae; genus DSM-111022. The sequence continues at coordinate 75,177 of JACBXP010000009.1, forward strand.
CAATTTACTAATCAAGTAAGTGAATCCAGAGACTATCACTTCAAAAGATTACCAGCTTTTCAATCTAATTCTGATACAAAGATGATTGAAGCGAGTGACCGGATAGTGGTGGGCGGGATTCAATTAGGTGAGCCAAGAGAAAGAGTGGAATATATTCATCAATCTCAAGATGAATCACTAAATGAATATAGCTTTAAATGGACCAGCTATCACCATAATTACGATGATTTTATGATGATAATGTATGACTCAACGAATCAAGTAAATGGAATTTATACGAATCAAGATATTTTTGATCTTCCATTTGATATTAGTTATGGAACAACACAACAAGTTGTGAGAGAAAAACTAGGAACTCCTCTAGAATATATTGAAAAAGGAAACACACATTATCTGATTACGAGTGATGGTGAATATGATGTATATTGGATTAACAATCAATTTGTGACGTTGTTTTATGACAAATACCAAGATAGTATCGTGACGGCTGTACAAATCATTGATGATGCATTAGAAATACAGTTTGATCAACTGTATGCCAATGCTTCACTTGAATTAAGTGATGCTTTTGACAGACAATTATTTGATATCGTTAATGCAGAGCGAAATCAGAGAGGATTATCAATCTTGGAATGGTCCCAGGAAGCAGCTAATACAGCCTATAACCATAGTCAAGATATGGCAGAAAATCAATATTTTAATCATATTAATTTGGAAGGGGCAAGTCCTTTTGATCGATTAAGTAAAGATAATATCATATTTTCATTGGCGGCAGAAAATCTTGCCTTTGGACAAAAAAGCAGTATCTATGCGCATCAGGGGCTGATGAATTCAGAAGGACATCGTGAAAATATTCTTTTAACAGACGTGACCCAATTAGGTATAGGGGTTAGCTTTGATGTATCTAATCAACCATATTACACACAATTATTTTATGCGAATTAAAATAGGTAGCGTTTTCAAAAAATATCAAACAAGTATTGACTTTCATATGAAATTCAAATAAACTCTGTTTAGCAGATTGCAAAAGAATTAATATCTACCAGTGAGTAGATAATATTATAGGAGGCATTGCAGAATGAAAAAAAGTAAATGGTTGAATTATACATTGGCGGGAGCTACCTTATTAGGATCGTTAGCGACGACATTTACCGGTGTACAAGCAGAAGATGTAAATAGTGTGGTAATGGTCACTGATATTGGTGGTGTTGATGATAAATCATTTAACCAAAGTGCCTGGGAAGGTATACAACAATATGGAGAAGAGAATGGGTTAGAACGTGGTAGTAATGGATATGATTATATTCAATCTGACAGCGACTCTGACTTTATTAATAATTTAAATACTGCGATGCAAGCAGATTTTGACTTGATTTTTGGAATCGGTTATAAATTAGAACCAGCCATTAATCAATTAGCTCAACAATTCAAAGATAAACAATTTGTTATTGTAGACGGTCAAAGTGATGTTGACAATGTAGCGACAATTGGATTTAAAGACCATGAAGCAGCATTTTTAGCTGGAGTTGCAGCAGCAATGACAACTGAAACGAATCATGTTGGCTTTGTAGGCGGTGTAGAAGGTGTCATTATTGACCGTTTTGAAGCAGGATTTGTTGAAGGTGTAAAAGCTGTTGATCCTGATATCCAGATAACAGTTGAATATGCAGGAAGTTTTGGAGATGCAGCTCAAGGAAAGCAAATTGCAGCAGCAATGTATGCCAATGATGCGGACATTATTTTCCATGCCTCAGGAGATACAGGGAATGGTGTCTTTTCAGAAGCTAAGGATTTAGTTTCTAACGATCCTTCGCGAAATATTTGGGTAATTGGAGTGGACCGTGATCAAGAAGAAGAAGGAATTGTCACTGTTGATGGTGAAGAGCGACACCTGACACTTACTTCTACATTAAAAGAGGTCGGAAACGGAATTATTGAATTCGCAGAAAATGTAAATCAAAATGGATTTGAAGCGAACCATATGGTTTATGGTTTAGAAGATGGCGGTGTAGATATTACGGAAGGTCAATTATCTTCAGATGTTTTATCTAAAGTTCAAGAGTATAAAGAAAAAATTATCGCGGGTGAAATTGAGATCCCAGAAACTCCTGAACGATAATCAAATTTAATTAATAAGTTACCTCCAATTTAATAACACTTCTTTAAAATGATTTAATCAAAGAATCACTGGTTAAACTAAAACTTTGAGAATGTGTTATGATTGGAGGTATTTTAATGAAAATATTAATATTAGATTAGTTATGATTAAATTTTTTGATGATTTATATAATAAAGGACAAAATATGATAAGCTATAGTTATCAAAAACATCATTTTGGATGATAGAAGAAAGGGACGAGTTATGTCAATACAAGAATGGAAAGAAACAATTCCACAATTTAGTGCTTTATGTGATATGGAAGAAATCTTTTGGGTTAATCCAAACAAAGAATCAGTTGAAGAAGCAAATAGAAAAGTAGATTATTCAATGGATGATATACTTGATGCTTCTAAGCGACTCGAAAGATTTGCACCATTTATTAAAATGACTTTTTCGGATACTGAAGACACTAATGGTATTATCGAATCTTTTATTACTGAAATTTCAGATTTCAAACAATATTTAACTGATTTATACGATGTTGAAATACCAGGGAAGATGTATCTCAAACGTGATGATTCTCTTCCTATTGCTGGTACAATTAAAGCCCGAGGAGCTATTTATGAAGTATTGAAACATGCTGAAGCACTAGCTTTAGATAATGGCTTGTTAGAAAGTATTAAGGACGATTATACGTGTTTTTCTTCTGAAGAATTCCATCAATTTTTTAGTCAATATCAGATTGTTGTTGGCACAACAGGTAATCTAGGTATATCGGTAGGAACGATGGCACGAGCATTAGGTTTCAATGTTGTGATCCATATGTCAGTGGAAGCAAAAGAATGGAAGAAAGCTTTTCTAAGAGAACGCGGCGTCACCGTCATTGAGCATAATACGAACTTTACTGAAGCAGTAAATCAAGGTAGACAAGAATCACTCGCTAATCCCAACTCTTATTTTGTGGATGATGAGCATTCGGTTGATTTATTTATGGGATACACAGTCGGCGGCTTACGTTTGAAAACACAATTAGAAGATGCGGGCATTACTGTGGATAAAGAGCATCCTTTATTCGTTTACTTACCATGTGGTATTGGTGGCAGTCCTGGTGGCATTACTTTTGGCTTAAAACAAGTTTTTGGTGATAATGTCTATTGTTTCTTCTCAGAACCTGCGCATATGTCCTCAATGTTGTTAGGATTAATGACACAAAATTACGATAAAATTAATGTCAACGATGTGAATATCGAAGGAAAAACGGTCATGGATGGTTTAGCAGTTCCACAAACATCTGGTTTTGTTGCAGAATTAATGGAACACTATTTCGATGGTGGTTTCACAGTGAGTGAAGATGCCTCCATGCATTTATTGGCAAAGATGTATGAATTAGAAGATATTCCTTTGGAGCCTGCAGCACTAGCTGGAACACCTGGTCCAGCAAAATTGCATTTAAGTGAAGAAGGGCAACAATTCCTGAAGGATAATGGTCTAGAAAATATATCACAAAATATTACCCATTTAGCTTGGGCCACTGGTGGATCAATGGTTCCGGTTGAAGAAATGAAGGAATTTATTGAAGCTGGAAAAGAGACATACTAACAAATAAAAAAAGAAACGACATCATGATTGATGTCGTTTCTTTTAATTTGCCATAAATATTATTATGTTGGAGGAGAGCTTTGGCTTTGAGAAGCCTCACCCGAATCTGACGGTGGTGACGTTGGTGGAGTCGATGATTCTGGTGGAATTGTCGAAGAACCATCTTCTGGTACATCACTCGAAATAGATTCAGAGCTTTCTTCCATGTCGGAAGTCATAGAATCTTCTTCTGAAGATTCACTTTCAATCGATGATTCCTGACTTAAGGTTAGTTCGATAACCAATGTATCAGAACTTGAATTTCCATCGACAATCGATAGGCGAAGAATATATTGGCCAGTGGGTGGTGCTGAAAAGGCAAATGCCGTATCGCGTCCTTGATAGACTTGTTCACCATTCACGGTCAATACATATTGTGCGTTTTCACCTAATTGGCCCGTCCAATTCGCAATAATTTGTTGATTTGTTGCATCATATTGAGCGTCAAAGCTTGTAGGCGGATTAATGAATTGTCCAAATTCATCGGACTGATCTTTTGGTTGCGTTCCTTCAACAAAGAGTTCTTCAGAGCGCATATTCGCTGGAGTATAAGGTCCAGGTAATTTAATAGGGTCTGTATATTTTTCAATTTCCACTGAAACAACACTATTTGGCTTTTGCCAATCGGTCACAGGAACATCTTCCATGATATAGGTAATCATTTCTTTATAGATGGCTTGAGGAATCGATGTTTCAGAGAGTGATAAGTAATTACCGGGTACGTAAGGATTATCATAACCCACCCATGAGGCAATCGCATATTGTGGGGTAATGCCGGCATACCATCCATCCGGTGCAGCATAAACACTGCTATCGATACCTAATTCTTGCAGTTGTTCTTCTGTGTAATTCGTTGTTCCAGTTTTACCTGCATGATGAAGACCTTCAACATCGGAACGGGAAGCAAAATTACCAGGTACATCCTTAAGAATATCTACTAACATGTAAGCAGTAGAGGGTTTCATTGCTTCTCGGGAGACTACTTCTGTTTCCATTTCAGAACCTGCCGAAGTGACGATTCTTGATACCGTATAAGGTTTTGTATATTTTCCATAATTAGCAATGGTTGCGTAAGCGCCAGTTAATTGGATAGGTGTCATTTCACCACCAATGGCATTCGCTTCGACAAGTTCCTTCGCATTATTATTTAAAATTTGGATATCCATTTTCTGTAAGAAAGCGTAGGCATTATCCAGACCAACTTTTTGTAGAACTTTTAAAGCAGGGATATTTCGTGACCCAGCGAGTGCTTCACGTATTGTTTGTTTATTCTTATAATCAAAGTCGTAGTTATAAATTTCATCACCATTAGAATATTCATATGGTTCATCTACGACCAAGGTACCCGTTGAGAAATTTAAATACTCAAAGGCAGGGCCGTATGCAGTTAATGGCTTAATAGTAGAAGCTACAGAACGATTGAGTGAATTGGCACGGTTTAGCCCCATAATCGCTTCTTGTTTACGACCACCAATTACCGCTATTAATTGCCCATTTGACACATCTACAATGGAAGAGGCTGTCTGCATTTCGTCATTTGGAAAGCCGATTTGACTGTTGTTGTTCACAGTGTCATACAGATGATTTTGTACATCTAAATCAATATTAGTATATACTTCAATGCCATCTGTATATATGTTGTAATTGAAATTCTCTTGCACTTCATTCGCAACCACATCTAAATACGAATCTAGAACGAAATCGATTTCTTGGACAGTTTCTTCTGTCAATGGCTGTAACATAGATTCAATCGATGTATTTACCGCATCATTGTATTCTTGTTCAGAAATCATATCTCGTTCATACATTACTTGAAGAACTAAATCGCGTCTTTCCTTTGCATTCTCAGGATTACTGTATGGATCGTAATCAGAAGGTGCTTGTGGAATTCCCGCTAGTAAAGCAGCTTCTGGAAGATTTATCTCTGAAACATCTTTTCCGAAAAAGTTTTGCGCGGCTGTTTTTGCTCCATAGGTGTTATTCGAGAAAAATAATTTATTTAAATATAGCGTTAAAATTTCATCTTTATTTAAATTTTGTTCAATCTGCAAGGCTAACCAAGCTTCTTGAGCTTTTCTTTCGACAGTTTGATCTTGAAAATCGGTAGAAAATACGGACAATTTAACCAATTGTTGGGTGATTGTGGAACCACCTTGAAGTATCTCTCCCGCACGTAAGTTAGCCACTAATGAACCAACAATCCGTATGGGATCAACGCCATTGTGTTGAAAGAAGCGAGCATCCTCGATGGCTAGTACGGCATCTTCTAATACTTGAGGAACTTCTTCAGGGATCATTAATTCGCGATTTTGGCCTCCTAATTCTTTAATTAAGTCACCATTTCGGTCATAAATTTTACTTGAAACTTGTCCAATTAAATCTTCCTCAGTAATTTCGGGAGAATTGGATGCATAATAGGCAAACAAACCTGCCCCTGAAATTAATGCAAGAAAAAAGAGTAAAATGAAACCAATAATTAAATTACGAATCCATTGTTTTGTTTGATTTGACTTTTTAGGTTGACGATATTTTTTTCTATCAATTCGGCTACCTGTACTCATGGGTTAACCTCACTTTCTATTCTTTCCAAATATTGATCAATAGCTTCAATATATCTTAGCGAAGGGGCATAGCCTTCTTCTATCAAGATGCTAATATCTTTGATTGTGTCATAAGGGACACTTTGTTTGTCAGAAGACTGAATGAAATGTATTAAATCTTTAAATGGGACAAGATAAATTTCATTATGTGCCTTAAAGGACAATATTAAAAAAACAATACCCCCTTGATTTAAGCAATCTTGCATATGTTTTAGTTGATGATCGGGTAGATTACTTAAGGGAAAACTCGTTTTGTTTTTTACTTCCTTTGCTTCAAAGTCTATATAATGGCCACGATATACCCCATTGTAATCCGTTGTCGAAGCATGTCTATAATAAGCTTCGGTAATTTTTGCGGCACTTCTTTTGGGGTAGTGTACATTGACAACTTGGATCGGGGTAGGTTTTTTATGAATGATCGCAATCTGATGATTACGATAATATTGATTGGATTTGTTTATTTTATCTTCCAGTGACATGCCACGGCTTCCATATTGAATCGTTTGTCTGGACCTATTAATATGATGACTATTATTATGAGGTCTTTGACCGGCCGGGTAATTAACCATATTATCACCTCTGGTTATTTATATTATACAAAAAAACTTTGTATTAAGTGTGAAAAATTTATGCTTAATGCAATGCATCTTATTCTACCACAAAATTGGTTCAATATTTGAATAGATATCATAAAATGAGAAAAAGTAAAAGCTTTCATCATTCATAAATATTAAAAACCCCACTTAATCAGTCAAAAAGAGTAATCGTGACACTCTCATCGATGATAAGAAGGGTTTTTATGCGTTACATTTAATGATTAGCGTAGAGTTTTTAATGCTTTTGCCCAATTTACTGTTTGATCGATTACATTTAAAACAGTTGGGACATTGTAATCAGCAGGTTTAAATTCTGTCATGTCGACGAAGTCTGTCATAATACTTAATGCACCGGAAGAAGCAACGGTTGCGATTTGTAGATTGGCTAATTTTAGACGTAATACTTGAGCGGCAGATACAGCAAAAGTAGAACCATAACCAACAATGCCCGCTGCTTTATTGTTCCATTCTGGTCCAAGGACATCGAGTGCATTTGCTAGGGCAGGTGAGATAGTTTTGTTATATTCTGGTGTTACGAAGATGAAACCATCTAATTCATCGATTTTCTGAGACCACTGGGTTGTGTTCGCATCCTCATAATTTCGATTTAACATCAATGGTGGAACCGTATTAATTAGGGGTAAATCATACTCCGCGATATCAACCAATTCGAATTCAGCTTCGCCTTGATACTGTTCACTGATTTCTAATACCCAATTAGCGACATCCAATGTGACTCTACCTTCACGCGTTGAACCTGTTATAATACCAATTTTAATCACTTAAAAAAGCCTCGCCTTCTATTATTTGTTTGCAATTACTTTTAATTCTAAATATAAATCTGTCAAAATGCAATAGATTTTAATGAAATCAGTGGCTAATATAATAAGTTAATAGTCTTTTGTAATAAATGATATCTAAGGAAGGTCATTTCCGGTCGCTATATACAAGTCATACCATTCTTGATCGGTTAAATGAACTGTTGCCCCTTTTGCAATCATTTGAATCCGATTAGGATTCATCGAACCGGAAATAACTTGCATTTTTGCTGGATGTTTTAATATCCAAGCTGTAGCTATAGCATTTTTATCAACATGATACTTGTCTGCAATTTCGGTAAGCATTTCATTCACTATTGGATAATTAGGATTATCAATGAACACTCCTTCAATCATGCCATGTTGAAAAGGGGACCAAGCTTGAATGGTTATATTATTCAAAAGGGCAAATTCTAGCATATTACCGGACTGTTGCAGACTTTCCTGACTGTGCCCATTGTAGTTGAGACCATAATCTATCATTGCGGTATGCATGAGACCAAATTGTAATTGATTGATATATAAAGGTTGATTTAAATTAGTCTGTAACCAACGAATTTGATAATCAGAGAAGTTAGATACCCCAAAATAACGAACTTTTCCACTTTGATATAGATAATCAAAAGCTTCAGCCACTTCAGTTACTTCCATTAAAGGATCAGGTCGATGCAATAAAAAAGAATCGAGATATTCAATTTGAAGTCGATCTAATATAGCATCGACTTGTTGAAGGATATAATCTTTTCTGAAATTATAACGTTTCCCAAACGTTGCCATTGATTTAGAACCTAGTTGAATGCCGGCCTTGGATTGAATAAAGAATGTATCCCGATTAAATCCACCTTGTTTCAGTGCTTTCCCCAAAATTGTCTCGGATTGTCCTCCAGCATAAATATCAGCCGAGTCAATCATATTAATTCCAGTATCGTTACAAATATTTAAAACATCAATCGCTTGAGAAACAGTTTGGTCCCCCATGCGCATATTCCCTAAAATTATCGCAGATGGATGCCAATCAGTATTGCCAATGGTTCGTTTTAACATATTTTTTTTCTCCCCTCGTTTAAATATTATTATAACCATTATTTTTGAATAATATTATAGCCGATTATCAAGTTAATGTCAGATAAAATTATTAATATTTTCTAAGAAGCATAAAAGTTTTATAATTTGGATTCTAAGACCATCTATGATAGGCTAAAGTATATAAATAATCAAATAAAGGACTGACATGACATAATGATTGAATTTAAAAATGTCTCTAAAGTATATCCAGATGGGACAAATGCAGTAAAAGATTTATCAATGAAGATTGAAAAAGGGGAATTAGTTGTTTTTATTGGGACTTCCGGCTCAGGTAAAACAACCTCCATGCGTATGATTAATCGGATGGTTGAATTAACAGATGGAGAAATAACCATCAATGGAAAAAATATCCAAGATTATAATGCGGTTGATTTACGACGTAAAATTGGTTATGTGATTCAGTCGACTGGTCTCATGCCACATATGACCATTTATGAAAATATCGTGATGGTTCCAAAATTGTTAAAATGGGACGAGCAACGAATGCGTGATACTGCGATACGCTTGTTAAAGCATGTTGACATGGATCCTGATACTTATATGGATCGTTATCCTTCAGAATTATCGGGAGGACAACAACAAAGAATTGGTGTCATTCGGGCGCTGGCTGCTGATCAAGAAGTGATTTTGATGGATGAACCCTTCGGTGCACTTGACCCAATTACTAGGGAAACATTACAAGATTTGGTTAAAGAACTTCAACATGATTTAGGAAAAACAATCGTCTTTGTGACGCATGACATGACTGAAGCGATTGATATGGCAGATAAAATCGCGATTATTTCAGAAGGTGAATTAGTACAATTTGATACACCTGAAAATATCGTTGAAAATCCTGCCAATGATTTTGTACGTTCATTTATCGGGGAAAATCGTTTACATCGTTCTGATAATGATCAAGTAGTTGAGGATGTCATGATCACTAAACCGATTACTGTGCCAAGAGGAACTTCCCTAAGGAATGCGGTTAAATTAATGCGTGATAAACGAGTCGACTCATTATTTGTCGTAGATGATTTTAATGTATTATACGGTGTCGTTGACTTTGAAGCGGTGAATCGTAATCCTATTGATAAAACAGTGGATGATATCATGCGTTTGCCGAATTATTATGTGAAGAAAGATACATTATTAAAAGATGTGACGAATCGTATGTTAAAACATGGTCTGCATACCGTGGTGGTTCTCAATGATGATTATGAATTAGAAGGAATCTTAACGCGGACATCGCTGGTTGATATGGTTTATTCATCATTATGGGGAGATGAATCGATTGCATCACCAGGAGAAGATGGGATCGAATCTTTTGATGTTGGACAAATTGAAAATTATTCTGAAGATTCTAAATCTGTGGAACCAGTATAAGGGTGTGATTAAATGAAAGTTATAACTGATTTTATTTCCAAAAATGGAGGGCAACTCTTAGAGTTAATTGGAGAACATATATATATATCTGCTTTTTCATTAATTATTGGAGCCTTGATTGCTGTTCCATTAGGCATATTACTAACGCGCATTCCTAAAAAGATTGCTGACTTTATTATTGGGATTGTGTCGGTATTACAAACTTTACCATCCTTAGCATTATTGGCCTTAATGATTCCATTGTTTGGAATAGGTACCAAACCAGCCATTGTAGCATTGATTATTTATTCTCTTTTACCCATTTTGCGTAATACTTATACTGGTATTGATGGCGTAGAATCAGATTTAATCGATGCAGCCAAAGGAATGGGGATGACAGATTGGCAACTCTTAACGAAGGTTGAATTGCCTCAAGCCGCACCAGTGATTATGGCTGGTATTCGACTTTCCGCAACTTATGTCATTTCTTGGGCAACACTTGCTTCTTATATTGGAGCGGGTGGATTGGGAGATTTTATTTTCACGGGAATGAATCTTTATCAGCCAGATTTAATTATTGCAGGAACAATCCCAGTAATTATTCTAGCATTGATAACTGACTTTAGTTTAAGAGCTGTTGAAAATAAATTAACCCCAATCAATCTAAGATAGAAGGAGTGACATATTAAAGTGAAACGAATAATTCGATTACTAACCATAACTTCTGTTCTATTTTTATTAACAGCATGTAGTTTACCAGGGCTTGGCGGAAGCGTCGATACAGATAAAACACCTATCACTGTAGCAGGTGTTGGTTCGACAGAAGGTTTGATTTTAAATCATATGGTAGAACAATTGATTGAACACTATATTGACACGGATGTTCAATTATTAAATAACATGGCCACTTCTCCCATGTTAAATGTTGCGATGGTACAAGACGATGCGAATGTTGCATCCGTTAAATATACCGGGACTTCATTGACCAGTGAATTAGATTTAGCTCCTATTACTGATCCTGATAAAGCGTTGGAAGTCGTGGTTGAAGGATTCGCAGAAGAATTTAATCAAAAATGGTATCCAAGCTACGGTTTCGAGAACTCATATGCCTTTATGGTAAGAAAAGAGGTCGCTGATGAGTTAGGGTTAACCAAAGTATCTGATTTGCGACCTTATGCCGATGAAATGGAAGCCGGTGTGGATACTTCGTGGATGGAACGTGAAGGTGACGGTTATCGTGGGTTTGTTGAGCATTATGATATTGATTTTGGAAATATTTATCCAATGCAAATAGGCCTTGTATATGATGCCGTCGCGAATGAGAGTGTAGATATTGTACTAGGCTATTCAACGGATGGTCGGGTGGCTTCTTATGATTTAGTAGTATTAGAAGACGATTTAAACTATTTCCCACCATATGATTCGAGTCCGTCAGCAAATTATGAGATTTTAGAGGAATATCCGGAATTGGATAAAATTCTCTTGAAATTAGAAGGAAAAATTCCGACGGAACTCATGCAAGAATTAAATTATATTTCGGATGACTTTTTATTAGAACCAGCAACGGTTGCCGATGAATTCTTAAAAGAAAATAATTATTTTGAAGATGCTGAACCCTATGTAGAACCCTTACGATTAAAAGAAGGAGGTGAGACACCATAATGAATATCGATCAATTACCAAATGTTTCAGAACTTTCAGTTTTTGAACAATTTATCCGTTATTTTCAATTAAATGGCGGATATGTTTGGGAACAATTTAGTCGTCACTTTTTAATTTCAATTTATGGTGTTCTCTTTGCTGCGATTGTCGCCATCCCTTTAGGATTCTATATAGCACGTCATCATCGTTTAGCTGATTGGGTAATCACCATTGCCAATGTCTTACAAACCGTACCTCAATTAGCGATGCTATCCTTATTAATGTTAGCGATGGGGATTGGGACGAAGACTGTGATTTTTACTGTCTTCATCTATTCAATTTTACCGATTCTGAAAAACACTTATGCAGGTGTACGAAGTGTTGATAGTAATGTGTTAGATGCAGCGAAAGGAATGGGGATGACGCCATTTCAAATGATGACAAAAGTCGAATTCCCTCTTGCTTCATCCGTTATCATGGGCGGACTGCGTAATGCCTTAGTCGTATCTATTGGGGTGACTGCCATTGGAACATTTATTGGTGCCGGTGGTCTGGGAGATATTATTCAACGAGGTGTTGCTGCTACTGACGGGACTGCGATTATTTTAGCTGGGGCAATCCCAACGGCATTGATGGCTATTATAATGGATATACTCTTTGGCTATATTCAACGTAAATTAGATCCAGCTTCGACCATTAAACGTTAAATGATTGAATCACCGTCTCCTTCTAGTGGATGAAGCTAGAAGGAGACTTTTTATTTGAGGAAATACTTCTTGATTAGTTAAAGATGATAATGGATGCGTTATAATATATGTTTGAATCTCATGCAATCTTTAAAGTTGAAAGTAAATTACTTATCCCTTATTATAATTTATTCAACAAGGATTTTTTATGACTAGCTGAAATAAAAATGTAAAAAAGAAAAATAAATTCATAAAGCTTGTTGTCATGCAATTCACCAATTCAAAAAGTCAGAATATAAAATAATCCCAGAATATCACTGTAAAGTCACAATATCTTGTGTTATAATTCTAAACAGTGCCCATATATGGTGTTTGGTGATTGATGTGGGACAAATGTTAAAGGAGTGACATTCATGTCAAGAATACAATTATATACTAAGACTACCTGTCCTTGGTGTGACAAATTAAAATTATGGTTCCAAGAAAATGACATAGATTATGAGGAAATTAATATTGAGTCTGATGAAGAAGCATTAGAGTTTATTCGCTCACAAGGTTTTATGACGGTTCCACAAGTATTCATTGATGGGATTCATCGTCCACATGAGCCTGTATATTCTGGCTTACTACCATATATAAATAATGAACCACTTGAAGGAAAAACAAAACCAAATGTTACCAAGCGTGACGGGAAAGTTGTTTCTTTCGATGGTGAAAAAATTAAGATTGCTATCCAAAAAGCAAATAATGAAACAAAAGAAATGACGACCGAAGATGTTTCTAGGGTTGCGGAATATGTCATTGATAAAATTGATAAGAATCCGATTCATGTCGAAGAAATTCAAGATCTCGTAGAAATGGAATTAATGCATCAAGAATTCCCAAAAACAGCAAAGGCTTATATTTTATATCGTGCTGAACAATCAAAACTGCGCAAAAGAGATATTTTCAAACCAAGAAAAATATTGAAACCTTATGAATATCCCGAATTAGAATCATATAAAGAAGCCATTCAACATTCTTATTGGCTCCATACTGAATATAATTACACATCGGATATTCAAGATTACAAAATTAATGTGAAACCTCATGAACGAGTTGCTATCCGAAATGCGATGCTTGCCATTTCTCAAGTCGAAGTGAGTGTTAAAACATTCTGGGCAAAATTATATGATCGCTTACCAAAACCAGAATTAGCCAATGTTGGTATGACTTTTGCTGAATCTGAGGTTCGTCACTCTGATGCCTATTCACACTTATTAGAATTACTTGGTTTAAATGAGATATTTGAAGAAATAGATGAAATACCAGCATTAAATCGTCGCGTTGATTATTTAAATTCACATATTAAATATTCTGAAACAGGCGATGATCGTGATTATGCGATTTCTGTCTTGTTGTTCTCAGCATTTATTGAACACATCTCATTATTTAGCCAGTTCTTAATTATTATGTCGTTCAATAAACATAAAAATCTATTTAGTGGTATTTCGAATGTTATTGAAGCGACCTCTAAAGAAGAGCAATTGCATGGAGAATTTGGTGTTGATTTAATTAATACGATTAAAGAAGAAAATCCAGATTGGTTCGATGAAACAATGGCTGAAGAAATTTACAATTTAGTAAAAGAAGCTTATGAATCAGAAAAAGATGTTTTAGCTTGGATCTATGAAGACGGTGAAATTGATTTCATGCCGGAATATACTGTCCAAGAATTTATTAAAAATAGACTGAATAATTCATTGGAAGCGATCGGATTAGAACGTATTTTTGAAACTGATGATGAAGAAGTAGAGAAAACATTGTGGTTTGACGAAGAAATTGTGTCAACAAAACATGTGGACTTCTTTGCTAAACGCTCAGTGAACTACACTAAACGTTCACAATCTGTTACTGCAGATGATTTATTTTAATTGAAAAGGGGAATCGTGATTGGCAACTGAATTAAAAGAAAGAACATATGAACCATTTTATTGGTTAACAGAGGATAGTAAAACCTTCTTGTCCCGCGGATATATACAGGAAGGGCAAGATGCGCAGGAGCGAATTCGCATTATTGCGGATCGTGCCGAGGAAATCCTAGACATTGAAGGATTTGCGGATAAATTCTATGACTATATGAGTCGTGGCTTCTATTCATTATCTACACCTGTTTGGACAAATTTTGGAAATGATCGTGGTTTTCCAATTAGCTGTTTTGGTAGCACACCGGCTGATAATATGGCCTCTATCCTGTATACTGCTTCAGAAGTAGGAATGATGTCAAAATATGGTGGAGGAACATCAGGCTATTTTGGTAATTTACGCCCACGGGGAGCCAGTATCACAAATAATGGTTTATCTAGTGGAGCCGTTCATTTCATGAAATTGTTCGAACAAATGACCGACACTGTCAGTCAAGGATCTAGTCGACGTGGTCGTTTCGCACCGTATTTACCGATTGATCATCCAGATATTGAAGAATTCCTTGAAATCGGTGTTGAAGGAAATGATATTCAAGATTTGAACCATGCCGTAACAGTATCTGATCAATGGATGCGTGAAATGGTTAGTGGCGACCGCGATAAACGTGCGATTTGGGCTAAAGTGTTACAACGCCGAGTCGAAATGGGCTATCCATATATTCTATTCACAGATACCATCAATAAAAATAAACCGGAATGGTATAAAGATTATCCAATCACACATTCAAATTTATGTAGTGAAATTATGTTACCAGACAACGAAAGATGGTCATTTGTTTGTAACTTATCCTCGATGAATTTATTACACTATAATGAGTGGAAAGACACCGATGCTGTTGAAACAATGATTTTTTTCTTGGATGCAGTGATGTCTGAATTTATCGAAAAGTTAGAAAATTTACGCGATTCTGAAGACTTAGAATATACACAAGCATTTTACTTCATAGAACGTGCTTACAATTTCGCTGTTGAAAATCGTGCCCTTGGATTGGGCGTGCTAGGATGGCATTCATTGCTGCAATCCAATATGATTGCTTTTGAATCAGTCGAAGCAAGTCTATTGAATGAAGAAATTCATAAAACAATTCAAGAACGTGCAGACAAAGCCTCACGTGAATTAGCAGAAAAATTTGGGGAACCTGAAGTAATGAAGGGAACAGGTCGAAGAAATTCAACAACGATGGCTATCGCACCAACCACCTCTTCAGCATTTATTATTGGACAGGTTTCACAATCGATTGAACCTTTATTCAGTAATTATTATGTGAAAGATATGAGTAAAATTAAAACAACAATTCGTAACAAATATCTTGTTGAATTATTGGAGGAAAAAGGCAAAAATACCCCGGATGTTTGGGAAGATATCAAAAATCATGATGGTTCCATCTTACATCTTGATTTCTTAACTGATCATGAAAAAGATGTCTTCAAAACTTTCGCTGAGATTAATCAATATGAAATTATCAATCAAGCGGCCGTGCGTCAGCGTTTTATTGATCAATCCCAGTCATTAAATATTATGATTAACCCAGCCATGACAACAGCTAAAGAGATGAATCAATTACATCTTTATGCTTGGGAAAATGGTATCAAATCATTGTACTATCAACATTCGACCTCAGCCGCTCAAGAGTTTTACCGTTCAAGTGTCTGTCTAGCATGTGAAGCCTAATCTTTCAGTTATATCCAGTGGCTCATTCCTTTTTAGGAATGGGGCACTATTTTACTATAAAAATATATTCTCTGATGATTGATTGTATTTATTTAGCAATCCTAAAGACCCCCATTAAACCCAAAGTTGGTCAATCAATATTATAACAAGTGTACTCTTTGCTACAAAACCTATAAAATGAAGTTAAGATAAGGGAGGATTAAAATGGCAGTAATTATGAATACAATTATAGGTCAGACAAATCAATGGACACAGGCAGAGGTGATTAAGAAATTATGTGATATGAAACATCCCGCAATCAATGGGATTGAATTTCGCATGGAACTATTTAGTAAAGATTTCGAAGAATATCAAGCTGAAATCAACCAATATCAACAAGCCAAAGATGATATGCAATGGGAATATTATTTATCGATACCTGCGGATTTTATTGTTGATAAAGCCATTAACCCGGCATTTTATGAAGGCCTTGAACTAGCAAAGTTACTCCATTGTCGAAATGTTAAGATGACGATTGGTGATTATCAAGTGATAAAAGATATTGAATTTAGGCGGGTCACTAAACAACTGGATGAGTATCAAATATCTCTAACTTTAGAAAATGATCAATCTACAACTACCGGAAATCCTGATATCATTAGAGAAGTTCTGGAGACACTCAATCAACAAGAATTATCAGTGGGGCTAACCTTTGATACAGGAAATTGGTTGATTGCGGGCGAAAATATTGTTGAAGCTTTTCATACATTAAAAGATGATATCAAATTTCTGCATATCAAAAATATTTATGAGAATCAAGAAACTTCATTATTCGAGGATGGTATCATTGATATCACTAAATATATGGGAGATTATCCCAATATTATTGAATATGCAATGGATTATTCTCTCTGGGCCAAACAAATTGAAATCATAGCTGAATCCTAAATGAATGATGGGATTTCTTACATTTAATCTCTCTTTGGTATAAAGAAGAACTTTCATAGATACACTAAGCATAATATAATACATGAATGTTTTGGTTGTTTTATGTTTGATATGTTGCAAAACATGTCTGAAGAGTTTAAAATAGAAAATGAATACGATTTCAATTTAGAAGTCACTCATTAAATATTGGGGAGGGATGCTAACTTTTATTGTCTAATCAGCGATTTGCAGTGCTAAATAAAATTTTTTAAAAAGTAACATTATTCAATGTTAGACGCTCGAGTCATAATAAACATCTATTCAATTAAGACATCAGATGACTCGTTTTGGATTCCTATCTAAAATAAATAAGCAAGATTCATATTAAATTCATGAGAAAGGAATGGTTTTATGGAACAAATACAATTAGAAACACGTCATAAATCAATCATCGAAGTAGACGGTTTAAAATTCAAAGATTTAAATAATAATGGTCAGTTAGATCCTTACGAGGATTGGCGCTTGTCAGCAGAAGAGCGAGCGGAAGATTTAATTTCGCAAATGACAACTGATGAAAAAGCAGGAATGTTATTAATTTATCAATTATTAACAGGCAAAGCTACAAATGAAGAAGGTGAAACAGGCATTCTTCATGAAAAATTTGAAAAAGCTGATGGAAGTATCATGAAGCGGACAGATCGTTATCCAACAACCGAAACAATTGAACGATTAAAATTACGTCATTTTATTTTGCGGGATAATATGCCTGCCGAAGATATTGCAGAGTGGGTCAATGCGGTCAATGAAGTATGTGAAAAAACACGCTTAGGAATCCCAGCTATCATTGCTTCGAACTCACGAAATGAAAATTCAGAACAAACACTTGAAGGTGATAAATCAGAAGGTGCTTTCACTTTATTCCCTGGGACTTTAGGAATTGCGGCCGCAATTATGGGGACGAGTGATTATTCTATTGCTGATAAAATGGCAGAAATTGTGTGTGAAGAGTGGAATAATGTGGGTCTGAGAAAAGGATATTTCTATATGGCAGATGTTGTCACAGATCCTAGATGGCAAAGAACATACGGAACATTTGGAGAAGATCCAGAAGTGATTGGGGAAATTATGGCACGTCTAATTCGTGGCATCCAAGGCAAAACTTTGGATGAGGAAGGGATAGCTATGACCGTTAAGCATTTCCCGGGTGGAGGAGCCAGAGAAAATGGTTTCGATCCACATTATGTTGAAGGAAAATGGAATGTTTATCGTACACCAGGATCATTAGAAAATTATCACTTAAAACCATTTGAAAGAGCTGTGAAAGAACAGCCATCCTCGATTATGCCTTATTATTCTGCACCGTCGATTGACAAATCCCATTATCAATCATATCAAGGCAAAGATATTCCATTTGAAGAAGTGGGAATGGCATTCAATCATTATATCTTGCAAGACTTACTACGTGACACATTAGGATTTGAAGGATACGTCAACTCTGATACTGGTGTTACAGATAGCACACCTTGGGGCGTTGAAGATAAAAATGTTGTTGCTCGTTATGCTAAAGCGATCAATGCAGGAACAGATATCGTTGGAGCAACGAATGATGTAGAAAATATTATCACAGCGATTGAAAAAGGATATATATCGATGGATCGTATAGATGAAGCAAATCAACGTCTCTTAGAAGAAATGTTCACCCTAGGACTATTCGATCATAAAACATATGTTGATCCGGAAAAAGCTAAAGAAAATGTAGCGCAATCCGATGATGCCAAAGACTATGCCCACAAAGTTCATCAACAATCGGTTACCTTATTGAAGAATAAAAATGTATTACCGCTGAAATCAGAACAAAAAGTATTCATTAGAGCGTTCCATAAAGACCCAGAAAGAGCAGCAAAATATCAAGAACTCATATTAAATCGCACAAAAGATCAAGGCTATCAGATTGTTGATACAGTTGATCAAGCGGATGCTGTCTTGTTCTTTATGTATCCAGAAACGGGAGATTATTTCAATGCTACACCAGGACTCTTAGAATTGACGCTCTGTGAAGATAAAACAAATTATGCAACAAATGGTGATGCTTATAAAGAGACAACCTTGAGTGAATCGAATGAAATGCATGCTATCGTTAGACAAGCAGAAGAGGCGAATATCCCTGTCATTTCGACGGTTAATTTTACTATTCCATGGATTGTAGACAATATTGAACCATTCTCTGATGCACTTGTCGGAATTTATGAATCTGATCCATTAGCAGTATTAGAAGTATTATATGGAAAAATAGAACCGAAGGGTGTCTTACCGATTACATTACCAAAAAATGAGCAGGTTATCGCAGTTGATGAGCATGGAGTCTGCTTAACACGTAATGATGTTCCAGGTTATGACAAAGACAAATATCTTCGTCCAGGCGTTACTTATGGTTATGAAGATTCTGAAGGAAATCAATATTATAAAGGATTTGGCTTAACTTATTAATCTAAGATCACTTCATTATAAATACCATGCTTAAATTAATGCATGGTATTTATAATGAATAAAATAGATGAATGGATAAAGAAGGGGTGCTTCAATGAAACAAGGAACACTTATTCCAGGAGATGGCGTCGGTCCAGAAATTACCAATTCTCTACAAAAAGTATTCAAAGCGGCCAATATACCTTTGGAGTTTGACATTGTTTTAAAAGACAATTCAACTTCAGAAAAAGATTTTTTCGATACAATGATAAAAAGTATTCTAGTGACTAAAGTTGCGCTCAAGGGACCTCTCGCCACGCCCATTGGTTCAGGTTTTCGATCGCATAATGTCGCATTACGTCGTTATTTTGATTTGTATTGCAATATTCGACCTATAAAAACAGAGAGCATGGTACAGACTCCGTTCAAGAATGTCGACCTTGTTATTTTTAGAGAAAATACTGAAGATCTTTATATAGGAATCGAAAAAAAGATTAATAATGATGAAATGCATGCGATTAAAGTAATTACACGTCAAGCAAGTGAACGTATTGCGTTGAAGGCTTTCGAATATGCTCAAAAAAATAAAATTGCTAAAGTCACGGTTGTGACGAAAGCAAACATTATGAAATTAACAGATGGATTATTTCTTGATTCAGCACGTAAGATAGCACGTGATTTTCCTAATATTGAATTAGAAGAAACATTGATTGATAATCTTTGTATGCAATTGGTGATGCATCCAGAAAACTATCAATTAATTCTCACTGAAAATTTGTATGGTGATATCTTATCTGATCTATGTGCTGGGCTTGTTGGGGGTCTGGGACTAATTCCTGGAGCCAATATCGGAAGCGACATTGCTATTTTTGAACCTGTCCATGGATCTGCACCAGATATTGCCGGAAAAGATAGGGCAAATCCAATAGCTTTGATTCGTTCGGCTGTCATGATGTTAGAATATTTAAATCTTCAAGAACAAGCTGAGCTTATTACGAAATCGTTAGAAGACGTATTACAGAATTCAAACTATTATACTCGTGATATTGGTGGTTCGGCATCGACATCTGAATTTACTGAACGATTAATAAATATCATTAAACAAAAGATGGCCTCATAATGCAGAAGATTATTCTAAAAAAAGGTCTTTGATATTAACAATCAAAGACCTTTTATTATTGTCCATTTTGTTGCATCATTGTTTGAGCTACCAATGCAGAATAATAATTCATTCCCATGGGTGATAAATGAATATCATCATGTGCATATAAATCAGTTTCACCTTGCGCGAAACTATACCAATCCACAAGATGTACATGAGGATATTTGTTGACCATTGTATCGATAACATCATTCACTTGTCCTAGATGTTCGACAGCAGAATTCGTATTTACTAAATAAATTGTTCTGTCCCCCATTTGATCAATGAGTTGCTCCATTCCTTCTTCATCTAGTCCAGCATTGGTTCCAAGATTGATGACAACATTTTTCTGAAGCCTTCCTGCATCAATCAGTTCCTGAACATATGGATAACTATCCCATATTTGTAAACTTTTTACACCTAGTGTATTACTATTGAGAAAAACAGTGCTAAAAGTGTATTCGCCCAATAAAGTCAAGGAGTCACCAAAGAATGTGACCGGTACTTCCGCTGCAAAAAGAAGTTCTTCCGGTGTGAGGATCTCCATAATCTCAGGATTATATGCTTCAATTTCTGCTAAGATTGCTTGATTTTCTTCATTGATTTCGGCGATGACACTCGTATCAATACGCGGATTTTTTTCTAGTGCGCTCGTTAAAGGCGTTTTAAAGGCGTTGTTTTCAATAAATTGTGTGTTAAGTTCTTGATCCATCTCAGATAGTGTGTCATGTGTTTGGATCATTTTTTCGGTTCCTGGGAAAGGTAATCGACCAATATTTGTCTGTCCCTTGTATTCATTATATTCTAATTCAAGTAATGCAACGGGTTTATTATTTCCAGTGAAAAATAACGCTATCACAAAGCATAAAAAGAGACCAAGCCAAGCAAGCGAGGATGTTGCAGAAAGCGGGGACTCTCGAAAGCTTAAAAGATTATTAACACTGTCTTTTATACTAAAGGAACGAACCTTAGATTCCACAATAAAATAAAAGATGCCACTTATCACAAGGATCGTTAATAAAATTAAAAAGAACAAAAGATTTGGCCGATTTTGGAAATGACGAATAAAATTGGTGCCAACGACAATGAGCGGGTAATACCATAAATAATGACTATACGTAGATTGACCAAAATAATGGATGATACGATGGTCGAGCATTTTCTCGAGATAAAATATTTTACGATGAGTAATGAAAATATAAGAAATCGTTAATAAATTAAAATACGTTAACCAAATTTGATAGGTCAGATGATCACTGTCACTGACAATGAAAGAGATACTAATTAAGGCAAAAAAACTAATGAATAAAATGATGAATTCACTAAAATGTATTAGATTATCATCAAAATGATCAAGAAATTCATCGAAATAAGGGACTAAATAATAACAAGCAATACCACCAGCGAATGATGAGTATCTAGTAAGAAAGCTATAATACACGAATGTCGGATCAGTGCCTGGTTGATAAAGTAATAACATGGCTAGATGAGAAATAGTCATCAAACTTAGCCAAAATAATGCTTTGTGAGAATGTTTGAATGAAAATTGGTTCAGTATAATGCTCAAAAATGCGGAAATAATCAGTGACTGAACATGAATCGCAACATACCATAAATGGGTAAAAGGTGACTGAAAAGCCATTTCGGTAAAGTAAGATTTATCAGATGCAAGTTGTGCGATATTACTTGAAAATAATAAACTCGCAAAGATATCTAATTGAATAGAACTCAAAATTGAACGATTAAAAATTAAAAGAAAGACCACTACTAGCATGATCATCACAAACATAGGAAGCCATAAGCGTTTAATTTGATTAAATAAATAGCTAAATATCTCTTTAAAATCTTGCCTTATCGTTAAATCATTGAGTTTATTCGCAGCAAGATATCCTGACAAAACAAGAAAACTATTGACAAATAAGAAACCACCAGAAAAAATTGTGGGCCATAAATGATATAAAATAATAGATAAAATGGCTATTGTTTTTAAGCCATCATAAGCTTTGACACGTTGCATAATTATCACCCCTATATGATGTCATCTTTGAATAATAGAATACCATAAAGTAATGAACAATAGCTATATTTTGTGAATACGTTTGTTTTATCTCTATACGAATATGATACAATTAAAAATACTGTTCAATGAATTATTTACTAAAAAATTAACTAACATTAAATCAAACGCTTTGTTTGATTACGAATTTTTATGATATGATTAAATAAAGATCGTTAAAATTCACAAAATATAGGAGGGTATATGTTACTTTCATTTGCGTTAATTTTTTTAATAGGGTGGCTTGGTGGTGTCATTTCAGAACGACTAAAATTACCCTCTTTATTTGGTATGATTATTGTTGGTATGTGTATTGGGCCTTTCGGTTTGAATTTAATTGATGAACTAACCCTCGAACTATCCAGTATGTTAAGACAAATTGCGTTGATTATTATTTTATCACGGGGAGGATTATCCTTAAAAATCGATGATTTAATTAAGATGGGAAGACCAGCACTAATGTTGTCATTTGTGCCGGCAACACTGGAAATCATTGGTATAACAATTTTAAGTCCAATTTTAGTAGGCCTTACTTGGCAGGAAGGGGCTTTATTAGGCTCCGTGTTAGCGGCGGTATCACCGGCTGTCATCGTACCTAAAATGATTCAAATTATGAATAAGAATTATGGTACATATAAATACATTCCTCAGTTAGTTTTAGCGGGAGCATCTGTCGATGATATTTTTGTTATAGTTATATTTTATGCGTTATTGAACATGGTTCACAGTGGCCATTTAAACACATTAACATTGTGGATGATTCCTTTAAAACTTATTCTCGGAATTATATTAGGAGTTGTTTTAGGTAAAATAATGCCAATTTTCTCTAAATTTAAAAATATGAATCCCATTTATGAATCGATGATTTATTTGTCATTTTCATTTTTGATTGTTTATTTTGAGGAAGCATTACAATTACCCTATTCAGGCTTATTAGCTGTGATGGTCTCTGGTATTATTTATAAACACAACATACCTGAACATGCGATAATCACCGAACATCACTATAATCAAATGTGGCAAATCGCTCAAATTGTTCTTTTTGTTCTGGTTGGAATGACGGTTGATTTTAATATCGCAAAACAAGCGGGCTTCATCATTATCCTACTTATAATAGGTGGTTTATTCTTCCGCACAGTAGGTACATGGTTATCATTATTGGGAACGTCGCTTGATTTGAAAGAGCGATGGTTCGTTCTAATATCGTATTGGCCTAAAGCAACAGTCCAAGCTTCGATTGGGGGAATCCCCTTAGCTGCGGGGCTCGCCTCAGGCCAAATAATATTGGTGGTTGCAGTCCTTTCAATATTAATAACTGCTCCCTTAGGCGCATGGTATATTGAACATAGTTATAAAAAATTACTGACGAAATCAAATAATTAACAATGATGGTTCATGCAAGATAATACATCGCTCGTCAAATATGGTAGTTTACTGAAAATCCTCTCCATTATCATCATTCTTTATAAAATAAATTCCAGGGGAATACTTTTGTAGGTGGATTTGAATGAAAAGTCATTCGTTTTTTCAAAGTAGGATGATCCAAACTTAATTCTTCCGCCCACAAAGCAATTTGTTGATGGTGTTTTGGATTGGGATGATATTTTTGATCTCCCACGATAGGCATTCCAGCATGTGCCATTTGAACTCTTATTTGATGGGGGCGACCGGTTTCAAGTTGAACTTTAATTAATGAATGATCATCTTTTTGGGCAATGCACTCATAATGAAGGATTGTCTTTTTAGCATTTGGATGATCTTGATTGACGACATAAGATTGGTTATTTGAGCGATCTTTATATAAATAATCAATCAGTTTTCCCGTTCTTTTATTTACTAGTTGATCAGTTATTGCATAATAATGTCGTGTGATATTTCTACGCCTCAATTGATCGGATAATCTTGAAGCGGCTTTAGATGTTTTAGCAAAAACAATCGCACCTCCAACAGGTCGATCTAATCTATGAACAAGACCGAGATAGACATTGCCTGGCTTATTTTCATGTGTTTTAATATATTGTTTTGCTTTTGTTAACAAATCTAAATCCGCTGTCACATCGCCTTGTACTAGTTGGTTCGGTTCTTTTACAACGACAAATAAATGATTATCTTGATAGATGATATCCATAAATATCTTCACTTCCTTCTATTCTTTATTATTGTACCATATGGGCATACTATTTTTAATTAACAAACATTCATGTTAAACTATATTTAAGGAGAGGATTAAATTATGACATTAACAATTTATTTAGCTGGACAGATTCACGATGACTGGCGTGATGAAATTATTTCGCTATCTAAAGAAAAAGGCCTTGAATTTAATTTTGTCTCACCACAAACGGATCATGACCAATCAGATGCGATTGGTGAAAAAATCTTAGGCGAACAACCAGGCGATTATTATCGTGATGATGCAGCTTCAGATATTAACAACTTCCGTACTGCAGTTTGGATGGAAAAAGCAGACATCGTTATTGCTTTGTTCGGTGAAGATTATCGCCAATGGAATACAGCGATGGATGCAACGACAGCTATTAACAAGGGCAAACCATTAATTATCATCCGTCCAGAGTCATTAATTCATTCGTTGAAAGAATTATCAAATAAAGCGAATGTTACAGTAGAGAATGTTCAACAAGCAATTGCTGTTTTAGAATATTTATATGCATAATTGATCATTCAATAATTACATAAATTTATCTTGGTTAGAACGCACTCTTGTTATGAGAGAGTGCGTTTATTTTTAAGCAGATTGCATAAATTTACTATAATTAGGTCAATATTTTTTCAACGAAATCAAATAATATAAATAAAAGATTGAAATCAGTTGACATTATTTTTTAAACGTGTATTATTAATAGTGTAGTAATTATTAGTTTGACAATTAAAGTATTTAATTCATATTTAAATCCTTTTAGTTACACAATAAATATCTGCAACAATACACGTGCTTTGCACACAAGGAGGATTTCATTTATGAATAATGGAACAGTAAAATGGTTTAACGCGGACAAAGGTTTTGGATTTATTTCTCAAGAAAACGGTGAAGATGTATTCGTGCATTTCTCAGCAATCCAAAGAGACGGTTTCAAAACTTTAGAAGAAGGTCAAGAAGTGACTTTCGATATTGAAGAAGGCGACCGTGGATTACAAGCCGCAAACGTTAACGTTCAATAATTATTCTAACCAGCTTCGGCTGGTATTTTTATTGGATTAAAATATATATCATCAGGAAATTAATATAATGGAAAGTTGCGATAGAATTATGAAAGCGCTTATGTTATTATTTAGTTGAGATTAATCAGCTAGTAATAGGAGGTAAGCATGAAAAAACACGTATTGATATTATTCATATTTCTGTCTCTCGATCTATTTTCTAAGGTAGGATACGCGGAAGAAAATAATGATAACTTGGAAGATGATGTACGCTCTGAGACCGTTGAGGAACATGGCACGGATTCTCCATTATTAACTGAAACTTTATCAAAATTGTTTAATGATACCTCTCAGAATAATGAGATGTTAGATATCGCATGGAATGACTATCAGCAAATTGAAGAATACAACTTTTTAGATATTATGGATCTTGACAGTCATCAAGTAACTACTTTAACTGAGATAGAAGAAAGTTTTGAAAATAGTTATGACGATGTTGAGGTATATTTCGAAAGAGCTGAAACAGGACTACAAGTTCTCTCATATACTTATAAAGCTGAAGAAGGAGTTTTAAACCCAGAACGGATGATTGAAGATTGGGCACGTATTGAATTTTATTTTATGGAAGAAGCATTAATTTATTCTGGAATCTCTACAATGTCTTTAGAATTTTCTGACGAAAATGCTTTATCGGCCGAATATTTTGATGCATTGCTTCATGATGAAGCCTCTCCTCTGGAATTGGCTAGTAATGATAACTTTGAACTTAATGGGATCGGTCAAATGTATTCTGAAGGTAAATTTCATTGTGGGATTGCTTTTCCTATCCATTATCCTGAGTTAGACAATCCAATCGGCGCATTTGTTGTTGCCTCTGTTGTAGACGACCAATTGGCTTTAGCGACTGTTTCACCAGCAGAAGAGGCTTTTGCTTTTAGCTATTCTAGTGTCATTTTTTCTTCATTGGCCGTGATGGTTCCAAATAGCATATTTATGGAAGCAGACACCATCAGTGCATCTTTACAATGAATCATTACATTCATCACGATAATAAAAACCCCTGTCCAATATGTATGGATTGGGGTTAGCATATTTTATTTTAAAGTGTTATTTGTGATCCACCGGTCACTTCATAGATACTACCAGTAATGTAAGACGCATCATCAGAAGCTAATAAAACATAAACGGGTGCTAATTCAACCGGTTGACCTGCACGACCTAAAGGTGATTTTTGACCGAATTCAGGAATTTGACCTTCAGGCTGTCCTTGGTCTAATTGTAATGGCGTCCAGATTGGACCCGGAGCTACTCCATTTACGCGGATTCCTTTTGAAGCGAAATAGTCTGCCATATTTACTGTAAAGTTTGATACAGCACTATTTACCGCAGCATAATCAATCAAATGACTTGAAGGGCTGAATGATTGTACAGAAGTAGTGGTGATAATAGATGCTCCTGGTTCAAGATATTTTTCAGCGGCTTTGATTGACTCATACATTGAGAAAATCTTAACTTCAAATGTATCACGGAATTGTTTCGTTGATAAATCATCCAGTGATGTTTGGGCAATTTGTTGTGCGGCATTTAATACTAAGATATCAAGTTGACCAAAGTGTTCATAAGTTTGAACAACCACATCTGCTCCGGTTCCATGTTCTCTAAAGTCTACCGGTAATAGCAATGCTTTTTGGCCTGCTTTTTCAATGTGTTCTTTTACTTGATTGGCGTCTTTTTCTTCTCCAGGGAAGAATTGAATAGCCACATCAGCACCTTCTTTAGCAAATGCAATCGCCGCGGCCCGTCCAATACCTGAGTCACCACCTGTGACTAGTGCAACTTTACCTTCTAATTTATTGCTACCTTCGTAAGATTCTTCACCACAATCAGGTTCTGGTAACATTTCTGATTGAAGTGCCGGTGTATCTTGCTCTTGGTCTTTGAATTTATCATTATAAAATCTATAACGTGGATCTTTATTTTCTTTATTAATCATTAAATCATCTCCTCTGATTAATTATCTTATAAAATTGACAAAATGTAAAATAATTGACCTTAAAATAAATAATTAATCAATCATTTTATAAAATGTTTATATTTTCAAATTAATAATGTAAATTACTTGTTCTAAGAAAAAGGTCATGAGAAGATAGAATTAGTATCTGACAATATAAGTATTAAGAAGGA
The DNA here is from genome assembly GCA_015863185.1 of Aerococcaceae bacterium DSM 111020. Lineage (GTDB taxonomy): Bacteria > Bacillota > Bacilli > Lactobacillales > Aerococcaceae > DSM-111022. The sequence goes on from JACBXP010000009.1 coordinate 103,234, forward strand.
GAGATCTTATGTCTGTAAAATCAAAAGCGGCGGTGGCCTTTGAACCAGGTAAGCCCTTAGAAATTGTTGAGATTGATGTCCAAGAACCCAAAGAGCATGAAGTCATGGTTAAAATAGACTTTACATCTGTATGTCACACAGATGTTTATACATTATCAGGAAATGATCCGTCAGGTATTTTTCCATGTGTATTAGGTCATGAAGCGACCGGAACAGTCGTACAAATTGGAGAGGGAGTCACAAATGTTGAAGTAGGGGATAAAGTTGTCCCCCTTTGGAAACCGGAATGTGGCGAATGTGAATATTGTAAACGCGGATTAAATTTTTGTTCAGCGATTTCAGATACACAAGGTAAAGGGGTCATGCCCGATGGAACACCACGTTTTTCTTATAAAGGAGAACCAATCTATCATTTCATGGGGACCTCGACATTTTCTGAATATACGGTCTTAGCAGATATTTCTGTCGCTAAAATTCCTGAAGGAGCAGAAATGGATAAGGTCGCGCTTCTGGGGTGTGGAGTGACCACTGGACTTGGGGCGGTTAAGAATGACGCTGAATTTAAATCAGGTTCAACAGCGGCTGTATTTGGTATTGGTACCCTGGGGCTTGCTGCTATTCAAATGCTAAAAGAATTAGGGGCTTCAAGAATCATTGCGGTAGATATTAATAATGAAAAAGAAAAATTAGCGAAAGAATTTGGAGCCACAGAGTTTATTAATTCAGATGAAATTGACCCACCGATCCAAGAGTATATTGTTGAAATGACGGACGGTGGTGTCGATTATTCATTCGTCTGTGTTGGACATACTGAAACAATGAATGCTGGATTGGAATGTACACATAAAGGATGGGGACTTTCTATTATTATGGGTGTGGCTTCTGGTCAAGATAAAATTTCAACACGTCCATTCCATTTAATTACAGGACGTACGTGGAAAGGTTCTTCTTTTGGTGGTGTCACAGGAAGAACGGGGCTACCCAAAATAATCAAAGCTCACATGGCTGGAGAAATCGATTTAGATCCATTTATAACTCACCGAATGACAATTGATAAAATAAATGAGGCCATTGAACTACAAGAAGATGGTCAATCATTAAGAGACATTATTACGTTTGAATAGGAGGAAAAAATGACACAATTAAAGATAATCGAAGAAAAGAAAGTTCATGGTGGGATTCAACGTCGCTATCAACATCTCTCTCAAGTATTAGGATGTGAGATGGTTTTTACATTATTTCTCCACGAAAATTCAGAAAAAGAAACCTCTTTAATTTGGTTTTTATCTGGATTAACTTGTGATGATCAGAATTTTGCTACCAAAGGTGGTTTTCAACGTCAAGCAAATCAATTAAATCTAGCTGTGGTCATTCCCGATACTTCACCTCGTGGAAAAGATATTCCTGATGCTGATCAATTTGATTTAGGCCAAGGAGCAGGCTTTTATTTGAATGCAACTCAAGAGCCATGGAGCCAAAATTTCCAGATGTATGATTATATCACTGAGGAATTAAGTGACATTGTTAAAGAGTTAATACCGAATTTTTCTGGAAATGAAAGCATAATTGGTCATTCGATGGGTGGTTATGGTGCATTACAAATTGGATTAAAAAATCCCAACCGTTTTAAAAGTATTTCGGCTTTTGCGCCCATTAGTAATCCCACAGAAGTACCGTGGGGCAAAAAAGCTTTTTCTACTTATTTAGGTGACAATCATGAAGATTGGAAAGAATGGGATCCTGTTCATTTAGTAAGTGAATCCGAAACAGGTCACGCTCCAATATTAATAACGCAAGGATCGGCAGATGAATTCTATCCGGAACAATTGTTAGAGGATAAATTCAAAAAAGCGGTTGAACAATCAAATCATGCGTTAAATTATCAATTCGAAAAAGATTATGATCACTCGTATTATACTATTCAAACATTTATCGATCAGCATTTAGCATTTCACGCTGACCATTTAGATGGGTAATATTATTATACACAGCGTCTCTCTAATAGAGGGATGTTGTGTTTTATTTCCGGCTCTATGTCAAATAATGTTGACGGAGTTTTGACGACTGATATTTCAGTCGTCTTTTTCTATGCACTTTTTCGTTGATTATACTTTATGTCTGCGTCTTCGTCGTTAAAATATAAATGTCGTGGTG